>JANNWY010000326.1:0-22587 GCA_031409335.1 Chthoniobacteraceae bacterium | reverse complement strand
ACACGCGAAAGAACGCGAAATGATCCCCGTTCACTCTTCTCTCATTTTCGCGTTCTTTCGCGTGTTTCGCGGGCCACCAATTCCGGAGTGGAAATGAACGCGCAACTCGATGCCTGCGATCATCTCGACGCGCGGCAATTTCAACTCGCTGTCCGTCGGCTCGCGGACAGCCTCAGCTACGGCACGGATTCGTCGCCGTTTCTCGGCTCGGGCATCGAGTATGTGCAGTCGCGGCTCTACCAGCCGGGCGATGCGATCAAGTCGATCGACTGGCGCGTGACGGCGCGCACCGGCAAGGTGCATGTGAAGGAATACGAAGCGCCAAAACGCATGCCCGTCTATCTGCTCGTCGATACCTCCGCGTCGATGTGCGTGAGTTCGCAGCGGCTCAGCAAATACGCGTGGGCCGTGCAGCTCGCGGGCGGGCTCGCCCTTTCCGCCCTCGCGCGGATGAGCCCGGTCGGCGTGATCGGCTGCGGCGAACGCACCGTCGGCACGCAATGCTCGCTCTCGCGCGAACTCGTTTTCATGTGGCTGCATTCGCTGCGGCACTACCGCACGAACGAACGCACGATGCTCGCGCAGCGCGTGCGCGAACTTTCCAGCGTGCTGGAAAATCGCAGCCTCGTCGTGGTGCTCAGCGATCTGCACGAGGAAGGTGCGATTTCCGCGCTGAAGCTGATGGCGCAGGAACACGATTGCGTGGTGTTGCAGTTGCAGGATCCCGCCGAACTCGGGCGCATCGGTGGCGGAATTTTCCGCGGCGAAGAGGCCGAGAGCGGACGCCATTTCGTCTCGCACGGACGCAGCCGCTGGCTCGATCAGGACGTGATGACGCGGGAGCTGCGGCGCGGTGGCATCGATCATCTTTTGCTGCGGACCGACGTTCCCTTTCTGCCAAAACTGCGCGGCTTCCTGCGGCGGCGCGACAACGTGGGGAAAGGCGCGCGATGAAAATATTCCCGGTCATTTTTCTCGCCCTCGCGACCGTCTGCCACGCGCAAACCGAAGGCCCGAGCGTCGGCATCGAAGGCCGCTTGAACGTGCTGCTTCCGCCGCCCGCGCTGAAGGCGAAGCCGCCGGAACGCAACGCGGCGCTGACCCTTCGCATCGCGTCTGCGGAAGTGCGCGGCGAGTTCATCCAATACGATCTGCGCTACATGGGCCTCGTGCCCGGCAACTTTGATTTGCGTTCGCATCTGCTCCGCGATGACGGCGCGCCGACGAGCGACCTGCCACCACTCCGCGTGATGATTTCCGGCGTCCTGCCGTACGGCCACAACGGCGAGCTGAATCCGACTCGCGATGCCCCACTCGCGAAGCCGCCGAGCTACCGTTGGCTGATCGGCGGTGCGGCGGCGCTGTGGGCGCTCGCGGCGATTCCCCTTTTCTTCATTCGCCGTGGACGCGCGCAGCTCGTGGAAAAAAGCGCGACCGCCGCACCACCGACGATCGCGGATCGGCTGCGTCCGCTGGTGGCCTCCGCGAGCACGGGAAAACTCAGCGGCGATCAGCAGGCCGAACTCGAACGGCTCCTGCTCGCGCATTGGCGCAAGCGGCTCGATCTCGAAAACCTCGCACCCGCCGAGGCGATGCCGCGCCTGCGCGAACATCCCGAAGCCGGCGCGCTGCTCCGCGCCCTCGAAGACTGGCTGCATCGGCGTCCCGGCACGGTGAAGGTCGATCTCGAAACCATGCTCGCGCCTTACCGAAACACACCGACTTCATGAGCTTCGCGCGCCCCTTTCTCCTGCTGCTGCTCGCGCTTCCGCTGCTGCTCGCGGTCTGGGAATGGCGGCGCATCGGCCATCGCATCGTGCTGCCGTTCGATGATGGCCAGCCGCGTCACGGTCGTTTTCTCGGACGGCTCGTGAAGCTGCTCAATCTCGCCGCGCCGGGACTGCTCGCGGTCGCGATCATTCTCCTCGCCGGCCCGCAGCGCATGGCGCAGACCGCCGACGCGCGCGTGATGACGAACCTGCAATTCTGCCTCGATGTCTCCGGCAGCATGATGGCCGGCTACGGCAGCGGCACGCGCTCCGACGCGGCGCTGGAGGCGATCATCGAGTTCACGAAATATCGCAAAGGCGACTCGTTCGGCCTCACCGCGTTTGGCACCGAGGTGCTGCATTGGGTTCCCCTCACCCGCGATTTGTCGGCGCTGAGAAACTCCGCGCCGTTTCTGCGGCCGGACAAAATGCCCGATTACATGGGCGGCACGCGTATCGGCAATGCGCTGCGCTCGGTGCAAAAAGTCCTCGCCGCACGGCCCGAGGGCGACCGCATGGTAATCCTGATTTCCGACGGCCAGAGCTACGATCTCAGCGGCGGCGTGGCGGAGAAAATCGGCGCTGAGTTCAGCGCGGATAACATCGTGATGTTCTACATCCATGTCGCCGACGGCGCTCCGCAGAATGAGACATTCACGATCGCGAGCATGACGGGCGGGCAGGCTTTTGCGGCAGGCGATCCGGCGGCGCTGAGGGAAGTTTTCCAGCGCATCGAGAAGATGAAACCGGCGCGCGTGAAACCGTCCGCGCCTGAGCCGGCGGACTTCTTCTGGCCCTTCGCATGCGGCGGCCTCGGGCTTTTTGGAATGCAAATGCTGAGCCTGCTCGGGCTGCGCCATACGCCGTGGTGAAAGCGCGCACGCCAGTAGGGCAGCCGCCCCGGCTGCCACGCCGTCCTGCGGTCGCCTCGACCGCAGTGTGCGGGCGGGGCGCCCGCGCCACTTTCACTCCGCGCGCATGAAATTTCCCGAATGGATCGCCGTCGCAGTCGCCGCGCTCGCCGCGCTTGGCGAATGGCTGCACGCGCGCCGCTGCGCCCGCGTCGCGCGGCTCGCCTTCGGTCCGGTCGCGAGTGCGCGCGCGTGGACACAGTGCGCGCCGTTTCTCCGCGCGATCGCGGCGACGCTGCTCGCGTGGGGCCTCATCCATCTCTATCTGCTCGCGCCGAAAGTCGCGCGACCGACGCTCGTGCCCGAGGGCGGTTTCCGCCACCTCATCATCGCGCTCGATGTTTCCCCGAGCATGAAGCTGAAGGACGCCGGCCCTGCCCGCGACAAGACCCGCGCGGCGCGCGCCAGCGAGGTCGCGATGTCCGTGCTGGAGCGGATCGCGCTCGATCAATTGCGCGTGAGCGTCGTCGCATTTTACACCACCGCGAAACCCGTGGTCGTGGATACGTATGACATTGAGGTCGTGAAAAATGTGCTCAACGACCTGCCGCTCGACATGGCTTTCAACGTAGGAAAAACCTCGCTGATCGCGGGAGTGAAGGAGTCCGTCGTGCTCGCGCGATCGTGGCAGCCGGGCAGCACGACGCTGCTTATCATCAGCGACGGCGACGCGATCCCGGACACTGGCCTGCCCGCGCTGCCGCCAGCCATCAGCCAGGTCGTCATCATGGGCGTCGGGAATGCGCGCGCGGGGCAAAACATCGACGGTCATCTTTCCCGCCAGGACGCCCCGACTTTGCGGCAGCTCGCGACCCGACTGCGTGGGGCGTATCACGATATCAACGAAAAGCATCTGCCGTCCGCGCAACTCGACGCGCTCTCGAAAACGCTGCCGATGCGCGATGAAACCGGCAAAAGCCGCCGTGAATTCGCGCTCGCGAGCGTGGCCATCGGCGCGGCGCTGCTCGCCGCTTTGCCCGTACTGCTCGCGCTCGCCGGAACGTCGTGGAAAGCAGGCGTCCGGGCGCGAAGAAATCAGGATGTTCAAGAGCCCGTTGTTCTGCAAAAGTAAGATGTTTAAGATCACCTCAAACCGAGACCAAATATGCGCAAGACCCTGCTCCTCTACTGCTGGCTCCTCACCCCGATCGCGCTGCTCGCGTATCATTACGGTCCCGGTCAGAGCGGCCTCGCCCGCGATGTCGCCGCGGAAAAAATGGGGATCGCACAGAGCGCCGAGCAGTCCGAGGACTGGCCCGCCGCCGTCGCCGCGTACGCAGAGGCGCTCGAAAAAACTCCCGTGTCCGACACCGCCGCGCGCTGGCAATTGCGGCTGGCGCACAGCAAGGCGCGGATGCAGATCGGGGAAATCCCCGAAGCCATCGCGGAGATGGACGGGATGCTCGCCGAGATGGAAAAGGCAAACGCGCCCGCCGCGCGGCAGGATGATGTGCGGACGAATCTCGCGACCGCGGAGTATTACGCCGCATGGCTGATGCGGCTCGAAGGCGCATCAAGCACGGAATGGATGATCCAGGCGGAAAGCGCGCGGCAGAATTTCCGGCTGCTCGCGGAGAACAGTCTCGCGAGTGATCCGGCGGGCGCGATCGGGCAGCAGGAAAACCTGGAAGCTGCGATCCGGCTGCAACGCATGGACCTCAGCGAACTGCAAAGCCTGCCGCTGCCGAAGGTTTGCCAGGGCTGCAAGAACGTCAGCCAGAAATGCCGCAGTCAGTGCCGGAGTCAGTGCAAAAAACCGGGTGAGAAAAAGCCGAAGGATGCGCGCGGCGGCGGAACGGGCGAGATGCCGCGCGGCGGATCGTAAAACTGGCGATGCGCGCCATCGGAATCCGGGTAGCACGCGCGTCTCGCGCGTTGGTGCGGGCGTCCCGCCAGCACGCACTTCTTTCACGCGTCGCCTTGGAGTTCGTTCGCGTTTTCGAGACCGACGCGGCATCGGAAGTTCGTTTCGGCGGGACGCCAAAACCAACGCGCGGGACGCGCGTGCTACCCGGATTCCTCCTCGCTACGATTCTGTTCGGAGTGAGTTGTTTCGCTCAGGATTCGCCGGAGGAAGTTCCCGAAATCCCCGAAATCCCAACGGCGGAAGCGCAACCCGCAGCCACACCACCGAAGCCACAGACCCCCGAGGAAAAGGCAGTCGCGGAGTTTCTCGCGCTGAAGTTCGATCGCAATGCCGCGTTGATCCTGCAAGCCCACGCCGCGCTGGCCGCGTCCGCCGTCACGCCGCCGAAGCCGCCCGAACTCCTGCGGCTCAACGTCGTCGCGGGCCGCTGGCGGGAAGTCGGTGCGTTCCTGAAAACGCTCCCGCCAAAAAGCGCGCCCATCGCGTTTTCCCATATCCTGAAGGATCTCGATCGCATCCCGATCACCGCGGAGATGCAGCAACAGCAGCAGCAGCTCGGCGGTCCCAAACCGTCGCCAACGCTACTCCAGGACGATGTACTGGAACTGGCCGACATCACCCCGGCGGACCTCACCGCCGATCAGATCAGCCAGCTCGGCGCGCTGTTGCGGCGGGCGCTGGAGAAAAGTCCGTTCGCCGATCCGCTGCTGAAACGGCTCGAAAAAGGGACGCTGCAATTCGGCGGCACCGATCCCGTGAAGCGCGAACGTGCCGCGCAACTTTTGCTCGATGCCAGCCGCGATCTGCTCGCGATCCCATTTCTCGCCCCGCTCGAAGCCGGTTGCGAAGCCGCCTCGTTTCCACTGCTCGAAAAGCATGTGCGCTGCGCTTTCACCAAGGGGAAACAGGAAAACGACGCCGCCTCAATCGCGCGCGCTTGGCAGCTCAATCAAACGATGCTCGCCGCGAAAGACTGCCCGGCGGACATGCGCGAGCGCGGTTCGCTGCGCAACGCGGAGTTGCTTCCCTTTTTACCCACGAATGAAGCGACGCAATGGCTGAAGGAAACTTTCACCAAGGATGCGGAGCAAGGCATGAAGATGCTCGTGTCCGTCGGCCAGCAAGTCGCGAACGCCCGCGCCGAACGCGATGCGGGGAAGCGCCAGAAAAATCTGACGATGCAGCGGCAGGTCGTGGATGCGCTGCTGCCCCTCTCGGAAAAGCGCGCGCAGTGGCAGCCGGGGTTCGATCTTTTTGCGATGAACTGGATGGAGGAGGCGGACTATTCCCGCGGGCTCCACGTGCCGCCGCAGCAGCAGGGAAACCGGACGGACATGTACGGCAATCCGATTTACTACGGCAACCAGCGGACGCAAAACATCGATCCAAACAAGCTCCAGCCGATTCCCCTTTCCGACGTGCTGCCTGCCGCGCCGGATGAAGCGTGGCTCGCGGTCCTCGATCCCAGCTTGGTTCCGCGGGCGCTCACGACTTTTGCCGCCGCGCATTTGAAGCTGGAGGACGATGGAAAAGCGCTCACGTTCATCGAGCGGCTCGCGCCTTTCCTGCCGGAAGAAGCGACGCGGCTCGGCAATGAATTGCTCGGCGTTTGGGCGACCTCGCGCGACCCCAATCGCGGGCAGCAGCAGCAGATGCAGCGCTACTATGCCAGCCAGGGCATCTACATGAATCAGCAGAGCGGCATTCCGCTCACGCGCGCCCTGCAACAGCGCTATCTGGAGGGACTCTCCGTCATGCTAAAACGGCTGCGCGCACTCGCGATTCCGCCGCTGGAAGACTCCGCGATCGTCACCGCCTTCACCGCCGCGCACAGTCCGGCGGAGGTTTTCCGCGAGGAGTCGATCGAACTCGCGCTCGGCAAAATCCCGGAGGTGAAAGCGGAGACGCTCGGGGGCGTGCTGCACACCATGCGCGAACGGCTCGCGAGCCAATGGCGCAAGCCCAACGTGCAGCAGCAGGCGAAAACGCAGCGCACGGATGCGCAAATCGAAGCGGAAGTGCTGGCCGGTTACGAGCTGCTCGAAAGTCTCATCCGGAAGGGACTCGAACCGCGCAAGGACGAGTGGAGCCTGCATCTTTTACAGGCCACGACGCAGTTCGATCGGGCGGAGTTTCAGTACGGAAAAAAAGTCGATCTCTCGGTTTATGTGGAGAAGCGCGAGAGTGCGTTCACCGCCTTCCAACACGCGGCGGAACTCTATAGCGCGAACCTTCCAAAGTTGGCGCCGAAAGATGAAACGCCCGCCGTTTTCCAATACTGGCTGAACGCAAATCTCGGCGCGAGCGACCTCGCGATGGTGACGCGCCAGCAGGAGCCGAGCATGAATCAGCTCGATCGCGTGAGGGCCGCGATCCTTGCGCTGCCGGGCGACGCCGCGGCGCGGCATCTCGATCTGCTGGCGAAAGCCGTCACCGAAAACGCGGGCAGCATTCCCGGAAATCTGAAGGCGCGCTACATGACCGCCGCGCTGCGCGTGATCGGTGAACGCCCGGCGGCGGAGGAAATCCAAAAACTCGCGGCATATCACGCGGGATTGCTGCGCGAGATCGAACTCAACGTGCGCGTCGATGGCGACACCACGGTCGGCCACGGCAAGCCGTTCGGCGTGTTCTTCGGCGTGCGGCACACGGCGGAGTTGGAGCGCGAAAACCAGGGCGGCTTCGGCAAGTATTTGCAAAACCAAACGCAGAGCGGCTACTACAACCGCTACGGCATCGCCCCAGTCGATCACCGCGATGATCTGGAAAAGCAGATGCGCGAAAAGCTCAACGAAGGCTTCGAGATTCTCAGCATCACCTTCCACGACGAAAAGGTGCAGTCGCGCGGATACGGTCGCGCGGGATGGCGCGAAACGCCGCTCGCGTACCTGCTGCTGAAAGCGAAAGACGCCTCGGTCGATCGCCTCCCGTCGCTGCGGCTCGATGTGGATTTTCTCGATAGCAAAGGGCCGGTCGTGCTGCCGGTGGAATCCGCCGTGCCACTCATCGACGCCCGCCCCGACGCTCCACCGACGCGGCCCGTCGTCGAGATGGACGTGACGCAGACGCTCGACGATCGCGCGCTGAACGAAGGCCGGCTGACGCTCGAAGTAAAGGCGACCGCGCGCGGGCTCGTGCCGGATTTCGATGAACTGTTCGAGTTCACGCCCGCGGGCTTCAAAGTCGATGGCACCGAGGACAGCGGACCCGCGGTCCAGCGGCTCGACAGCGAAAAAGATGATCTCGCCGCGGCCAGCGAACGCAACTGGGTGGTGAAGATGAGTGCCGAAAAATCACCCGGCGGCACCGCGCGATTTGTTTTCCCAAAACCCAAACGCGCCGATCTGAAAGTCGCCTACAAACGCTACGTGGATGCGGATCTCGCCGATGCCGCGCCCGAGCTGTCCCTCTCCGGCCTGCCGCTGAATCGCGCGCTGATCTGGCAATGGGCGCTGCTCGGGACTGGCGCGCTGGTCGGTGGCTTTTTCATCGTGAAACGCCTGCGCGCCCGCGCTTCCGCCGCCCCGGCGAAAATCGCGTACGCACTGCCCGGCACAGTCACCCCTTTCACCGCGCTCGACCTGCTCCGCCGGATGCATTCCGACGAATCGCTCGCGCTCTCGCCGCATCTACGCACCGAACTTTCGACGGCGATCACCACGATCGAATCCTACTACTTTTCCGCGGCTCACAACGGCACGGCAGCGCCAGACCTCGACTCAATCGGCAGGCAGTGGGTCGCAAGCGCGAACCGCTAGCGCGTGTTTGCAAACTCGATCGTCCGCGGGCCTGAAAGGCTGAAACAACCCAGCCCAGGGCAACGCCCTGGGTAACAATCAACCACCAGTGTCAGCCCTGAAAGGGCGGGACATCCCGCAATTGTCCCGCCCCTTCAGGGCTGTCATTTCTTTCTATCGATGACCCAGGGCGCTGGCTCGGGCTGGGTTGTTTCGGCCTTTCAGGCTTGCCGATGGCGGAGTTTCAAAACATGCCTCATAGCTTCGCGCAACGGCGCTTCCCGTTTTCCCGCGCATTGCTCACACTCGGCGCATGATTTCCTTTTCCCGCCGCCGTTTCCTCCACCTCTCCGGCCTCACGCTCATCGCAATGCGTTCCATCTTTGCGATCCAGCCGTTTCAACGCGGCGGCACCGCGCGCCTCTCACTCGGACTCGCCGCATATTCGTTCCGCGATTTTTTCAAGGACCAGCAGGGCAAAGTGAACCCGGATGGCAAACTCGATATGTTCGGCTTCCTCGACTATTGCGCGGAGCAAGGCTGCGCGGGCGCGGAACTCACGAGCTACTATTTTCCCGCGGATGTGACGGACGACTATTTACGAAAGGTACGCCGCCACGCGTTCCTGCGCGGCGTCGAGATCAGCGGGAGTTCGGTGGGAAATACGTTCACGCATCCCGCCGGGCCGGAGCGGGACAAAAACATCGCGCTCGTGAAACAATGGGTGGATCGCTGCGCGCTGCTCGGTGCTTCGCACGTCCGCGTGTTTGCGGGAAATCCAGGGAAGGATCAGCCGCGCGAAGAGGCTGTGGGAAACTGCATCGCGGCGCTCGAAGAATGCGCGGAGTACGCGGGCGGACGCGGGGTTCTCCTCGGCATCGAAAATCACGGCGGCATCGTGGCAGAGCCCGCGGGTTTGCTGGAAATCGTGAAGGCGGTGAAGAGCCCGTGGGTCGGCGTGAATCTCGACACCGGGAATTTTCACGGAGCCGATCCGTACGCGGACCTCGCGCAATGCGCGCCGTATGCGGTGAATGTGCAGATCAAAACGGAAATCCGGCGCGCGGGCGCGAAGGAGAACGAATCCGCCGACCTCGCGCGCATCGTGAGAATTCTCCGCGAAGCGAACTACCAAGGCTGGGTGACGCTCGAATACGAAGCGAAGGAAGACCCGTGGATAGCGGTGCCGCCGATCCTCGCGCAATTGCGCGAACTCGCCGAAACTCCGGCGGCGAAGGGCGCGGAATGGACGCCACTTTTCGACGGCAAAACGCTCACGGGCTGGAAAAATCCGGGCTTCGGCGGGCAGGGCGAAGTGACCGCGGAGGACGGGCGCATCGTGCTCGGCGTGGGCAGCGACATCACAGGCCTGAACTACACCGGCGAGATTCCGAAAGAAAACTACGAGGTGGAATTCGAGGCAATGCGCGTGGATGGCAGCGACTTTTTCTGCGCGCTGACTTTTCCAATCGGGGAATCCCACTGCACATTCGTCGTCGGCGGGTGGGGCGGCTCGCTAGTCGGGATCTCCAACATCAATGGCGACGACGCCTCCGAGAACGAGACGAGCCAGACGAAGAAATTCGAGAAAGGCCGCTGGTACAAGCTCCGCGTGCGGGTGACGAAGGAAAAGCTCGAAGCGTGGATCGACGACGCGCAGGCAGTGGATCTCGATCTTCAGGGAAAACGCATCGCGATGCGCGCGGGCGAAATCGAACTCTCGAAACCCTTCGGACTCGCGACCTATCGCACGAGCGGAGCGGTGCGCGGCCTCCGGCTGCGGAGGCTGTAGCAGCCTGTTGAATAGTCCGCGCATTCCCCTTCCGGCCCTCCGCTCTTGCTCCTGCTCCTGCTCTTGCTCTTGCTCCTGATCTTTCGTCGCACAGCGCGATTGGCCCACGAAGTGAGATCAAGATCAAGAGCAGGAGCAGGAGCAAGATTCGGAATTCGCCGCGAGGTTTTTCAACAGGATGCTGGCAACGGTCCTTCCGCCGGGCTGGCCTTTTGCCGGGCTTCGGACATCCTGCTTTCACCCGCCATGAAAATCCTCCCTGCCCTGGCCGCGCTGCTTTGCCCCGTCCTCGCCAGCGCGGAGCCGTCGCGCGCGGAGGTCGCTGCGGCGATGAAAAAGGCGGCGCAATTTTTCCAGGCGAAGGCAGCCTCGCACGGCGGCTACGTGTTTTACTACTCGCTCGATTTCGCGGGGCGGTGGGGCGAGGGCGTGGCGACGGCGGAGCAGATTTTCGTGCAGCCGCCGGGCACGCCGACGGTCGGGCTGGCGCTGCTGCGCGCGCACGCGGCGACGGGCGACGCCTTCTTTCTCGAAGCAGCGCGCGCGGCGGCGGAGGCGCTCGTTTTCGGCCAGCTCGAAAGCGGCGGCTGGGCGCAGGCGATTGATTTCGATCCGACGGGCGCGAAGGCCGGGCAGTATCGGAACGGCAAGGCGCGCGGAAAAAATGTATCGTCGCTCGACGACGGGACGACGCAGGTGGCGCTGAGTTTCCTCATGCGCGTGGATCGCGCGCTCGCGTTCAAGCACGCGGGCATCCACGAGGCGGCGGAGTTTGCGCGGCGTTCGCTGCTCGCGGCGCAGCACCGGAATGGCGGCTTTCCGCAGAGCTGGAGCGGGCCGACGGCGGAGTATCCGGCGGTGCAGGCGACCTTCCCCGACTACGATTGGCGCGTGGAAAACCGCATCAAAAACTATTGGGACATGCCGACGCTGAACGACGGCCTGTGCGGCACTGTCGCGCGCACGCTCGAGGATGGCTGGGAAATTTATCGCGATGAAAAATGCAGCGCGGCGCTGCTCTCGCTCGGCGATTTCCTGCGACTCGCGCAATTGCCCGAGCCGCAGCCCGCGTGGGCGCAGCAGTACGATCACGCGATGCGGCCGATCTGGGCGCGGAAATTCGAGCCGCCCGCCGTCGTCGGGCGTGAGTCGCAGGATGCGCTGCGGACGCTGCTGCACGTTCACCGTTTCAGCGGCGAGGCAAAGTATCTCGAACCCGTGCCGCGCGCGCTCGCGTGGCTGCGCCGCTCGCTGCTGCCGGAGGGAAAACTCGCGCGCTTTTACGAACTGAAAACGAATCAGCCGCTCTACATGACGGCTGCCTACGAACTCACCCACGACCCGGCGCACGCGCCGAAGCATTACGGCTGGACGAGCGAATCGAAGCTGGACGCGCTCGAACGCGATTTCGCGAAAGCCAAAGCTGGCAAGCTCAAGGCACCGTCCGCGAAAAAACCCGAGGCCACGCGCGTGACCGCGATCCTCGCCGCGCTCGACGCCGAAGGCCGCTGGGTGAGCACCGCGCCGGTGAAGGATCTCACGGGCCAGCCAAAATTCGCCGACGGCATGAAGTTTCTCGCCAGCGAAGTTTTCACCGAAAACCTGACGACGCTCGCGGACTGGCTCGTCGGCGAGTAGCCCTCCCATGAATCAAACACCACCACGACTCATCATCGCCGCCGCTCTGCTGGCCGCGTTTCCTTTCACCAGCGCCGCCGCTCCGCTGCCGCGAAGCACGCCGGAGGCGCAGGGCGTTTCCTCCGCGGACATCCGCGCATTTGTCGAGGCCGCGGATGCGCAGGTCGATACGATGCACAGCTTCATGCTCGTGCGGCATGGGCAGGTCATCGCCGAGGGTTGGTGGAAACCGGAGTCGGCGGAGAAGCCGCATGTGATGCACTCTTTGAGCAAGAGCTTTTGCTCGACCGCCGTCGGCCTTGCGGTCGCGGAGGGGAAGTTGAGCATTGACGATCCGGTGCTGAAATTTTTCCCGGAAGACGCGCCCGCGCAGCCTTCGGATAAACTCAAGGCGATGCGTGTGCGCGACCTGCTCACGATGTCCACCGGTCACCAAACCGCACCGAACTTCACACCCGATGAACCGTGGGTGAAAACGTTTCTCGCGCACCCGGTCGAGCACAAGCCTGGCACGCACTTTCTCTACAACTCGCCCGGCACGTACATGTGTTCGGCCATCGTGCAAAATCTGACGGGCGCGACTGTACTCGACTATTTGCGTCCGCGGCTGTTCGAGCCGCTCGGCATCGAGGGCGCGGAGTGGATGGCGAGCCCGCAGGGGATTTCCGCCGGCGGTTGGGGGCTGCTTTTGAAAACGGAGGACATCGCGAAATTCGGCCAGCTTTACTTGCAAAAGGGACAGTGGAACGGAAAAGATCTCATCCCCGCGACGTGGATCGAGCAGGCCACCGCGAAGCAAGTCTCGAACGGCAGCGATCCGACGAAGGATTGGGATCAGGGCTACGGTTTCCAATTCTGGCGGTGCCGCCACGGCGCGTATCGCGGCGATGGCGCGTTCGGGCAATTTTGCATCGTGCTGCCCGAGCAGGACGCCGTGGTGGTCATCACCGCCGACACGAAAGACATGCAGGCGGAGCTAAACATCGTGTGGGAAAAACTGCTTGCCGTGTTTCAAAAAGACGCACTACCCGCAAACGCAGACGATGAGGCAAAGCTGAAGCGAACGCTCAGCACCCTGGCCGTTCGCGACGGGCATACGACGAATATCCTAAAACTTCCCGGCACGAAGTAGTCCGTTCGACGAATCGTCCTGCGCTGAATGCGGCGCGGTAATTCTGGTTTCGCGCGGGCAAACGCGTAGCATCGCGACATGAAACTTCACCCGCTGCTGCTCGCAATCGCACTCGCCGCTCCGGCGTTCGCCGAGGATAAACCCGCCACGCCCGCGACGACACCGGACGCCACCGTCTTCGCACCAAAGGATCTCGAAAAGCTCAAGGAACAACTCGGCAAACCCGTCGTCGTCGAAGGGACCATCGCCGCGCAGGGTGAAAACAAAACAGCCAGCATCCGCTACCTCAATTTTTCACGGAACTACAAGGAAACGATCTCGCTCGTCTTCGTCGTGGGCAAAAGCGGCGATGAATTCTCGAAGGAAAAGCTCGAACCATTTGTCGGGAAAAAAGTGCGCGTGAGCGGCACGGTCGGCATCTACAACGACGCGCTGCAAATCAAGATCGACAAGCTCGATCAAATCCAAATTCAACCGTGAGCCGCGTGCGAACATTGCTTGCCGCCGCGCTCGCCGTTTCCGCAAACGCGCACGCGTGGGATCCCGCCGGCCACATGCTCGTGGACCAGATCGCGTGGGCTCACACGACACCCGCGGTGCGCGCCCGCGTGCAGGAACTCGCGGCAAAGCTCGAAAACACTTACAACGAAAAACATCCCTACAACTTCATCACCATCGGCTGCTGGATGGACGACATGCGCTCGAAAAAAGACTACGCATGGTCTAAGTGGCATTACGTGAATGCACCGTGGACTGCGGACGGCGTCGCTTTCACCGTCCCCGAGCCGCCGCACGTGATCTGGGCAATCGACGAATCGCTGAAAACGCTGAAGACCGCGAATCCTGCTCCAGACAAAGCTGCCGAGGCGCTGGCGATGATCATGCACTTCGTCGCCGACATTCACCAGCCGATGCACGCCACCGAACGTGGCGACCGCGGCGGCAACGGCGTCTTCATCGTCGGCGTCCCTTTCACCGATCTCTGGCCCGGCTCGAAGGCAAATCTCCATGCCTTTTGGGACAAGGCGTTTCGCTTCGACAAGGACGGCGAAAAGATCGTCGAGCTTTGGAAATGCCCGCCCACGGCTGAACGTCCGGTGAATGCCGAGGACGGCATCATCGCGGAACGCGCCGCGAAAATCATGGCGGCGTTCCCCGCGGAATCGCTGGCGGCGGAGATTGGGAAAATGGATGCCGTCGAATGGGCGCGCGAAAGCCACCGGCTCGGCTGCCTCTCAGGCTACCCCGCCGACTTTCAGCCGAGCGACAATCACGTCGTCGCGCTGACCGGAGCCTTTGCCGCAAAATCGCGCGAGATCGCGGAGCGGAGAATCGCCCTCGGAGGGTATCGGCTGGCGCGGATGCTGAATGAAGCGTTCGCGAACCGGTAGGGCGATCACGGCGTGTACGGCACGGTGCCCTGCGGGTTCACTTTCCAACCCCACTGCGCGATGTGCTCGGCGGCGGGGAGGAAGGCATCACCGTTTGCGCGGAGCCGGCTTTGAAGCTGGATGTCGAACGTCGCTTGGATGGTCGCGGCTTCGGGCGTGTTGACTAAATTGCGCTGCTGGTAGGGATCGGTTTCGTTGTCGAAAAGGAGCCACGGGCCGGTGAGGTCGCGGACGTAGGTGTGGCGAGTCGTGCGGATGGCGCGATATTCCTTGCCGCCATTTTTTCGCTCGAATTCACCGAATGGCGCGACGCACGAGAGCAACGTCGCGCCAGCGCCGGGCGCGGGGCCGCCGCGGAGGTGCGCGCTGAAATCATGGCCCTCGACGGTCTTTGGAATCGCGACTCCGGCGAGGCCGAGGAGCGTGGGCATGAGGTCTTCGGAACCGATGGGCGCATCAAGCTGACGCGCCGTTTTCCCCAGCGCGGCAGGCCAGCGAATGAGGAAGGGAACGCGCGCGGATTCGTCGAAGGGCTTTTGCTTTTTCCACAAACCCTGCGAGCCGAGCATGTCGCCGTGGTCGGAGCTGAAGACGAGGATGGTGTTTTCGGCGAGGCCGCTTTCGCGGAGTGTCTCGAGGAGCTGGCCGATGGCGTCGTCGAGCGCGGAACAGTGGGCGTAGTAGCCGGCGAGTTTCTTGCGGACTTCCGGCTCGATATTTGCGGGCACGTTCGGACGCAGCTTCAGCGTTTCGGGACGATACATCGCGCGATATTTCTCAGGCGCGGTGAGATAGGGATCGTGCGGCGGACCCCACGCGAGCCAGAGCAGAAAGGGTTTTTCGGATTTCTCTCGCGCGCGCAGAAACTCGCAGGCGTCGCGGGTTTGATCGAGCGCGTCGTAGCCGGACCACTGGAGTTTTTCCGATGTGTCGCCGTAGTAGATGGAGTCGGTGTAGTTATGGGTGCATTCGAGCACCTTCCAATAGTCGAAGCCCTGCCGTCGTTCGCGCGGGATGAAGTTCGAGCGGCCGTGCCCGTCGATGTGCCACTTGCCGATCGCGCCGGTTTCGTAGCCGGCGGCTTTGAGCGTTTTCGGGAGCGTGACGGCGTCGGGATTGAGCGGCACGTCATTGAGAAAAACGCCGTGCGTGAGCGGGCGCTGGCCGGTGAGGAGCGAGGCGCGCGTGGGCGAGCAGACGGGCATTCCGGCGACGGCATTGATGAAGCGCACGCTTTCACCCGCGAGGCGGTCGAAGTTCGGCGTGTGGACATTCGGATCGCCCGCGAAGCCGAACGCTTGCGCGCGCCATTGGTCGGCGAGGACGACGACGATATTCGGCGGTGGCGCGCCGAGGCAGGTCGCGGCGCACAGCAGAACGAAGAGTCGCCAGCCAGAAACGACGACCGCGGAGACCGCCTTTCGGATTTGCACGATGTCTATTTTTGGCGCGCCCAGCCGTGCTCTTTCGCGATGGTTTCAGCGAGATAGAGCGGCCATTCTTCGTCGTCAAAAAACTCGGGACGTTCGCGCTTTAGCTTTTGAAATTCTTCGACGAACAGCGCGTTTTCGACAGAGCCTTTTTCACCGAGGGCAGGAAAACGGCGAACGGCTTCAGACTGCGCGCGGGCCGTCGTTCCACCGTCGATGTCACGATCGGAGGCGCGCACCTGGGCCGGCGGCGGCGGGTCGATGGAGCGGGGCATTTCGGATTCGGAGTCGGTCGCGACAGCGGGACCAGCCGGGGCCGCAGCCATCAATTCCGCGGCGCGTTCGGGAACGAAGAGACGCATTTCCTTAGCGCGGAAAAACACCTGCCCGTCCTTGACTTGTTCGAGCACAAAAATATCGCCCGAATTCAACATGTACGGTTTCCGGCCAACCATGACTTTCGTGCTTTCGACGATGCGCACGAGATCCAGATTCGGATCGGTGGGCTCGGGAATTTTCATCGCCTCGACCAGCGAGGGAACATCGACGTCCGGCTCGAATGCCGCGACGGGCGGAGGCTCGGGAGTCTTTTGCTGCGCGGCTTTTTGATCGACCGCGGACAGCGCGGGAGCGGCGACGGAATCGGACGCCGGGGCGTGCGCCATGCGATCGAGTTCCACGTAAGCGCGCTCGACCATGGGCACCGCGGCGCCGAGCAGGCAGACCATGGCGGTGGCGAAAAAGACGCCGTTGCGCTGATGGAAAACGCGGAGTCGCGCCATCGCCCAGAGGATGGTGAGCGTGACGAGGCAGATGACGATGGGGACGAGGGCACGCGGGCCTGAGACGATGATCGCCGCGCCGATGAGCCCGAGCGCGAGGAGGAGCACGGCGAGGCCCCATTTGAGATTCCGCTCGGCGGCGAGCTGGGCGCGGCGGCGGCGCGGCACGTCCACGTATCGCGGCTCGAATTCACCCGCTGGCACATCGCCTTCTGCGCGCGGTGCGGTGCGTGTTTCGGGTTTGCGTCGCAGCGAGCGCAACGAGTCGATGGGGGATTCTGGTGGATTCACGGGGAGGAATTCTGGCACAGATTCAGAGGCTGTCGCGATGGCATTTCACGAAAATTCACAAGAGTTCGATCAGTCCGTCGTGGCCATGCTGGACCTCCATCGAGTGCCCAATGCGCTCGAGGATTTGCCGGGTGAGGCCGAGCTTTTGCTCCAGAAATGTGTCGTCGTGATTCGGATCGTGGTGGGTGACGATCCAGCGTTTCACATTGGCAAATTTCATCAGCAAACAGGCATTCGAGACGCAGCAGTGCCCCCAGCCAATTTTCGCGAGGTATTCGTCGTTGGTGTACTGCGCTTCGTGGATGAGCACGTCCACGTCGGACACGAATTCAATGAGCTTCCGGTAGGGCGCGACGAAGGGATTGTCGCGCGTCAAATCCTCGGGCGCGCCGACGTAGCCTTGGAGGAATTCATTGTCAGGTAGCCACGCGACTTTTCGCCCGCCGATCTCGATCTTGTAGCCGACGGTGGCACCGGGATGCTGGGCGTATTCCCAATGCACTTTCACGCCGTTGATCGTGACGGGATTCTCGGTGAGATGCCGAAAGGTCAGCGTGCTCTGCATGTCCTCCATCTGCACCGGGAAATAGTCGCGATCCAACTGCCCGCGAAAGATCGATTCGAGGTCTTTGCCAAAACCCTCCGCGCCCCACACGGCGATCTCGAAATCCTGAGAATACGCCGGCATGAAAAACGGGAAGCCCTGGATGTGATCCCAATGCGTGTGGGTGACGAAGAGATTGAGCTTCATCACGGTGCCACCCATCAATTCCTGACCGAGATCGCGAATGCCGGAGCCTGCGTCGAAGATGAAAACCTCGCCTTCGTGAGCGATGGAAAGGCACGATGTATTTCCGCCGTGGCGAAGGAAGCGCGCGCCCGGAGTCGGCGTCGAGCCGCGCGTTCCCCAAAGGCTCATGGTGCCGTGCGATGTATCCAGCACGGGGCAAAACGGCACCTCTCCGCTTTCGCGAGCGTATCGTCTCCCGCGGACCTCTACGGCGGTATCGCGGGCAAAGTATGAATCGACGAGCGCGATGAGTTCCGGCATCTCGAAAGGTTTCACGAGGAACGCTTCGGCACCCAGCGCCTCGCAATCTTCGCGATCCGATTTGAAGGCTTTCGCGCTGCACACAAAGACGCCGATGTCTTTCGTCTCCGGCGTCGCGCGGAGGGCGCGAAGCACTTCGATGCCATGCAGCTTTGGCATCATGATATCGAGCAGGACGAGATCGGGACGGTGCTCGCGAGCCTTGCGAAGGCATTGTTCGCCATCGTGGGTTAATTCGCACGCGTAGCCCGCGGCGATGAGCGCCTCGCGCATGTCCTTCGCTATTTCCGTCACGTCCTCACCGATGAGGATGCGGCCCTTTGGTGCGGTAGATTCGCTCATGTGATCGCCAGAGGAAAGCGCAGTGGGCTCGTGAAAGAAAGCGCAAAGGCAAGGCAGATTGAGCCGGAATTCGGGAGTCTAGTGGAAATGGTGATTATAAAAGGCATGACGGATGCTCACGTCGGAACCGTAACTCCAACCTAACTATCCCAAATAGATAGCGACCTCAACCAACCCAAACAATGAAAGTCTCAACGAACTCAAGATTGAACATCCAACCGGCATCGAAACCCTTCGCACAAAGGCTGCGGACCACTGCTTTCTTCGGCGTTATCTGCCTTTCCCTGTCCGCTCCGGCGTTTGCGGCATTCGAGACACTGAATCCGGGCACCAGCGAAACTCCAGGGCTCCAACTAAACACCGGAACTGGGGGGATTGCGGGGATCGTGATCGATGCGCAAGACAGCCTGTTCAATTTGTCGTCAGACTTTCAAGGCGTTCTGCGCTCGATGGTGGTCGATACCGGACTCGGATATGACTTCTACTACCAAGTCTTGAATACGGGAACGGATCCAGGGACCGGAGCGGAGATCTTCCGCATGAAGACGATCGGCGGATTCGCCGGACTATCGCTCTCGGCAACCTATCGGACCGATCTCACCGGGTTGGATGTCACGAACTTCCCAACCGGGCCGGCGGGAGGAGCGGGCGCTTACGCCGTGGGGACAAAGTCGATCCACAGCGCGGACCGAGATGAGGGGACTTTGGGCAGTGTGGGTTTTGATTTCTCGCCCTCGCACTTCCTACTCGATCCGGCAAATGTCCAGCCTGGGCAGACGAGCATGATCGCCGTGGTGAGGACGAATGTTTCTTCCTACGCAACGGTGAATGCAGATGTGAGCGGCAACGGAACCGCTCGCATTGCCTCCTTCGCACCAGTCCCGGAGCCGCAGGCCGTGGCGATGATCGCGCTCGGAGTCGCAGTGCTGGCCCGCCGCCGCACAAGACGCTGTTGAGCAATCCGAGGCATCCGCCTCAACGTCCGAAGAGCCGCCTGAGAAACTCGGCGTCCTGAAAGCCGCCAAAGTGTCCCTGCCGAACGACGATCAGCTCCTGCGACGGCACGACATAGAGCCGCTGCCCGCCACTGCCGATGCAGGCCAGGAGGTCGGCAGGAGCGGATTTTGAAAGGCACGCGCCGCTCCATTGCTGACGCTGCCAGGGCTGCTCCAGCATGTCTTCCGCGTCCACCTCGCGACCGCCGGGCGCGAGTCGGTTATTCCAAAGCGCCATGCCGAACGCGGGATTGCTGCGGGTGCCGCGGGTGGCGTTTGCGAATGCCACCGCGCCAATCACGGGCGTGCCCTTTTGCAAAATGCACTGCCCGATCCGCAGCCAGCGACCAGCGTCCAATCGGAATCCGGTTGCGAGTAGAGGATTTCCGCTGCGATCCGCGAGGTAACGCTGCGCGCCGAGCCCGAGCGGACGCAGGACGCGGCGCTCGAGAAACGCGGTGGGTGTCGTCCCCTCGCCGGGAGCCGCTGCCAGCTTGCGCTTGAATACTTCGTGGAAAACCTGAAGCGCGGCCGGGCCGTAGATAAAACTGCTGCCCGGCGCGGTGCCGAAGCGGGTCGAAAGGGCGAGGGCGTTTCGATCGCCGATCCCATCGCCATGCAAGGCAAAGTTCGGCTCGATTCCGCTCGTGAAATTCAGCAACTGCCGAATCGTCACCCGCGAGCGCGGCGTGCCGTCGGCCCATTCACGGATCGTGTCCGCCACCCGCTCATCCAGGCCGAGGATACCGTCTTCCTCCGCGGCAAGCGCGGCCAAGATCCAAAACATCTTCGTGCCTGAGTAAATTTTCCCGATCGCGGAAAGCGAGCCGCCATTGGCAACGTCGGCGAGCACTCGTTTTCCCCGCTCTTGGACGAGCAACACAGTCCCGCGATTGGCCGCGGAATACTCTGCCGCCGACCGCAGCGCTGCGGCATCGACCGCACCCGCGCGCGCCACCGCGAGAAGCAGCGAAAAAATGATCGGGAATGATTTCACCCAGCGATGTTTTGGGGTGATCGATCTTGCCGGCGCAGCCAACAAAAAGGAAGCGGCGCAGACTGCACCAGGCAATCTGCGCCACAAAATAACCACGGACCGAACGACGGCTATCGCGAGTAGAGCTCGACGATCAACTGTTCGTTGACGATCGGCGCAATCTCATCGCGCGATGGCACGCGGGAGACGACGCCGCTGAATTGATCCTTGTTCAACGTGAGCCACTCGGGGACTGGCGAGATTTGCGTCAGGTCGAGATTGCGCGCGGCAAGGCTGCGCGAACCGGGCTTGTCCTTGACCGTGATGCTGTCGCCTGGCTTCACATTGTAAGAGGAGATATCGACCTTGCGGGCATTCACCTGCACGTGGCCGTGTGAAACCATCTGGCGCGCGGCACTGCGAGAATTCGCGAACCCGAGCCGGAAAACGACGTTGTCGAGCCGGGTTTCGAGAAGCTGAAGGAGGATTTCGCCAGTGACGCCGCGGCGGGTGAGCGCCGTTTTGAAGTAGCGGCGGAATTGGCGCTCGAGGATGCCGTATTGATAGCGGAGCTTCTGCTTTTCCGCGAGGGCAACGGAATAATCCGATTGCTTCCGACGCGAGCCCTTTGGCCCGTGCATGCCGGGAGGATAGTTCTTATGTTCGAGCGTCTTGGTTGGCCCGAAAATCGGGATTCCGAAGCGGCGGCTGATTTTGTCCTTTGGACCGGTATAACGTGCCATGACTTTCTATTTCTTGTTCGTGTTCTCGATGAGCCGGATTAAACGCGGCGTTGTTTTGGCGGACGACAGCCGTTGTGCGGCACCGGTGTGACATCGCGGATCACCGTGATTTCGAGACCGACGGCCTGAATCGCGCGAACCGCTGACTCACGCCCAGCTCCCGGACCCTTGACCCGCACTTCGACTTCCTTCAAGCCGTGACCCATCGCCTGACGGCAGGCATCCTGCGCCACCATCTGCGCCGCGTATGCAGTGCTTTTGCGCGAGCCCTTGAACCCGACCTTGCCCGCACTCGACCAGCCGATCACATGCCCGACCTGGTCGGTGATGCTGACGATCGTGTTGTTGAAGGACGCGAGCACATGGGCAATGCCCGTGTGGATATTCTTGCTGCCCTTTGCCTTGACGATCTTGATCTGCTCGACGACCGCATTCGGATCGAGGGAGAGATTCTCCTCCTTTTTGGGTTCAGCAGCGGCTGCGGCGGCCTCCTTTTTCTTGGAAGGCTTGGCTTTCGGTGCCTTCACAGGTGCCTCGACTGCGACGGCCTGAACTGGCTGCGGAGTTGGCACTGCCTCAGCGGCAGGTGCCTCAGCGGCAGGTGCATCGGCGGCAGGTGCATCGGCTTCGGCTTCCGATGCTTTGGGTTTCTTGGATTCTGGCATATGGATTGGAGTTGCTGCCGGATTTATTTACCGGCCGGTTTCGCTGCGTCCTTCGCGCGCTGCACGCCGACGGTCTTCCGCGGACCCTTGCGGGTTCGGGCATTTGTGGAAGTGCGCTGCCCGCGGACTGGAAGGCCGCGCCGATGGCGAATGCCACGGTAGCAGTTGATGGCCTGCAATCGCTTCAGATTCGCCTGAATCTCCCGGCGCAGATCGCCTTCGATGGAAAGCTTGCTTGCTGTGATCGCGTGAATGATGTGATTGAGTTGCTCGGGCGTAAGATCTTTCGCGCGCACGTTCGGTTCGACGTTTGCCTGTTCGAGGATCTTTTTCGCGGTGCTCGGGCCGATCCCGTAAATGTATGGAAGCGACGCGTCGATGCGTTTGTCGCCCGGGATTTCAACTCCTAGTAGTCGTGGCATGGTGGGTTGGGATTTGGGATTTAGGATTTAAGAATTAGGATTTTTGGAAAGCGACTCCCGATTTGGCTGGATTTCACGCAGGGCAGAAATCCTAAATCAGAAATCATAAATTCTTCCTCAGCCTTGCCGCTGCTTGTGGCGCGCATTCTTGCAGATGACGCGCACTACGTTTTTGCGCTTTACGATGCGGCAGCTCTCGCAAAGGCGTTTGACGGATGCTCTTACTTTCATTGGGTCGGTTTAGTTAAAAAAGGTTGGTTCGAGAGGACAAAAAATCGCGCTGGGAACGGGGTCGCCCCAGTGCGATTTCATCAAATGTCCTACTGCTGCCGGAAGGTAATTCGTCCCTTTGTCAGTTCGTAGGGCAGCTTGTTTAGCAGAACTTCGTCACCTGGCAACGTCCGAATGAAG
Organism: Chthoniobacteraceae bacterium; assembly: GCA_031409335.1. GTDB lineage: Bacteria > Verrucomicrobiota > Verrucomicrobiia > Chthoniobacterales > Chthoniobacteraceae > JANLQB01. The sequence continues at coordinate 242 of JANNWY010000326.1, read as the reverse complement.
CCTAATCGCATTTTTTCCGAGTCGTGCGCGGATACCCGGTGGCCATTGGGAAGTGGAACGTGAAACATCATATTTGGGATTGGTTCGCCAGCCTCGCCTGCGGACCTGTCCAAAAGTTTGTGTTTAAGGGCGGGTTGATGTGTTGATGGATTGGCTAGGGAGCCTGCGTTGTGGACGAGGCAGCCTGGCAGAAGCGCGGGCCGAATTGGTTGGCGAATTGGTTGGCGGCGGACTTCCAGTTC
>JANNWY010000325.1:0-66224 GCA_031409335.1 Chthoniobacteraceae bacterium | reverse complement strand
TGAGACTCGGGTAGCTCATCCCGAGTTCCCTCGCGATCTGCGTCCCGTTCTTGCCACTGCGCAGCCAATGCTCCACGGCCTGGCGTTTGAATGCCTCCTCGTAGCGTTTCGGTGCAACAACCGCAGTCGCTTCACCGTTCTTCTCGTTCTTGATTTTGTTCATCTTCCTTCATTCCACTCTCCGCCCCTCAGCGTGTCCACCAAACCGGGGCAAGCTCACCGGAAACTTCATCGGTATCCGCCAAGCGTTCAGACGATACCAATCCTGCGCGGCAAGTCGTCGAGGTGCGTTTGATTGGCGGAGCCGGCTCGACCCGGTGTCAACGTGGCCCGGCGCGCCGAATTTCCCTGCGAACCGCACTTGTCATCGCCCGGCGTTTCCGAGAAACGGAGCCCGCCATGAAGCATCTGCTTTCCATCGAATCGCTCACCACCGCCGAACTGCACGACCTGCTCGCGCTCGCCGCCGAGATGAAGGCCACGCGCGGACGCCACGCCGCGCATCCGCTGCGGCATCAGTGCTGGGGCATGATGTTCAGCAAGTCCTCGACGCGGACGCGTGTGAGTTTCGAGGTTGGCATCCGCGAACTCGGCGGCGACGTGCTTTTCCTCAGCGCAAATGAAATCCAGCTCGGGCGCGGCGAACCGATCAAGGACACGGCGCGCGTCATGGGCCGGATGCTGCACGGCGCGGTCATCCGCACATTCGCGCAGCAGGACGTGGCGGATTTCGCGGAATACTCATGCATTCCCACGATCAACGCGCTAACCGACGACGAGCATCCCTGCCAGATTCTCGCCGACCTCCAGACGATCCAGGAGCGGCTCGGGAGTTTTGAAAAGAAGGTCGTCACGTTTGTCGGCGACGGCGCGTGCAACGTCCCGCGCTCTTGGATGTGGGCCGCCGCGCGGCTCGATTTCGAGCTGCGCATCGCCGCCCCGAAACCGTTTCAGCCAGATCCCGCCATCGTTGCCGCCTGCGGTCCTCGCGTCACCGTCACCGAAGACCTCGCCGCCGCTGCGGATGGCGCGGACGTGCTCTACACCGACGTGTGGGTGAGCATGGGAAAGGAGGAGGAAGCCGCCTACCGCCTCGCGCAACTCGGCGCGTACACCATCGACGAAGCACTCGTCGCCAAAGCCAAGCCCGGCGCGCTCGTGATGCATTGCCTCCCCGCCTACCGCGGCAAGGAAATCTCCGAAGCCGTCCTCGAAGCCCACGCCGACACGATCTTCACGCAAGCCGAAAACCGCCTCCACGCGCAGAAGGCGGTGCTGGCGAGGGTCGCGCGTTAGCTTGGCGAGGCACTGTTCCTTGCCTGCCTTGGCGCTTCGCGCAAACGGATTGCGTGATTGCTGTCGAAACCATCCCTGCCGGCAACCTCCAGGGCGAACCTTGACTGGAAGCTGGACAAGTGTTGGCACGGAAGACAACGCCAAGACGCGCGCCTCGCTTGTTGTGAATGAAAGGAGGACTGTCGCTGTCGGGACGTATTCTGGGAACGCTGGGGGAACCGGTAGTCAACAAGGACAACCGACTCATCAACGGTTCCGTGCTCGCGGCCGTGACTACTCGTTGGGCAGGTGCTGGTGAGGAAGTCAGAGTCGTTTCCGGCTCAGAAAGCACCCTGATCGTTCAACACCGGTGGTTTGATGCCCATCGGGACATGGCAGTTGGAAGGTCGTCAAGACGGTGCCTGTGCCTTAACGGAAGGCCTCATTTAAGACTTCACGACAGGCTCCAACGACGGCACGGATACCTCGGCGAGCGCGAGGATATCGAGCGACTCGTCGGGAAGCAGGCATCTCGCAAGGAAGTCTCAAGGGCAACTTCGGGATGAGGCGAAAACGTTGAACAGCCGCAGCGCGACCGCCGTCGCCAACACGTTTGCTTAAAATCGCAGCGAATCATTTCTGTTATATTTGAATCCTCGCATAGCGCGCCGCGCGTGATAACGAACGGCCCTTCAACAACCAAAACTCGTCGCGCGCCTTTATGCTTTTGTCGTCTTTCCTGCCTCGTCTCCCGGTTTTCCGCATCTTCTTCGGCGCGCTGGCCGTCGCGGCGGGCGTGTTCCCCATCACCCATTGCGAAGCGCATCCACGGATGGTCAGCTACGACTTTCCGAACTGCGTCTCATGCCACGTCTCGGTGCAGGGGCGCGGGCTGCTGAATAAATACGGGCGCGGCATTGACATCGAGCAGAGCCTCTATGACGCGGACTTCTCGGCGCGGGGTGCCTCGTATATTCTCGGGGACAAATACGCCGAGGGCGATTGGGAAGGCCGTTTTGGAAACGTGCTCGCCGATTTCACGACCACGACCCGCATCAATCAGGAGTTCGATACCGCCAAGACCGATCCCACGTTTTCCGCGCTGATTCGGCAGATCATCTTCCTCGGGATAAAGCAGAAGTTTCGCGTGAACTATGAAGTGGGCTTGCGCGACACAGGGCTGCGAAACACTGCGCTCGGGTCGAACCTTACCGCCACGGGTGGCGGGACGGTGTTTCTAAAAAAGGCGACGTTCGAATGGCGCATCGACGGCGGTGGAGCGAAGGGCGGGAGCGAACTGGTGCTTGGCCGCGACTACCTGCCGATCGGTATTCAAATCGACGACTACACGACTTACATTCTGCACCTGAATCGGGACGGGATTTTCGACTACCCGCTGCAGCTCAAGTATTTTAAATGGACGGAAAAGTATCTGGCTTCCGCATACGTTTACGCGCCGACTTTCGACGAGTCCGGCAGCCGGCGGGAATGGGGCGGCGGATTTATGTATGAAACCTATCCGACGAACCGTCTCGCGCTCGGCGTCCAGGCGCTCACCGGATTTTCCGAGCAATCGGATCGGATGCGTATTGGCGGCTACGCGCGCTGGGGTATTTCCCGAAAGTGGTCACTGCTGGCCGAGGTCGATTACACGCGATTTTGGGACGCCGGAGATGCGAATCTCGACGGGGATCAGACGACTGCGCTCCTAGCTCTTTACTACAATCACACCGAGTGGCTGGTCTCAAGCCTGTCCGGAAACTTCGCGTACACGCCGCTCCTACCGTCGGGCGATCAACACTTCGGATGGCGCTACACGCTCAGTGCGCGGGTGAACCGCAACCTCACCCTCGGCGTGACTTTTGCCGAAGGCGACATCCGCCGGAATCTCTCCTCCGGCGAAGAAGCTGCGATCTTCGCGAATGTGAAATTCTAGATAAGTTACGGATGGTCACTGAGGAGCAGTTCGCTCCTGACTCGTGATCACTTCTCTCCCGCGAGCATCACCTTGCGTGACCCAGCGCGTCGCGTCCCTTGACACGCAGGCTGGACTCGGGCGGCTCTTCGCGACTCACTAAACCATGATTTTTTCGCGCACGCACCGTCCTGCCCATCGAAGGCTCGCCGATTGAAAATGACGCGGTCGCCGTCGAGGGGAATCGTATCGTGGCGGTGGGCGATTCGGCGGAGGTGATGACGGCGCATCCGGGCGCGGTGACACATCTCGGCGAGGTGGTGCTGATGCCGGAGATCATCAATGCACATTGCCATCTTGATTGCTCAATGACGCGGCACGCGATCGATCCGCCGAAGAGTTTCACGGCATGGGTGCGGCGGATCAATGCATTGAAACGCAGTCTCGATGATGACGACTATCTGGCGGCGATCGCGAAGGGATTCGCGGAGTCGCGGCGCTGGGGGACGACGACGATCGGGCATATCGAATCCTTCCCGGAGCTGATGCTGCGGCTGCCGCTGTCGCCGCTGCGGACTTGGTGGTTTCGCGAAATGATCGACATCCGGCACCGGTTGCCGACGGAGCGGGCGATGGCGGGGGCGTTGAGTTTTTTTCGCGGCGAAGACGCGGCCGCTGGATAGTTTCGGGCTGAGTCCGCACGCGCCGTACACGGTCTCGGCGACGCTTTATAAACTGGCGCGGGAAGGTCGCGAAAGGGGTCGGCGAAAGGGGTCGAAAGGGGTCGTAAGAATATTCGATAGTGAAGTTCCAGAATCATCTGCGGGAATGAGGTTGTGAGCCGTCCATTGCGTATGACCGCCCAAGAACCATGGAAGACTACCAGCGTCTGAGTGGGAGCCTTTGCCAGTCCCCGAACGAGGGGCGCGCGACGTGGTCTTCTGCGGTTCCGCGGACCGCATGCCCGATGGCTGGCTAATCTTTTTCGGCGGGAATGATCGGCGCATTCGGCATGGCGTGGTGCCAGATGGCGCGACCGCGCCGCACTTGCAATCAGTGGGCTGAATGAATGTGACACGGGCTTTCCAGCCCGTGTCACATTTCAGTTCGTCTTCAGCACTTGGATGAACGCCTCCTGCGGGATGTTCACGCGACCGATCGACTTCATCCGCTTTTTCCCTTCCTTCTGCTTTTCGAGCAGTTTGCGTTTTCGGGAAATGTCGCCGCCGTAGCACTTCGCCGTCACGTCCTTGCGCAGCGCGCTCACACTTTCGCGCGCGATGATTTTCCCGCCGACACGATCTTTTCCCAAGCCGAGAACCGCCTCCACGCGCAGAAGGCCGTGCTCGCGCGGGTGGCTCGCTGACTTTTTTTCCCGCGCGGGATTTCTCAAAACGGGCGGCGTGGGCAGAGGCTGGCGCGGGGTGATTTTCGCGGTGTTTCAAATATACGCGAAAACACATTTCTAATGCGCTGAAGCTCATTGTGGGGATGGCGGCGGTGGAGTTCATTTTTTGGCCTGCTCCCTCTTTCACGAGCATTTCGCCGTCCTCTTACCCATCCCGTCATTCATGAAAACTCCACGTCCCACCACTTTCCTCGCCACCTCCATCGCCAGCCTGCTGCTCGGCTCGCTTCCGGTTCTCGCTGACTCCGTCTGGACTGGGGTGAGCAGTCTGGATTGGAACGATGCCGCGAACTGGACGGCTGGGTATCCCGCCGCGACCAACGCAATCGTGAATCCCAACGTGGGTGCTTTCCCCGATCCGACGATTTCGGCCAATGCGGTGACGGTGACTGACATCCGGGTGAACGACACGGCAGGCGGCACGGCCACGTTGAATCAGACGGCGGGGGCCATCACGCAGACCGGATTTTTCCGCATCGCCACCGGAGCGGGTGGCACGGGTATTTTTAACGTGAGTGGCGGCACGAATACCGTCACGGGCGCGCAGGTGCTGGTGGGCGAGAGCGGCACGGGGACGATGAATGTGAGCGGCGGCACGCTCAATTTCAGCGGTGGCCAAGGGTTTATGCTGGCGTCGAACGCGGGCTCGACGGGCACGGTGAATCAGACGGGCGGCATCGTGAACAAGACGAATGGCTGGTTCAGCATCGGGGCGAATGGCAACGGTTTTTACAACATCAGCGGCGGCGGCCTGAGCGCGACGGGGGATTTCAACGTGGCGGATGTCGGCACCAGCCGCGGCGTTTTGGATGTCAGTGGGACGGCGACGGTGACCAGCCCCGGGGTGCTGTTCATCGGGAAAAATGTGAACACGACCGGCTTGCTCAACGTGAGCAGCGGCACGGTGAATTCGAACCTTTTCACCATCGGCGGCGCCAACAATGCGACGAATGTCGGACGCGGTTTTGCGACGATCTCGGGCGGGCAGGTGAATGCGAGCGGGGAACTTTGGGTCGGGCAGGGCGGAGGCAGCAATGGCCTCATGGACCTGAGCGGCGGCGTGGTGGCAACCAATAGCTGGCTCGCCGTGGGGCGGCAGGCAAATTCCTACGGCGTGTTGAATATCAGCGGCACCGGCTCCGCGCGCATGACCGCCGGCAGCGGGCGCTTTTTCATCATCGGCAGCCTCGGCGGCACTGGCGTGGTGAATATGACCGGCGGCTCGATGGAAGCCACGAATGGCGGCGACCTGCGCATCTCGGAAAACGGCGGCACCGGCACGGTGAATCTCGGCGGCGGCGTCTTGAAGGTGGACCGCATCGTGGACAATGGCGCGTTAAGCTTCCTCTATCTAAATGGCGGCGTGATGCAGCCGCGTATTTCCACCACGCAGTATCTCCAGGGTCTCGACAGCGCGATCGTCGGTCCGGGCGGCGCGATTTTTGACACGAACGGCAACAACATCACCGTCAACCAATCGCTCGCCGCGCCGACCGGCGATGGCGTGGCCTCGATCCCGGTGACTTTCGGCGGCACCGCATATGCCGCGCAGCCGATCATCAAAATCACCGGCGACGGCATCGGCGCGACCGCGATCGCGAACATGAGCGGCGGCGTCATCACGGGCATCACCATCACGAATCCGGGCACCGGCTACACGACGGCTTCCGTCGCCGTGGTGGAAAGCGGCTCCACCGCCGTGGCAACGCTGGGCGCTCCAGTCATCGGCGCGAATGTGACCACCGGCGGCGTGACCAAGCTCGGCAACGGCACGCTCACCGTCGGTTCCGGTGCGAATACTTACAGCGGCCCCACCACGATCACCGCGGGCACGCTCAGCGTGAACTCGATCGCGGATGGCGGCATCGCGAGCAGCCTCGGCGCGTCGCCGAGTGCGGCGGGGAATCTCGTCTTCAATGGCGGTGCGCTCCAATTCACCGGCTTCTCCGCCTCGACGAATCGCGATTTCACAATCAGCTCCGGCAAGACCGCCGTGGTCGATGTGTCCACGGCGGGCAACGTCCTCACGCTCACCGGCGGATCAGCGGCGACGAATGGCGGGCTCACGAAAACCGGAGCCGGCACCCTTTCCCTCGCCGGCATCTACGCGCACACCGGCACGACCAGCGTCAATGGCGGCACCCTCGCCGCGGGCGGCACTTTCCCGGCGGGCTTTGCGGTGAATGCGGGCGGTCATCTGGCGGCGCTCGATGTTGCCGTCGGCACGCTCACCGTGCCATCGCTCGCGCTGAATGCTGGCAGCTTCGTGGACTTTGAATTGGACTTCGGAGCGACGCTGAACGCGGGCCACGATCTCATCGCCATCACCGGCGCGAACGGGCTCACGCTCACGAGCACCGCGCTGAATCTTTACCAGACCGGCGGCACGACGGCGTTCACCGACAACGGGACGTACACACTTTTCGACTACGCCGGCACGCTGCCCGTCGCGCTGAACAGCTTTTTCTCGATCGCCAACAGCCAGGTCGGAAAAGTGTATGGCATCACCAACAACCTCGGCGCGACCACCATCGAGCTGACGATTTCCACCGCGACCACCGCGACGTGGATCACGGATGGCAGCGGCGGCTGGCCGGTCGGCGGGAACTGGGCGGGTGGCGTCGTGCCGAACGGCCAGGGCGCGATTGCGACTTTCGGCAGCGCCATTTCCGCGGCCGCGACCGTCTCGGTGAACGGCCCGAAAACTGTCGGCGTCATCACCTTGGACAACGCGAATCCCTACACGATCACGGGCGGCGCGGGCGATGCCATCACGCTCAATAACGGCTTCGGCACGCCGCTCATCCAGCAGCTTCAGGGAAACCACACCGTCGCCGCGCCGCTCATCCTTTCCTCCACGTCGAACGCCGCCGCTGCCACCGGGACGACGCTGACGCTTTCCGGCGACATCTCCGGCGCGGGCAGCTTGGGCGTCACGGACTTCGGCACCGTCGTGCTCACTGGCAGCAATAGCTACGCTGGCACCAATGTGACGGCGGGCACGCTCTCGGTCGGCGATGGTGGAACCACCGGCTCGCTCGGCAGCGGAGCCGTCAGCATCGGCGCGACCGCACTGCTCACGATCAATCGCGCGAACAGTCTTTCCATCGCGAACGCGATCAGCGGCGCGGGATCGCTCACGCACGCTGGCCCGGGCACGCTCACTTTCACGGGCGCAGCGACTTACACGGGCGCGACCATTCTGAACGGGCCGTTCATTCACGAAGGCACGATCGCCGGGACGAACAGCATCACCGTCGCCAGCACGCCGGGCAATTCCGCCTCCCTGAAAATCACCAACTCGGGAACGGTGGTGACGGGCGCAGTGGCCGTGGGTTTGAACGGCGGCAATGGCAGCCTCGAGATGACCTCTGGCACGCTCGCGATCGGCGGCGGCGGCCTCAAGTTTTCCGATGGCTCGGCTGGCCCAATATCAACCGGCACAATCACTGGCGGCACCATTTCCACGACGGGTGAACTCTGGGCCTCGAACAACCCCGGCAACAGCGCGCGGATCAATATCAGCGGAGGCAGCGTGTCCGCCGATAGCTGGATCGCGATCGGTCGCGCTGGTGGCGATGGCGAGGTGAATCTCACCGGTGGTTCGCTCAACAAAACGACCGGCAACGGCACCCACATCATCATCGGCAGCCTCGCGGGCGTCGGCAGGCTGAATCAAAGCGGAACGAGCACGCTGACGAGTGGCGATGACGTCCGGATCGGCGAAAACAACGGTGCGGACCGGAGCAACGGCAGCGAGTGGAACATGACCGGCGGCACGGCGACCGTGGCCGGGACGATCAACGTCGGCTGGACCGGCTCCACGGCGGAGTGGAAACTTTCAGCCGGCAACGTCACCGGCGGCCGCCTCGCCATCGGCTCCGAAACTGCGGGATCGGGCGATGCCATCGGCACCGTGACGATGAGCGGCGGCACGCTGAATCTCACCGGCGCGGCGGGCGAAAGCCGCATCGGTGGCGACAACAACGCCACCAGCGCCACTTCGCAGGGCGCGCTGAATCTCACCGGCGGCGCGATCACCACCGCGTCGAATTTCCAAATCGGCGCATTCGGCGTCGGCAGGCTGAACATGTCCGCGGGCACCTTGAGCGCGAGCACTTGGCCGGTCATCGGGCGTTTCGCCGGATCGAACGGCCTCGCCGAAATCAGCGGCGGAACGTTCACCCACACGAATGCCGGCACCTCCTTCATCATCGGCGAAGATGGCACCGGCGTGCTGCGGATTTCCGGCACCGGCACAGTCGATGCCCGCAGCCTGCGCCTCGGCCATACCGCGACGGGCAATGGCGCGGTCGATCTCGACGGCGGCACGCTGATCACGCGGTTCATTCAAAAAACCGACGGGAGCTCCGCGGCGCAGTTCAACTTCAATGGCGGCCTGCTCAAGGCTTCCGACAACGCCGCCGACTTCTTCATCGGCATGCCGGACGGCTCGCTCGTAGTGGAAGCCGGCGGCGCGAATATCGACACGAACAGCTTCGCGATCACCGTTTCGCAAAGCATCGTCGCCAGTAGTCCCGGCACCGGCATCCTGAAAAAATTCGGCACCGGCACGCTGAACCTGAACGGATTTCAGGACTACGCCACGCTCGACACCGAGGGAGGTCGCACCAATCTCGCCAACGTCCTCGGCAGCGGAACATCCAGCATCATCGCGAACGCGGAAACGAACACGAACATCAGCCAGACGCTCGCCTCGCTCAAGATCGGACCCGGTGCTGTCTTCGCCCTCGGCGACCTCCCGCCGCCCGCCGCGTCCTTCGAGGAGCCGCTCTTCGCGGAAGCCGGCCCCATCGGCCAGGCCGTCCCCGAGCCCGGCAGCGCCGCGCTGCTCCTGAGCGGCCTCGCCAGCCTCCTCGGCCTGCGCCGTCGCCGGGAGGGATAGCCCGCATTTCTCACAGCCCGCCACTCTTCCTCTTCCTCTTCCGCTTAATCTTCCTCTGTCACGATAGGAGGAAGATTAAGCGGAAGAGGAAGAGGAAGAAAACAGGCTGTGGGCCGTTCTTCTCAGAGTGTGAGAAATGCAGGATAGACCCGCCAACGGTGTTCACGATTTACGCAGTAGTGTTGCGTGAATGGGGAGCGTGGAGCGCCTTGGACTGCGGTGGGAAGCGTTAGCGCGACGCCGCTTTCGTCCTTTCGGGGACATCCCGCTTCACCCCACCGAACCCGCCCGTAGAACGGTCCAAAAGCGGAGTGGCGCTGACGCTTCCCGCCGCAGTCCAAAGCCTCCGGCGTCACCTTTCGTGCAACGAGTGTCCGCCCGCAAAAGCCGCCCCGTCAGTTCGTCTTCAGCACCTGGATGAACGCCTCCTGCGGGATGTTCACGCGACCGATCGACTTCATCCGCTTCTTCCCTTCCTTCTGCTTCTCCAGCAGCTTCCGCTTGCGGGAAATGTCGCCGCCGTAGCACTTCGCGGTCACGTCTTTGCGCAGCGCGCTGACACTTTCCCGCGCGATGATTTTGCCGCCGATCGCGGCCTGGATAGCCACTTGGTAAAGCTGCGTCGGGATGACTTCCTTCAGCTTCGCGGCGAGCGAGCGCCCACGGGCTTCGGCCTTGTCGCGATGCACGATGCTGCTGAAGGCATCCACCGGCTCGCCGTTCACGAGCATGTCGAGCTTTACGAGTTTCGACGGACGATAGCCCGCCTGCTCGTAATCCATCGACCCATACCCGCGCGTCATGGATTTCATCTTGTCCACGAAATCGACGAGGATCTCATTTAGCGGCAGCTCGGTCGTCATCATCACGCGCTTCGTGTCGAGCGACTCGGTGTGCTTCACCTCGCCGCGCTTGTCCATGATGAGCTGCATCATCGGCGATATGTAGTCGTTCGGGATCATGATGAAGCAGCGCACGATCGGCTCGCGGATTTCCTGGATCACGGACGCATCCGGCAAGTGCTCCGGGTTATCGACGTGCAGCATCTCGCCGTTGGTCTTCAAAACCTCGTAAATCACCGACGGATACGTGGCGATAATGTCCATCCCATACTCGCGGCGCAGACGCTCCACGATGATCTCCATGTGCAGCAGCCCGAGGAATCCGCAGCGGAATCCGAAGCCCAGCGCGACGCTCGATTCCGGCATGTAGTGAAACGCCGAGTCGTTGAGCTGGAGCTTCGCGATGGCTCCTTTGAGGTGCTCGAAATCCGCCGTGTTGATCGGATAAATCCCGCTGAAAACCATCGGCTGGATTTCCTGAAAACCGGGCAGCGGCTCCGGCGCCATATTCGTCCGCGAAGTCAGCGTATCGCCCACCTTCACCTCGGTGCTCGTCTTCATGTTGGCGATCACGTAGCCGACATCACCCGGGCCGAGTTTCGGCTGGGGCAAAAGCTTCGGCTGCTGCGGGCGAAAGATGCCCACTTCCTTCACTTCGTAGCTGCGATCGGTCGCCATCATCTTCACCTGATCGCCCGCCTTCACCACGCCATCGACCACGCGCACATACACGATCACGCCGCGATAGGTGTCGAAGGTCGAATCGAACACCAGCGCCCGCAGCGCGTCATGCGCGTGCCCTTTCGGCGGCGGGATGCGCGCCACGACCGCCTCCAAAATTTCCTCAATCCCGATTCCCGCCTTCGCACTCGCGAGCACCGCATCATCACCGGGGATCGTCAGAATATCCTCAAGCTGGCGCTTCACCGTCGGGATGTCCGAGTTCGGCAAATCAATCTTGTTGATCACCGGAATCAGCGTCAGCCCCTGCGTATTCGCGAGATGCACATTCGCCACCGTCTGCGCCTCCACGCCCTGCGCCGCATCCACGATCAACAGCGCGCCCTCGCACGCCGCGAGCGAGCGCGACACTTCATACGCGAAATCGACGTGCCCCGGCGTATCCATCAGATTGAGCTTGTAAGTGTGCCCGTCCTTCGCCTGGTAAGTCATCGCGATCGGGTGCGCCTTGATCGTGATCCCGCGTTCGCGTTCCAAATCCATCGCATCCAAAAGCTGATCCTGCTGCTCGCGTTTTTGGATCGTCCCGGTGAATTCCAGCAGCCGGTCCGAGAGCGTGGTTTTCCCGTGGTCGATGTGGGCGATAATGCAAAAATTACGGGTGCGTGAGAGCGGCATGTCGAGAGCCGCGCATTATGGGGAGCGATGCAGCGCGGTCAACAGATGGTCTTCGATCAATCGAGCAATCGCACGCAGTTGCCGTTTTCCTCCGGGAAAATGGCGCGACCGCGTTCCAAATGGACGCCGCTCGCGATGTCCCGCCCGATCAGCAGCGCGCCATCCATGTCCACGTAGTCGAGCAGCGGCAGCAGTTGGCCGATGGCGCTGATGCCCACGGTGCTTTCGCTCATGCAGCCGACCATGATTTTCAATCCCAGCTCGCGTCCGCGCGCGATCATGCGCCGCGCCGGAGTCAGCCCGCCGGCTTTCGTGAGCTTGATGTTGATGCCGTGAAAAACGCCCGCGCAGCGCGCCACGTCCTCCTCCGTGAGGCAGCCCTCATCCGCGATGACGGGCAGCGCGCATTCGCGAAAAACGCGCCGCATTCCCTCCCAATCATCCGCCCGCAATGGCTGCTCAATGAACTCGACGCCCAGCGCCTTCATCTCTGGCGCAAACGCGATCGTCTGCTCCGCGGTCCATGCCGTGTTTGCGTCGATCCGAAAAATCGCGCCGGTGTGGCGGCGCAGTTCGCGCACGATCGCGAGGTCGTCGGACGTGCCGAGTTTGATTTTGTAGATTGGCCAGCCGTCGAACTCCTTCATCTTCGCAACCATTTTTTCGATCGGGTCGATGCCGATCGTGTAGTCGCTCATTGGCAGGCCGCGCAGCTCCAAGCCCCACAGCTTCCACACCGGCGCACCGCGCAGTTTTCCCCAGAGATCGTGCGCCGCTTCGTCGAGCGCGCAGAGCGCAAAACGATTGTTGCCGAGCGCGGGCAGCAGCCGTTGCCAAAATGCCGCCGGATCATCCAGCGACTCCGCTTCGATCTGCGGGCGCGCGGATTCCAGCGCAGCGCGCATCGACTCGGCAGTGAAGGCGTACGCCTGCGAGGAAGCGCCCTCGCCGTATCCGCTCACGCCATTTTCGCGCAGCTCGACGAGTAAGTTGTGCTGCACCGTCGTCGTGCCGTGCGCAATGGTGAACGGATGGCGCATCGGCAGATGGATGTCGCGGAGCAGCAGTTTCATCGCGGGCAGACTACGTTTTCAAAAGGCGGTGCGTCCACGGCCATTCACGATTTCCACAGGAGTCGCGGATCGGTCCGCTTCCGGGGAATGCCCCGCCTAAAGGAGCGCGAAAAATTTGTTGCCCGTGCGCGGAGAGTGCGCCATATAGCGGCCCCGCAGCGGGAAATTCCTGAGTAGCTCAGTGGTAGAGCAATCGACTGTTAATCGATCGGTCGTAGGTTCAAATCCTACCTCAGGAGCCAATTCTCAAGTGCCGCCCGCCCGCGCGCGACGGCCAACGAAATGGGCTAGTTGAACTTGTTTTTTCGATGCGCCCCCATCGCAGGAGCATTCGGATTTGCATCAGGGCCAAAATAGCGGAGGACGACGAGCGGTTCGGTGGTGCTGGTATTCTGGAAGGTCACGCCCGCTTTCGCGCCGGACTCGGTGCAGAAGTATTCGTCCTCGGTGAGCTCGTGGAAGCGGATGAGCTTCGGCGAATTCAGCGGCTGATGGTTGATCCGTCCGCTGCCTTGCACGCAGATGAGGCCATAGGCTCCGGTATCCTTGATCGTGGCAGTGATTCCCGGTTCGACGGTGAGCTCCTTCGCGGTGAATAGCTGTTCGCCATCGACCTTTCCATAGACGATCCATCGATCGACGTAGCCTTCACTGCGCGTGTCCGCGACCGGAACGGGTTCGAGGTAATGCTTGTCCTTGAATCTCGGATCGACGTTCTTATCCCAGTCAAGCTGCTCGACAATGAAGTCGAGATCCTTGTGATGCTTCTTCGGCATGTCTTTTACAAGCAGGCTCCAAGGAACCTCGCGCCCCTCGACCAGCGACTGATACATCCCAAAGACATCGCTACCCCACTGAGGCTCATAGGTGCAAAGCGAGCCAGGTGCGTGCAGGATGCATGGATCGATAAGCCATCCGCTGCCTACCTTCAGACGGTAGGCTTTGGAGAGATCAAGGATGCCATTGTCACCCTTGTTCCAATTCTCCAGACATTTGCGAACCTGCGCCTTGGTGGTGCCTGGCTCGAAACCCATGAAGGTGTAGGGGAAGTTATTGCCGACATTGTTGTGCTGTGGCGGAAAATAGTAGGACTCCGGTTTCCCCTCCTGGCCGACCAGTTTCGCCTGCTTCGCCGACTGGTGCATGTGGTGCGGGATGGGCCCCATGTTATCGAAGAACTTCGAGTAAACCGGCCACTTCCCATACTTCGTCCAGATCGCTGAACCAATCAGCATCGCGCCGCATTCGGCGACGGCTTGCTGAAGGGTGAAGCGTTGCTTTCCAACGACGACATAACTCAGCCCCTCGTCGGGCGTGCGGTTGTCATTCGCCGCGGGCGTCGTCGAGGCAAACCAACGCTCGTCGATGCCGCCGCGATTGAGGCCGTAGGCATACAAGTCGTCAGGGTGGAGCTTCAGCCGCTTGCCCGGCTGGAGAAAGCTCCGCGGCACCCAGCAAGGCGCGAGGCGCAGCAGTCCGCCACTTTCGCCGAGCGCGCCTTCGACGGTTTTTTGGACGTTCTTGGTGAGGGTCTTGAGAGCGGTAACGGTGTTCATGGAAAAAATTGGACCGCTTTTATTTCAACGCGCAACGAACGCGTCAAGCGGCGAACAAGGTTTGACGCCCCGCACCGCTGTGGGTGAAATGCCGCGCAGAACCTACCGACCACGATGCACGCCACTCCCCTCGCCCGCCGCTCCTTCCTAAAAACACTCGCGCTCGCCTCGGTCGCAGCGCGCACATCCGCCATCGCGGCACCGGCAGCGCGGCGTGGGATCAAGCTCGGTATGGATAACTTCGCGGTGCGCGCGATGGGTTGGAAGGCAAAGGATTTGATCGACTATGCGGCTGGGCTGAAACTCGACACGCTGCTGATTTCGGACCTGGACGCTTGCGAGTCGCTCGAAGACACCCATCTTCGCGAAGTGAAAAAGAGGGCCGACGATCGCGGGCTGGAGCTTTACACGGGGAGTTGGAGTATTTGCCCGACCTCCGTGAAATTTAAGAAGAACTGGGGCACCGCGGAGGAGCATCTGCGACTCGGTTTGCGAGTGTCGAAAACGCTCGGTTCACCGGTGTTTCGCGTCGTACTGGGTGCGGGAGAAGACCGCCAGACGCCGGGTGGCATTCGCGCCCGGATCGCCGATACGGTGAAGGTGCTGAAAGCGTGCAAACAGGAAGCGCTCGATGCGGGCGTGAAGGTGGCGGTGGAGAATCACGCCGGCGATATGCATTCGTGGGAGCTGCGCGATTTGGTGGAGGAAGCCGGGCCGGATTTCGTCGGCGTGAATATCGACTCGGGCAATGCGGCGTGGACGCTGGAAGATCCGATGGACGCGCTCCGCGCGCTCGGAAAACACACGATCTGCTCCAGCCTCCGCGACAACATGATCTGGGAAACGCCGGAAGGCGCATCCGTGCAATGGACCGCCGCCGGCGAGGGTCTGATCGACTGGAAGGAATTCGCCGACGAGTGGCAAAAACAATGCCCGAAAGTGCCAATCATGATCGAGACGATCTCCGGTTTCTCTCGCGCGTTTCCTTACAAAAAAGAAGAGTTCTGGAAACACTTCGACAAACGCCCCGAAGCACTCGCGAACTTTGAAGCACTCGCAAAACGCGGCCACAAACTCGAAGGCTTCCAACCACCGGAAAGCGTCGATCGCAAGAAAGCCGAGCAGGATTTCCAGAAAGGCGACCTGGAGCGCTCGATCACTTACCTCCGCGAGAAAATCGGGATTGGTTTGAAGGATTGAGGTTCAGCTTCCTCCCAAACCGCGCGGAATGCGTTACACGCTGCGCAGGCGCAGGAAGCGGAAGAATTCCCCGCCTTCGCGCAACCGACGTTTCAGCACGTCGAAGTCGAGCAGCATTTCGCCGAGCATTCGGCCAATGGCGCGTGGGCGGAAGTAGTAGGCTTTGTAGAAGCGCTCGACGTAGTGGAAAATTTCGTCGCGTGAGAGGCCGTCGTATTCGAGCGCGGCGGTTTGCTGGCCGCTGCCATCGACTAGGCCGACTGCCTCGCTGAACCAGCCATTTTCCTTTGCCTGCCGGTATAGCTCGGTGCCGGGATACGGTGCGGCGAGGCTCACTTGCATCGAGAAGGGATCGACCTCTTTCGCGAACTCGATCGTCTGTTTGATCGTTGCGTGCGTCTCGCCGGGCAGGCCGAGGATGAAGGTGCCGTGGATCGTGATGCCGAGCTTTTTGCAGTTCGCGGTGAACTCGCGCGCTTCTTCCAGGCGGATGCCTTTTTTGATGTTGTCGAGGATTTGCTGGTTGCCGCTTTCGTAGCCGACGAGCAGCAGCCGCAGGCCGTTGTCGCGCATCGTTTTTAGCGTCTCGTAGTTGACGTTGGCGCGCGCGTTGCAGCTCCAAGTCATGCCGAGTTTGCCGAGTTGTTTCGCGATCTCCCGGGCGCGCGGCTGGTAGGCGGTGAAGGTGTCGTCGTCGAAAAAGAACTCTTTCACGTATGGGAAAAGTTTCTTTGCGTGCGCCATTTCACGTGCAACTCCCTCCGGTGATTTCGCGCGATATTTGTGCCCACCGACGGTCTGCGGCCAGAGACAGAAGGTGCATTGCGCGGGACAACCGCGGCCCGTGTAGTGCGAGACGTAGGGATGTTTCAGGTAGCCGATGAAGTAGCTCTCGATCGTGAGATCGCGCGCATACACGTCCATCACGCTCGGCAGCGCGTCGAATTCCTGAATGCTCGCGCGCTCGGCGTTGTGGATGATTTTCCCATCGCGACGAAACGACAGGCCGTCGATGGCGGCGAGCGGTTTTCCGAGCGCGACATCCTGGCAGGTGAAGTCGAATTCCTTCCGCCCGACAAAATCAATCGCCTCGCTCGCCGCCAAAGTTTCCTCTGGCAAAACTGCGGCGTGCGCGCCGACGAAACCAACGGTCATGTCCCGGTTTTGTGACTTCAGCGCCTCGGCCAATTCCGCATCGCCGCGCAAAGTCGGCGCGCTCGTGTGAATGATCGCGACTTCAAAATCGCGCGCGATTTTCACCACGTCCGCGACCGACTGATCGTGCGGCGGCGCATCGACCAAGCGCGAGCCTTCGATGAGCGCCGCCGGCTGCGCGAGCCACGTCGGAAACCAGAACGATTTGATCTCGCGCTTTGCCTGATACCGCGACCCCGCGCCGCCATCGAAGCCCTGCCACGATGGCGGATTGATGAAGAGCGTGCGTTTGAAATCTGCCACCGATGAAATGGTGCGGCTGCTGATCAGCGCGCCGGGATGATGTCGTCCACAGCCAGCTTCAAATCTGGAAACTCCAGCGGGGCCACTTTGTCTCCGGCCTTTGCGATCGACTGTTGCAGATAGTCCTGGCCCTTCGGTGAGCGGTAAATTTCAACGACATCCTGTTTCAGATTCACGATCCAGTATTCGCGAACTCCGGCCTGCGCGTACTTGTGCAGTTTGCGTTTTCGATCGTGGGAAAGGCTGCTGTCCGCGACTTCCACGATGAGCAACGCCTCGCGAGTCTTCGGATGCCGCTTGGAATTTTTTTGCGTACGAGGAACGAGCGTCAAATCTGGGAGCGGCTCCGAATAATTGTCGGCCTCGACCGGATTTCCGGGCCAGAGAAAATATCGCTTTCGGTTTTGCTCGACGAACAATTCTGTGAGGTAAGTGACGCACCAGGCGTGGCGGCTTCCGATCGGCGACATAATGATGATTTCCCCATCCAGCAGCTCCACTCGATCGCGGGGCTCGAACAGCCCGGCTTCGCCGAGTCGATGCCAGTCTTTCACGGTGAAGCGATAGGGAACGGGCTCGTCTTTCGCGGCGAGAGGCTTGCGGAGCATGGTCGGAAAGTGCCAGCGTTGCGGGACGATAGCAACGCATCAGTGAGTCGCGCCAGCCTTCCGCCGCCGCCGCTCCATCGACCACAGTGCGAGGATGGTGAGCACGTCGCTCGCGATGTGAAAGGTGCGCACGCCTGCGAATTCGGGCGGCGTGAGCGTGCTGGCGATCGTGTCCTTTGCGGTTGCGGGAAGTTGTTTGATCGACTCCAGCACGGCGAATCGCTGCACGGTTACGTCATGGATTGCATCAAGATTTTTGAATGCGAAGAAGCCGAATAGAATCGATACGAGCAGCGTGGTGAGCATGTCGCCCTGTTTGCGGATCGACGAAAAGGCGAGCAGTCCGCCGATGACGACGACGTAAAGCGTCCAGTAGTTTTGCAGGGCATCGGAACGCTCGAAGTAGTGCTGGAGAAGATCGTTGTAGGTCATGGCGTGAATTGTTTCCGACGACTACAGCGAAAGCATCGAGATTCGCCAAGCGATGAAAAAGATCGTGACGAACAGGAAGAGCGAAAGAGCCACGACCCAGCGGCGCTTGAAGACGAGGCCGTAGAGCCAGAAAAGTTTCAGATCGAAGACCGGGCCGAACAGGAGGAAGGCGAGTTTTGCGGCAAAGGGAAACGACGTGAACGTGGCGGCGATGAATGCGTCGGTGGTGCTGCACAGCGCGATGGCGGCGGCGAGGCCCATCATGGCGACGATCGCGACCGGCGGATTCGTGGCGAGCGGGTCGATGATGGAGCGGTCGATCGCGGTGTTAAAAACGCTGGTGAGCGCGGTGCCGATGACGAGGAAAAATGCGACATCGAGAAAGTCCGCGGTGGCGGACTGGATCGCGAGGAGTAGTCGGCGCGGGAAACTCAACGACGCGGCGAGCGCCGAAAAATCGACGACGCCCGGCTGCGCACCGACGCTGAGGCCAGTGCGTTTTTCGTTCGATCCATCCTTAAGGACACCGGGCTGGAGCAGCTTTTGCAGTGAAATCTGCCGCACGATGAAGCCGATGGCGACGGCGATGAGAAAGCCGATTCCGAGGCGGAGGCAGGTCATCAGCAGCGGACTATTTCCGCGGAATGCCGCGTAGGTGCTGATCGCGACGACGGGACTCACGATCGGCGCGGCGAGCATGTAGGTGACGGCGGAGGAGACGGGCAGCCCCTTGCGGATGAAGCGGCGAATGATGATGACGCTGCCGCATTCGCACATCGGGAAAATCAGCCCGAGCAGCCCGCTGGCGAAAATAGCGGCGGCGGGATTTTTCGGGAGCAGGCGCTGCATTCGCTCTGCCGGGACGAAGACATCGACGAGCCCGGAGATGAGCGCTCCGAGCAGCAGAAACGGGATTCCTTCAAAAAGGACGCTGAGAAACGAAACCGCGAAATCGTTGAAACTAAACGTGAACCAATTCATGCAATACGAACCCGGGGTGGCGCTGCCGAGCCTCGCGCCGCGGGGCGGCTAGCCGTAGGAGGCTTCGACGCGTTTTGACACGTCCTTGTAGCCGTAGTCCGTCTCCATGATTTCCTTCATACACTGAAGATATTCCTCTTTCTTGCCCATCGTTTCATAGACGAGACCGAGGTCGTACAGCGTGTCCTTCTTTGTGACGTCCATCGCGATCATCTCGCTCGCCGCGCTCTTGAACTGCGTGGCAGCCATGTCGAGCATTCCCTTTTGCACAAAGCAGCGCCCGAGCATGCTCATCGCCTTCAGGCGCGAGTTGGGATTCTGGCGGGCGCGTTGCAGCTCGGGAATGGCGTCATTGAACTGGCCAAGCGTGAGCAGCATTTCGCCGAGTTCGAAACGCAATTGCAGGTCGGTCGGATTCCGCTCCACGCGCTTCCTGGCCTCGACGAGTTGCGACTCGAGTTTCTCCCGTTTCAATTTTTCGAGTTCGGCCTGATACGTCGCCGCGTCCTCGTGCTGATCGCCGCCCTCGGTGAACCACTTTTCCAGCACGTCGATCCGCACATCCAGTTTCTTCATCTGGAGATCGCTGAGCTTGCGCGCCACCGCCGGATCGGTGCCGCTGATCAATTGATTTGCGTGCGCGTAGTAGCCGATCGCGCCGTCGAGACTTTCCTCGTCGCCTTCCTGTTCAAAACGATCCTCCCACAGCTTTGCGATGCGCCGCGTGAGATCGGAGTTCTCCTGATTCGCCTCCCACTGCGGATACAGCTCGTTCAACTGATCGTTGATCATTTCGAGGCTCTTCACCACGCGGTTCTTTTGCTCGAGCGACACTGCCTGATCCTTGTCCTTGATCAAATCGCGATAGCTCTTGTCCGCCTGGTCCCATCCGCCGCTTTTCATCGAGGCCGTTGCCGACGCATCCTTGCTCCGCTTGATCGCGTTGAGATCCGCGGGATTGATCTCCGCGATCTTCGAGTAAACGTTCACCGCCTTTTCGGCATCGCCCATCGCCAGGTAATGCTCGCCGAGTTCGTGCATCACTTTGGTATCCTTCGGACTTCCCTCAATGATCGTCTCCAGCGCAAACGCGGCGATCTCCGGGAAACCAGCCGCCTTCGCAGCGTCTTTGAGAAGGTTGTTTGCCGCCGCATTGTATGGGTCGGTTTCGAGACTTTTCTCGGCGAGTTCCATCGCTGCGACGGGATCTTTCTTCACCGCACTCGCGCCCTTCATCGACGCGGTCGAGAGACCGGAGAGGAAACTCTTCTTTCCCTTCGTCGAAGTGACTTCGGCTTTCCGCAGCATGCGGCGCGCGTCGAGGAAGGCAGGAAATTCCTTCAGCACGGCCTGGATCAGCGAGATCGAATAGCCGTAATTGCGGAGTTCGACCGCGCTGAGTGCTTTCAGCCACAAGGCGCGGGCATTTGGGGAGAGATCTTTTTCAGTCTGAATGGGCATAAATTTGGGGACGAAGAAATAAACACGGCACGCGACGGTTTGACAATCATCACGTCGCGAAATCCTCTCCCGAAAGGCGCGACGGTGTTTGGGTCACGAGCGACGCCACCGAGCGGCGGGCCATTCCTTTTTTCACATCGAGGTCACGGCACGGTCGGCGTGACGATGCGGTAGAAGCGTTGCGAGAGGGCGGTGAGGTCGTCGAATGTCACGACTTGCGTGCTGCCAGGCGCGGCGATGTCGGTGAGGCGCAGCCATGTGCCAGTGGTGAGGCTGTCACGGTATTGGATCGTGTAGCCTTTGCTGGCTTGCGCGGTGAATTGGATGCGGAAGCCGCCCGCGATTTTGGTGATGGTGGCGCTGAGGTAGCTCACCGGATTTTGTGGATCGGTGCC
This sequence comes from Chthoniobacteraceae bacterium, assembly GCA_031409335.1. Taxonomy (GTDB): domain Bacteria; phylum Verrucomicrobiota; class Verrucomicrobiia; order Chthoniobacterales; family Chthoniobacteraceae; genus JANLQB01. Next base: position 45,355 of record JANNWY010000325.1, on the reverse strand, counting down.
GGCGATGAATTCTGCGAGGTTCGTGCGACCGTCGCCGTCGCGGTCGAGCGCGGCGTCGTTCACAAATTTGTCGAGGCCGTTGGCATCTTCGTAGGCGTTGCTCATTCCGTCGCCGTCGTTGTCGAGGATCGCGGATTGATTCGTGTTTTTTGCGCCGGGCGTGGGCGCGAGTGCGAACCAGTTCGATGGGTCGTTGCCGATGACCGTGCGGCTTTCGCGCTGGAGCGACGGGCGGGAGCCGTCGGCGTTCGCGGGCCACGGGGCGAAGTCGGCGTAGCTGACTTTATCGACGTTCACGAAATAGCCGGCCGGGAACGTCGTGGGTCTTGCAATCTCCACGTCGCCTTCGTCGTTCACGAGCTTCGGGGCGAATGGGCCGAAGACCGGGACGCCTGCCGTCATGCCGGTCGCGAGGCGGAAGGCGTTCAGCGAGGCGGTGTCGGTGGCGGGATTGAAGCCAACGACGACGAGGTAGTCGCCTGCGCGGAGCGTGCTGCCATTCGGGAAAATGAAGTCGCTCGCGCCTTTGAGTTTCCAGCCGCTGAGATCGACGGCACTGTTGGTCGGGTTGTGCAGCTCGACGAATTCGTCGCGTGCATTATCCAAAGGTCCGGCGAAGTCCGGCGGGTGGTAGCTGATTTCGTTGATGATGACGGGCGTGACAAGCGGGGCGCTGTTCGCTGTGCCTTCGGTGATGCTGACCGTCGGCCAGAACTCCGGTTTCCACGACCCGGCTGGACTGCCGGTGAGCACGCGGGCAAATGATTCGGTGCCGAAGGCGACGCCGAAGCTGACTTGCGAGCGGTAGCCAGTCTCGCCGCCGAGTCCGTCGTTTTGCGTGAGGAAAGCGGACTCGCCGAAGGCGCTGAATCCAAACGGGAGCGGTCCCTGGCCGAAGATATTCTGGTGGACGGCCAGATAGCCGCCTGCTGTGAGGATGGTGCCGATGGGGAACTGATATTTATGCCGGTCGTAGCGTTCGTCGGAGAGCCACCAGCCGCTGATGTCCACGCTGCCCGCGCTGCTGTTGCGGACCTCGATGAAGTCGCGGGAGTCCGACGAGTTGACGCGGATTTCGTTGATGACGACGGCACTTTCCAGCCAGTTGCTCTGCGCGCGGGACGCGGTGAGCGGGAAGTTCACAATCGTCGCCGCACCGTCGGGCAGGCGTCCGCGCGAGACGTTCGCGCCGCCGCTCACGATCGCGAGCGCGTCGAGCACCGTGCCGCCGGTGGTGCCGGTGAGCAGCAGGTTGTCGCCGCTGCCGCTGAGTTTGAAATTGGCGTGGTTATTCCCGTCGTTGCTGCCGTCGGCGATAAAATCGGCGAAGCCCTTTTCCGCGATGTAACTGAGTGGCGGAATTTGCGTGATCTTCGGCGTGGCGAGTGTGTCGCTGAGCCAGAGCCCGGCGAGCGCGACGGGCAGCGCGTCGCCGTTGTGGATTTCAAACCAATCGTCGCCATGCGCGGGCGCGGCCATCCATTCGTTGATGCGCAGGCCGGCGGTGGTGCCAAGCGCGACGACGGCAATATTCACCGCGCCGAGCGTCGGTGTACACAGCGTGAATGCGCCCGTGCCATCCGGGGTGCGCCCGATCGTGTAAGCGCGCGCTTGGGCGCCGAACGCGACGAAATCCTTGATCGCGCCGCCGCTCGTGACCACGAGCCGCTGCCCGCCGCTGTCGAGTCCGAAGCCCGTGTTCGTGGAACTCGCAGGCTGCTTCCCATCGCAATACAGGATGAGGTAGCCGCCCGCCGGGATGCTCGTGGCGGCGGGGAAAACGTAGCGCGTGGTATTCAGGATGTCGTCGGTCAGACCCCAGCCGGAGATGTCCACCGCGCTGGCGGTGATGTTTTTCAACTCGATCCAATCCGCGCTCGCCGCCGGATTCGCGCTGACTTCGTTGATGACGACCTGGCCGCCGGTCGCGGGGACGATCGCGGTCATTTCGAGGCCCATCACGATGTCGGTGCTGCCGTTCGTGCCTTGATGCACTTCGACAGCAATCACGTTATCGCCTTGCACCATGAAAGGTCGCGGATCGAGGTAGGACCACGCATTCGCGGGCGGCAGCGTGGGTGCGTCGGCGAATTGATAGGTGCCGTCGGTGGTGTTGCCGCTGGAAAGCTGCGCGTGCGTGTAGTTCGCGGCGTCGAGCATGAAGTGGCGGGCGATGCGCGTGCCGTTGATGTAGATCACGCAGCCGTCGTCGATGAGGTGGCGGATGCGGAGATTCGCGAGCGCGGCGGGCGCGACGGGGCAGTTGAAATGCGCGCGGAAATAATACGCGCGGCCCGCGGGCGTGAGTGTCGCGGGCGCGGTGAGCACGGTGCGGATGGTCTCTGGGATTTGCGCCTGGGTTTCAAAAGCGAGCGTACCCTGGCCGCCGGGCCACGCGGTGTCGTCGAAAGCCGTCGCGGCCCACGAGGCGTCGGCGGGCTGGATGGCGTTGTTGTATTTCCAGGTGTCCGCGAAATTGATGAGCGTCGTCGCTGTCGGTGGCGGGCCGAAGGAAAATGAAACTTCATCCGACGTGAGCGACGGATGATCCGCGCCGTCGAGGTAAGTCACGCGCCAAAAATACTGCTCGCCGAAGGTCAGCTCGCTGAAAGGAATCGCGAACGAAGTGAGGCTCGTCGCGCTGGTGACGACGACGACCGGCGAAAAGTAATCGCCCGTCGCGCGGCGGATTTCCCATTTCGATTTCGCGTGCGCGTTTGCGCCCGCCGTGCTGCCGCTCGTGTGCGCGTAGGCGCTCGCGACGAGCGATGCGGGCGGCAGCGTCGTGGCCGCGCCCGTCGGTGAAGTCGCCGTCGGTTTTACCGGGCGGAAAAAATCGCTGCCATCCGCCGCATGGCCGGTCTGCGTGTTCACGCTCGCGAAACGCAGCTCGCAGAAATTCGCCTTCACGCCATTGATGAAGCTGTAGTAGCTCGTCAACGTCCCGTTTTGGTTCCGGTAAAAGAGGGTCTGGAGATTCGCCGGGGTGAGATATGTGTTGTTCAGGATCCAGAGGCGGTTGTTGTACTCCGTGCGGTAGGCTTTGAAGATCGAGTCCTTGAACCAGTTCGGCCCGCGGAAATTGTTGCCGAGGATGCCGCCGGGCGGCGTGCCATTTTCGCCGAGGTAAATCCACGAATTCGTGCCAGTCGTGTCGCCATTTCCAAACATCGCGTCAAAGTCCCACAGCACATGGCTCCAGCGCCCGCTCGCGCGTTTCCACAGAAAATGATTCTGCGTCGTGTCATCCCACGGGCACATCCAGTTTCCGAGCGCGAGCGCATCGAGCACGCTGGGCAGGTCGAGTTGCGTGTCGAGATACGCGCGCAGATTCGCGATGTTCGGATTCGGCGCGGTGTGCGTGTCGCCGCGCGCCGTCCACAGGCCATCAATCAAATCCTTCACCGGCTTCGCCCCCTTCCACGCATGGCTCTGCAGCGCATAAGTCCACTCGTGACGCTGGAGCGCCGTCCATCCGCCCGCCGCGAGCAGCTTGCGTTCGCTGCCATGGCCGTACGGGCCTTCGCCCGCGTCCTCGATCGTGCCAGTGCTTTTGTAAAATTCACCCGCCGCTTCCTTCGGCACGCCGGGAGTCAGGTCGGAAATGCGCTCGTGATATTTGTCGAGCAGATCGCCGTTGTATTCGCCTTGTTGCAGCCGCGTCAGCACCGTGTTGCCATTGAGATACCAGTCCACCCACGCGATCTCCGACATCGGCAAATTCGCGTTGATATAGAGCCCCTGGCTCACGCTGAAGTAGTCGCTTTTATCTGTTATGAAGAAGCTGTCCGCGCCGCCGATGAGCTGCGTGTCGGCAAAGCGCAGCTTGAAGGAATTGCGGCTCGCATTGCGATTGTAACGGCTGCCGTGGTAGCGCAGGTGTGCGTCGCGCACCACGCCATCCTGGACGAAAATGCACGGCACGCTGCCGTTCCAAAGCTGCGCCGTCGCAGGCACATGCGGCTCCGCGCGCGGCAGGCCAGTGTTCGCGGAATTCGTCACGCGCTTTGGGTTGCCGGAGATGTTGTAGTTCATCGCCGCGAGTCCGTTGAGCCCGTTGAACGCAGCATTCGTCGCATCGCTGCTCGACACGAAGACATCGTAGATCGCCGTCTTCGTCGTCGTGCGCACCGGCTGCACGAAATACGACGCCCACACTTCGCGCGTCGTCGCGCCGACCGGCACGATCGCCGCGTCGTCCGTCCGCGGGAAGACCTGCTCCACGCCATCGCCGCGATCCGCTTTCACGCGCCAGCGCACCACGCTGCGATCCGCCTGGCCGGGCAGCGTCGCGGTGAATTGGTTATTTCCCAGCGCCGTCATCACGACCGTCGATCGCGTCTCCGAGTACGCCGTCGCGCCGTCGATCGCGTCGATGAAATACTCGACCTGCATATTCATCAGCGACGCAAGCGACGACATCGTAATTCCAATGCGCACCTGCTGCGTCGCGCGGATCGTTGCCGAGTCGTCGCTGAGCTGCACCGCGCTAAAAGCGAGCGCGAGCGGCTTCGGCACCGCGCGCGTCACCGCATTCGCCGCGCCGGGCGTCGGGCCGGAAAGCGGCGAGCCAAGCCAGTTCGCGGGATCGTTCGTCGGAGTCGTCGCGCTCACGCGCTGGAGCGAGCGGCCCTTGTATTGATAGGTCGCGGAATTCAGCAGCGTGAAGTCATCCCCCGCGCCGAGTGCATCCGGTGAATTCGGCCACGGGAATTCACGGTCGTAGTTCACCGTGTCCACCGTCGCCGTCGCCGCATCAAGCAGCCGCACCGTCTCGCCGCCATTTTTCAAAGTGCCGACCCACGGCCCGAGCACGCCTGCGATGGAATACACCGTCTGCACTCGCGCCGGGTTTTTCGCGATCACCTTGTATCCGCCTGCCGCGATGCTCGTGCTCGCGGGAAACGTGAAGTCGATGCCACCCGAGATTTTCCACCCGCTGATGTCCACCGCGCTCGCTCCGGCATTGCGAATCTCGACAAACTCATGCTGCTCCTCCGTGAAGTTCGCCACTGTCGCAGTCCCCTGGAAAACCGGATTTCCACTCGAATCGAACGCCGGCAACTCGACCGGATGGTAGTGAATTTCATTGAGGATGACCTGCGACAACGCCTGCCTACAGACGAGCGCGGCCACTAAGAATAACGGGGCGGTTTTATACATGCGGGGGATGGGTGGCGGAAGGTCGCCTCCTTTCCACCGATGTCCACCGCCAACTCCCGCGTCCGTCAGTTTCGCACCATTTTCACCCGAAGGAATCGCGGGCTTCCCGCGAGCGCAGCCTGTGAATCCTCGACCGTCACTGTCCTTACCGCGCCCGCGCCGGACTCGACCACCGAATGCGCACCCGCACCCACCGTCGCCGCACCCATCGTGCTGCTGGCGATCGGAACCCACGACCCAAGGTTCGACGAAGCCTCGACCGTATAAGTCAAGTCCGTGCGACCCGTGTTTCGCGCGAACTGTATCTCCAGATAGCCGCTCCCATTGACACGCCCCGTCGCGCCAGCCGATGTGGTGGGAACAATTGGGTCCAGCGTAAAGCCATACTCAGCGAGGTTCAGCAACCCATCGCCATCCGGGTCCGCAAGGTCCGCCCCGCTGCCAGCATTGCCTATCGTGTTGAAATGGGTCAGCCGCCAACTCTCGATCGGGGAAAGTGCGAGCCCGCTTACCGCGAAGCTGTAGCTGGCTTCGTCCGCATCATTCGTGGCGAAACCAACCGTTCCCGCCACCGCACCCGCCACCGTCGGCGCAAAGGTAACCACAAAACTGGTCATTCCCGACGCCGCCACTGAACTCGCTGGCTGCGCCGTCACTGAAAATCCCGCGCCAGTGACGCCGACCGAACCAAGCGTCAGCGGATCGGCACCCGAATTACGAATGGTGAACGTCCGCGCAACCGAACCACCCGCGATGGCAACCATGCCAAAGCTAGTCCCGTCCACCACCATTGGCGTCACGTCGCCGGAAGCGATCCGCAACCCATTTCCCAACGGCTCCACTTCCGGTCCCGAAACCGTCAACTCCACCGGAATCGAAACTCGCGCCTCGTCCGCGTCATCCGAATTCACGTGAAGCTGCGCAAAATAGCGGCCTGAAGGCAACCCATTGGCGTTGATGAGGGCATTCACAACCTGCGAGCCAAGTGAAGCCACCGTGCCAGCCGAAGGGTTCGACGCAAGCCATGAATCGTATCCCGGCGGAACGATCCGCACAGCGAGCCCTGCTTGCGCGAACGCAGTGTGGTAAGCCACTTGCAACCCTTGCGACCGCAACCCATCCTGGATTCCGACGCTATAGTCGGTAAATCCTGCCGGCACTTGCTTGTATTGGAGGAATATCTCTCCCGTCTGCCGCAGCACGATCTGGCACGTCACCCGTTCCGAGGTCGTGCCAAACCGGAGAATGTTCTCAAACTGAACTACAAACAAATCACCAATCTGCTGAGAATAGACATGACCGCTTGCATCAAGGACCAGATCGTTCCAAAACGCCGCGACAATATTCCCCGATGCCTCAATGCTCGGGAAAGTCGTGCCGAAGTAGAGCGGCACGGCGTTTCCAAAGCTAATGAACGCATTCGTGCAGACCCTCAGCGAACTGAAGTTGTTTCCGTAAAACGGAAAGCTAAAGCCAATCGGCAGATCAGCGCTCATGCCATCGTCAGGATTGCTGAATGCCGTCACCTCGCTACCCGTGGCACTGATCTCAATCCACGCATAGCCCGGCCCGCCAAAGGAATTGGAGTCTCGAAAAGTGTATCCCGCTTGCGACGTTGTCACTGTGTGATGCAGCGCACCCGCTCCGGAGTTGCCCACCGAAATCGGCGCACTCATCGCACCGTTCGGAGCGACGGTCCCGGCGATCAGTGCGGGTGAGACTGCGATTTCGGGACTCAGTGGAAGTCCCGTTCCCTCAATCGCGAACTGATACGAAGCCTCGTCAGCATCATCGCTCGCGATGCTCACCGTTGCCGATCGCCGCCCGGTCGCCGTTGGCGAGAATCGGACTTGAAAAGTAACGCCGGACGCTCCGCCAATCGTGCTCGCAGGTTGAAGCACGATGAAAAAATCCCCGGTTCCCGGTCCGCTAATCTGGACGGCCGGAGATCCAAGGAGCGACAGCGATCCAGTTCCCTCGTTCGAGATTGCAAATGTTCGGAAGACGGACCCGACTGTCGCCTCCGCGCTGCCGAAATCGGTGCCAGTGTTCGCACTGGGAGCGGGATCACCGTTGGGAATTGGAAGTCCATTCCCGGTCATCTGTATTTCGCGACTCACCGGACCCAGGAAACTACCCATGCCGAAGATGCCCTGGCTGGAGTTGAGATAGGTTCCGCTCGCGCTGGTCTCCAGCTTCACAGTCCGCACTTGGTAGTGATAGGTTTGTCCCGGAGTTCCGGAACGATCGACAAAAGCGGTGCCAGTGACCAAAGAGCCACTCACCGGACTGAATGGCCCGGCTGCCGAGGTCGCGCGCAGGATGCCATAGCCTTCAATGTTGGTGTCGGTCGAAGCCGCCCACGAGAGCGATGGCAGGCCGGGATTGGAATCGATCGTCAGGCCAGCAGGCGGCAAAACAGGGTGCAGCCGAAGCGTGGGATCTCCCATCAATGCGATGTGGACGCCGTGCCCGGCAGCATTCAGAACGTAGCCGCCGGAAGAGAAGCCGACGTTATTCATCGTCGTGCGCGCGGAGTAACCGACGGTTTCGCCCAAAGCCATGTGATAAAGGTGCCAGTGCGGGCGGCCAGCCCACGCGCTGACCAGGCCAAGCGAGTTCGGACGCCCGGCGAGCGGCGCGCGAAGAAAGCTGTCACCCACATCCCAATCGCCAAAGTAGCTGCCAAACAACAAATTGAAGACGGAGCGGCAGTCCTTCGTGGAAAAGTCGATCGTGCCTGCTACTCCGGCAGCGCCATAGTAGTTTCCGGGGCCGCACCCATACGCGCACAGGTAACTGCCGTTCTCCAGCGTGGGAAACCACACATTCTGGACGACGGCACCTGGTTCAGAGCCAAAGAATGCGGTGAAGTTTCTCCAGCCGGACGCGGCAAAGGCTTCTCCGCCGAAGTAGGCAAAGTTATCAGCTATCAACCCGCGTCGCGGCACATTGGCGTAGTTCCCACTCTTGAAGCGAAACGCATGATCGCGATTGAGATATTGGCGGAGTAGATCCACCTCGTTCGGTGTCGGCGAGGCAGAGAACAGGTTAGCGAGGTCGATGCGGCCGACTTCCAGTTCCACATTGCTGGGCAGGCCGCTTTGGTCAAATTTTCCGTCCCCAGGTACATTTTGATTTTCCGGCCGATTCGCGCCGACGTTATTCACATCGGTATCGGTCCACACGCCATCGAGATCGGCGTAGTAGCTATCTGCCGGCCACGCGCCGCGATGATCGGGATGACCATCGGGATTCAAGTCACCCGAGTACGGAACCGGAACGTGCCCAAATAGAATGAGGCTGCGAGTGATGGCAGGGCTTTCGTTGTAAAGCGTTTGGACGATCGCCTTGGTTGCCACAGATGTTCCATTTCGCGGGACATTCTGCCGGGATACTACCCAACCGTCACCGATCAGATCACTCACGAAGGTATCCAGCTCCGTTGCCAGCGCCCCTGCGATGGTAGTATCGACGAGTAACAGGACCCGGCCACGGGAGTTGACCAGCGGCACGCGAATGCCGGCATTGACGTAGCCGGATGCGGAACCAGGGTCGGTGGTGTTGAAGATGCGTAGAACAAAGTATTCGTAAGAGATACCCATCGCGACTCCCGTATCGACGTGAGCGGTCGCGCTGTTGGCCAGAGTCGCTATGTCCGTCCAAGTGGAAGCGCCCGTCGCTTTGCGGAACACTTTCTGAAGCGTGATCGGAAATGTCGTCGGCAGCCAATTCAGCGCGATCTGCGGCGGCGATTCCTGGACGGTGGCGGTGATCTCCACGGTCGTGTCGCGGGGCGTTTGCGCAGACGCAAATGCCTGGACGACAAGCAGGATGGCGAGCAGAAGCGATCCGGGGTGGCGATTCATTGCGGCATCGTCGCCGACGCACTTCATGTCGTCAATCGACAGGTCGCACTGCATCATCCTGAAAATTGCGCGCGTGGCGGGTATATGAGCTGCTGATAATTGTGGATAGTTCCATCGCCAAAACATCATGAGTCAAATGCCAGAACGTCCCGCTCCGGTCCCGCCGGCAAATCCTCCAAAACGCTCCCGATTCTCCCGCATCGCGCGCACCAAGGAAACGCCGCTAACGCTTCAGTTCAAGCGGTCTCAAGATACCAGCTCACAGACCAAGTATTTTCTCATCAGCGATCCATCTGAAATGACCACTGCCGCCAATCCCAAGACGATCCTGGTTTCCGTCGGAATCACCGTCGCCGCCACCCTGTTCGCATTTGTGACTGCGAGTTCGATGGCCTTCACCCAATACCGCGCGGAGAACAGTCTTCCTCCGCAGGTTTTCAATGGAATGTTCGGTGACTACACTGGCCCGGCCGCGGTGAGCTATTCGATGCTGGGTGGATGGCTGCAAGCTGCATTGGTTGCGGTCGCGGTTTTGTATCCGGTGGTCCACGCGCTGCTCGGACGCGCCGTGTTTTCCGCGTTGCACCGACTCTGCGAGCTGAGCGACCGGGTTTTCCAGCCGGATCGCTCTCGCTGCATCAGCACATGGTCCGCTGAAACGAAAATGATTGCCGGCGCACTTTGGCCCGCGTCGATGCTCCTGATTCCCTTTCTCGCGGTTGGCGTTGCGCTCGGCGCGCTTTATCGCCGGTTGTGGTCGGAGCCGGTGGCGCAATAGCGGATTCGGGCGGTCATTCCGCCGGAGGGTGGAAAAGGCACCGTGCGTAGCAATAGGCGATCGCCTCGCTCGTCACATTGCGAAAGCCGACGCTGGATGTCCACCAGCGGCGTGGGTCGAATTCGCGGTTCTCGCTGGCCACGACGCCAATCTGAGCCTCATCGCCAAAGGCTTTCTGGAACAGCAATCGCGAACGCCTTGCGTGGGTTCCTGTCGAGTAAACATTCACGGTAGTCGCCGGGATGCCTTTGCTCTTGAGCCATGCCTTCAAGGCCACCGCTGATGAGTAAGTGCGATCTTTCACCACTCTCGGCGTGGGTATCGCATGCACCACCTTTGGATCGCAGCCAAGCCCGGTCAGGACCACCGCGCCGTATTCCGCGAAGGTCTTGTATTGCGCCAAAGGCGAGCTGTCCTCGATGGGTCCGCCGATCGAATAGATGGCATCGTAGTGATTGAGTTTGAATTCATTGATGACGTCGCGCATGGATTCCTCGGAGCTCCAGCCTTCCACCACCAGCACTCCTCCGGGTTTAGGGTCGTGTACTGCGAGGAATGGGTGGATACCACGGACCACCGTCACTGCCAGCGCGCCCGCGACGAGGAGCATGAGCAGCCATCCGCGCAGGGTTGGCACGACGCATTGCCGGCGCTGGAAGAGACCAAGGCACAACCTCATCGGCTATTTTCTGGAAGGCGCAGGCTGGGGTCACCAAAGACCATGAACTTCATTCCCTGAAAGAAAACACTCGGTGGATACCAGGCTGCGTTGGGCGTGAGTGTGGCGAGCTTTTCCTTTTCAAAATAGTAGTGAATCGCCTCCGTCCAGCAGTCCCCGAGACGCGGCTTCTTCAATTGCGAGACCGAAGAGACAAAGCCTTCGACAAGGGTCAGACCGCTCGGCTGGCTGCCGGTAACGCAGCCGATGTATGCCACGGCCCCGTTTGCGCTGCGCTTGAGGAGTTGCTCGCCGAGTCCGGTGGGGTTGAATCGCCCGCGCTGGTATGGCGAGGGCGGGGAAGGAGGCGAGGTGAAAAGTTCACCGCGATCCAAGCCTTCGTGTTCCCTGCCATCGGCATCGAGATAGGGTTCGTAAGGTGGGAGGGTTGTGAAGTAGGCCGTGCTGCATCCGGCGGAAATCACGACTGGCAACACCGTGGAATTCGAGATGTTTTCGAGGCCGCGAATGGACAGGCATTGCTCCCAAGCATCCGTTTGTCCATGCCCCGCGTGTACGGCGAGCCCGACCCCTTCGTTCAAGAGCAGCCGCAACTCCTTGTGGGTCGGTGGTGGTGTGCCGGATTCGCGACGCCGGTCGGAAAAGTACCGCTTTTCGATCTGCCACGGGTTCGCGAGTTTTGCGGCAAGCCGATCCATCAAGCCGCGGCTATCCACCCATCCGCCGACAGCCGCAAAGGCCGCGCGGCGCAGATGCGGGCTGGTGTCGCGCAATACCGCCGTTTCATATTCGACCGACTTCCACGCCACCAGTCGCGCGTCCGCCGTCGTGCTCACCGGCCATCGGCCCACCGCGATTTCCGGCAGATAGTCCACGCCATCGAAGTTGATGCGATCGTCCTTGTTCTTCTCGCCGCGCACCTCTCCGAAATAGCGGGCGTGATACGAATCCTTGCGCGCGTTCCAGTCATCAAAAGACCCATCGCGCCTGGCCAGGTCGGCGTAGTAAAGATCGCTGGGGTAGAATGCGTAGTCGAACGCCGCCGGTGACACGCGATCCAGCACCATGAAGCGCACTGGCATCACATCCACATCCCCGACCAGGAGCACGTAATCGAGGCGCCCGGCCCGCCATTCATGATGGAAAAACCGTTTCAATTTCTCCGGGTCATCGACACCGCTCGTTGATCGGAGAACGCTTTCCAGCGAGCGCAATTGCGAGGGCAGTTGCGATGCCTTGAACGCCATGAAATCCGAGAGGATCGGCATCCACGCCTCGGGGGCGATCACCAGCAGACGCCGCGGCACCGCGGCGCGCAGCACAGCCTGCGATAGGACCGCGAGGACGCAGGCAATGGCGGCGAATCGAAATGCGGGGAACATTTTCACGGAGAGGCGCACGGTGGACGCGTTTGCGCGAATATCACTCAGTCTTTAATGAAACCGTGGCTCCCTCCTGCGCGGCGTCCACCAGCAGCGGTGAGCCGATCGCCGCCGCCCGCGCCTGCGCGCGCGCGAGCATTTCGGAGATCTTTTGATCGCGATGATCGGGGTCGTGATGGAAGAGGAACAACCGCTTTGCATGGGCGCGCGCCGCGAGTTGCACCGTGTCATCCGCGCACATGTGCCCCCATCCGACACGCGCCGCATATTCCACCTCGTCGTACTGCGAGTCGGCGATGATCACATCGGCGTCTCGCATGAATTCGGTGACCTTCTCATCCTCCATGCGCGCGTATTCGAGGCTGTTGTGCGACGACTCACCCTTCGCCTTTTGCCGCTCCACCTCGTTTCGCTCGTAGGCCTCGTGATCGGGAAGATAGACGATGTCGCCGTCGGGAGTCGAAAGCCGGTAGCCGATGCAGATTCCCGGATGATTTGCGAAGATCGTCCGGACACTGACTGCGCCGATCTGAAACGGCGCGCCGCTGACTTCCTCGAAGGTGACGTGACTCGCCATGCGATCGAGCCCGACTGGGAAAAACGCGCTCTGCATTTGCTCAAAAAGCGCGCCGCGCAATCCATGTACCGCGCCGCCGTAGCCGAGGATGCGCACATTCACGCGCCGGCTGTAGGCCGGCATGAAAAAGGGGAATCCCTGAATGTGATCCCAGTGCGTGTGCGAGACGAGCAGGGTGATGTTCAGGTGCCGGTCGCGGAATTCCTCGGCGAGCGATTGCCCGAGCTTCCGAATGCCGGAACCCGCATCGAGGATCAGCACCTGGCCGCCGACACGGACTTCCACGCACGACGTGTTGCCGCCGAAATTCGACGTGTCCGGCCCCGGCGTCGGGATCGAGCCGCGCACTCCCCAAAAACGGATCGTGGTCGGGCCGATGGTTGCTTTATCGATTCGCGGATCGGGAGCGACGACCGGATCGTCAGCGCACGAATCGAGGATGCGCCAGAGATCGGGCGGCAGGATCGGCTTTACGAGAAACGCGTCCGCACCGCTTTGGAGGGCCGTCTCGCGGTCATTGAGAAAATGGCTCGCGGTGGAGAGGATGACGGTCGTCTTTTTGAGTTCGCTGTGTTCGCGAATCAGGCGGCACACCTTGAATCCGTTGAACCGCATGGTGCGAATGTCGCACAGCACTGCGGCTGGCCTGTGCTTGGTCACGAGTTCCATTCCCGACTCGCCATTTTCCGCCTCCAGCACGCGCCAGCCTTTGCCCGCCAGGCATTGCGAAACCAGTGCTCGCGAAAGCGCATCGTTTTCGATGACGACGATCGTCTTCATTCAGACGAGCCCCATTTCGGCAGCCGCACCCACACGCAAGTCCCCCCGCCTTCGCGCGGCCGCGACCCCATCTCGCCGTGACAACTCTCCAGCGCGATCCGGCAAAAACGCATCCGCAGCAAAACCTCCGGGGTCGGCGCGCTCGAAGGAGCGGATCGCGACGTGAGTGGGGCTTCGTGCGGAAACTCGATCATCACCAGCACAGCGTCCGCTTCTTCCGAGACGCGCGCGGCGACCTCGGCGCCGGTCGGGGTGTGTTCGAGCGCGTTGCGCAAAAGATTTTCCAGCACGCGCTCGATATGGGCGGAGTCCGCGACCACAGCGATCTCATCGCCGAGTGCATCCGGCTTTGCCAGACGCACGCCTTTCTCGGAAAAGCTCGCCGTCACTTTTTCAATCGAGAGATTCAGCGCGCCTGCCAGATTCGCGCGCGCCCGGATTTCGCCCGTGCCTCCGTAGAGCCCGCTCAATTCGTCGGGGAAAAGGCCGAGCACTTTGTCGATCAAACTCCGCTGCTCCTGCGCGCCGCGCATCGCGAGATTCAGGAGTTGCAGCGTCTGCGGTGAATTCCGTTCGAGTTCGATGAGCCGCAGCGAGGTCACGATGTTGCCGAGCGCTCCGCTCAAATCTCCCGCGAGGCAATGCACGAGGATCTCCTTTTTTTGAATCTCCGCATCGAGCCGCTGCAACGCGATCACCGTTTCACGCGCCTTTTGCAACACCGCAACCTGGCTGGCAAATGCCGCGCCGAGCCGCTCGATCAGCAGACACGCGCGACCCGCCACCGTCAGCGCGCGCGCCTGGAGCTGCACTTCGCCACTGGCGGCATCCTGCTCCACCCACGGTCCGGATTCGACGCGGCGGCCAGCGTCCGCGCTCCAGCATTCGCAGGCATCGATGAGGAAATTTTCGAGGAACGGTGAAGCATCCGCGACGGGCAGTTCCGCGCCGGCAGATCGTGCCGCGGGCCAGAGCTCCGCGAGCCACGCCGGCGCATGGCCCGCGAGGCGCAGCGCACCCACTTCGTCGCGGACGAAAAGCGCGTATCCGAGAGCTTCGAGCACCGCGCTGGATGACGAATCTTCGGAAGGCATCGCGACTATTTTTGGGAAACCATCATGCGGCTCAGGTCCGCGAAAGTTTCCTCAACTCCCGAGCCGTCCTTCGCGCTGGTCTTCACGATTTTCCAACCGCCCGCCGCCAGACTCGCCAGCCGCTGCGCATCCATGTCCCATTCCGGAGCGAGGTCCGCCTTGTTCAGCACGAGGATGAATGGCACCGCCCCGATTGCCGCGACGACTCGCTCCTGGACTTGCAGCGCCATGTCCAAAGTGACGCGCCGCGTGCCATCGGCCACGAGCAGGTAGCCGCTCGACCCCCGTAGATACGAGGTTTGCAGGCGCTGAAAATCATCGTCACCCGCGAGATCCCAGATCATCAGCATCACGTCCGCGCCATCCACCTGCACCGTCTTTTTGTCGATCTTCACGCCCACGGTGGTCAGGTATTTGTCCGCAAAGATGCTGCTGACGAAACGCGAGACCAGGCTCGTTTTTCCCACACCCGATGTGCCGATCATGCAGATTTTCTTTTGAATCATGGTTCTCCTCGCTGGTCGCTATTCGCGCGCTTCCTTTTGCAATCGCTTGAGCTTTCCGGCAAGGCTGGCCTTGGATGCGGAGTTCATGCGGTCGATGAAAAGGATGCCGTGGAGATGATCCACTTCGTGCTGGAGCGCGCGGGCGAGCAGGCCGGTCGCTTCCAATTCGATGGTCGATCCGTCGAGCAATTGCGCCTTCATTCTCACCGCGGCGGAGCGCACGATTTCGGCGTTCATTTCGGGAAAACTCAGGCAGCCTTCATTGCCGGATTCTTTTTCCTTGCTCAGCATCAGCTCGGGATTCATCAGCACGAGCGGCATGTGCTCTTCCACCGTCACGGGGCGTCCGGCGATTTTCATCGTGCTCGGCCGATCCTCGATGCCGGCCACGTCGATCACCGCGAGCTGGATCGGCACGCCGACCTGCTGCGCGGCGAGGCCGACGCCATTTGCGGATTCCATCGTTTCGAGCATGTCCTCGGCGAGTTTGCGGATCTTCGCGTCGGCTTCGGCAACGCGGGTGCCTTTCGCGCGCAGCGCGGGATGTCCGTATTTGACGATCTCCAAAATCATTTCAGCATTTTTTCCGTGAAGGCTGAGAGGTTCCCTTCGACTCCGGCATCTTTCAAGGCATCGAGCACTTTGATCATCACGCCGAACGGCGCCTTGCGATCGACGCTCAAGGCGAGGCGAGGCGGCGGGGTCTGCTCCAGCAGCCCTGCGAGTGCGGCACCGAGTTCATCGAGCTCGATCTTTTTGGCCCCAAGGAAAATTTCCTCGTCTTCCGAAATCGAGAGAACCAACGGACGGGATGGATTCTCCGCGGCGACGGCGGATTTGGATTCGGGGAGTTTGATGGTGACTTGCGGCTTCTCCTTCGACTCCTCTTTGAACTCCGTATTCATCACCATGAAGATGAGCAGGATCGCGAAGATATCGATGAGCGACACGATGATGATCTCCGGCTTCCGCCGACGGCGTGGCATGAAGTTCATGGCAGCGGCTCGGGGATTTCCGCGGGCATCCCGCGGAGCGCGCGGCGCTGGCGCTGGTAGTAGCATTTCGCCAAAAGCTCCGAGATGAGCGACTCCATTTCGGACGCCATGATCTCGATCTTTTTCGAGAAATAGCTGTAGGCGATGAGGCTCGGGATCGCGATCGCGAGGCCGACGATCGTGGTGCTGAGCGCTTCCGAAATGCCGCTGGCCATGAGGTGCGGATCGGTCTGCGCCGAGTTCGAGCCGAATGACGCGAACACTTTCACCAGCCCCGACACCGCGCCGAGCAGGCCGAGCAGCGGCGAGATGCCGACGATGATTTCGAGAATAAAGAGGCCGCTTTCGAGCCGCACGATTTCATTGCGCGCCCGCGTCTGCACGGCTTCGAGATTTTCCATCTTCGGCCAGTTCAGATTTTGCAGCCCGACCTGCGCGATGCGCGCGAGCGTCGAGTTGTCGTTGCGCACGAGCCGCGAAAGTTTCACCACGCCCTCGGTGTCATCCGGCTGCAGGATTTCGATCTCCTGCTCGATGATCGACGGCATCACCAGCCCGCGGCGCAGCGCGAGCGCGCGGAGGATGATCACGGCGAGCGACACCAGCGAACACGCGAGCAGCAGCGCCATGAAGACGCCACCCTTGACGAAAAACTGGGTGATCGAATGGATCGAAACGAGGAGCAGCGGAGTGAGCATCAGTTGGGGTAAAGATTGAACGTGAAGGTGATTTCCATGCGCCCGTCCTTCATCGCCTCGAAGGCTTCCGGTGGCGCGGCGGGCAGCTCGGCTTCGAGGATGGATTGTTTGCAGGCGAATGCGAAAATGTCATTCGAGGAATTGTTGATCACGCGAACATCTTGGATGCGTCCATCCTTGGTCACGAAAAAAGTCACACGCGCGAGCCCGACGGTGACGAGGTCGTTGCGCTGTTTGATGTAATAATGCCAGCGCGAGCCGATCGCCTCGCTGATTTGCTTTTTGAAAACGCCGAGCGGCGTGCGCACCGCATCCACCGCGGGCGCGCCGCGATTGGAAATGCTGCCCTCGATTTTCGTCTGCGCCAGGTGCGGCTGGTAGTTGGTCTTCGGCGGGTCCGGCGGTTTCGGCGCGGGCGGATCGAGCTTCGCGAGTTGGGCGGACGGCTGCGGTTTCGATGGCGGCGGGATCGGCGCGGGCTCATCCTGCCGCGGCTTCTTCGGCGGCATCGGGAATTGATTTTCATTCGGCAAATCAACCGTCTTCAGATCCTCGGGAGTTGCGGGCTGGGGCTTCTCCGCCACCGGCGGCACCGGTGTGTCGGGCCGCTTCTGCGGCGGCTCTGTCCGCACGGGCTGCGGTTTATAGATGGGCGCATTTGCCAGCGGTGCGGCGGCGAGCTGGATGTCGCGCGGGAAAAGCTCCGGCTTCGGGCCAAGCAGCGCGTTTTGCGATTTGAAATTGGTGAAGCTCAAATCCTTTCGCCCATCCATCGAGGGCAGCGGCTGGTCGCCGGTCGGCGCGTTCATGCTCGCCGCGACCATGTCCTGATCCGCTTCAAACAGCGGATTCTCCGGCGGCTTGTCGGCCTTCGCGAGTCCGCTCGAGTCGAGGTATTCCGGCTTGTTCTGCTCGCTCAGCGTGAAAAGTCTCGGCTCTTCCTTGGGCAATGGGAGCAGCTCGATTTCGAGTGGCTTCAGTTTGGGTTTGGAGCGCGCAAATTGAATCTTGGGCGGCGGCGGCGCGGCGAAAATCCACGCCACGAAGATCAGCAGCAGCACGTGCAGCAGCGCCGAGAAGACGATCGCGATCGTCGCCTGCCGGCGCACTGGCACGCCGCGCGGATCGGGCAGCAGCGCGAGCACGGGCTCCGTCCATTTGGCGAAAGCAGTTCTCAATCTTCGATCGGGCGGATGACGGCGTTTTCCATGATGCCGACCACGTTAAACCGCGAAACTTGCGCACACCAATCTACTTCTTTGCCCCGCCCTTTCGCCTCCAGCGCCCGGCCATTGCGCGCGGCGCGCAGTGCGGCGAGCGGCGTGGAAAAAAGTTTCGTGATCGCGCACGCCGCGTGCGCGGAATCGCTGAGCTGCGCATCCGGCAGCGCGCCGATCAGCAGCCCCGCCGCGCACGCATCCTCCAGCGCGAATTCCTCAAACGTCCCCGCGCACACCAGCAGCAATTCCTCCGGGTCGCGCCACGAGATTTCATTCGCCAGCTCCGCCAGATTCAGCATCGCACCGACCAGCACCGCGTCCGCATTTTCGCACGCGCGCAGCGCCACGGTCCCGTTCGTCGTCGTCGTGATGATCGTCCGCCCGGACAGCTCGCGATATTCAAACGGCGAATTCCCCACGTCGAATCCCGCGATCAATTCGCCATCCCGCTCTCCGCCAAGGATCGCGTGCGGCAGGTCCGCCTTGAGCTGCCGCGCCTCATCGATCGTGCAAACCGGATGAATCTCCCGCACCCCGTGCGCCAGCGCAGTGATCATCGACGAGGTCGCGCGCAACACATCGAAAACCACGCAAGTCGTCCGCGCCAGATCGCGGGAGTGCAGGCGCGCGATTTCGGCGGGATTCAGGGCGACGTCGATTTTCATGGGCTGGTGATGTCGCAGTGGATGTGAATGAGTCGCGCAAAAAAGCACGTCATTCCGAGCGAAATCGGGGAACCTCCAACTACGGCAGGGAAGCACCGCTTCGGGGAATCGGGCGTTCCCAAGTGCAACTTGGATTCGTTGTTTTCCACACGTTCGTATTGAACGACTTATGACTCGGTGCAGTAAAAGTGCAGTAAAGTTAAAAGATTTTGGATTTTTTTCCGCCTTCAATTCGGCGGTGGCGGGTGCAAAATCGGCACGCGATCATTCCCAAGTCGTACGACTTGCTCAGGCGTTGCCGCTTGCGTCACCACCTTGAGAAGCCGGTATTCTTTCCCAAGCGGACGCGGCAGGAGCAGCCCCTCCATTGACGACCCCGCCGGAACGTCCTCCCAATTTTGTGCGCCGGTCGCTTTGTCCTTTTCGCCGAACCTCGAAATGTCCGGCACGAGCACCGGTTCCGCGCCTTCCTTTTTGATCCAGTAATTCCGGCTCTCGTTTCGGGCGGGACCGCCGAACACAGCTTCAAACGGCAACTCGAAAAACCCGCCTGGGCCTTTCATTAACACCGTCGCGTTTTGCTGCGGTTTTACCTCGCGGCCTTTTTGCACAAAGCGATTGCACATGGTGCGCGGACGCTACCGAGAATGCAAAAAACCGCAACGCCACTTCGCGGCGTGCCGATACTGCTGAAAGCCTACGCTTCGAGAAGAATTCGCGCCGCGCGAGCGGGCAGGGCGCTACCACCCGCCACTTCATTGGCGGGACCGGCGACCGTCGCCCTCGCAGGAATTGCGTTTTGCGCCGTCCGCCACTGCGCGAAATCCTGCCAGAAGATCACACCGCGAAACGCCGGAAATCCTGGCAGACGAAACCAGCTCCGCGCCGTCGAATAGGACACGCCCGCGCACACCGCGAATTCTTTCGCGTTGAGCGCCTGATCCAAACGGCGCTTTTCCAAAACGGCCTCAAGCGCGATGTCGCGCAGTTGCTTGTCGTGGTTTTGCGATTTCATGGATTGCCTGCTCAGTCCGCTCTCACCTCCAAAACCGAACAAACAAATTCGCGGAAATCGTTTGCCCGAGCACAGCCGCGGATTTTACGCTGCACGCAATGACGGACGACCTCATGAAATTAGTCCGCACCTACCGAGTGACGGCAGGTCTGCCGGAGCGGCTCCGGCTCGCGGAAGAAATTTTCCGCACGGTTGAGCCAGGCTTGCGGATGTTTGTCTTCAACGCCGTTCGTCCTCCCGCCAGCGATGACGTGTTGCAGGAAGTGTTGAAAGCCGTCGCCACTTCGCTGGGAAAATTTGCCGGTGACAGCCCCGCGAAATTTTGGGCGTGGGCCTACGGCATCGCCCGTCACAAAATAAACGACCAATACCGCCGCCAAGCGAATGAGCGTTTGCAGCCGATGTCGGAAAAGGAACTTCGGCGATTGGTTGAGGCGTCTTCTCAAAGTGCGCCGCTCTCAGCAGCGGACAAGCACGACCTCGACTACGCGATGAAATTGCTGACTGCTTCAAAACCGGAATGCCGCGAATACCTCTGGCAGCATTATGTCCTTGGACTCGACTACTCCGAAATTGCCGAGGAGCAGAAGCTCAGCTATGACAATGTGCGGATGAAGATTGGCCGTTGTCTTGACCAAGCCAAATCACTCGTTGCCTGACCATGCCGAAGAAAACACCAGACCCCGAAGCCGCCCTTCAAAAGCTGGGCGAGCGCCTACGCGCCGGTTTTGCCAAGGAGCATCCCGCGCAGAATCTTGACACTGTGCGCGAAGCAGTGCGCGAGCAATACGCGCAGGAGCAAAAAACGCCGCGTGCTGCGAAGTCCGCGCCAGACGCCGCCAAAGGGAAGGGACGGCAACCACCAGAGCCGGAACCCGAGCGATAGCCGCAGCTATCTTCGACGGCGAGTTGCGACGATGAATGCAGCATATGCAGTGACGAGTTGCGCAATCGCGCTAATCAGTGTTGCAAAATCAAGAGTTGTCATGGTCTCCTCGTTTCTGTCCGCCTTTAGTGGCGTGACGCGAGCGAGGGAAAGAGCCGGTTTCAGAACGCTTCGGGAAAGGCCGCGTAGCGCCGCAGGGCGGGGGAAACTGCACAAGCACTCGCGCGGAAGTGAGCAGCCTTTCCCGAAGCGTATTACCGGCTAAAGGTTGGCCGCGTCACGCCGAAGGCGAGGAGACGAAGAGCCTGACATTGATTTCAAACAGTGCTGAATTGCGTGAGTAGCCTATTTCTTCTTCCGTATGGCGCAGTCGAGATAGTCCGCCCACCATTGCATCATCTTCCGACGTTCCGGCAGATATTGAGCGTGATTGTATGCCGCCCGCACCTTATTGCGCTCGCAATGCGCAAGCTGGCGTTCGATCAAGTCCGGCGTGAAGCCATTCTCATTTAGAATCGTGCTCGCCGTTGCTCGGAATCCGTGGCCCGTCGTGCGGCTATGATAGCCCATGCGATATAAGGCATAGAGCATCGTGTTTTCAGACATGAAGGTTGACGGCTTATTCTGATTAGGAAATAGGTGCTTTCGGTTGCCGGTGTGCGCTTGCAGCTCTTTTAAGACAGCTATCGCCTGACATGACAGAGGCACGATATGAGGGTCTTTCATTTTCATGCGCTCGGCAGGAATTCGCCAATCGGCATTGTCGAAATTGATTTC
The DNA here is from genome assembly GCA_031409335.1 of Chthoniobacteraceae bacterium. GTDB lineage: Bacteria > Verrucomicrobiota > Verrucomicrobiia > Chthoniobacterales > Chthoniobacteraceae > JANLQB01. The sequence continues at coordinate 24,271 of JANNWY010000325.1, read as the reverse complement.
TTTCCATTCCGCACCGCGCAACTCAGTTGTGCGCACGAATGTCAGAAGTAGGAACTTGAGTGCCAGCTTCGTTTGAGTAGCGCCTGGATAAGCGTCTAAATTTCTTAGATAGTCAGGCAACTGATTCGCATCTAAATATGAGTGATGCTTTCTCACTGGGGGTTTAAGCGCCCCGCGCAAATCAGTCACGGGGTTTCGTTCGGCTCGCCCTGTGGTGACGGCATAGCGAAAAACTTGGGCGCACGTCTGCATCATCCGTTGGGCCATATCTAAAGCACCGGATTTCTCGATGACGCGCAGAGCCTCTAAGACTTCGAGTGAGGTAATATCGGCTATGGGCCTTTTCCCTAGTTTCGGGAAAAGGTGCGTTTCGAGCCTATTGAGCACGTCCTTGGCGTAGTGTGGTGTCCACTCGTGAACGTGTTGCCCATGATATTCTCGCGCAATGGTTTCAAAATCGTTTTCGGCCTTAATTGCTACTTGGCGTTTGGCTTCTTTCCTTGCTTCGCTGGGGTCGCAGCCCGCCGCCAGCGTTTTGCGAGCCTCATGGTGAAGCTCCCTCGCTTTCGTAAGGGCAACGTCGGGAAAGGAGCCAAGAGCCAGCAGCTTTTCCTTTCCGGCAAAGCGATACTTATACCGCCACCACTTTTTCCCGTTTGGTTGGACTAGGAGAAAAAGGCCGCCACCGTCTGATAGTTTGAAAGGCTTGCTCTTTGGCTTCGCATTGCGGATTGTCGTGCTTGTAAGAGGCATGGGGGTAACTCCATAAGCAGTTGGGGGTAAACTGTTATTATTCTACCCCCATTTACCCCCGAATGTCAACGATTGGCTACCGGACGCAAGCGACCGACTATCGTCTTGTGAATGGCTTCGAGTCTTGCTTTGGAGGATGTTGCCGGACATGTCCGGCTAATGAAATGGTCGGGGAGATAGGATTCACAATGATAAGCTAACTATCTGTAAAAGATAAACAATCGTCATTGTTAGAAATGGGCAGACCCCCAAATCTACCCCCAGATATTTACGCTCCCATGTGGGGCCGATGAGATCACTATTGTAGGACAAAGGCAGGAGCGACACCCAGGGTTTCCGATGTGGAAAGTTCACTACCCGCGGCTTTTTCCTTGCTTGGTAAGGTAACCAGTGATGGTCCTTTGTGCTCCAAAGTCTAAAGATACAGTAAATTGATCGCCAGCAACATTCGTTGACACCATATTATTTGTCATGGTCAGACTCCCTTCATCAACCGTAGCTGCATTGGCACTAAATCCTTCTTTGTCCCACCATTGCGCAAATCCTTGCAACAATCCGAAAATTTCGCGATTGCGTGCTTTATCATCGGCAGTTGTGTTGGGAAGCACCGCTTTCTTCCCCAAGGCCCTTACCTTTTGACCGTCTCCCGTTAGCGCCTTCCATTCGGTGTTCGTGGTGGGAACGCGATTAAAAGAAACTTTCTCTAAAAAATCCATCGCCCATATTCTGGCTGGCGATGGGGGAGTTATTAGCGGGAGGTCCAAGTCATTACCCATAAAAAATCCTTAAACTGATGAATGTGACGGATTTTAGCTAATCATAAAATATAGTTAATGAAAAGCATATTGTCATGTCCGTGATTCCTAAAATGGGTTAAGGCCCCACGCTATTGCAGTTTGCTCGCCACTTTCATGCCTTTCTAACAAAAGACGGAGGAATAGACAAAAGGTCCTCTATCATCGTCTAGTGTTTTCCAGGCGTTTGCTCTGAAAGCTGTTTTATGAGGCTGTGAATATCTTCCGCCTTCCACGCCGTGCATCGCTCCGAAAGTTTAATCGGCTTCGGAAAGCGCCCTGTCTTAACGCCTTCCCACCAACAGGTTTTTCCCACCGGTATAACCGTCAAAATCTGTGAAAGTCGGACAAAGCCGATTTCAGGAATCGTGTGTAACATTTTCTCTCTCCTTCCAAACCATCCAAACCAATTTTCAAATTCCTAATGCACCGTGTTACCGGAGCCGTCATTTTCGGAATTCGATCCATTTTCCTGCACCACCACTTCGATTGACTCGATGAACGGCGCTTTGTCGTCTCTCGGCGCTTGCCACCTGTCAGGATCGAATTCCTGAATGAAATCCACCGTGCCCATTTCCAGTGCGGACGTGAGACCTTGCAAATTCTTCCCACGGACTAGCACCATCAAGAAGGTGTAAACGAGGACGAAGTTTGTCCCATAAGTTCCGTCATACACGATGTCCAAGAGATAGGCGTATCCGGGCGAGCGTGTCGGATCGTTCGCTCGCCTGATTTTTAGGCGATCCACTTTGTCTTTCGCATCAAACGCCACATACTCATCCGTCCCGATGGGCGGCTTCATTTGCGCACCCGGAATAAGCGGCTTTTTCCGAAATTGTGCTAGGGGGTCGTTCATTGCTATTCCCTCACTAATCCTTCCCTCGTTTTATCGTGCGGCTTGCTCATTTTGCGCAACATGGCATCCCGACGATTCTCTTGATCCATTTGCCGAATGTGCGCCGTATAAAGAGCGATGCCGCCCGTTGCTTTAATCATCCCCTTCTGAGCGACCGTCGCCGCATTCGTGATGGCATCCATTGCCGAGCGCTTCGTCGCAGCCGGAATTAGCCCGTGAGACTTTACAGGAGATGCCGATTTGGGAGCGACGACCCGCCAAAACAACAACCGTTGGGCCTGCGTTTCTCGGTGAGAAATCGCGTCCATTGAACGCCGCTTTATATGCTCAGGTATCGCCATAGCGCATCACATCTCATGTTGTGGCCCGTTTTTGTCGTCTCTTACCCGCCGCGCGTCAAACAGCTTTCGCCATGTGTCTTTGACCGCATGTGCGGTCTGCTCGCGGACTCGCGACATGAATACGATGGATTTTTCCCACCACGTTGCACCCATCCCCTTTTGTTTCACTTCGCCATGCCCTTTGATGGATTTCATCATCGGGCGAACCTCGTTGAGCAGTTTGACGCGCCGGACCAATTGAAAGCGATCAGGGTCCGCTTCCACGCCACGGCGTTTCATGGCGGTGGCTGCCACGCCGATTTTCGGCTCGGGATCGCGGTCAATTCCCCGCTCTTTCAAAGATCGGTGATCCACACGCTCACTGCGTCCCGCTTTTTCTAATGCGGTGTTCACCGCCTCTGCCCAGGATTCGCGTTGTTTCACCAGCAAGCCGACATCATTCCATTCCGTCGCTTTCTTGGTGCTGAACTTGTCTCCGTCGAATCTGCGCATGGTGCAGAGAATGTGAACGTGAGGATTCTTTCCCGTTTTGGTGTGATGAAGGGAGACTTCGGCAGTCACGCCGGAGCTGACCAAGTGCGTTTGCGCCCAATCGACCGCCGTTTGAAATTGAGCGTCCGCCGGCAGTTCCGGCGGAACCGCTAAAATGAATTCGCGGGCGAGCTGCGCATCGACGCGCTTCTCTCCCGCTTCGACGGCATTCCACAATTTATTGGAATCCGTCGCCCACGCCGGAGCGCCTTCGGGCGCTAATATCGTCGTGTCCACTACGCCCTTACTTCTACGCGCGTAGTCAAAGATTTTGTCCCGAATCTCGTCCTTGAGTTTCACGCCCGCCCGATAAGCGGCAGCAGCGATCACGGAGCGCCCTCGCTTCTCGCGGCTGAAAATCTTCGCTTCTAACCTGAACATTGCCATGTGCGCTACCAGTCGTGCGCCAAACTCTATTACGAACAGTATATCAAAAAATTATCGCAATGTCTCGGAGAATGAGGGTGAGTGCGGGTTACAGAGCATTTTATCTATCTGACAAATTGCTCATGGCTCGCACCGCAAAGAAAAGGCGATGCTTCGCCCGCGGATTATTGAGAGTCGCGACTTAGTGACTGTGCAGCCGACGACGGCGTTTCGTCAGCAGCCAACCGGCCCCAACGATTGCCGCACCGGCACCGGCAAATCCGATTCGCTCCAGCCAGGGCGATGCCTCCATGACCTCCGGTGTTTCAACCATCGAGGAGTCTTCTATCTCTGGACGTGAGTTCGCCCAAGCACCGCGCTTTTGCGCCTTGGCTTCACGCTCCAGCGTTTGAAGTGTCGCGATGTAGTCGGGCGCTTTTCGTCCGTCGGGATGGTTCACGCTAACGCCATGAAGACGCGCCAGACCATTTTCAACGAGCACATCGGACAGGCCGCGCCCGTCCACTTCGACGACGGCGTAAAAGCGGGGAAGGCGGCTCGATCCGAGCGCCGACGACCAGCGCGTATAGACCGTTATTTTCTTTCCCGTGAGTGTATCTCGCATGAGCTTCGCCGCCGCTTTCCCCGACGCCACCGACTCTGCCGGAGTGATGCCGAAATACTGCGCTTGCTCGCGGTTTCGGTCGGGAAACCGTTCGTCTGATTCGGGAGCGTCCACGTAGTAAAGGCGAAACACAAACTCGCCTCGCGCCGTCCGCACACGGAACGAATCGCCGTCTGCGTATTCGGTCGAAACAAATTCACAGTCATTAAGACGCACAAATTTGCGCGAGTGGATTGGAGCGGAACTATCGGCATTTGCCGCCGCTTCAATCGTGACGAGTTGGATGAACGCGATGACCGGCAAAAACCATTTCATTCGTCGTGCTCCTCTATCAGCGGGCGATCCGCATAAACACGATTCTTTTTTGCTACTCCCACGTTGGCCCATTCTGCCGTGGGCCTTCTTGATGACCGTGCGCGGTCCCACAACAACATGCCGCGAGCGCCAGCGAGCACCACAGCCCGTTGCGGAGCGAGCCGACAGGCGAGAGGAGGAATGGCGAGGTTATATGTTGCAGCCGCAACATACCTCGCAGGGGGCTCCGAAGCCGCCCCCTAGACCCCAGCTTAGTGAGCGGTCGCCACCGCTCAGTTAAGGGCATCGGCCCTTACGAACCCGACCAAGGGGTGCCCCCTTGGAACCAGCTCTCACGGGCGTTAGGCACGCCGCGTGCAAGGGCGTGCCGCCCTTAAAATCCCTGCCCAAAGGATTGCACCCTTGGAACCCGCCATCAAGGACGTGCCGCCCCTGAAAACCCCCGCTTTTTCCAGGCAGAAAATGCCAGTCCAAATTTGCCGCCAGCAGCAGTCACCGCGGCTCAACCGGCAAAGTTTGCCGGTGCGTGGCACGCTCCGTGCGGTTGTCCACTTCCCATGTGGAGCCTTAAACGCACGCATGAATTCGATCCGCAAACCAAGTTACGTGACTGGGGAAATGGGCACGCCTTCCGCATCGAGGACGCAAAAGCAGGCGTGTGTGTTTTTGGTGCTACCGGCAGCGGTAAGACCAGCGGACCCGCAAAGAATTTAGCATACGGCTACCTTGCCGCCGGATGCGGCGGGTTAGTCTTGTGCGCCAAGAAAGAAGAACGCCGCCAGTGGGAGCAGTGGGCAAAAGAAACAGGCCGACACAAAGATCTCGTCATCATCGACGGCGAAGGAAAATGGCGGTTCAATTTCCTCGATTGGGAGGCGTCGAGGCCGGAGGCAGGAGGAGGGCTGACGATCAACATTGTCGCCATCCTCGATGAAATCGCCGGAGCTATCGCAAGTTCAGGCGGATCATCCGATGGCGGCAGTGGAGACAACAAGTTTTGGGAAGACGCCCTGCATCACATGAACACCAATCTGGTGGATTTGCCCATCTTCGCTGGACTGCAAGTTTCGTTGCCGCTGATGCGTTCGATCGTGAACACAGCGCCCCACAATCTTGAGCAGATCGACGATCCGCAGTGGCAGGAAACCAGCACTTGCGCAGCGGTCGTCCGCGAGGCGGACAACGCCACGATAAACGGCAGGCCAGAAGTTCGCGCCGATTTTGAAGAGTGCCGCAACTACTGGATGAAGGAGTATCCGCTCCTTTCGGAAAAGACCCGCAGCATTATCAATTTATCATTCTCGATGCTGGCGCGTCCGCTCATCACGCGGCCACTGCGAACGATCTTTTCCACGGACACCAACATCAAGCCAGAGGACACGTTCGACGGGAAAATCATCATCGTTGATTTGCCCGTTCAAGAATATCGGCTCGCCGGACGCATCGCCAATCTGGCGTGGAAATTCTGCTTCCAAGTCGCCGTGCTCAGGCGCACGCCGCCGATAAAGCGCAACAAACACCTGCGACCCGTTTTCCTGTGGGCCGACGAGGCGCAAAACTTTGTGACCAAGTTTGACGCGGAATATCAGGCCGTCGCGCGATCCGCCGCCGGATGCACGGTGTATCTGACGCAAAACAGGGAGAGCTACCGGCGCGTTTTGGGCAACGCAGACGCGGTTGATTCCCTGCTCGGGAATTTGCAGACAAAGTTCTTCTGCCAAGGCAGCGGCGAGACCAACGAATGGGCCTCCAAACTTTTGGGCGAACGCTGGCTGAAAATCACCAGCACCAATATCGGGCAGTCCCAAACCGACGGAACCCGTCCGGCAAACGGGAGCCACACTTCAGGCGTAAGCCGAAGTGAACAACGGCGGCTCTTCGTGGAGCCATCGTTCTTTACCACGCTAAAGCGCGGTGGACCGATGCACAATTTTCAAGTCGAAGCCCTCGTTTACATGGGCGGCCATCTTTTTCCCAATGGCGAAGAATCCCTTCCCTACAGACTGATAACCTTCAACCAAAGTTGACATGCAACAGCAACAGCCACCATCCCGCTATAAAATACCTTTTTGGGAGCAGGTGGCGATTGCGCGACACCTCACCAAATTACCGGCGCTGACCATCATGGTCTTTCTTCGCAACGATATTGGCTACCGGTTTCTTAACACTGTCCACTTGGCTCTCATTTGCGGGTCTTTGGTGGTAGTATCAATCTTCCTCGTCGCCACAGGTGCCTCGGAGCAAGACCGAGTAGGCGATCTATTCATTTTTGCGCTCTTAGCGTTCCTGTTTGGGGGGTTCCAGCAAGCAAAGCGTTTCCATGAACATAAACGCGGAATCTTGCAGCACAGCTTCTACATCGGCACTTCCGGTTTTTCCAAAGGCCGGCTTACCCCAGCATTTCTCCGCCGAGAACGCAGATGCGAACGCTTCGTCGAACCTGGGATCGTTATCTTTATCGCATTCCACTATCTGCCAATCTCTCCCATTTTATGCCTTTGGGTGATCTTTGCCGCATTGTGTCTATGCCACTTTGAAGGGCGTATTCGTCGCAGGGAATTAAACGAAAGGCTCGATATGCTAGATGGTCTTGTCGAGTCGGAGGTCAAAACCAAGGAGGTCGATACATTCGAGCCACCGCCCAAAGCGCAGCCGAAACCAAAGAAAAGAACCACTACCGGTGTCCCAACCGGCATTGGCCCTGACATCGCGAAACAAATCAGGCGTCGCAAAAGACAGGCATTCAGTTTCTGGAGATAAACAAAACCACTATGACAACATCTCAACTATCGCAAAGACACATCACGGCAGCCTACGCCATCGCTATTGTTGCCGATTTAGTACAGCTACCCTTAACCGCTATGACTGCCACCGGCATTCTCGCGATCCCCGGCGAGTTCGTGGATTTCATGATTGATTGCTTGGTCATGCTCCTTACCAGCATTTTACTCGGGTTTCATTGGCTTCTGTTGCCTTCACTTTTCATAGAAGTCGTTCCCGGACTTGAGATGTTCCCGACATGGACGGGTTGCGTCGCTTGTGTGGTGAGAATGCGCAGGAACGAATTGGCGCGATCTTCTGCGGCTTCTTACGAGACTGAGCAAGAAAGCGGAGATTCTACGGCCCATGCTGTCCCGCTAGTCGTTCCGCCACTACCACCGCGCAAGGACGCGGCGGTTCAAAAGCGGTTAAGAAACCTCCTCGCATTGTTCGAGAAAAACCTCATCTCGCAGGAAGAATACGACGCCAAGCGTCAGCAGATTTTGGCAGAGCTTTAGAAGCCGTGGCAGTCCGGTCATTCCTTTGCAGCAATGAAAAAAAGAAACCCAAAAATAAAATGACAAAATCCGAATCGAATAAGATCAAAAATGCGGTGCTTACAAATACCGCCGCTCTCGGGATCGGTGGTGCCGTTGGCGCACTAACAAAACATGTCGCCAAACCTGGACCCGGAACCAGAAACAGCTTGGCCATTCAAGTTGGCTCCGCCGTGGGAGCCGCAGCGGCCAGTGGAGCCGGGCTAAGCGGATCGATTGCCGCAGGAACCGCTATCATTACCGCAAAGGTTGCCGCCGTTGCGGTAGCCGGTGCCGCCGCCGCTCCGTTCGTCCTCGCGGCGGGCGTCGGATACGGACTCTACAGGCTTTTCAAGAAGCCGTAGTGAGAGAGCAGGGCGAACTAACGTAATCGTATAAGCCGTTACGTAGAGGCTCCGGCTTTTTTCCCGGCAATCAAATAACTGCCGAATACACGCTTACGTCACGCTCAGGGTAGGATTCGTAAATGTGCTCAAACAGGGCAGAACACTTTTGCTCGTAAAGCGGCTTTTCGTAAGCGCGGGGCAAACCGGTGTCGAGCATGTCCTCTATCGTGAGTTTAAGTTGCGAACGCGCTGTGGCTTTTTGCCGCCAATTGAGAACAAGCAGTTCTTTCAAGCGGTGTAGAAGTTCACGAGCGACTTTCTTCACCTCTGCCCGTTCTTCTGTGCTCAGTTCCGGTGCAGGGCGTGTCAGAATATCGAGTATTACTAATTCCTCTTCCGTCATGTTTTCGCGCAAGTGCCGCTGTTGCTCATTGGATAAGCTGCCACTCAGTTTGAACAGCTCTTCAAAGAGTTCCTCAATATTTCTGCTGCCCGCATTGTAGCTTTCGATCAACTCTTCAAATTTCTCAGCGAAATCCGCACGAGTCTTATTGAAGCGAATCAGTTTTTCCAACTGTGCCTTAATGGCAGCCTTGAGAACTTCCAAGTCGGTGTTTTTGTGCTTCGATTCCTTGAATCGCTTGCGCAACGCCACAAAATCAATTTTCGACAGGTCCATGACCGGTGCCGGTTTCTCGGGCATCTCAACGCCGGTAATGGAAGCATCAAGCAATTCCCCCACTTTTCCCATCACCTCACTAATGTCCACGGGATTGGGATTTAACTTCGTACGAATGGCAGCAGCGATTGCGCCCAGACATGCAGTGCGTCCCGCGAATTCCAATGCCGCCGTGTCCGGCTTCACTGCGGTGAAAAGTGTGCTCACTAAACGCTCGTGTCCGAGAAACTCGCGGCGCAATGGGTCCGGTGAAATGAGTGCGTTGACCGCGTCGTCAATCTTTTGCAAGCGGTCCATGCCACCAGCGTTGAGTTGCTCAATAGAGCTAAGGTCAACTCCCTGCTTATCGCAAAATGCCGTCGCGTTCTCTACTGCTTTTCCCAATTCCTCCACGAGCTTCGCTTTGTCCTTAACGGGATTCTTTCCGTCTTTGCCCGCCCCATAAATCGCAAGCGCCTTTTCAAGTGAAGCAAACACGTTGGCGTAGTCCACAATCACGCCACTGTGCTTGCCAGGGAAGACACGGTTCGCTCGCGCAATTGTCTGCATCAGCGTGTGATTGCGCATCGGCTTGTCGAGATAAACCGTCGAGCAGCTTGGTGCATCAAAGCCGGTGAGCCACATAGCACAGACAAAGACGAGTCGCAGCGGGTCTGTCGTATCCTTAAACTTCTCATCAAGCGCCTCATCATTCATTCGCCTGCGGTGAACTCCGATGTCGAGACCCAGCTTCCTCATTAGCGGAATCTCGTTCTGACCAGGCGAAACAATCACCGCCATGTCGGTTGTCTTGAGAACATCCAGTCGTTTCTTTAATTCCTGAACCGCATCCAGAACCGCCGGAGTCGGTTCCTTGACCTTCAAAAGACGTTCCAGTTCGTTTTCGCCCAGTTTTCGTTCGACATCCCAATATTTCTTCACCTTGTCGTACATCTTGAGCGCGGTCGCCTTGTCGATTGAAACCACCATTGCCTTGCCCACGAACCCCCGCCCAAGAAAATGTCGTACAATGTCTTTCGCCACCGTTTCTAACCGATCATCGCGCGTGATGATGTGGTATTGACGACTCAATTCCCGTTCGAGCCGCGCCTCTTGTTCCGGATCAAGTTCCGTCGCCTCTATGAGGTCGTAAATCTGTTCATTAAGGTCTGGGTTTATTAACTGCAACTCCGGTGTCCGGTTCTCATAAAAGAGCGGCACCGTTGCGCCGTCTTCGACGGATTGCTGGAAATCGTAAATGGAAACATAATCCCCGAACACGTCCTTCGTCCGTTCCTCACCGGAAATCAGAGGCGTGCCGGTAAACGCAAGAAACAGCGCTTTCGGCAACGCCGCACGCATGTTGAGCGCCAACGTGTCGTATTGGCTACGATGCGCTTCGTCATTAAGCACAATAACGTCAGACCGATCACACAGCAGCTCTGGTGTCTGAAACTTATGAATGAGGGTAAAGACGTAGCGATGATTGCCGCGTAGCAATTCGCGCAGATGTGCCCCGCTTGTCGCGTGGCACTCATCTCCTTCCGCGTCGCTCACGGCTCCCGACGCCTTGAACGTCGTCGCAATTTGACCATCCAATTCCACACGGTCTGTCACTACCACGAATGTCCAGTTTCCAGCCACTTTGCGCAGCACCTTTTGCGCGAAGAACACCATTGAAAAACTTTTGCCACTACCTTGCGTTTGCCAGAATACACCGCCGCGACCATGACCCATTTTCCGTGCTTCGAGCATCGAGGCAATGGCATTGTTGACACCAAGAAATTGGTGGTTCTGCCCAATAATTTTGACCAGCCCCGCTTTGTGTTCGGAGAAAAGCGTGAAATTCTCTACAACGTCTAGCATCCGTCCCTTGTCGCAGGTGCCGCGAATCATCACTTCCAGCGATACACGGCGCGGCTCATCCTCACGCTCAATACGCTTCCACTCGAAAAACCGCTCCCAATCCGCCGTAAGCGAACCGACGCGGCTATCCGTGCCGTTCGACGCGATAAGGAGCGCATTATACCAGAACAATGCGGGAATCTGGTCCTTGTAGTGTTTCAGATTCTCATCAAAAGCCGCGCGCGCGGGAACCCCAGGCTTTTTTAGCTCAATCACCACGAGCGGAAGGCCGTTCACGAATCCAACCAAGTCTGGACGACACGTATAGAGCGCGCCCGTGACACTGAATTGACTTACGAGCAAAAAGTCGTTGTTCGCCGGATTCTCCCAGTCAACAACTCTCAATCGCTCAGTCTTTTGCCCCCCATGCTCTCGGTCTGCCAGCGATACTTTAATGCCTTCTTTAAGAATTAAATAAACTTCGCGGTTTGCCGCCTCTGCGCTCATAGCTGAACGATCGCGAGTCAACTCGTCCAATGCAGAAGTAATTGCTTCGGGAGGAAGCGCTGGATTCAGAACTTTCATAGCAGCCCGCAAGCGTGGAAGCAGCACGACCTCACCACTTGTCTCGCGCCCTAGCGTGCTTGCGGTGCCAAAAATCTCCTCCCGTGCCGATACCGTGGTCCAACCAAGCTCCGCAAACAACCCAATGGCGGGTTGTTCCACAAGCTGGTCTTCGTTGTAGGCGCTAGGCATAGACTACTCTCCAAACAGTTGGATTAGATTTAACCCGTCGGCGTTTGCTTCGATTAAACGGACGTTTCCGGCTTTCTTACAACCTTTTCCCTGAACATGACACGAAACATAATTGCCCGTCGGAATCCCTAGCACCTTTTCAATACGTCTGAGAAAAACCTTACTGTGAACATGGGGACCTACTATATCGAATTTCTTATCCTTGTTGACGCGCAGTATGTCGTTAAAGTGCTCATCCGCATTGTTGAATGAATATCCGATTACAATGATTTTCTTCGCGTTGTGAACCCATTGGGATGCCTTGTGCCACAGTTCAATATACTTATGGGATAAGATTGGCTTTAAGCGCAGCGGCGGAACTAACGCCGGTATGACATGCTTTTGATTTTCCCAATTGTCATCGGTCACAGAGATGTTCGGAGCAATGTCTGTCTCGATGAATTTCGCAGGGTCACAGTCCAAAATGTTTTCGATTTCAACTAAGTCTCGAGTATCCATCCGCACATATTCGGATAGCCCTCCATGAAAGAGAACCGTGTGAGCGCGCCCGAGATGTTCCTCTAAAAAGGAAGTATAGTTCAACGTTATTGCGTTCGTCCCTTTAGGGATTTCACTGTAAAACGGAATATTTCGCTCTGGATACGCAGCAAAAACTTCCTTCTGTCTGTGCACTAGAAACGCCCACAGACACCACGAAATGTAGATGTAGTTTTTAATCTCGCTGCTCTTGTTGTTGTAGAAGCCGAGAAATTTTTCGATGAGCAATTGTTCGATGTTGAGCATGTCCATTCCCAACGCCTCAGCCACGGCATTAGATTTTCCCGTCAAGCTCTGGTGTAGGGTCCGCTTGAGAATGCTTTTGAAAGTGTCGGACAATGACAGCTTGTGCAGGTCAACAATGGAATCATTGTCCACCATCTCGTCCGCGTCTTTACCAAAGACATCCCTAATTAACTGACAGGTTTCGTCATCAAGTTGATTCTCACTGGCAATCGCGACAAGTTTGTCGAAGAGGCGAACAATTAAAAGCCCCTGCTTTTTAACTATGTCGTGTTCGTCCTCGATGTCGTCGGCAACTTGCTGTACTCTTTGTATAACTGATCTAAGCTCTCCGACCTCGCGAGTAGTCAGCGCGTCAATCGCACCGCCAATCAATCGTCCGAAGGAAAAGCGAAGTCCTGGAAGAGCTTTTCGCAATGCTTCGTCAACTGCCTTACCTTCACTGGCTAGATATTGCGCTACCTCGGGAAGCAAGGTGTTTGCCATCGGAAATCCGATGCCTTTGGTGCGATCTACCCCCGCTCCTAGAATTAGTAGGTTAGTGCTCATCGTTGTTGGTAGCGCCAACGCTCGGCGACAGTTTTGAGTTGTTCAGAAGTCATTGCGTCGTTTTGCCAACCGTCGTCGAAGTCAATGTCATGCGACCTCGGAAGCTGATTTACTGCAAGCGTCCTCACGAGAATGCGCGAAGGCAACATTGCCGCCTGCCCGACAAAAATCGCTTCCTGCCGTCGCAATCCCGACAGCATCTTGGTCAGCCCGGCCATTGAGTCTGGCAGGATGGAGCGCACATGATCGCGGTCAGCATCGTTCGTGATGCGAAGCACAATCCAACTGTTGCACTGCGAAAGGACGGTTGCTTCGACTTCGCTTGGCCTCTGCGAGACAAGAAGCAGCCCGATGCCATACTTGCGGCCCTCCTTTGCAATGCGCCGCACTGCTTCTTGGGCTGCTTCATACTGGGCCTCGCCTCTGTTTGGCACATACCGATGCGCCTCTTCACAAACAAGCAGAACAGGGTCTTTGCTCCGCTCATCTGCGTTCTGCCAGACCTTTAGATTGAACAGCGTGCGCGCAATGACAGCGCTTGAGACACCCGCGACTTCGTTGGGAACTCCCGACAAATCGACAATCCGAGGCTGTGGTCCAGCGCCAACAAGCTGCTCTACAATCGCTGGAAATGGGTCTTGGTTTCCACCCGTCCACTCGGCCATGAGGAAACAAACTCGCGCATCACGAACGAGCACGTCCAGTTTCTCCAAGATAGAGTTATGCGAGTCTTGCTTGCTCGGTGTCAACGCTGCTTTTCCTGTTTCGACGATAGTCCTAAATGTTTTCAGCAGAAAAGGGACTGGTGAATCCACCGTTATCTTCTGTGGGTCAAGACCGATTGCCTTAGCCCCTTCCTCCCGCGCTTTCAGCAGGGCTGTCTTTACGATGTTTGCCTGCGAAGTCGCAACGAACTCAGTTTTCCCAATTAAAAGCGCCACCAATTCTTGAAAATTCAGCAGCCAATACGGCAGCGACAAACTCCCGTCGTCCGTCGAGAGCTTCTTGTGAGAGGGGAATGCAGCGGGATATTCGTTGTGTGGGTCTAGGATGATGATTCGTGGCTGCCACTTTCCATAACCGGCACTCTCTCCTCTCTCCAAGAGGCTGTGGATTACGGCGGCGACTGTGCCTGATTTTCCTGAGCCTGTAGAACCGAGGATAGCCGTGTGTTTTCCAAGAAGCTCATTCATTTCTGCGTAGCACGGTGTCCCGCCAGAACCAACATGTTCGCCAAGGCGAACCACAGTTCCTTTGCTCTGACCGTAGATGAAACGGAGTTCGGCTTTTGGGGTCAGATAAACCGTTTGCTGCGGGAGAGGATATGTCGCGACGCCTCGTTCAAACTTCAACGTCCATTTCGGTGGCGTAGCTGTCGAATCCAGAACCCATTCTCCTTCACCGAACAAGTCAGCTTCGACGACCCGTTCGTCTCCAGAAGTTTGTGACGTGATTCCCCGTTCGGCTTCGTACTCCGCCTTCATGCGCAGGCGACCCACGAAAGCGAAAATCAGACGGCGACCGAAGTGGATTTTGACGATAGATCCGAACTGGCCAATTGGATAAGTCTCACCTGCGTAAACGCGCGAAAGCTCAGATAGCTTCGGCTCTAGCTCGGCAACGATGTGTGCCCCGTCGACTTCAATGATTTTACCGATGGCGAGATTGTCGATTGTGTCGTGCGGATTGCGTAGCGCTGTGCTCATCGTTCACCTCCAAGTAGTCGCGTGATGTTTTCAAATTTCCACCACGGCAAGTCTGTAGGGGACGCATCAACTGTGTCGCCGTGCCAGAACCCGCGCTTTCCATAAATCAACACTTGATCGCGGACCGCGGAATCCCCGTGCCATTCCTTTAGCGTGCCTTCCAGACTTTCATCCGAGGTGAACGCCACGATGGTGAGGCGCCCTTCTGATTCTCGCAAAGCGCGATCCAGTTCTATGTTGATGTGAGAGTCTCCAAACCTATAGCCGCAGACTGCCAGAACACGCTGCGAGCCATCCGTCGGTCGGAGCACTTCACGCGCAAGAGATGCTAGTTGGGCGTAAGGGTCTCGCTGCGTCTCACGATACTTGGTGGAGGCAGGCCATATCACGATACGTTGATTCGTCACTGCTGTGCCGCTGAGTGATTTCGACACGCGGCGAGGTAGCGTTTCATTTGGAAACTCCGACCAGTTGATTGACCCATGCAGTTTTAAGACGCGGGCTGCCAATCCCTTTTGCGAAAAGGTTTGAGCGTTCCACCAGCCTGTCACACCACCGTCAAGCCCGTCTGCAAACAGCACCCTCTCCAAGGCCAACGCATCTTCAATTAGCGTGTCATAATTGAGCACCAGATAATCCACACGCTCGTTACTGCCAGATGTGCCATCACGGACAGGCCGATGGACGGCTCTCACAAACTCCCAGTGCGTTTCAATCGAGACGGGTTGGTCAATGACTTCGGCAATCGCCCGCTTGATTTGCTCCACGGCTTCCCGCAGGGCATCCGGTCCGTAAGGCTTGGAAGCCAGTTCAATTTCCTTCTTCGTAGCGCCTCGAACCGTCCGGCGTTCTGCGATTGCGAGCAGATCAACCAATTCGCTGAGGTAGTCTTCGATGTTCGGAGCATTTGCGCCGGCAAAATGTCCTTGAATTGCAGTCAAAATCTCCTTGGTGCTCTCATCGAGTTTTGTGCTCGCGAGTGCCTTGCTTGTTAGTTCAGCCGTGAGCGGCAGGTTAGCGCATTTACTGCACCCCGCCCCAAGCAGAAATGCGCGCCCGCTTTGCGTCATCAGCTTCTCAAATTTATCGACGGCGTCGCTAAATGGTTTTGCTTTGAGCGGTGAAAGGTCGTCAGGCGTTGGCATAGTTTTCCTTGGTCGTGAGGGAAATCTGCCCCGACAGCAGACGCGGCAGCAGCAGGTCGCGCGTCCGGTGGAGGTTTTGAATTTGCAGATGCAGCTTGTAGATGAGGCGAAAGTTCGGCGCGACAATGGCGGAGAAGCGGTCGAGCAAGGTGCGCGGCGGCTGGGCAATCTGGAAATCGTCGAAGCATTGCTCCTGCACTCGTTGGCGTCCGGTCGCGCCGGACATGCTCTTGATGGCGACGCCGCGAAACTCATCACTACGGGCGAGCAGATAGACGAACTCTGGTGTGAGTGTGCGAGAGCGCAGGACGATAAACTCGGTAGAGCCGAATCCGACGGCTTGCGCGTCGGGTAGGAATTGGACGAAGCCGGTCTTGCCGTTCTCCAGGCAAGGCGTGATGCGAGCAAAGAGCGTGTCGCCGTTCTGGAATTTCGCGCCGCTGTTGCCAGCGCGGGATTCGATGTCGGTGATGAGCATCGAGTCGTTCGAGAGGCAGCCCATCGGCACAAACGGTTTCTCGCCATCGCGCGGGACGATGACACGCGGGCTGATGTCCACGCATTCGGGCACCCGCTTTACCTCCCAGCCTTTGGGGATGTCGCCGAGGGAGGAGGCGATGCGCGGCAACTTTTCGTGGCCTGGGAAGCGGAAGCGAACGAACCACTCGCGGTAGAGGGCACGGGCCATCGCCTCCAAGAGCCGGATGCGCTGCTGACTGTTCTCCATCAACTCATCGTAAGCCGACAGTGTGCCCGCAATTCGCCGTTGCACCTGGAGCGGGGGAACGCGAAAGTCGAACGTCAGCAACTTTTCGACGCTCAGGTTGTCCTGTGCTGCACCTTGGGACACGCCTTGCATCCCAAGCTTGAGCGTGTCCATGCAGTATTTGATGAAGCGGACATCAGCCTTGTTGGGGTCAGCAACGAAGCCGACGACACTGTCGGGGAAACATCCCTCGATGCCGAGGATTGCATTCTCGGCAATGTTCGCGGCAATGGTAATGCAAAGTGTTCCCGGTTTCCAAAGTTTGCTCTGCGCCAGTCCTGCTTCGCTGTAGGTCTGCGTGTATTCGGTCAGATGAAAATTCGCCGCCTTGATGTCGCCAGTCTGGAAGAAAGGATAAGGACCGTCGTAGAGAAACGTCGCGTTGCGCGGACGATGCCTCGATTTGCCACGGCCAACGAAACCGAGTTCATCTAGCTTGGCGGGTTTCCATTCAGCCGTTGCCATCGTCAAGCCTCCAGAATTTCCAACACGTTACTAGCGATGGATTGTTCGATGTCCCGCGCCTCGGCGTTAAGGGTTTCGAGTTCCTTGCTCATCGTTTCGAGCTGTTGCTTGAAGTCGTCATCATCCACTGCCTCGCCCGGCGTCACTCCAACCCATGTCCCCGGTTGGAGGGTATGCCCCTTCGCCGCAATCTCAACCACAGAAACTTGGCGACATAGTCCGGGAATGTCGATGTGGCGGCCCGCCACGAAAGCCCTGCGGAGTTCAGCCTTCAAAGAGTCGGGGAGCGTGATTTCGTCCCACGGCGGTTGCCAATCGTCGCTTCGCTTCTCACCGCGGTAGTTCCTGACCAATTCAGCGAGCAGCCGAAGCTGGTCTGGTGTCCACTCACGGTGAGCACGATCCACTTGCCGAAAGATGTGCCTCGCATCAATGAAGAGCACCTTGTCACCGCGAGGTGTGTTTCTTTTGCCACGATCGAGAAACCAAAGAACGCAACCGAGCGGTACCGTGTAGAACATCTTCGGGCCGACGGCGACAATTACATCCACCGCGCAGCTTTCAATTAGCTGTTTCCGAATTTCCTTTTCTGACCCACCGGCGCTTTCCGCGCCGCCCGCCATGACGAATCCGGCTCTCCCCTTTTCATTGAGCGCGGAGTGAAAGAGTTGAATCCAAAGGTAATTGGCGTTGTCGGTGCGCGGCAGCCCGAAGGGGAAGCGGCGGCCCTGTCCGACCATTTCCTTCAACCGCTCCTTGTCCACGGCATTGACGTTGAACGGCGGGTTGGCGAGGACGAAGTCAAATCGGCCCGTGGCGTCGTGCGGGTCGTCGTAGTAGCTGTTGATGTTGCCGCCGTGTTTGATTTCGCCTTCGAGGCCGTGGATGGCTAGATTTAGGCGACACAGGCGTCCGGTTTCATCGGTTTTCTCGACGCCGTGGATGGAGAGTTCCGCGGCGGGATTCTGCTTATGCTCGGAGACGAAGCGCGCCGAGGAGACGAACATGCCACCCGAACCGCACGCGGGGTCCAGTATGCGCCCGTGATACGGTTCGATGACTTCCGTGAGCAAACGAACAATGCCACTCGGTGTGTAGAATTCCCCGCCTTTCTGACCTTCCGTGCGGGCGAACTCGCCGAGAAAGTATTCGTAGATGCGTCCAAAGGCGTCGTAGTCCACCGACGCAGGAATCTCAGAAACCTTTTTCAGTAGTTCCTTAAGCAGCGTGCTCGTAAAGAGGTTGTAACTCTTGGGAAGAACGCCCGCGAGCGACGGATTGTGCTTTTCAATGTCGCGCATCGCTTCATTGACCTTCGCACCTATATCCGCCCCTTCGGGCAGAGTGAGCAGGAAATCAAAGCGCGCCTCTTTCGATAGATAAAGCACCCCTTCGGCGTGATACGCCGCAGACTCGTCAACGCGCGAACCGCGACGAGATGACGATGAAGATTTTTCAAGTTTTGCCCGCTGCGCGGCAAAGCGAACTTCGGCAAAGCGCAGAAAAATCAGACCGAGCACGGGCGCGGAATACTCCTGAGCTTTAAGCCCCGAGTTTGCCCGAAACTGGTCGGCAGCATCCCAAAGTCGCTTTTCTAGTGCATTCGACGCGGAGTCTTTTTCCGTAGAGGCTATCCAGTGCATAGTTTCCTTATTCCGTCTTGTCGTTCGGGTGGGTAATTGATTTTTCGCTCATTCAGTGACCTCGTTTTTCCAAAAAGGAGACTGATGGAGATAATCTTTTAGCAGCTTATTTCCTCGGGGAAAAGACTTTCCCCACGCGGCAGTCGCAGCGTCTCCCGCTACCCATTCCAGCGGGGAGTTCCCCGCAACGCCCCCGAGGTCGGCGCAAGCGCCGAGGGCGGCTTGGCATATCGCGAGACTGCCCAAAGCGGCAGACTCGCGTATTCTGCGCGATTATGGCGGGACACCAAAAGAGCTTGAACGGCACGCTTCGCTTCCGCCGTTGCAAGCTCTTCTCGTGTCGGGGAAGTTTGCCGCGCTTTAGCGCGCGGGAATTGGCCGGTTGACCGGCTTGAAACTCATGCGGATGCCGAGGCCATCGAGGACGCTTTGAAACGTGCGCAGGCGCGGGTTGCCCTCCGACGAAAGCGCCTCGTGCAGCGCCTTGCGGCTCACTGAGGTTTTGCGGGCCAAACCGGCAAGCCCGCCTTGCGCTTGGGCGACGAGGCGCAGCGTGTCGAGGAGGGCGGCAACGTCGTTGTCTTT
Organism: Chthoniobacteraceae bacterium; assembly: GCA_031409335.1. GTDB lineage: Bacteria > Verrucomicrobiota > Verrucomicrobiia > Chthoniobacterales > Chthoniobacteraceae > JANLQB01. The sequence goes on along the minus strand of JANNWY010000325.1, from coordinate 5,149 downwards.
TTCAAATTCCTGCAATGCCAGCTTCGTGGCAAAGTTGGCGCGCTTGGAATCTTTGAGGCGTTCGAGTCGAATCTCATCGAGTGAAACGCCGGTGCTTTTCGTGTTCTTTTTCATCGGTTGTCCTCCAAATAAATGCTCCAGTATTCTTTCGCTTTCGCGATGTCCTTCCGCTGGGTGGATTTGTCGCCTCCCGTTAGAAGTAAAATCACCCGTCCTTTGTGCTCCCCGAAATACACGCGGTATCCGGGGCCAAAAAATAGCCGCATCTCGTAGAGTCCGGTATCGAGCGCCTTGAAATCTCCGAACTGGCCGTGTTTCGCTCGCGCCACCCTACTGAGAATGCGTTCCTGTGTCTTCCAGTCCAGCGAGTCCAGCCACTTGAGATAAGGGCTTTCCCCCGAACGGTCGTGGTAAACAAGGACTTCATAGTGGCCAGGCTTGAGCAAAATGATTCTCCAGCTTTAGTGATTTCTAAGTGTAACGTATAGGTTACACATTGTCAACGGGGTTTTGAGGCTGGGGAAAAGTCTTTCCCCACGCGGGAGCCGCAGCGTCTCTCGCTCCCCATTCTAACGGGGATACCCCGTAACGCCCCGAAGTCGGCATTCGCCGAGGGCAGGGCAGCGCACAGCGAGACTGCCCAAAGCGGCAGGCCCGCTTTTCTGCGCGCTGGCGGCGGACACCAAAAGCGATTGAACGGCACGTTTCGCTGTCGCTGTACTCTGGCCGATTCAACCGCTTATCGTGTCAGTGGATGTTGGCCGCGTCTTCGCGCGACCGGGCTGCAATTTCTACTGTCTTCCGAAGGACTCGTTCCTATTGTTCTCACCGCTAGGCGTAGGCGGTGGTAGAATAGAGGAACTCGTATTTTTCATGCTACTACCTATTTGCTCTAAGGTAGTCGCTTCTTTTGGCAAGGTAGCCGCTTCTTTTGTCGCGGCACGCAAAGCCGCGCCTGCTGCGTCGATATCATCCCTCGGTATTGTTGGAGCTTGCTTTTCTACACGCTCGTCGGGCCCTGTAGCAATCAGGTTAAGAGGATCAGCCTCAAGCTTATTACCCCGATTCGCTGGAGCTGTGCCAGCATCCATTACAACGCCACTTGGCAGGATCATGTTGCTACCGGAATTAGCATTACGAGCACTATCGTTCATGCGTTCTAACGTGGTTTTACCAGCACTATCAATCATGCGTTCTAACGTGGTATTACGAGCACTATCGCCTATGCTGTCCAACATCGTCGGTAGCTTCTCACTAGCAGCAATTTGTGCTGCGGCGAATAGAGGGTCTCCCGTTGACACGCCTACCAACAGTGCTGCTGTTGCGTTAACGCTTCGCTCCTTCTTGTTTATTTCGGCAACCGCCGAGCGCGCCTGCGCAATCGCCTTTTCCATTCTTGCCGTATAATCATCGGACATATGCCATTCCTATTCAAATTAACAATGTTCATTTTAGCATCGTCACAGTTGCGGTGTCATCGCTAATTTTGTTAAGGTTTTATTACAAGATGACGCGGACGGCTTTTTTGCCTAAATAACAATGAGTTAATACCGAGTGGCTTTTCTTGATGTTTCGTAAATACGTTCTAGTTCATCTTTTTGTGGGGAAAGGACTTTCCCCACGCGCAAGCCGCAGCGTCTTTCACTCCCCATTCTAACGGGGACACCCCGTAACGCCCCGATGTCGGCGCAAGCGCCGAGGGCAGCATGGCGCAGGCCCCTCCGATACTCGGTTGCCTCTCCGAAGTAAATAGAATATAACGGCGGTAACAGGGTAATTCTATCTGAACTATTGTTAGCGCACCATGAACACGTCAGGCATCAGGATAACACGGTATCCTTACGAGGAACCCTTCCATCTGAATCTGCACATCGAGGCATCAAACGGACGAGTCAACAGCACTCTCGAATACTACTGCAACGCCGACGATTTGAAGACGCTCGGTAAACAACTCGTGGATTTCACAGGGGCCAGCAGTGAGGCGGTCGTTTACGAACTCGGCTCCGAAGAGCCGAAAGACCGTTTCGCCTTTTTCCTTAGCTTTAGGGTGAAGCCGCTCGATTCGACAGGTCATTGCGCTGTGCTCATCCGACTAAACAATAACGAGGAGCCCCCAAGCAGAGAGATAAGCGAATTCTCGATAAAGGCGAACGTCGCGGACGTGAACCGACTCGGAGACTTGCTGATTGGCTTTAGTCGATTACAGCACCGCGTACTTGAGTGGCACGTCCAAGATGGCAGACTCATTGAGACACATGAAGAGGTGGCGTAACTCTATCCAACGGTCCCCTCTCGCGGTCGTAGAGCTTCGACCATTGTTACCGAAGTGGAGCACAACGAAGCAAACGAATACAATGTTGAGTAAGAGGCTGGGGAAAAGACTTTCCCCACGCGGGAGCCGCAGCGGCTCCCGCTCCCCATTCCAGCGGGGAGTTCCCCGCAACGCCCCCACGCCGGCATTTGCCGGGAGTAGTCAGGCGCAAGCGAGACTGCTCAAAGCGGCAGACTCGCTTTTCATGCGCGGACATTGCGACCGTCGGCCCTGTCCTCGCGATGCGTCCTCCCTTGCTTCCGTCCGATCGCTGCGGGCAGGGCCGACCGTCGCTTTCTCGGGGAGGCTTGCCGCTGTCGCGGAGGCATTCCGCCGCCACTCCATTTGGATGCTCCGCACCGCATGGCACCGACTGGCCGTCTCTTCCGCCCGTAACTCCACGCGTCGGCAAGCCAGACCGTGCCATTACCTGCCGTTTGAACACCAAGCGCAGCTTCACGTTGGCTTAGCCCCCGCCGTTGCCCACGGCTGGGCCACCGCGAAGCGGTGCTACGTGTCATTTAGTTAGCCGCGTCTTCGCGCGGCTTAGGTGCGCCTCTGCGCTCATGCCTCGCTCCGTAGGCTTCGATGCCAACGGGCGGAGGTTCGTCAAGGGCATCCAACGGTATCCCAAAATTGTCCTCATGGCGCGTCTTCGCTGCGTCCATTGCGGGACTTTCGGGAACCCTCCGTCGGAGCCTCCCTATGACGCCCCACCTTATTCCCGTCGGCGTTTGGTCACCATGTTTTTCAAAAGCCCAGAGCTTTTTGCAAACACAAAACTTGGAGACACTTATGAACTACGACATCTACACCGAAGTAACACAACGCATCATCACACAGCTAGAACAAGGGGTTTGCCCTTGGAAGTCACCTTACTTTTCAAAGGTAGGCTTTCCCCGCAACTTCTCATCCGGCAAAAGGTATCAGGGAATCAATGTTTTCTTACTTGGTAGCCTTCGCTACACATCACCCTATTTCCTCACCTTTCTACAGGCCAAGGAACTAGGCGGACACGTTAGGAAAGGCGAGAAGGGTTCGCTCGTCATCAAATACGGCACCTACACCAAAGAGACCGAGGGCGCAGCCGGTGGCGAATCCGCCGAGGAGAAGCGCAAGTTTCTCAAAGGTTACACCGTGTTTCACGCTTCGCAGATTGAAGGAATCACTTTCCCCGAACCAGAAGCAGCGCCAGAGCTTGCAGCCAGTGACGTTTGCAACCGTGCCCGCGAGATCATCGCCGGTATGCCTAAAGCGCCAGCGATGCGGGAGGGAAGCGCCGTTCCCTGCTATCGTCCCTCAACGGATAGCGTCCACATGCCGGAGCGCCGGTTTTTCACCAGCGAGGAAGCGTATTTTTCAACGCTTTTTCATGAGCTATCACACTCGACAGGCCATCAATCACGCCTTGCCCGTGCGTCACTTCTCGAAAACAAAGGCATCGACGCCGAAGGTGAGGCGCGCAAGACCTACGCCGAGGAGGAGCTTGTCGCCGAAATGGGCGCATCATTCCTTTGCGCTCACGCGGGAATCATTGAAGCCGAGCTTGAGAACTCCGCTGCGTATTTGCAGGGCTGGATTGACGCTTTGAAGTCGAAGGATGCCAAAGGCTGGATCATCCGTGCCGCGTCGCAGGCGCAGAAGGCCGCGGATTTCATCCTCAACACTCAACCGGAGGCGTGAACCGATGAACGCCACAACATCCGCCATCGTTCAAATGACCGGCCCGCACACCGCGCGCGTGAAGCGCAAGGGAAGGGCGCAGCCCGTCTGGCAGGTCGCCATTGTCGCAGCAGCCGACCAGAAGCCCATGAGCACCGTTTACCGGTGCCTCAGCTACGGCAGCGCCGTCTTACTCTCATGCAGCATGGCAAAAGACCGCCGGTTGCACCTCCACATGGCGGCATTGCCGCGCTGAAAGCGGCCAGAAATGGCGGCGGCTGTCCCTTCGGGGCCAGCCGCTTTGCTTTTATTGGGGGCTAGCAGCGCCCCCAAACCCCGCGCGCCAGAGGTCGGGACCTCTGGACTCCGATGAGGCGCAAGCGGCGTTTTATCTCTAGTCCGCTCATAGCAGCCAGGATGCGAAAACTTTATTCAGTAAAAGCGGCTACTTACCATTGTAAAGAAACTGTAACATTTTATTCATATTGTTATCTGGCATATTCGCGTAAAATCCAGTGAGCGTCGGTTGTGACTATGCTCTGGTCGCCGCGCGTAACTGTACGAAGCGAAATTTTCGGGAGAAGAAGTTGGTAGGACACGCAGATATAATGCTTGGATATGTGGGCAAGGACTCGCACGACATTTGGAAACGTATGGAGGCAGCGCCACTCCCTAAAGTCTGTGGCTTTATACAGTATGCCTCCGTTGTCGATAAGCATACAGAAGACCGTGAGGGAAAGTGCTTTTGGAGCGATAAGATCAGAGCCAAGTCCTATGACGGGAACTACCCCGTGGAAACAAAACGCGTTAATCTCAACATCGCAGGGGCAGCCGAGAGGGAAAGAAACGGCGATAGCAGTGCAATATACAGTCAGGCTAAAACCGTAGTGAAAGAGCTTCAGGGACTTGGCGTAGAAGCTTATTTGACTGTGGGAAAATATCTAATTGAAGATGAATTGTCTGAACAATTCTATATCGAGCTTCCGCGAATAAAACTGGAAGGCGATCCTGTTAATCCCAGGGAAATTCCTGATTTTGAGGTGGACCCCGGAATCCGGCCAGAGTGGCTAGCAATTAAGCTATGGCGGGGTGGCGTGTGAGAGTGGTGGATGATTCGGGGATTGAGGTCAATACGGGAGCTGCTTTGTGGGTGGTTCTGCCGAGGGGGCTCCGCTT
>JANNWY010000324.1:0-14090 GCA_031409335.1 Chthoniobacteraceae bacterium | reverse complement strand
GGCGTCGCGAATCTCTCGTTCCAAAGTCCCGTAGTTATCGTGCTTGGTGCGGCTGAGAATGGCATCCACGCGCCCGTTGAAGGCATCGATCACGAACCGATTGGCGCGATCCCGCCGATCCTCTTCCTCATAGTTGCAGGCCGCTGCCTGCTTCAGCTCAACCAAGCGGCGCGACTGCTCACGTGCGGCTCTTAGTTCTTCGCCCGCTTCCGTATGGCCGAAGTCCGCCGCCAGATCGTCCAGCAAGCTGCGCGTGGGTATCACGTAGCGGTCGCCGTAACCATTAACCTCATTCCACAGCGCCGGGATCGCTTCTTCGAGCACCTGCTTGTCGCGCAAGGCAACGTAAGCGTCCCCGGCAGTTTGTTCGGCCCGACGTTCCGCAGCTTCGATGATCCGGCCAGCATCGCGGTTGGCCTGAACAAGAAGCGCCTCTGCCTGCGCACGCAGATCCTTCGCCCGCTGCTGCGATGCCGCGCGATCTTGCGATGTCGCCTCTTTGGTTTGATCCACCAGCATCTGAGCTTCTCGTCGCAAAGCCGCGGCTTCCGCGATGGCTTCGGCGAGAGTCTTCCGCACTTCGCTCTCCGCATCCTGCAGGCTGGCGTAGCCGCGCAGCGGAGCGAGTTCAGCCAGCGCCGCTTCCAGTTGTTGCGTCGCCGCTTCATGCACTTTCAGCGCTTCTCTTTCGTAATGTTCGCGAACGCGCTCGGATTCCGCGGCCAGCTCGGCGAGCTTCTGTTCAAGCGTCTGCTGCGCATAGGCCACCGCTGCATCCGATTCGCCGCGCGCTCGCGCCACCGCCGACTTCGATTCCTGGCGCGCCAATTCGACTTCACGTTCGCTCTCCTGCCGGGCGGCAGCCGCTTGCTGTCTTGCGGAGGAGGCGGCCGCATCCGAGCGCTGTTTGAGGAAATAAAACACCGCGAGCGCTGCACTCGTGATCAGCCAAAGCACCAGAAGAAAGGTCGTCATGCGGGAGAGGTTTCTTCTTTGTGGTCAGCAGGCAGCGGCGTCGCAGGCTTTAGCTTGGAGCCGATGTCCGCGCGAAGCTGGCGGACGTTGTTGAGCAAGCCGGTGAAGTCCATCCGCTCTGGCTGAGCCGGTGCCAAATCTTCGGGCGTGAGCGGGACGATGGCCACGAACTCGCCACCTTTGCGTGACGCCTTCACGTCGCCGCGATGTGGGAAGTTTTCCATCGAGTGAGACGGATCGAGCCGCTCGAAATCCAGCCGCTCGACAACCTCACGGCTCATGGCCCCGGAGAGCACTGGCACATCAGCCGGCTGGCCAGTGCGCGCGTCAGTCCCCTTGACCGACGCCGTGACTAGAACCTGATCGACTGGCAACAAGGCCAACACTTCGCGCGCAAGCCGCAAGACACAGCCGCACACGTAGTCCTGATAGATCTCGTGAAACCGCGGCTTGGGCATGTTCTTCACGGAAAGCTTCCCCGCCGCGGTCAGCGATTTCACTTCCGCAGGAATCGCCTCCCGGCCATTCACCGTCAGCAAACATTCCACGAGCTTTGGACTGCACACCGTGATGTGGATGGAAGAGCCGAGGTGGGCCATTTCACCGAGCGCGGAAAACTCCGAGATGGCTTCGGAATAAGCTCCCGCTTCGCCGGACAGCACCCGCTTCGCCAGCGCACGCATTCGCTCCCGCTCCGCCAGTTCGCCTTCGTAACTTTCTCGCTGTGCCCGATATTCCCGCTCGTCCAGCGCGCGCGCCTGCTCCGCAGCAGCGTTCCCGCTTTCAGCCGCATTTTCCAAATCAGCGATGCCATGCCTGAGCACCGCCGCAAATTCGTGCTGACCCGATCTTACCGGCTGATGCGGCGGGAGCGCTGCCGCAAATTTCGCCCACTCGATCGGCGCACTCTGCTCTTTGTGAACCGAGAGCAAAACCTCCAGGGCGTTCTCGTGCGCCTCCACGTCGAGCTGTGCTTGTTGCAGTGCCGATAGTTTCGCGCGTTCCTTGATGCGCCGCTCCAATTCCCGATGCCGCTTGCGTGTCTCGCGCTCCGAGCGCCGCGCCTCTGCTTCTCGTCTCCGAATTTCCGCAACCCAACTGCTCATGATTTTTACGACGGGCAGATCAGCGGCAGCGACTGGCGCTTGTTGCGGCGATAGGCGCGGAAATCGGAGTCGAGGGTGAAGACGGGGGCTTCGGGCCAGAGTTCGGACATGCGGAGGAGGCAGGCGCCGAGAAGGGCATGGGGACGTCGGAAACGCTACCGCTCGTCACCCGGCACCGGGGGCACGTCCGGAACGCGAGCAAGGATGGCGTCCACCGCTTCCCAATTAACTCGGGCGGCGCGCTCCGCGATGGTGGGGCGTTGCGGAGTGTGATCGAGTTGCGCGGTGAGGGCGCTGGCCACGAGGGCATCCACGGTGATGTGCTCGCGGGTGGCGAGTTCGCGCGCTTGCGCGGCGAGGCTATCGGGCAGTGTGACCTGGATCGTCATGGCGTGGGAATCATGGCTGCGAACTCGCGGGGCAGCAAGACTGCGATGGTCAGAGCGCGGGCGGGCGCGAGATGGCGCACGTTGTGGGTGACGATACGGCGGGCGGCGGAGTCGTAGGCGAGTTGGACGAGCGGTTCATCGTCGGGATCGGCGAGAATGGGAAGCCAGCCCGCAGCGAGTTGCCACTCTTCCGCACGAGCACAGATGGCATCGAGCAACGTGTCGATCTCCGCGAGAGCAAGGCCGAGTTCAGCAGCGTGCGCTTTCAGGATTTCCTCATACTCGTGGATAAGGTGATTGCTGAGGACGGCACGCCAGCGGTCTTGTCGCAAAGCGACGAAGACATCGAACGAGTAGCCGCGACTGGAGCGAAAAGCGGAATCGAGGACATTGGTATCGAGGACGGCGCGGATCACAGCGACGGTTCTTTCTCTTCGCGAAGCTGACTTTCGATTTTGTGCATCAAGCGCGCAGGTTAGAAGAGCTTCACACTTCTCCCCAAGGGCGATCTTTACCGACGACAAAAAGAACAAACACCGCTGCGCACTCGAAGTGTGTCCGCACGCTGCGCCCGCCATTTTCAAACGAACCACACCATGAACACCAAAGACCTCATCCGCCTCGGCGTGCCTGTCGGCGAGCCGATCAAGCTCGCGCACGAGTTCATCCAGAACTTCATCGCCCAGGGCAATGACGGCGCGCTGCCGTCAGGTCATGAGCTTGTCGAAAGGCTTGAGGCCGAGATCTTCAACATAGTCGCCAATCCGCCGGCGTTCTTCGCCGACGAACTGCGTGCGCCGCTGGCTCGCGCGATCTATCGCCCGGCGTTCACACCGCGCGCGGAATTGCCGCTCCGGCGGCTAGCCGGTGAGCGCTCCGGGGTGGAAAGGGAAGGCGCTGGCGCGCAGAGCGTTCGCGCCGTGGCACCAGTGGGGCGAGGGCCTCGAAGCCCCTCGACGGCGTCGCCCAGCTATGTCGTGGGGGAAAAGGGTTAGCCCAGGTCGCTCACCAGCCCTTCGCGCGGCGGGCAAATCCGCCGCTACCAAACCATCTCCTCCACGATCTTCGCTTCCTTTCCGGCGAATATGAGCGGGATGAGCAGCTCGGATTTTCCGTTCGCCGCGCGGACGATGGGTTTCGCGCCGGGAAATTTCAGCGTCATTTTTCCGACGATGAACGCGCCATCTTTCGCTTCGATCTTGTCCGCCACCGCTGCGCGGAAATACAGCCGCTCGATCGCTTTCGGCGCGGTGAGGGTGATCGTGCGTTTGAGGGTTGCATCGACTTCGGCGGGCACGGCGACGGAGTAGTCTTCGATCTCCGCGCCATTGAACGTGAAGCGGAACGCAGGGCGTTGTTTGTCGTCGAGGCGGTAGCCTTTGAATTGGTAGCCGCCGTCCTTCCCGACTGCGGCAGGCCACGCGGCGCTCTCGCTTTCCAGCACGGCGAATGGCGGCCCCGGCGGACCTTTCACCACGTTCACGCCGAGTGGTTTTTGGAAGCCGTCGCCTCGCCCGCTGCGATGTTTAGCGGCATCAATGAACGGTCCCTGCCAGATCAGCGCGAGCCGCATTTCATTTGCGTCGAATGCCAAATTTGCCTTCTCGGGAAAGCCCACGCCGATCGCGCGCGAGCCCGCGCCTTCGATGAAATTCCGGTAAATCACCGCCTCGGCATCGGCGATGAGTTCCTGCTTCCCCTGCACGAGCCCGGCGGGCAAGTCGGCTTCCCGGCCTTTCGCGAGATACGCCCAGATCGCGCCGATCTGCTTGTCCGCATCGCCGCCCAGCACGTCGCGGTTTGCGGCCACGCCGCCGGGAAAAAAGCTCGGCATCCGAGTGCCGGGTCGGAGCGCTTGTGGATCAAGCAGGTAGCGGCGGAACCAGTCGGGCTTGAGACGCGTGGCCGTGGTCGTGAGATCGAGCGCGGGGACGCCGAGCGATTTGTAATCGGCGAAAACGTGGCACGCGATGCAGGTGTAGCCGCCGACACCGACCAGCTTGCGGCCAAATTTCGGTGCGTTTGCATCGGCGGGAAGTTCCACCGCCGGGCTGGCATCGGCCTGCTCGAAAAGCGCGGGCAGCCGCTTCACATTCGCCTCGCCGAACTGCGGCATGCGCGTCGCCATATACGGACGCACCGCGCCATTTTTCCAAAGCACCGTCTTGACCCATTCCGGCTGCAGCTTCGCGCCGACCGCATTCAGATGCGGCGGGATGCGGCCCTCGTCGCCGAGATCGACCTCGCCCACGTTCGCGAGATATTCGCCGCGCACGCCTTCCACACCGCCGCGCCGGTCGCGCTGATGGCACGCGTAGCAGTTCAGCGTCGTCATCGTGCGTTTGATTTGATCGCCCGCATTGAGCGGCACCGAGAGGAGATCCTGCGCGCCGAGTTGGGCGATCAGCACCGCGCGCTGGCGGTCGGTGATTTCAAACTTCGGCACGTTCGGTTTCGGATTCGTCGCCAGACATCCGCCCGGCTGGCGGCCCTTGATGTCCGCCAGCGCGCGCGCCTTCACCCCGGGCGCGTCGAGCTGATGACACGCCGCGCAATTCATCCGCGCAAACAGCTCCTTCCCCTGCCCCGCCTTCGCGGCATCGACAGTGAACGGCACCTCGCCGAGCGGGCGCATCGGCTGGCCTTCGTGCGAGAGCAGGTTTGCGGGAATGCTCTCGCGTTTTCCGCCGGGCGGTTTCCACTCGATCTTCATCGCGGTCTGCCCGCCGCCGTCGAAATACAGCAGCGTGATCGTGTGATCGCCCGCGCTCAATTTCACCGGCGCGCTGCGCTCCTGCGCGGGGTGGATTCCGTTGTTTTCCACCACCACTTTTTCGTCGATGGAGAGCCGCGTGCCATCGTCGCTTGTCGTGTAAAATTTGTAGTCGCCATCCGTCGGCACCGTCAGGATTCCGCGGAAACGCAGCGCGAAATCGCCTTTCCGTTTCGCCACCGCGAGCGTGAAAGTCTCGGTCGTCCCCGTCGCGTCCGGTGTCAGCCGGTCGAACTCCGGCAGCTCCGGCAAACTCTTTTCGTAATACTCGTACGAGAGCCCGCTCAATTTCGCCGCCGCGCCCGCGGGCACTTGCGCGCGCAGCAAATACATCGCGATCGCCCGCGCCTCGCCGTCGTTCAATTTCAACGATGGCATCCGCCCGGAAGGCCGCGTCTTCAAGGGATCGCGGAGGAACGCAGCCAGTTCCGCGACCGAATATTTCTTCGCCAAATCACCCATCGGCACCGCGTGCTCCGCGACCTTTTTCACTGCATCCATCACCGCCGCATCGCCCTCTTTCCCGCGCGGCGCATCGGCTGGCGCATGGCACATCACGCAACCCACGGAGTGAAAAAGTTCCGCGCCCGCCTTGATCGCCGCCGTGCTCGCGCCGCTCTCCTTTCCCGTCGCCGCCGGCTGGAGCGAGACGAGAAAATGGGTGAGCGCCTCCGCTGCGGAATCCTTCTCCGCAGGCGCGAGGCCATGCAGCATGTCGGGCATCAGCGTGCCCGGCTGAGTCGTCTGAGGATTTGCGAAAAATGCGCGCAGCCATTGCGGCGACAACTTCACGCCATCCGCGCCGAGCCGCGGCGACTGCCGCGAAGCCAGCCGCTCCTTCACCGCCGGCGCCGCCTCGTGACAGGCCACGCAATTCATCTCGCCGATCAGCACCTCCCCCGGTTCGATGACTGCGCGGGCCGGGGAAGCGAACGCGACGAGGAGCGCGAGAAGCAACGGGGTGCGAAATGGGTGGAAAAACATGCTCTGTGGGAGACTGGAGGCGCGCAGATTTCTTAGGAGGCGCGCGCTCGCGCAGCGCTTCCCCGCCTATTCCAGGATCACCACCGTCGTCTGCCGGATTGCGCCGATCTTTCCGATGCCCGCCGGGGCGCGCAGTTTCACGGTGAAAGTTTCGCGGCCTTCGATCGGCGCGTTGTTGCGGATCGGGATCACGAGCGTCTGATCGGTCGCATCACCGGCGGGCCAGATGAGCGTCCCGCTCCGCGATGTGAAATCGCTGCCACCGATCGCCGTCCCATCGAGCGTGATGATATCGACCGTCGCCACGGCATCCAGCGCGCCAGTACGATGCACGGTGATGGCGACGCTGCCCGCGTTTTCATTCACGCGCACGAGCGTGGAATCCAGCGACAGCTCGCTCGCGGCCACCGTCACGTGCAGCGTCGGGCGACCGGCGATGCTCGTGGTACTTTCAGACAGCACAAAGCGCCACGAATCCGTGCCGGCCAGCTTCACGAGCCACCCGTCGTTGGATCCACCGGCGGCAATATCCAGCAGCGTCGGGGTGACATCGAAGCGCGCGACATCGTTCGCAAAACGCGGCGTCGCCGTGAACTCCGCGGACGCCTCCGCCTCCACGTCGTCCGTATCCACACCGCCCGCGAAAGTATTCCACGTCGAAGCCGCGCTAAACGGAATCCGCATCCGATGCAGCGCCACCAGTTGTGTCGTCCCATCCACTGCCACCGCCGACCCCGTCTGCAAGCGGAGCTGCGCCGAGACGACCGTCGCGTCGGTGGGCAATTGCTGCGGAGTCGGGCCGAAAATATTGTCGAAGCGCAACAACACCTGATCCTCGACCCCCGAAACTGGTGACATCCCCACCACGCCCTTCACCGTCGTCGCGATCGGATCATTCGGCGCAGCCTCCCGCAGCGTCACATCCAGCGTCCCCCGATACGTCGCGCCCTGTCGGAAAGTCCGCGTCATCACCGGCTCATCCCCCGTGAAAATTCCCGCGATCCGCGAAACCTCCACCGCGCGCCCCATCGGTGCGATCCCCGTCAGATCCGTGAGCGTCCTCAGCAAATGATGCAGCGTCCACGCCCCCTCATTGTCGCCCACCCGCAGATGGGCGCCGTAAAACACGGTCGGAATCTGATTTCCCGACCGCGAATCATCCTCATCCCACGTCACGATCAGCAGCGAATTATTCGCCAACGCCCAGCTCGCATACGCCGCGAGCCGCCCCGCCAGCCAGCGATCGCCCACGCGCACGCGATCCACGCCGCTGTGCATGTCGTGCGATTCATTGGGAATCACGAACGCGACATCCGGGAGCAGAGTAAAATCGGTGGGGAACGCGCTGAACGGCTGATTCACCGAAGGCGGCAGCGCGTTGGGCGGCAGCGGATTTGCGCTGCTCTGCCAGTTCGTCCAAGGCACATGCTTTCGCGCATAACGATCCCGTCCATCTGGATAGATGGTCTTTACGGTATCCGCATCCCCCGCTGCCGGCAGGTCTTCCGCGTAGCCGATGAAAGTCTTCCCCGCCGCGATCAGTGCCGCCGCCAGATTTGGCGTGGTGAAAGGGAGACCGCCCGGCTTGTTGTTACTCTGCACGCCCTGCGAATCCCCGCTGAACATCTCCAGATAGTTCGGCTGACTCGGATGCGTGATCCCCGCCATGTTCGTGAGCGACACGCCACGTCGGGCGAGCGCGTTGAGGAACGGAGCCTCCGCGGTATTTCCGATGATTTGCGTGCGCGACTTATTTTCCTCCACGACGACGACGATGTGATCGTAAGTCGGAAGCGCGGCATAGAGTGAAGTGGTGAGGGCGAAGAGCGAGAGAAGGATGGGAATTCGCATATGCGGAAACTGCACAGGCAGCGGCGAGCCGCCGAGCATTTTCCGCAAGTGTCCCAATTTTGTTTGTTTAACAGGAAAGATTCGATCGGCCCAATTCCCACCTGTGCCGTCAAAATGAGTCACGGAAAGCCGCCCACGAACGCCGCCACCCCCGCGACGCGCGGTGCGAAATGAGGCGCGCTGCCTCGCTGCTTCCATCGTGTAACCCCGATCCATGAGCATGACCGAAATCCTCGATGAACTGCCCCGCCTCGACGACGGCGAACGGCAAACCATCCTCCGCCGTCTCGTCTTGCTCGACGCCGGCTTGGAGATCGACGAGACGCCCGAAATGCTCGCCGCCATCGACGCCGGCATTGCGTCGATGGAAACCGGCCCCGGCGTGACGATCGAGGAAGCGCGCCAGCGCCTCGCCGGATGGATGACAAAGTAATCCCCGGCACGCTCGCCCTCGCCGATCTCGAGCAGATCGTCCGTGACATCGCCCCGCGCGATCCCGCCGCCGCCGGGCGGCTCGGCACGCGCCTGCTCGACCAGGCCGAAACCCTCCCGCCTGCCGCATCGCGGCGGCCCCGTGCGCCGCCGCCCCGGCGTGCGCAAACTGGTGCTCCGGCCCTGGCTCATCTGCTGAGTTTGCCGGTCAGGAGTGCGGAACAGAGGGTCAGCTTTTAAAAATCGCTCTCGCCTCGCCGCCAAAAGGATTTCATTGTTGGTAAACGCATGCCTTCCACACCACAAATGCCAGCATCACAGGAGGACGCTACAACTGATTTATCCCCACCGAAGACTCCTGTCGTTCGCTATGTCTTTACCACACTTTGCGGCATGATGATTGGCATTGTGACAAGTGCCCTGTGCTATTTGGCCGTCGGCAATCGTTACCAACTCCACGCAACAGAGTCGGACACGTTTCGCATCGACACTTGGACAGGCACCACTTACATCCTTAGCACCTATCAGTTTTCAAACAAAAAGCAGTGGCAACCCGTCCTCGAACCATGAATCAGATTTCGTTCACGAAACTCCCATTGCAATCAATCCAGCGCGTTGTTTTCATTTTATGCGCTGCCACCTTTTTGCAGGGGTGCGGTGCCACCGGTTCGGCTATCCTTACGGGCAACCGCCGCTCTGCCATCATTCCCATGAGCGTTACCGTCTATCCGCAGCCACCGACCGTGCCGTATGAAGTCGTTGGCATCGTCACGTCCCGCTCCGTCAATGGGCTTACCCAACAGTCCGACAGCCAAAATGCGGTGGATGAGTTACGCAAGCAGGCGGCTTCCCTTGGTGCCAACGGCATTATCCTGAACTCCGTAAATGCAGGCAGCACGTTGAACGGTATGATCGGGGCGGCAGGTGCATCAACGATTGCGCTAGTCGGCGGGCACAACTCACAGGCGCAGCTTCAAGGGACCGCCATCTATGTTCGCCGCTAGCACCCTCGACACAATACCAACGCCTAATATATGAAAACTGATGATCGTTTTATTGTTACGCTACCTGAACACCTCCCTGCTGCTGATTTGAAGAACGGGGAGGTTGATTTTGACATCTTGGTTGACGGAATTCCCATATCAGGCACAGGACAATTCTATGTAAGAACCTTGCGACGCGGCAAGGCAGCCTATGTCTCCATCCTATCGCTACCGCCTTCATATCCACCCCCGACTGCTGTAACGAAACTGCCCGTCGTCCACCTGACACAGAATCAAGTGGATAAGATTTCCAAGGTTCCCGGTGCTGACCAAAAATTCTCTCTCCAAGAAGCAGAGGGTTAGCTTTAGAAGTTCGATCACTCGCAAGACGATTACCGCTCGTCCTTGAAATGGTCGGCGATGAGGGTGAGGACGGCGTCGTTGCAGGCCTTGTCGCTGGCCTGGTTGCAGGCGACGAGGACGGCGAAGTCTTTCGCGGGGGCGATCCAAGCGACGGCCATCCACATCGTGTTGCTGCCGGAGTGGGTGAGGGCGGAGCGGAGATGGGGTCGGTTTTAGAATCTCGGTGCGCCCGCAAAGCGCGCCTCAACGCGGGTGAAAGTCCCGTCGGTGCAATTAGACGGTTCAGCACCGAAGACCGTGCCAACTGCGTCGCCGCGAGGCGGGGTGGGGAGCAGGCATGGAGTCGAACCAGCAGGTCGCAATGAACATATGAACCACATAAATGAGCCTCGAAAAAGTCATCCCGGCAGCCGAGCCCCTCGAGATTGGGCGAAGGCCGAAGAGTCGGAACCCGAATCAATCGTCGTGGGTTTTGACAATGGACCGGCGGGGTCGGCGTGGGCGACATGCCGGGAAGTGAAGCGCGGGTAAGCGGGGAACCGGAGCGCAGCGGAGATAGCCTCGCTAACATTCTCCTAAATCCGAGGCAAACCTGTCATGGCGAGTAAAGAAGACTCAACTGGCGGCACAACCCCTGCAAAGGGGAAGGCTGCGCGGGCCGTGGCAGGAGTCGGAGGCGTTCGTAGTAGTGATGATCCCGCGCCGGACCTCTGGTTCGGAGAACCCGCGGAGGAGCGAAGGGACGCCACTTGTTCCGCAGGCGGGAAGCGCACGGAAGGACGGCTCGCCCGAGACACCCTGCCACCGCTTGTCCCGGGCGCCGCCGCCTCGGTGGTGACGGCCCGCGAGGGCTAACAGCACCCGACAAAGTCCGGCAACTGCAAATCACCCTGTATCGGAAAGCGAAGTCCAAGCCGGAGTATCGGTTTTGGAGTCTGTATGGAGAAGTGCAACGCGCCGACGTGCTGGCAGCAGCGTGGCGGCGGGGGGCGGAGATGGGGTCGGTTTTAGAATCTCGCTCACTTTCAGGGTCGATGTCTCCATAGCCACTCGGGCACGGGATTTCAGGCGCTCTTGCTACTTCACGAAGGTGGCGGGTTACTCTCCGCGATTGATCCGCAGCAACTGGCCCTTGAGAGATTCCATCGCGTGAAGCCGGGCGTGGACTTTCGCTGCGAGCGCGGGGAAGTCGGGATTGTCCGTGCAGACAATGATGCCTTCGTGGTCCGGATTCCGGCCATGCAGGCGCAGGAAATCCCGGCGGTTGTGCGTAATCACCGCACGGCCGTTCCCGATGGCAAACCGCAGCACCGCTTCATCTGGAATGGCATCATTGGCCTTGCCCGCGTCGCTACTGGTCATGACATCGCGAGAAGCAGAGGGTCAGCTTTAGAATCTCGCTCATCGTGACACAAGGAATTTGATCGGGCGGCCTGCTGAGGCGAAAAGATTCAAACACGCCTCGGACGAGGCAGGCTTTTTTACTCGTACCCAAGCTCCAGCTTGGGCACGCACTTTTCCCCGAAGCTCTGCTTCGCCGCAGCACGCTGCCTCCACGGATCGCACCGCAACATCGGCTGCGCGCCCGGCATCCACTCGTGCGCCGACGAGTAGCGCCAATGCTCCGGCTCGCGCTTGCCCTGAAACGGAAAGCCCGGTATCATCTTGGATTATGCCTACGGTAGCACTTCAAGCCCACTACGACGGCGAGCACATCGTTCTCGATGAGCCGTATGACCTGCCCGCCAACGCCAGCCTCATGGTGACGCTGCTTCCTTCCACGTCCGACACGGATTCCGAGGATGTTTGGCTGCGGGCAGCGGCGTCCAGCGATGCTTTCGCGTTTCTTGCCGACCCTGCCGAAGACATCTACACATCAGCCGACGGCGAGCCTTTCCGCGATGCGGTATAGGGTTGTCCTGGTTCCGTTTCCGTTCGACGACCTCTCCGGCAGCAAGGTCAGGCCAGCGGTATGTCTTACCGACGCAGCAGGCCAGCATCGTCATGTGGTGCTTGCCTTCATCACGAGCGCCGTGCCGCCCACACTGGAACCGACCGATGTGTTGCTCGACCCGGGCAGCGCAGATTTCGCACGCGCGGGGTTGCGGGTCCGCTCTGCATTGCGCCTGCATCGAATGGTGACGGTTTCCTCCACAATCATTCAGCGGCAGTTGGGTTCGCTGACACCGAACCTCCAAGCTCAAGTCCAGCAACGACTCCGCGCACTCTTCGCTCTGTGAAGGGTTTTTTAACTCGTGCCCAAGCTCCAGCTTGGGCACGCACTTTTCCTCGAAGCTCTGCTTCGCCGCGGCACGCTATCTCCACGGATCGCACCGCAACATCGGCTGCGCGCCCGGCATCCACGCGTGCGCCGATGAGCAGCGCCAATGCTCCGGCTCGCTGACCCACCCGCGCTTTACCGGGTTGTGGTGCAGATATGCCCGTTTTTGCTCCATCATCTCATCGCGCAGAATGCGCTGCGGATGCGACCCCTCCTGCCAGAGCTGATATTCGTTCGGTTTGTGCGCAGCCTGGTAATGCCGAAGCTGATGGAGCAACCATTCGCGGCGTTCGACCTTGATCTGCTCGACGAGTTGTTTGGCGGTGAAGCTCTTCAGATCGCGCAGGACGGCGGAGAGATCGGGCGCGGCGAGGATGGCGTGGAGATGATTGTCGAGGATGACCCACGCATAGATGGCCAGCCCTTTGTGCTCGCGGCCCATTCGACTTCGCTCAGGGCAGGCAGTATTCAAGCGATCGCACGACGATGTCGCAGCACGCCGTGGAGGCGAAGACGGGCAGCCATTCGACCACGGTGGCGGTGATGAAGTATCCGTGATCCGATTCGCGAGCATGGTAGCGGCTGCGAATTGGCCGAGCTTGGCGAAGCAGAGCTTCGGGGACAAGTGCGTTCCCAAGCTGGAGCTTGGGAACGAGTTGAAGGGGCGGCTTGCGCCGCGCCCGCAAAGCGGCCACGCTCCATTGCGGAACAGAGTGGGAACAGAGTGTCCGCTTTAGAAAATCGCTCTCGCCTCGCGGCCAAAAGGATTTCATTGTTGGGGATTGCATGCTTTCCACACCACAAATGCCTGCCGCGCTTGAGCGACTTTCTAAAGCTGACCCCGTTGCCTCTGAAAACCGGCCTTAAATTAATGCCATTCTTGACTGACCCCTTTCCTCATGACCCCTTTCCTCAAAGTCGGTCGCCTGAACGCCTCTGCGAAAACACAGCTTGAACCTGTGCATCTCTCGTTCTTGATCGAAGTAGGCGGGGCACGTTACCCAATTGCTACTGCGCATGAAGGAAAAGGAGGCATCGTAGTACGCTTCCACCAAACCGAAGGGGACGAACATTTTACCTACCACTCGGACGGAACACACCACCAAGCGCGGAAAATTAAAGGCGGACCTCGGGAGCACCGCGGTCGACGCAGCAGACCTCCTATTTTTTCGATTCGCGGCTGGGAATTTGTTCATGGTCAATTGCTGTTCACGGGTTACAAAGCTCTGTGTCAGCCGGATAACCGCAACCCGTCATACCAAGAGATTATCGTTCGAGAAACGTATCACGGCCCCCGGGCAGGCATCTGCTACGAAACCTATATCGTCAGCAGTCTTGATGTCCTCGCCTTTAAGGAAGCCATGACCGCGAAACGCGGCGAGAAATGGGAAGAACCTCAAATAGAGATCGTTCCTCTTCAGGGTTTCCCTCAGCACAGTTTTGCTATTGTTTACAATCGAACGCCGGCTTTATCGAGCGAACTGAAGGGCGGTTCTTTGGCTTTGAACGGCATGGTGCTCGGACAAGAGCTTCGCCCCCGGAATGCAAATCCAGAAGGCGCGACTTAGGCGATCACGTCCTGCACCACATTCCCCGCCAAGCCGAAGAAAGGGATCAGGAGAATATTCTTGCGCTGAGGGAAATCTGCGGCTGCCGAGCACCGGTCGCCGCTGCTTCGACCCGCCTCCACGGCTGCGAGGGAAGGCACTTCCGGGAACTTTCCGGTCGAGCGAGACCCTTGGAACGAAGCGGAGCCGAAACCTGGCGCGCTCCCGGCTACGGCACCGCGGGTCCGAAGAACGGGGTCAGCTTTGAATGGCATTAAGTTAAGGGCAATTTCGGATAAAAAGCTGCTAATGTCGCTGGGTGGTTAATGGTAAGTAAGTATGCCTAACATCACTCCGTTTTTTCAAGCATTCGGCCCATTATTATTCGGTCGCGGACCCGGATCGA
>JANNWY010000323.1:0-29615 GCA_031409335.1 Chthoniobacteraceae bacterium | reverse complement strand
GTGGGGTGAGTTGGCTGCTGACACTGGCGTTGACGGTGTGGTCTTTCTGGCTCCCGACAATTCACGCGCAGCGAACGCAGACTTTTACATCCGGGAGTTGCGCGAGCCAAGCACACTGGACGGGCGTCCACGCTTTGCCTCCCGAGTTCGAGCCGACGGCCAGGGAAATTTTCGATTTCTGACTCCGCCGGGACGATATGCCGTAATGACGGACGCCGGGTTTGGAACCGGTCTGTTGATTCCCAATCAAGAGTTTCTCGTCACGGCCGGTTCGTTCACCCACTTGAGCTTCTCTTTACCAAAACCGAGGGTTTTGCCGCTGGACTACGATTCGTGGAACTCGTCGCTATCGCTGAAACTCTGGTCTGACTACACAACGGACGACTTAATCATCGAAGCGACCGCCAGGACACCAAGCAGCGGTCACTCGGCGCTCCTTGTTTCTCGCGGCACTGGAGTGGATGGCGTGGCGAGGTTTGACTTCGGAGTTCGTCGGCCGACGGGCCCGGTCACTTTTGCCTTTGAGCCAGTTCGCGCTTCTGTGAAATTCGCCCGCGCGCCTGGTCTGCTGCGAATAGAAGTCAATGGCATCGCGGTCAGCCTGTTGGAGATCATTCCCGCACCCGCGCTCACCGCGGACACTGGCATCGACGGATTAACGGCAAACTATGACGGAATCGCGAAAGTGAACGTGCCATTTCCGGGCCTGTGGGTGGAGGTGGAAGAGGCTCGCTCGCCGTACGGAAATCCTGACCGTCCGCCGTTTATCTGGCGCGGGCGGAGCGACTCCGACGGACGGTTTGCGGTCAACGCTCCGGCCGGCGCATACAACCTCAAAATCGTCTGGCCCGCGATTGCAAATGGCACAACGTCGTTCGTCAGCACGGCATATTTCGAAAGGGTGACTGTAGTCAGTGGCCAGCGCGCCAGCGTGGTGTTGCAGGAGAGGACGCGTTGGCTGGTTACCACTGGCAATTAGCTCTCTCCGGCACATATCGTTTT
Organism: Chthoniobacteraceae bacterium; assembly: GCA_031409335.1. Lineage (GTDB taxonomy): Bacteria > Verrucomicrobiota > Verrucomicrobiia > Chthoniobacterales > Chthoniobacteraceae > JANLQB01. The sequence continues at coordinate 28,613 of JANNWY010000323.1, read as the reverse complement.
TGGGATATGAGAACGAGGAAGGCTTGATTCTCTGGTGATTGAATGGTCGCCTGTGGTTGGACTTCACCAAGCCAAGGCGCACTCCCATGAAAACCCTCGACCGCACAAAAGAGAATCCGCTCCCCCTCAAGACTCCACCGAGAACATCCGACTTCACGATGCACGCGGACGCGAAGGACGGCTTGGCGATCCTCGTCTGCACGGTTGGAAAAACAGTGCTGCACTACGATGCGCGGTGCCTTGCGGATTTGCACGCGATGCTGAAGGCGCACGGCGGCTGGATGGAGCTCGGCGGGGCGGATGAGCAGAAGCCGGCGAAGGATGGGACGGTGGAGGCTTGGGGACGGTCGGCGGCGAATCCGATCGGCGGCTGGTATGGCCTGAAGAAAGGGCTGCGCGGGCGCTTCGGCGTGTATGTGCCGCCGTTGATGGAGGCGCTGGGGCTTTGCGAACTGGAGCACCATCCGAAGAACAATCGGATGCGGGCGAAGTAGGTGCGGGACGCGTGCGGTGGTCTTGCTTGTGAAAGGCGCGGGCGCAGGATGACGTGACCGCTTTTTCCCGATGCACTCACGCTTCCGCCAGATCAGTCGTTGTCTCGCCATCCTGTTCGCAGGCTGCGCGCCGGGTTTTGCGCTGGAGCCGTGCCGGATCGAAGTCGTGGAACGCGGGAGCGGCTGGCCGGTGCCGCTCGTTGAGCTACGGACGACGCATGAGGTGCGGCTGGTCTCGGACAACGCGGGCGTGATCGCGTGCGATTTGCCGGAGCTGATGGGGCGCGAGGGTTGGTTCACGGTTTTCGGGCATGGGTATGAAGTGGCGGCGGATGGCTTTGGCTATCGCGGGGTGCGGCTGACGCCGGAGCCGGGGAAGACGTTGAAAGTCGAGGTGACGCGGCGCGTGATTGCGAAGCGGCTGGGGCGGCTGACCGGCGGGGGGCTGTTTGCGGAGAGTCAGAAAACGGGGCGCGAACTGGACTGGCGGGAGTCGGGCGTTTTTGGGTCGGACAGCGTGCAAAGTGCGGTGCATGGCGGGCGGCTTTTCTGGGCTTGGGGCGATACGAATGTGCCGGGGTATCCGCTGGGGATTTTCGACATGAGCAGCGCGACGACCGCAGTGCAGCCGCTCACATCCTTCGAGCCGCCGCTGCGGCTGAAGCTGGATTACTTCAGGAACGAAAAAGGTGCGCCGCGCGGGGTGGCGAAGATGCCGGGCGAGGGGCCGACTTGGGTTTCGGGTTATGTGAACCTGCGCGACAAGTCGGGCGCGGAACGGTTGGTGGGCAGTTACATCAAAGTGAAAAACTATCTGGAGGCGTACGAGGCCGGTCTGTGTGTTTGGAATGATGAGTCGCGCAATTTCGAGCAGCTCCGCGTGCTGTGGACGAAATCCGAAAGCGCGCCGAAGCAGCCGCCGATGCCGGACGGACATCCGGCTTTTTGGAAAGACGACGCGGGGAAGGAGTGGGTGCTGTTTGGTAATCCGCTGCCGGTGCTGCGCTGCGCTGCGACGTTCGAGGCGTGGCAGGATTTGGCGACTTGGGAAGTGCTGAAACCGCAGGCGAGCTTGCGCGCAGCGGGCGATGGCGCGGAGGTGAAACCGCACAGCGGTTCGATCGCGTGGAATCGATTTCGCAAGCGGTGGGTGACGGTGTTCATGCAGGTCTTTGGGAAGCCATCCGCATTCGGCGAAATCTGGTACGCCGAGGCGGATGCGCCGACCGGGCCGTGGGGCGCGGCGGTGAAAATCCTGACGCACGACAACTACACTTTTTACAACCCGCGGCTGCATCCCGAATTCACCGCGCCGGATTCGCCGATCCTGATTTTCGAGGGAACTTACACCGCGGAATTCGCCGACCGCCCGCAGCCGACGCCGCGCTACAATTACAACCAGATGATCTACCGGCTCGATCTCGATGACCCGGCGCTGGCTCCGGCGCGCCCGTAAATTTTCCTAATCGCGCGCAGTTTCCCGAGTATCCTGAGCGCCTCATGCCGCTCCGCATTTTTGCCTCGCTCTGCTTCCTGATCCTCGCCCATCGCGCATCAGCGCAGGAGCCATTTTCGAAAACCGGTGTCGCGTTTCTGCAAAAGTACTGCACCGACTGCCACGGGGAGAAAAAGCAAAAGGCCGATCTTTCGCTGCACGTTTTTCGCGATGATGTCTCGGTCTTAAAGCAGCGCAAAATCTGGAAGCATGTGATCGACGCGGTGCAGGACGAAGAGATGCCGCCGGAGGACAAACCGCAGCCGACCAAGGCGGAGCGCGATGCGTTTGTGGCATCAGCAAAGACGATCTTTTCCAACTTCGATTTGAAGGCGAAACCCGATCCGGGTCGGGTGACGATTCGCCGGCTGAATCGCAGCGAATACAACAACACCCTCAGCGCGCTGCTCGGCTTCGAGGTGCAGGCGGCGAACAATTTTCCGACGGACGGCGTGGGTTACGGATTCGACAACATCGGCGATGTGCTTTCGATTTCACCGCTGCTGATGGAGCAATATCTCGATGCCGCCCAGTCGGTGGCGGAGCAGGCGATTCCGATCGAGGCGGCGACGGTTTCGAAGCGGCGGATGGCGGCAAGATTTTGCGAGCCCGCGGGACCGAGCGTGGTGCTGCGCGGGGAATGGCGCGACTTCACTCCGGGGAAGGACGCGATCGGGACCGGGCCGATCAATACGCCATTCAAAGCGGAGCCGGACGGGAGCTACAAGGTGAGCGCATCGGTGTGGGCAGACGCGAAGCCTGGGCAGAAAGTGCGCGTCGCGCTGCTGGCCGCCGGAGAAAAAATCGCGAAGCCGGAACCGCCCGAGCGCGTCGCGCAACTCGAAGCGGACAAGGTGCCGCAGGTCGCGAAATGCCGCGTGCTGCAAGTGGTGGAAGTGACCGCGCGCAGCGAGGACAAGGCGCAGGTCGTCGAGGCAAAAATGGCTGGGATCGCCGGGGTCGAGCGCGTCGCGCTGGCGCTGGTGCGCGATCCGGCGAATGCGGGCGCCAAGCTGGCGGTGAAGTGGCTCGAAATCACCGGCCCCGAGGACGCGCGCTCACCTTTCCTGAAAAAGTGGGCGCAGGCCGCGCCGGGAAAACCGCCCGGGACGCAGACGCGGACGATGCTCGCGTACTTCATGCCGCGCGCGTGGCACCGGGTCGTCGCGCCGGATGAAATCGAGCGCGTGGCGCGGCTGGCGGATGCGGCGATGAAACGCGGGGAGACTTGGGAAGTGGGGATGCGGCAGTGCCTCGTCGCGGTGTTGTCGTCGCCGAAATTCTTGTTCCGAATGGAGATCGACGACATGCCTTACAACACGGACGCGCATCCGATCAATGAGTTCCAACTCGCGACGCGGCTGAGCTACTTTTTGTGGAGCACGTGCCCCGATGACGAACTGCTGAGCTACGCGCTTTCCAACAAGCTGACGGCGAATCTCGACGCGCAAATCAAGCGGATGCTGAAGGACAAACGCGCGGAAATGCTGGTGGATAATTTCGCGATGCAGTGGCTGCAACTCCGCCGCCTCGCCGCGCACGAGGCCGACATGAAAGCGTTCGATAAGTGGCGGCCAAATTTGCAGGCGTCGATGATGAAGGAGACGCGGATGTTTTTTGCGGAGATCATCCGCGAAGACCGCAGCGTGCTCGATTTGCTCGACGCGGATTTCACGTATCTCGACCGGCGATTGGGCGAGATTTACAACGTCTGGCCGGAAGGCGGATACAAGGGCGACGACTTCCGGCGGGTGTCGTTGAAGGGCACCGATCGCGGCGGTCTGCTCACGCACGCGAGCATTCTCACCGTCACGTCGAATCCCACGCGGACTTCGCCGGTGAAGCGCGGCAAATGGATCCTGGAGCAACTGCTCGGCGACCCGCCGCCCGCGCCGCCGCCCGTCGTGCCGAGTCTCGACGATGAAAGCCGCAAGGAACTGACTGGTACTTTCCGCCAACGGCTCGAACAACATCGCGCCGATCCGAAATGCGCGAACTGCCACGCGAAGATGGACACGATGGGATTCGCGCTGGAAAACTTCAACGGCATCGGCCAGTGGCGCGAAAAGAACGAGCTGGGGCAGCCAGTGGAAGTCGGCGGGAAATTGTCGAACGGCACGGAACTGAAGAGCCTCGCGGACTTGAAGAAAATGCTGGCTGACGAGAAGGAGGCGTTCACGCGCTGCCTCGCGGAAAAGATGCTGATCTACGCGATCGGTCGCGGGTTGGAATACTACGACGATCGGGCGGTGGAAAAGATCCGGATGGAAACGGCGAAAGGCGGCTACAAGTTTTCCGCGCTCGTGGCGGCGATCGCGAAGAGCGACCCTTTCCGGCTGCGACGCGGCAATAGCCAGTTGGACAATTGACCGCCCCTCAGCGCAGGATTTTACGGATCGTTTCTTGATCTACTATCGACCACTTTGAAGCCGACTTTCCGACATACCGGGCTGGGTGTCGTGTTCATGGATTCGCGGGGCGTTGCGCGCCGCCCGCCGCTTTCTCGATCGCGGCGATGAGCGGTGCAGCGTCTTGTTTCAAGCCCGCGTGCTGGAAGGCGATTTCGCCTTCGGCATTGAGCACCGTGATGAGATTGGTGTGGGCGAATTGCCCGCGCGCGTCCTCGGTGTAGTTCACGCCGAGGAGCGCGGCGAGTTCGCGCGCGTCGTCGGCCTCGCCGCGCAGCAGCGTCCAGCGTTCGCGGGCGAGCTGGCGTTTTTCGCGGAAGGCCGCGAGTTCGGCGGGCGTGTCGCGTTTCGAGTCGATGCTCACGAGCAGGAAATCCACCTTGCCGAGGACTGCGGGCGGCAGCTTGCTTTCGATCGTCTTGAGTTCGCTGACGAGGATCGGGCAGGCGTATTCGCAGTGGGTGAAAAACATCGCCACGATCTGCGGACGTCCGCGCAGAGCGCCGAGTTTGATTTCGCGGCCGACATCGGAAGTCCACTTCGAGTCGAGCAAGTAGAGCGAAGTGTCCGTGGGTTTGCCTGCGGGAAGCGCGGGGCGGCAGCACGGTGGGAGTGGCTCGGCGGCGAGCAGCGCGCATGGCAGCAGGAGTGCGAGGAGCGTTTTCATGGATTTTTCGCGCAGCGGAAACCGAGGTTGTGGACGGTGTAGCCTGCGCGCAGGCTGCTGCGGAAACCGAAGCGCATGAAGGCCGCAAAATTCCCGGTGTCTTTCGCACCAACCGAACCCGCTCCGCAGAAAAGCTGACGCTCCAATCCGCTGTCGCCGCGCGCGTCGCCGGTGACCATCGCGCTGTTGAAATCGCTGGTCCATTCCCACACCAGACCGTGCAGATCGCACACGCCGAAAACATTCGCGCGCCCGCCGCCCGCGTCTGGCAATACGGCGGGCGAAGGAGTTGAATACCAGCGCGCCAGCCCGGCTTGAAACTCCGCGTCCTTCGCGCCATCGCGTTCGGTGAAACCCGCGCCCGCGGCGACTTCCCACTCCGCCGTGGTCGGCAACCGCTTCCCGCGCGAGGACGCGAACGCTTTCGCCGCGAACCATGAGACCTGCGTGACCGGCTGCTCCGCGCGCGCATTGCCGAGATCGAGGTCGCCCGCCCAATGCGCGAGGTAGCGTTCATCGGCAAAAAGCCGCTTCACCTGCGAGCGCCGCCACTTCGGATTCTCGCGGACGAAGGCGAGAAACTCACCGTTCGTGACAGGCCGAACGTCGAGTTGAAAAGCGGCGATTGGAATTTCCTTCGCGTCCGTTTCTCCGCGAAAGAGCGGGCGGTATTGAGTCGCGGGAATCATCGCCATGCCATCGCTGCCAGCACCCGCCGGGCACGGCGTGGCGACGAACAGAACCGCGATCGTGAGCAGTTGGCCGGGCGAAATTCTCATGCGTTTAGAAAGTGAGCTTCGCCTGAATGTAGCCGAAGTCCGCGTCATCGGATGCGCCGGTGTCGCTGAGATAATCACCCGCAAAGAAGTGGCTGTAGCCGCCTTCGACTTGCAGGTGCTTGTTCACATTCCACGTCGCGGTGAGATCCACCTCCGACCCGGCGTAGTGGTCCGCGTTGCGCGCGGCGGCGTTTAGCGTTCGCACCTGCGATGTGCCATTTGCGCGGTACCAAGCGTCGTCGGTGGTCGCGAGCCAGAAGGCGTGAAACTCGGCCTTGAGGGACACGGTCTTGAGCGGTTGCGCCTTCACGCTCACTTCGAGATCGTGCAGGTTCTGCCACGAGAACACATCCATCTGTCCGTAGAATTTGTGATTCGTCGGGAAGAGATTTTGGAACGTCTCGACATCCCGATCCGCCGGATCGCCATCGCCCGATCCAAAGCTGTAGGCCGCACCGAGCCGCGGCAGCCACGAGGCGTCGAACGTGAATCCTGTGCCGACATGCGCGGCGAACGCTGTGAGATCGAGCCCGCGCACGTCGCCGGTCTGGAAGGCAAATTCACCCTCGTAATCAAAGCCCACCGGTCGCGGCGGCTTCGCTTCCACCACGGTCTTGCCGTCCTTGCTCAGGCCCGCGGCGTCCTGCTTCGCAAACGCGCCCGGCTTCGATTTCATCCGCGTGCCGAGGGTGAAAAAGTTCGTATCGCCAAACGGATTCTGCTGGTAGCGCGGGTTCGCATTTTCGTGCAAGTGCAGCACGTAAAGATCGGTGGTTTGCGGCCCGATCGCGGTCGTGGAGAAATAGAGGCCGCTGAAAATCTGCTGCCGGTCGGTTTCGTTGCCGTTGAAGAAATCGCTCTGATTGTAACTCCCGCGCTCCGTCACGACCACGCTGCTGGCAAAGGCATCGAGCCACCAGGCTTTCTCCTCCCAGCGCAACTTCACCGCGTCGAAAGTGCGGCCAATATTGTTCCAATCGAACGCGCCGATCACCCGCTCATCGCCGTAGCTCAACACTTGCCGACCGACTTTTAGCGTGAGCGGAAAATCCTTCGCATTGCCAAACTCGACCCAGGCCTGACGCAGATCAAAAGCATCATCGCCCTCCGCCCCGAGCGCGCCCGGAAAGTCGGGACGGTCGGAGTTGATCTCCCGCGAGTCCTGCGCCTGCACGTAAAGCTTCAGCCACGGCGCGGGCTTCACCGTCATGCCGAAACGCATCCGCTGGAGAAACCAATTGTCGTCCGTCAACGCATTCACCGAGTCGTTGAAGTCGAAGTTGTTCTCGCGGATTTCCCAGCGAAACCGCTCTTCAAAATCAAACACGAGCGCGCCATCGAAGAACGACAGCGGATTGCGTTCGGCGCTTGGCGCGGAGACCGGGGACGAGTGCAAGGCAGATTCACCCGCGACGGATTGCGCTGCCGACGCGACGAGCAAAGCCGTCGCGAGGAGGGTGCTGGTGGAGATGCGTTCGCGATTCATGAAATTCACTTTACACTTCCAGCACGCGCACCGCTTTGACACGGGTCAATTTCCCGCGCGAATTCCGCACCCGATCGGCAAACTCTCCTGCGGGTGGGTTTGTTTCGTCCTCAGAGCGTGCCGAATCGCGGCGCGAGTATTCCCGCGCGCAGCAGCCTTCACTTACCCTTCGGATAGAGGAATCCCGCCCCGGAAACCGATGCGATCACATTGCCTTTGATGGTCATGTCGGGTGCGTAGTAGCCGATGCGTCCGACTTCCTTGCCGTCCTGCAAGTCTTTGGCAGCCTTGAGCGTCATTTGCCAGCCTTCGTCCGGGCCTTGAGCAGGGCGCTTGATGATGAGGGTGACGTTGTTGTCGGTGCGGACTTTCACGCGGGTGACAGGCATCCCGTGCCATTGCTGTCCCTTGTATTCGGGGATGTGGTCGTCGCTGATCAGCAGGATAAAAGCGAAGGCTTCGCCAACGATGGTCACGGTGTTCTCTTCGATGGTGACTTTTGCCGCGCGAACGATGGTGAAGTCGGCATCGGACGCTGCGCGAGTCGTTGCCACGAGAAGAAGTGCGAGGAGCGATGCAATGAGAAGTTTCATGAGGCAAATCGTGCGGCAACCAGCGCCATGGCATGTCACACGCGTATGCGGCGATTGTAAAAGAATTGCTCCGCAGCGTGACAGGCTGCGCCCGCATCCCGACCCTGCGCGTTACTGGTTCGCGGATTCCGCGTGGACTTTCTGCACTTCGTCCACCGTCATCTCGCCGGTCTGGCCCTTGATCACGCCGCGGATGGCGTGCGCCTGCTGGATGATCCACTTCATCCGTTCGTCGTGCTCCGGCGCATCGGAGCAGCAGGTCGGTCGAGCTTTTGAAAGGCACTGTGCCTGCGCGCCGCAGATGCCGCCAGAGTCGCAGCCGCGCTGCCGAGCGGTCGGTCGCGAGTTGGTAGAAGATAGCAGCCAGCGTTCATGTTTTCTTCCGTTTCCAAATACCTCTTTCGCCTTGCGTGAGCTTTTTCCACGGCAGTATCCTCGCCGAGATGAAATCGGCTGTTTCTCTCCGCGGCATCTTCTCCCTCCTGTTCACCGCCGCCTGCGCGATTGCCGCGCCGCTCGACACCGCAAAGATCGAAACGCTGACCGGGTTGAAAGGCACGCTGAACGAAGCCGAGAAAGTTTTCAAAGTCACCGCGCCGCGCACTGACCTGAAAATCGCCGTGGATGGCTGGACGATGCCGCCATTCATGGGCCTCACGACTTGGGCTGCGTTCGCGCCGGGCGTGAAGGCCGAGGTGATGGTCGCGGGCGACCTGGTGCTGTTCGAGGACGAGGTGAATGCCGCGATGTCCGCCGCGCTCGACGGCGGGTTGAACGTCACCGCGTTGCACAACCATTTCTTCGCTGACGAGCCGAAGGTGTATTTCATGCACATCGGTGGCGACGGCGAGACGGCGAAACTCGCCGCCGCGGTGAAGTCCGCGCTCGATGCCGTGAAAGCCGTGCGCGCCGCGCAGCCGCAGCCGCAGCGCGTTTTTGGAAAAGCGTTCGCGCCTTTGAAAAACGAGATCACCGCAGCGCCGCTCGACACCGCGCTCGGCGCGAAAGGACAGGCGAAGGACGGCATGTATAAAGCCGTCATCGGTCGCGCGGCGAAGATGCCGTGCGGCTGCGAGATGGCGAAGGAGATGGGCGTGAATACGTGGGCTGCATTTGCCGGCACCGACGATGACGCGGTGGTCTGCGGCGACTTCTGCGTGCTCGAAGACGAACTCCAGCCCGTGCTCAAAAGCCTGCGCGCGGAAGGCGTGAACATCGTCGCCATTCACCACCACATGACGCACGAGCAGCCGCGCTACCTCTTCCTCCACTACTGGGGCAAAGGCCCCGCCAGCAAACTCGCCGAGTCGCTCAAAAAGACGCTCGCCTTGCAAAAGAAATAGCCGCCATGAAAACACCGCTCGTCCTCCTCCTCACCGGGGCGTCCGCCTTCGCGGGCGCGGAGAATTTCGACAAATCCACAGGCGCTCCGCCAAAGGGCTGGAGCAGCGGCGTCACCGGCAGCGGCACCGCGAAATGGACGGTCGAAAAAGACGACACCGCACCCTCGAAACCCAATGTGCTCAAGCAATCCGGCGAAGCGGACTACCCGATCATCCTCAGCGACGGCAGCGCGGTGAAAGACGGCTTCGTCGAGGTGAAAGGGAAGGCGCTCGATGGTAAGGACGATCAGGCCATCGGCGTCGTCTGGCGCGCGAAGGACAAGGATAACTATTACGTCTGCCGCGCGAACGCGCTCGAAGGCAACGTCGTGCTCTACAAGACCGAGGGCGGCAAACGCAGTTCGCTCGACATCGTGGGCCGCAAAGGCGGCTACGGCGTGAAGGCTAAAGTCGCACCAAAAGAATGGCACACGCTCCGCGTCGAGTTCAAAGGCGATACCTTCACCGTCATCCTCGACGGGAAGGAGCTGTTCAAAGTGCAGGACGCGACTTTCACCGGCGCAGGCAAAGTCGGCCTGTGGACAAAGGCCGACAGCGTCACGGTGTTTGACGATTTCTCGAGTGGCGAAAGCAAGTAAGTGTCCTGATTCAAAAACCAAAAAAACGCATCCGATCCAACTAACACCCAGCCTCCAAACCTATGACTCCTAATGAAGCCTTCATGAACGTCTCCGGCCTGTTGACCGGAGTGGATGACCTCGACTCCGCACTGGGCGAAAGCTACCGGCGGCAAATCGAGGAGTGTTATTGCGCAGAACTGAACGACTTGATCGATGCCTACCGCAAGGCGGTGCTCACCAAAGACCCCGAAGCGGATTTGCAACGGCAACTCAAGGAAGACACCGCGGGACGCCTTTGGCTGGCGGCAAGGCAGGTTATCAAGGCCTGGTATCTCTCGCAGTTCGACGATCCCGGCGACAAGGCAACACTCACCCGCAAGGCGGGCGCTGCGGGCTTTGCGCCCAGCGCCCTCCCGCCGCTGCCCGGCGAACTCCAGCGCGGCCTCATTTGGCGCATCGTCCAGGCCCATCCGCCGGCCTACTCCGTGCAGCCTCACGGTTATTGGTCACAGAAGCCCTGAACCCGACTCCATTCAACACTATGAAAACCAAAACTTACGACGTAGTAATCGTTGGCTCCGGCGTGGCCGGGGCGCTGTGCGCGTGGAAGCTCGCGCAAGCCAAAAAAGGGCTGTCCATTCTCATCCTCGAAGCAGGTGCGAACGACCTTGATGACCGGCAACGCGCAGCGTTTCACCGGGTCAATATGGTGCAAGGCCCCGGCTGGAGGTCGCCGTATTCCCGGATGGCCAGCCGCCCCTTTGCTCCGTTTCCCGAATCGCCGGATGATCCGAAAAAGGAAAAGTATTACGACCACGGCACGGAAACCGACGCAACCAAGCTCTTCAAAGCCACCTATCTCCGCATGACGGGCGGAGCCACTTGGGGATGGCGCGGAAACGCGCCCCGCTTCCTGCCAAACGATTTCAAACTGAATGACGTGTATGAGGAACTGGCGGCGCATAATCTCAACTGGCCGCTGACCTACGAACAAGTGCGCGCCGACTTCGACGAAGCAGAGCGTGAACTCGGCGTGGCCGGGGATTCCGAGGCTTGGGCGAAAGTGTTGGGACACCAAATGAAGTTTCCGATGCCACCCATCCCGTTGAGCTATGGCGACCAGTTGATGCAGAAAGCCATCAATGGACTGGGCACTGTGGCCGGGCGCAAAGTGCGGGTCATCAGCACGCCGCAGGCGAGAAACTCGGTGCCTTACGACAACAACGGGCAGCAGGCCCGGCGTCCTGCTTGCGAAGGCAATTCCAACTGCATTCCGCTCTGTCCGATTCAGGCGAAATACGATGCGACCGTGCATCTCAAGCTCGCGCTGTCCGCCGGCGTGGAGCTGCGCAACGGTTGTGTCGTTACGAAGCTGACTGCCAAGGGCGACGGGAAGGTGGTGAGCCTGCGTTACAAGTCATGGCTCTCGGGCAAACCGGACGACGTGCAGGAAGTGAAAGGCCGCGTTTTCATCCTCGCCGCGAACGCAGTGGAGACGCCGAAGATTCTCTTGCTCTCGCGCACGGCGGACGCCTTTACCAACCAGAACATCGGTCGCTACCTGATGGACCATGTGCAGGAGGAAGTTGTTGGGATTTACAAAGAACCTCTGTTTCCCTTCCGCGGCCCGCAGAGCACCTGCGGCATCGAGGATTTCCGCGATGGCAAGTTCCGCGGTCATCACTCTGGATTCCGCATGACGGTGGGCAACGACGGCTGGGGTCGCAAGGAAACCGTGGGGACAACCCTGGATAACCTGCTCCGCACGTCCGGCGCGGGTGGCGCCTTCCTTTTTGGAAAGGCGCTGCGGCAGGCCGTGGCCGACCGCGTCACTCGCATGGTGCGCGTGTCGTTCTCCGTCGAAGTGCTGCCCCACGAGGCGAACGCCGTCACCCTGTCGGACAAGACCGACGACTTGGGAATCCTGCGTCCCAAGTTGAAATTCAATCTCACCGACTACGAGTGGAAGGGGTTGGAAGAAGGCCACAAAGCTGCGACGGAGATATTGAAAGGCGTTGGGTGTGTTGTCCATGACGAGCCTGCGCCAAAGAACTTCAACACCGCTGCGCACCCGATGGGCACTTGCCGCATGGGCACCGACAAGGCCACTTCCGTGGTGGATGCCGACGGTCGGAGCCACGAGCACGCCAACCTATTCATGGCTGGCGCGAGCGTCTTCACCACGGGCAGCTCCGCGAACCCGACCCTCATGCTCGCGGCACTGACACTGCGCACCGCCCGCGCGGTTTTGAAACAACTCAGCAAACCCTAACTACCAACACTCCTAACACCCGGTTTTCAGCCTTGGCACTCACCATCCGCTAAAATCCACACTACCACCCATGCCAACTCCGATCGTAAACTTCAATCTGCCGCCCAACGAGCAGCGGGCTCAACCGCGCAAACTCATTCGTGCCTCCGACGGCGATACGCCCGTGATCGAGCAGCCGGTCCGCGCTGTCTCGGTGGATACGCCGGAAAAAGCGGGTTACGCCGGCGCGCCGCCAGTGAGCCAGCCGAAGCTCGACCTTTGCCGCGCGCGGCTGTCCGGAACTTTTTACGACGCCCTTCCCACGCCGCTGCGGAACTACCTGATCCAGCGGCTCACGCCTGACGCCGCAGCGAATCATATCGCGGGCGCGGTCGGCGCGAGCCAGTTTTTTGACGTGGTCATGGAACAGCGGCTAACGCGCGACGACGGCACCAAGCGCAGCCTGGCCGTCATCGCGACGGGCGAAATCGTGGATCGCTATGGGCGCTTGCTGGCTTATTTCGCGCCCTGGTTCACAGGCAGTAAAACGGACCCTCTTCCGCCGAAAAACGATCCTGCGCGCCGCACCTTCAATCTTGAAATGGTGGAGAGCGGCTGGGGAGCGTCATTCCCGATCTACCCATCCCTGCCGAATAACACCGACATGAACGCGCTGATCGCGGCGGCCGAGGCGGCGTGGAACGAGCGGAGGGGAGTGTGGAGTGTTTACAGCCGGAAATTTCTGGTCGGCTACGAGTTCCGGGCGTGCATCAAGCTGGCAACCGCCAAGACGGCTGCCGCCGGGATCGCGGATGCCTTTCAAAGGGTGTGCGTCGATCTGCGCACCTTGCGCAATGTCGGAAAGTTCGGTTTCACCAGCGTCCCACCACCCTACCGGCTTTGGGTCTGGGAGAAAGATTTGGCAAAAGCCACGGTCGAACTCGGGTTGCGGCCATAAAAGCGGCGAGGGCCGGAACGAATGCGTGCCTGCGCGGAAGCTGCATGGGCCATCTTTTGAAGCCATGAATCGCCGCACGTTTATCCTCATTGCCACAGCCGGCCTCGCAGCGTGCCATCGGAATGCGCCGCCACAGGAAGTCGTGGTCTATACGAGCGTGGACGACGTGTTCGCGCGGCCCATCGCCGAGCTTTTTCAAAAGCAGAGCGGCATCACGGTGAAGCTCGTGCCGGACACCGAGGAGACGAAATCCACGGGCCTGCTCAACCGCCTCATTGCGGAGAAGGCCAGGCCCATCGCCGATGTCTTTTGGAGCGGCGACCCGATGCGCGCGGCGATTTTGAAAAGCAAAGGTATCTCGCAACCGTATCGTTCCGCGAGCGCCGCCGGGATGCCGCCGGAGTTCAGCGATGCGGCGGGTCACTGGTCGGCGTTCTCGGCGCGGGCGCGGATCATCATTTTGAATACGCAGCTCGTTCCGATAGCGGAGCAGCCGCGCGGGCTGGCGGATTTTCTCGATGCGAAATGGCGCGGGAAGACGTGCATCGCCAATCCGCTTTTCGGCACGACCTCGATGCACGCCGCCGCGCTCTTCGAGACGATGGGTGAGGAAAAGGCGCGCGCGTTTTTCGATGGAATGCGCGCGAACGGCGTGAAGATGCTCTCGTCGAACGGCGAGGTGAAACGGCGCGTCGCCGCGGGTGAGTTCGCCTTCGGCCTCACCGACACCGACGACGTGCATGAGTCCGTGAAGGACGGCAAACCCGTCGCCGCGATTTATCCCGACGCGGACGGCGCAGGCACGCTCGTGATGCCGAATGCCGCCGTGCTCATCGCCGGTGCGCCGCACGCGGAGAACGGACGGCGCTTCATTGATTTCCTGCTCACCGCGAAGGCCGAGGAGGAACTGGCGAAAAGCTGCGCGCACATGCCGCTGCGCCCAGGAGTCGCCGTCCCGCCGGGCGTGAAGCGGGTGGAGGAAGTTCGCGCGCTGCGCGTGGACTACGAGAAGCTCGGCGCGCGCAGCGAATCGCTCGCCGGCGGGTTCCTTAAAGAGTGGGCCGCCGCGCAATGACATGGACGGGCTCGACGCGGCCTTCTGGCGTGCGCTCGCGCGCAGCGTGCTGGTCGGAGCGAGCGTAGCGGGCGTGTCGCTCGCGGTGGGCTGGCCGATTGGCGTGCGGGCGGCGCTGACGCGCTTTCCTGGCCGTCGCGCATTGCTCACCGCGCTCGTGCTGCCGCTGCTGCTGCCGTCGTTCCTCGTCGCCATCGGGCTGTCCATGCTCGCGCATGAAATCTCCGGCTTCTTCGGAACGGTGTGGGCCTTCGCGTGTCTCGGCGTGCCGCTGGTTGCGTGCGCCTCGCTCGCTGCCGCGCACACGGTCACGCGCAGTCAGGCCGACGCGGCGCGGCTCGCAGGCGGCGAACGGCACCTGTTTCACCTCACCCTGCGCGCGACTTTTCCACTCGCGGCGCTCGCAGCCACGCTCGCCGCCGCGCTCACGCTGGCCGACGCCGGCCCCGGCCAAATCCTCGGCTGGCCGGGCGCGGCGGGCGAACTGCTCGTCAGCTTCGCGGCCCGATACGACGTGACACTTGCGACGCGACAAGCTGCCGCGCTCGCGTTCGTCGCCGCGCTGCTCGCCTGGCCGCTAGCTTGGAAACTCGCGCCGCACATCGCCGACGCACTGCTTGCCCGCGACACCGAACGCGCCGAGCGCCACCACTCGCCGCGCACGGCGCTCCTGCTCGGCACGGTGGTCATCGGCATAGTCGCTCCGCCGCTCACCGGGCTGCTCCGTCCGCTAGTTTCGCATGATTGGCCGCTCGCTCGCGCATGGAGCGAAGTCACGCGCACGGCTGCCGACACCGCGCTCTACGCTGTCCTGGCCGCACCCCTCGCGGTCGCGGTCGCTTTCACCGCCGCATGGCTGCTCGGTCGCACCCCGCGCGGTCGGCGCGTCCTCGTCGCTGCCGCCCTCGCGCTGCTTGCCGTGCCACCGGCTCTGCCCGCGCTCTGGCTCATCCCGTGGAGCAGCGCCGCCACGCTCGGAGCGGCGCTGGCGCTGCGCGGGCTACCCGTCGCCATCCTCTTTGCGCTGCGCGCAGTTGGCTCGATGCCGCCCTCGTGGGCCGACGCCGCGCGCGTGCATCGCGTCCCGCGCTGGCAATTTCTCCTGCGCGTCGCCGTGCCCTGGCTGTCGCGCTGGGCATGGCCCGCCGCCGCCCTCGCCGCGTTGCTCGCCACGGCGGAAGTCGGCACCGTCCTGCTGCTTCACCCGCCGGGCCGCGGCAGCCTGCCGCTCGCCATCTTCACCATCATGGCCAATGCCCCCGAAGCGCTCGTCGCCATGCTCTGCCTGCTCTACATCGCTCTCGCCGCCGCGTGCGCGATCGTGCTCCAGCGTCTCGCCGCATGAGTGCGCTCCTCGCCATCCGCGACCTCGCCAAACGCCACGGCGCACACACCGTCTTCGAGGGCGTGAATTTTTCGCTCGCGCCCGGCGAACGCCGCGCCGTCCTCGGCGCGAGCGGCGCGGGAAAAAGCACGCTGCTTCGCCTCATCGCCGGCCTCGATGCGCCGAACGCCGGCACCATCGAGCGCGCGCCCGGCCTCCGCATCGGCATGGTCTTCCAAGATCTCGCGCTCTGGCCGAATCTCACCGCGCTCGAAAACGTTACGCTCGCCTTGCCCGACCTCCCACGAGCCGAACGCCGTGCCACCGCGCAAGCCGCGCTCGATTCCTGTCACGTCGGCGAACTCACCAACCGCCGCCCTGGCACCCTCTCCATCGGCCAGCAACAGCGCGTCGCCCTCGCCCGCGCCATTGTCGCGCAACCATCCCTTCTGCTGCTCGACGAACCATTCTCCAGCCTCGACCTCGCGCTCAAAGCCGAGTTGCTCGCCGAAGTCCGCGCGCAATCCGAAGCGCGCAGCACCGCCGTCATCCTCGTCACTCACGACCCATGCGAAGCCCGCGCGCTCTGCCCCGCCGCGCTCGTGCTCGAAGACGCCCGCATCATCGCCAGTGGCCCGTGGGACACGCTCGCAACTCACCGTGGCTCGCGATTGCTCGCCGCCTGGCGTTCCGCCGAAAACGGGCCGGGCTGAACGGAAGCAGCGCGAGGCGCATCGTCATTGGTTCGCGGATTCCGCGTGGACTTTCTGCACGTCGTCCACGGTCACGATGTCGCCGCTATTGCCCCAGGAATTCATCACGTAAGTGACCACCTGCGCGATCTGCTCGTCGTTGATCATGACGGGTGGCATCACGCCGTTGTATTTCACACCGTTCACCGTCATCTCGCCGGTCTGACCCTTGATCACGCCGCGGATGGCGCGCGCCTTATCTGCCATGAGAAAGTCCGATTTCGCCAGCGGCGGGAATACTCCCGGCAGACCCTGACCTTCCCCTTGATGGCACGCAAAGCAGGTCTGCGAGTAAATGCGCTTACCTTTCTCCATGATGATTTCCTTACCCATCGCGGCGATTTTCGGATCGGAGGCAATGGCTTTTTTCATCTGCGACTCGAGTTCCTTCACCTTCCCCTGCGCACCCACAAAGGCGCTGTCGCCGAGATAGGTCGCGTCCACTTCCTTGCCGGAATAGGTAAGGAGGTTCGCCGGACCTTCCACCTTTAGCATCCCGAGTGCGCCTTTGTTGAATGCGCGGAAGAGCGCGTGATCCACGAGGATGAAGGTGCCGGGCACATCCAGCTTGAAGTCCACGATGGCCGATCCGCCCGCCGGCACGACCGTCGTCTGCACCTGCTCCTGCGAAACCTTCACACCGCCCTCTTGATACACATGGTCAAAAATTTCGCCAATCACGTGGAAGCTCGATAAGAGATTCGGTCCGCCATTGCCGACGAACATCCGCACGCGCTCGCCCACTTTGGCCTTCAGCGCCTTGTCGCCGACGAGCGATCCGACCGATCCGTTGAACACGACGTAGCTCGGCCGCTCATCCACCGCCTTCTCTTGATCGAACGGCTGCAACCCTTCCTCGCCGAATTTCCCCTTCGTGTAGAAGTCGCCCTGCATCACGTAGAACTCCTTGTCCACCGGCGGCAGTCCTTCCTTCGGCTCGACGAGGATCAGCCCATACATTCCATTCGCGACATGCATCCCGACCGGCGCGGTCGCGCAGTGATACACGTAGAGCCCTGGGTTAATCGCCTTGAAAGAAAACTGCGACTCATGTCCGGGCGCGGTGAACGACGACGCCGCGCCGCCGCCCGGCCCGGTCACCGCGTGCAGGTCGATATTGTGCGGCATCTTTGAAGTGGGGTGATTGGCCAGATGAAACTCGACCTGATCGCCCTCGCGCACGCGGATGAAAAGCCCCGGCACCTCGCCGCCGAACGTCCAAAACAAATAGTCCACGCCATCCGCCATGCGCTTTACCACCTCGCGCACTTCGAGATTCACGACGACCTTCGTCGCGTGTTTGCGCTGGATCGGCGGTGGCACACTCGGAGCGGCCGTGAGCACCGCTTTTTCTTCGCCGACCACTTCCGGGTCAGCGCCCTTTGCGGCAGGGCCGGGCAGCGGCGCTGCTGGAGCGATCGGGGTTTCGGCGGAAAGAAGCACCGCGGTAGCCGCGAGGTTGAAGGCGGTCGCGAGGATCAGCAGGGAGGGTCGTATGCATTTCATGCGCGCAATCTTGGATGGTTTCGCGCCCGACGCTTTGACCCACATCAAATCACACCGCCAATTGGTTCCAGCCAGGTGAAGCCTTGACCTGCATCAAGGCTCGCATGGCCCTTTCCGGCGATGATGTTTTGAATAGTCACCACCATGTCGCTCCCGATCTTCAAACGTTTCGACGTGCGCAAGCTGCTCGCGCAGGGGATCGAGCCGCTTCCCGAAATCCGCAAGCGCGTGGATGCACTCAAGGCCGGCGAGGGGATCGCCATCATCGCACCATTCCTGCCTTCGCCATTGATCGAAAAACTCCGCGGTGAAAAATTCGCGTCGCGCGTCGAGCCGCGGCCGGATGGGAGCTGGATCACGTATTTCTGGCGCGAGTCGCCGGAGGGCTAGCTGCGCGGTTGCACCCGGACGCACACCCGGGCCATGATCGCGGGCATGGCCAGCCAGATCGCCGACTTCCGAAAAATCGTCTTCGCCAGCACCCTGCGTGGCTGCCAGCTTTTCAATGGCTTGCCCGCCGAGGATCTCGAGCTGATTTCGTCGTTCGTGATTCCGAAGGAACTCGCGAAAGGTGCGTACCTTTTTCACGAAGGCGCGACCTCGGAAGGCTTCTACGTCGTGCAGCGCGGCGCGGTGAACGTGCATCGCGTGAGCGCCGCGGGAAAAGAGCAGGTCATCGCCGTTTTCCGCACCGGCCAATCCTTCGCCGAGGCTGCGCTGGCCAGCGCTGGCGGCTATCCGGCGGATGCGCGCGCGATCGAGGACAGCACGATCCTGCTCATCCCAAAAGTGGACATCCTCGGCCTGCTGCGCAGCCGTCCCGAACTCGCGTTGCGCATGCTCGGTTCGATGAGCCAGCACCTGCGCGTGCTCGTCGCCCTGCTCGACGATCTCACGCTCAAAGACGTGGAGACGCGCCTCGCGAACTGGCTGCTCAAACGCTGCCCTCGCCCGCTGCCAGCAGGCGCGGTCGATTTCCAACTCGACCGCACCAAGCGCGTGCTCGCCGCCGAGATCGGCACCGTGAGCGAAACGCTCTCGCGCACCTTTGCGGATTTCCGTGAGAAAAATCTCATCCGCGTCGCGGGCAAGGCGATCACCATCCTCGATCCAAAACGCCTCGAACAAATCCTGCATCGGAATCTCGGTGAGTTGTAGCGAGCCAGTCTCGGACTCGCGATCGTTGAAGGCCCCATGAAGGCTGGCCTGCTGCGCCGCGCGTTGCCTCACGGGAAAATGACATCGCCGACTGTGGCTTTGATGGGTGCATGGATGGCTCACGCGCTGCTGCGGCTGCACAAATGTTTCGTGCCTTCCGGCAACGACCACCGATCCGACACATGCCTTGTCGGGCGTACTGGCTTTCATACCACTGGCATCGCGACCTTCATGGAAATCCAGGTGAATCCCCGGAGCGACTAAGCGCCGCGCAGCAGCCGGGCGAAGAGGCTGCACATCGTTTCGGTGAGGCGCGCGGGATTGGGGACGATGTCGTAGCTGTGCTGGGTGAACATCGCGGGGAAGTATTCGGCGGCTTGTTTCTCGACAGCGAAGGCGTGGGTCTGGATGCCGTTCCGGCGACCGGTCTCGATGGCCCTCTTCACGTCCTTGATGCCATAGGTTTTTTTCGCCTACTCCGCCTCGCCTCGCCTCGATCAACGGATTCTGTCCTGGCACCGATCTCCCCGCCGATCCCGCAATCTGACGCGAGCGCGCTACGGCGCGAGCCGCTCGATCCGCCACGAGTCATCGGTTTGCCGCGTGTATTGAAAGCGGTCGTGCAGCCGGTTCGGACCGCCCTGCCAGAATTCGATCGTCTCCGGCTTCACCCGGAAACCGCCCCAGAACGACGGCAGCGGCACTTTCCCGGCGCTGAACTTCGCCTTGAGATGCTCCCATTCCATCTCGAGCATCTTGCGCGATGCAATGACGGTGCTCTGCCGCGAAGCCCACGCCGCAAGCTGGCTGTCGTGCGGGCGCGCGAGGAAATATTTCAGCGACTCGGCCACGGAAATCTTCGCCGCCTCGCCGGTCACGATCACCTGCCGCTCCAGCGGCAGCCACGGGAAGAGCAAGGAAACACGCGGGTTCCCGGCGATGTGGCGCGCTTTGCGGCTCTCCAGATTGGTGAAAAATACGAAGCCGCGCGCATCGAGTCCTTTTAGCAAAACGGTGCGCACCAGCGGACGTCCATCGGCGGTCGCGGTCGCTAGGCTCATCGCGTTCGGCTCAGTGAGTTGCGCGTGCATCGCATTCGCCAGCCATGCCTCGAATTGGGCGATCGGATCGGCGCGCAAGTCAACGCGCCGCAGACGCGCCCGGCTGTAATCCGCGCGCATCGCGGCGAGTGCCGCAACATCCGGTTTGTCGTCGTCCATCGGCGTCAGTGCGTCACGACCTTGGGCTTATAGCTCGCGTAGCGCGCGCGCTGCTCAGGCGTGAGTTGCGAGTAATCGTAACGCTCCTGCTCGACACCGTTGATCTTCGCGTGGATGACGTTCGCCATGTCGGCGGCTGCGCTCTTGATGTGCTCCGCTTTTTCGCCGGCGAAAAGCCCGTCCACCGTGGCGGTGAAGATCGCGAGCCAGCGGTCGAACTGCGGGCGGCCCATCGTGGTCAGCGGCACGAGCCGGGCGTGCGCGGCGAGCGGATTCCCGACATAGGTGCCCGCGCGGAAAATCATGGTCTCCCAAAACGCATACATCTTCGGCAGATGCGCGGCCCAGTCGGTCTTCGCCACGTCGTTGAAGATGAAGCCGAGCATCTCATCGCCGCGGATCGTGTCGTAGAAAGCGTTCACGAGGCGCTCGATGTCGGCGCGACCGGTGAGGTCCGGGCGTTTGGCGGAGGTGTTATTCATTCGCTCAAACAGGTAGCTGCAGCCGGCGAGATCGCGAGCGCGCAAGGCTGGGAACTTGGCAAACCCTTGATCCACATCAAACGGACAATGATGCTCCGCGGTGTCATCTCGGGGGCGGATCGCACGATCGTGGGTGCGAAGTTGTTCCTTGTCCATTCTGAGAATTGGCTGCTAGAGGGTTCGGTGCTTTGCGGTTTTCCGCCGCTGCCCATCGTGCGTTAATCCATGCGAAAATCTGCATCCGTCATCTTCCTGCTCGCGCTCGCAATTTTTTGCACGGGGTGGCTGGGCATGAGGCTGCCGGCCTTCGGCTCGACGATCACGCTCATCTGGATGCCCACGGGGATTGCCGTGGCGGTGCTGTTCCGGTGGGGCTTCCGCGTCTGGCCGGGCCTCACGCTCGGCGGGATCGCGGCGAATCTGGCTATCGGCACTCCGTTGCCGGTGGTGCTCGGGATCGCGGTGGGAAATACCCTCGCGCCCATCGTCGCCGCGTGGACGCTACGGCGGGTGGGCTTTCATCCGGCCTTCGATCGGTCTCGCGACATCCTCCTGCTCGCGGGAGCAGCGGTGCTCGGGATGCTGATTTCATCGAGCCTCGGCGTGGCGGCGCTTTCGCTCGGGGGGATCTTGCGGGAGGGTCGGTTGGCCGCGTGGCTCACGTGGTGGGCGGGCGATGCGATGGGTGTCATCCTGGCCGCGCCGCTCGTGTTCGCGTTCGTCAGTGATGAGCATCGCGTGATCCTCCGCCGAGGCGCGGAATTTGTCGCCTGGCTCGGCGTGACGTGCGCGGTGACGTGGGGCGTTTTTGTCTTCAACCACGGATCGGATGGCCAGCCGTGGGCGCTGGCCTTTCTACCGCTCCCGTTCCTGGTCTGGGGGACGCTGCGCTTTGGCGGGGCGGGCACGTCGCTCGCGGTCATCGTGCTCGCGGTGGGCGCGGCCTACGGCACGGCGACGGGGCGCGGTCCGTTTTTTCGGGTGAACCCGATGGAGGGGGTCGTCGTGCTCTGGATCTACATGGCGACCAGCGCGGCGCTCGGCTGGCTGATCACCGCCGTGGAAACGGCGCGCGCGCAGGCGACCGGCGTCCAGCACCTTTTCGAGCAGGCGCTCACCGATGTCTCGCTTGGCGTGCTTCTCGCCGGGCTCGATCGGAACATCACTTACGCGAATCAAGGCTTCACGCGGCTTACCGGTTACACAGAGGGGGAGTTATTGGGAAAAAGCTGCGCCATTCTCCAAGGACCAGACACCGATGCGGAGGTTGTGAAAAAGCTGAAAGCGGCGCTGCACGGAGAGGGTTACTTCGACGGGGAGATTCTGAATTATCGCAAGGACGGGACGACATTCTGGAATGCGCTGCTCATTTCGCCCGTGCATGATCAGCGCGGCGTGACGACCGGGTTCCTCGGTATCCAGCGTGATGTCACGCAACGCAAGAAGGCGGAGTTCGCGCTGCAGCAAAGTGAGGAGCATCTCCGACTGATCGTCGCGCTGGAGCCGGAATGCGTGAAGCTTCTTTCGCCGGAGGGCCGGCTGCTCGAGATGAACCCGGCGGGGCTCGACATGATCGAAGCCGAGTCATTTGATGAAGTGCGCAACTGCGCAGTCAGCGATCTCGTTGTGCCAGAGGATCGTCCCGCTTTTGTCGAGATGCACCGGCGGGTGATGCGCGGTGAACATGGCCGCTGTGAATTTGCCATCGTGGGGCTGAAGGGTTCGCGTCGCTGGATGGAGACGCACGCGGTGCCCTACCGGAACGGCCAGCGGGAGATCATAGGCGTACTCGGGATCACACGCGATGTCACCGAGCGGCGGGAGGCCGCCGCGGAGCTGGAGCGCAGTCTCGCAACGCTGCAGCTCTTCATCAATACAGTCCCCGCGTACATCTCGTTCGTCGATGCGGATGAGCGCTACCGGCTGGTGAACAAGAGTTACGAGCAATACTTCGGCCTGCCTGCCGAACGGCTCATCGGCCAGCGCCTCTCCGACGTGCAGCCTGCCGATGCCTACGCGGAGATGCAGCCGCACATTCGCGTCGCGCTCAGCGGGCAAACGGTGCGCTACCAGTCCCATCCGACCGGTCCAGATGGGAGGTCCTATTGGTTCGATGTGCAATATGTTCCCCGTCGCGGCGAAGGCGGCGCGGTCACCGGTTTCTTCGTGCTCGTTTTCGACATTTCGGAAAGCAAGAAAGCCGAGGAGGCGCGGCACGTCGCGGCGGAGTTCACCAAGAATTTGATCGGCTCCATGCAGGATGGTTTCTCCGTGCTGGACGCGGACGGGGGGCAGGCGGGCGTCAACCCGGCCTTTTGCCGCATGACGGGTTTTTCCCGCGAGGCACTCATCGGCACCCGGCCTCCCTATCCCTACTGGCCACCGGAGGAACATGAGCGGATTCAGGCCGCCCTGAGTGAGACCATGAACGGCAGGATTGCTGATTTCGAGCTGACCTTCATGCGCCAGAACGGGGAGCGCTTTCCGGTCATCGTCAGCCCGTCGGCGGTCCGGAACCAGGATGGCAGTGTGCGCAGCTACTGCGCGACGGTGAAAGACATCACCGAACGCAGACGAGCCGATGCGGCGCTGCGCCAGAGCGAGGCGCAATTCCGCACGCTGACGGAGAGTGCCCCGGTCCTCATCTACCTCACCGATCCGAATGGGGACTGCATCTATGTGAACCGACGGTGGTGCGAGGCCGCAGGCATGACGCCGGCGGAAGCGGCGGGCCAGGGCTGGTTGAAGGCCCTGCACGAGGAAGACCGGGCATCGATCAGTGAACAATGGAAGACATCGGTGGAGAGCGAGGGGACTTGGGGTTTCGAGTATCGCTTCGATGACCGAGCGGGCCGCGTGACCTGGGTGTACGGAACGGCCGCGCCCATCCTCGCCGCGGATGACAAAGTGATCGGGTATGTCGGAACGAATGTGGACATCACCGAGCGCAAGCGGGCCGAGGAGGAGCGCGCCCGATTGCTGCACTCCCTGGAGGAAAGCCAGGTCCGGCTGCAAACGCTGGTCAGCAATCTTCCCGGCATGGCCTACCGCTGCCGGAACGACGCGAACTGGACGATGACTTACGTGAGCGAGGGCTGCGAGGACCTCACCGGCTACCAGCGCGACGAGCTGGAAAAGAACCGCGTCATCGCCTACGGCGACCTCGTCCACCCGGACGATCGTGACTGGCTCTGGGCCAAGTGTCAGGCCTCGCTCGAACTCCGCACGCCGTGTCAGAACGAGTATCGCATGCTCGACCGGCATGGGCGCGAGCGCTGGGTCTCCGAGCGCGCCTCCGGCGTCTATGCCCCCGATGGCGCCCTGATCTTCATCGACGGCTTCATTCAGGACATCACCGAGCGGCGGCAGGCGGGGATCGAGCGCGAGAAGCTGGATAGGAAAGTGCAGGAGACGCAGAAGCTCGAAAGTCTCGGCGTGCTCGCCGGGGGAATTGCGCACGATTTTAACAACCTCCTGACCAGCATCCTCGGCAATGCCAGCATCGCGGCCCTGGAACTGCCGCCGGGCTCGTCCGTGCAGGATTGCATCGAGCAGATCAACGAGGCCTCGCTGCGCGCGGCGGACCTTTGCAAGCAGATGCTCGCCTACTCGGGACGCGGGCGTTTCGTGGTGCAGAAGCTCGACCTCGGGCAGCTCGTCGAGCAGACCGCGCAGATGCTGCAAATCTCGATCAGCAAGAAGGCCGTGCTCCGGTATCGGCTGGAAAAGGGGCTGCCGCCGATCGAGGTGGATGCGACGCAGATTCGGCAGGTCATCATGAACTTGGTGATCAACGCGTCCGAAGCCATTGGCGATCAAAGCGGCGTCATCAGTCTTTCCACGGGCCTGACGCGCGTGGATCGGAATTACCTCCACGGCACGCTGATGGACCCCGACTTGCCGGAAGGCGATTACGTTTTCCTCGAAGTCTCCGACAGCGGCTGCGGCATGAGCGCGGAAACGCAGGCGCGGATTTTCGATCCGTTTTTCACCACGAAATTCACCGGACGCGGGCTCGGGCTCGCCGCCGTGCTCGGCATCGTGCGCGGGCACAAGGGTGCGATGAAGGTCTATTCCGAACCGGGCCGCGGGACGACGTTCAAGCTGCTCTTTCCGGCGGCCGCCGGTGCCAGTGAAACGGCCTTGTCGCGTCCGGCGGGCAGCCTGGATTGGCAGGGGAAGGGGACGGTGCTCGTCGTGGATGACGAGGAGACGATGCGGAGCACGGTCGCACGGATGATGCGCATCATCGGGCTCGATCCCGTGCTGGTCGCCGACGGTCGGGAGGCGGTCGAAGTCTTCCGCGCCCAGCCCGAGCGTTTCGCGCTGGTGCTGCTCGACCTCACCATGCCGCACATGGACGGCGAGCAGACCTTCACCGAACTGCGCCGCCTCCGCCCCGACGTGCGCGTGGTGCTGATGAGCGGCTTCAATGCGCAGGAAGCGCTGCTGCGTTTCCCCGGCAAAGGCCTCGCGAGTTTCCTGCAAAAGCCCTTCACCATCGCCGCCCTGAGCGCCACGATGAAGGAAGTGCTGGAAACCTGATGCGGTCGCGCAGATGCCGCCATCGCAAAAAATCGCAGTAACTGCCTTTGCCAATTGACCATCAAACTCGCCCTCATGAGTGGACCCTCTGACCCCCGCGCGCGGGAGATTGTGGCACGGCTGATAGGCGCTTGGTTTCCTCCCGTGCGACGCGTGCTCGCGATGGTTCTCCTGCTGGCGGTTTTGGCAATGGCGCACGCACAACCGGAGCCAGGCAAGCCGCTCATCGTCGGCAGCGAAGAAGACTACCCGCCATTCGCCACCGGTCAGTCGGACGAGACCGCGGGTGGATTCACAGTCGATCTCTGGAAGGCGGTCGCGGCGGAAAATGGACTGAACTACACGATCCGGGTGCGCTCGTTTCGGGAGATTCTCGAAGAGTTCAAAGCCGGGAAAATCGACGTGCTGATCAATCTCGCGCAATCCGACGAACGCCGCGCGTTCGCGGATTTCTCGGTTCCCCACGTGATCGTCCACGGTGCGATATTTGTGCGAAAAAGCGAGTCGGGCATTGGTTCGGAAACGGACCTCGCCGGTAAGTCAATCATCGTCATTCATGCCGATCTCGCGCACGACTATGCGGTTTCCAAAGGGTGGGGGCCGCAACTCGTGCCGGTCGATAACGCCGCGGACGGCCTGAAGCTGCTCGCGTCCGGAAAACACGACGCCATGCTGCTCAGCAAGCTGGCCGGGTTGCAGACGTTGCAGGAGCATAAGATTCGCAACGTCAAGGCACTCGATGCCAAGGCTGGCTTCTCCCAGAAATTTTCCTTCGCTGTGCAAAAGGGAAACGCAGAGCTGCTTGCGAAGGTCAACGAAGGGCTTGCCGTGGCCAAGTCCTCCGGCGCTTACGACGCCTTGTATGAAAAGTGGTTCGGCGTGTTCGAGGCGGGTGAGGTCACCTTTCGGCAATTGCTGAAATACCTCGGCCCCATCGCAATCGCTCTGCTGCTTGGGGCGGGGCTATTTTTCGCAAGACAGCACGAGCGCAAGAAAGCCGAACGCCTGCTGCGCGACAGCGAGGAGAGGCTGCGGCTGGCGATGTCCGCGGCGCATCAGGGGCTCTATGATCTCAACGTCCAGACCGGGGATTGCATCGTCAGCCCGGAATACGCGCTGATGCTCGGCTACGATCCGGCGGAATTTCACGAGACCAACGCCGCCTGGCGCGAGCGACTCCATCCCGACGATCGCGAGCGAGTTTACGCGGCTTATGCGGACTACGTGGCCGGTCGGCGGGATGACTATCGCGTCGAGTTTCGCCAGCGTACCAAGGACGGGAGATGGATCTGGGTTCTTTCACTCGGCAGCCTCGTCGCGCGCTCCCCTGACGGGCAACCGCTCCGCATGTTGGGAACGCACACCGACATTACCGAGCGCAAGAACGTGGAGCAGGCACTCGCGACCACCACGGAACTGCTGGAGCGCACCGGAGAAATTGCGAAGGTCGGCGGCTGGGAACTGGACCTGCGGACCATGCAGCTTTTCTGGTCGCTGGAAACCTGTCGCCTCCACGAGGTCGAGCCCCTTGTGGCACCCACGCTCGACGATGCGATCAACTTTTACGCGCCGGAGGCCCGGCCAAGTATCCGGGCCGCGGTGCAAGCGGGAATCGAACACGGGACGCCGTGGGATTTTGAATTGCCATTGATCACCGCCAAGGGACGATCCATCTGGGTCCGGGCGCACGGGATCGCCGTCTGGGAAGACGGCAAGGCGGTCCGTCTCGTTGGCGCATTTCAGGACATCACCGCAGCCCAACAAGCCCATGCCGAGCGCGAGCAACTGGACCGGAAGGTGCAGGAAACACAAAAGCTCGAAAGTCTCGGCGTGCTCGCCGGCGGCATCGCGCACGATTTTAACAACCTGCTCACCGCGATCCTCGGCAACGCGAGCATCGCGCAAAGCGAGTTGCCTCCCGGCTCGTCTGTGCAGGACTGCCTCGAACAAATCACCGAGGCATCGCTGCGAGCTGCGGACCTCTGCAAGCAGATGCTGGCATACTCGGGCCGCGGTCGCTTCGTCGTGCAGAAGCTCGATCTGGGGCAACTCGTCGAGCAGACCGCGCAGATGCTGCAAATCTCGATCAGCAAAAAGGCCGTGCTCCGGTTCCGCCTCGAGAAAGATCTCCCGCCGATCGAGGCGGACGCGACGCAGATCCGGCAGGTCATCATGAACCTCGTGATCAATGCCTCCGAAGCGATCGGGGATGTGAGCGGCGTGATCAGCATTTCCACCGGCCTCACCCGCGTCGATCGCGACTACCTCCGGGGTACCCTCATGGATCCCGACCTGTCGGAGGGCGACTACGTTTTCCTCGAAGTTTCCGACAGCGGCTCGGGGATGAGCGCGGAAACGCAGGCGCGGATTTTCGATCCCTTTTTCACGACGAAGTTCACCGGCCGGGGGCTCGGCCTCGCGGCGGTGCTCGGCATCGTCCGGGGGCACAAGGGGGCGATGAAGGTTTACTCCGAGTTGGGCCGCGGGACGACTTTCAAGCTGCTCTTTCCGGCGGCAGCCGGTGCCAGTGAAACGGCCGTGTCGCGTCCGGCGGGCAGCCTGGATTGGCAGGGGCAGGGGACGGTGCTCGTCGTGGATGACGAGGAGACGATGCGGAGCACGGTCGCGCGGATGATGCGCATCATCGGGCTCGATCCCGTGCTGGTCCCCGACGGTCGGGAGGCGGTCGAAGTTTTCCGCGCCCAGCCCGAGCGCTTCGCGCTGGTGCTGCTGGATCTCACCATGCCGCACATGGATGGCGAGCAAACCTTCGCCGAACTGCGCCGCCTGCGCCCCGACGTGCGCGTGGTGCTGATGAGCGGCTTCAATGCGCAGGAAGCGCTGCTGCGTTTTCCCGGCAAAGGCCTCGCGAGTTTCCTGCAAAAGCCCTTCACCATCGCCGCCCTGAGCGCCACGATGAAGGAAGTGATCGAGGGAGCCGAGCCGGGGCAACCTGACGTCCAGATCTAGGCGAGCGCTAACGGCGATTCGCAAGGAAGCCGTAACCGCCTACTCTCCGCGCAGCAGGCGGGCGAAGAGCACGCACATGGTTTCGGTGAGGCGGGCGGGGTTGGGGACGATGTCGTAGCTGTGCTGGGTGAACATGGCGGGGAAATATTCGGCGGCCTGTTTCTCGACGGCGAAGGCGTGGGTCTGGATGCCGTTTTGGCGGCCGGTTTCGATGGCTTTCTTCACGTCCTTGATGCCGTAGGTGCCTTCGTAGCGGTCGTAGTCGCAGGGGCGTCCGTCGGTGATGAGCAGGATGATTTTCCGCCGCGCTGGTTCGCGGGCGAGCAGTTCTTGCGCGTGGCGCAAAGCGGGGCCGATGCGGGTGTAGCCGCAGGGTTCGATGGTGCCGAGGCGTCCGCGCGTTGTGAGCCACGGCTCGGTGAAGGTCTTGAGCAGCGTGAAGCGGCAGGAGCGGCGGGTGTTGGAGCTGAAACCGGCAATGGCGAAT
>JANNWY010000322.1:0-10358 GCA_031409335.1 Chthoniobacteraceae bacterium | reverse complement strand
GAAAACCGCGGCATGAACCCGACCCCAAGCGCAAACCCGAACAAGGCAGGGAGGGATTTTGCATCCGCTTTTTTGCTCCTCCACTCCGGGCGGCTGCGAGCCGCACCGCGACGCGCCGAGGCTCTTTCCGCCCTCCGGTCCCGGGCAAAAAAACGGAGCCCCCACGGCAGAACCACCCACAAAGCAGCTCCCGTATTGACCTCAATCCCCGAATCATCCACCACTCTCACACGCCACCCCGCCATAGCTTAATTACCAGCAACCCTGGCCGGATTCCGGGGTCCACCTCACATCGCCGGAAATACATGGCCGCGCTGCGGTCTGCGCTCATCCCGCGCGGTCACGTCATCATCGCCACCTTCGCCGACGACGGCCCCGAGAAATGCAGCGGCCTCGCTGTCGCGCGTTACGATGAGACGAAGCTCGCCGCCGAGTTGGGCGCAGACTTCGAACTCTGCGAAACACGCCGCGAAATCCACGTCACCCCGTGGAAGACGGAGCAGCGGTTCATCTATTGCCGCTTTCGCCTGCGTTCATCGACCTAACCCACGCTTGCAAAGCCCTTTTCCCGAAATGGTTTGGCTGAAATCTTCTCAGGCATTTTTAGGATTGGTTTCCTCATCCGCAGAGACGCGGCTGTGGACCAATCATAGCGGTGGCGGGGCTTCCATCTGCCGAGACCGCCGGTGAGTGATTACTTCCTACGGAACCGGACGAAGTAGTTTTCCTTCAGCACGTCCTTCACTTCGCCGACCTTGGCAAATCCAGCGGCCGTGACTTCGGACTGAAAGACTTCCTGTCCGGCGCGAACGTGGCCCATGACGAAGTCGCTGCTCTCGCCGGGGATGCGTTTGAAGTCGATGAGGACGATCTCACCGCCGGGCTTCAGCGCCTTGTGGAGCGACGCCAAGCTGGCCTGCGGGAACTCGAAGTGATGATACACGTCGCAGATGAAGGCGAGGTCGATGGAGTTCTCCGGCAGCTCCACGCTGCGATCCGTGCAGAGGACAGTTTCCACGTTCGCAGCATTCGCCTTCTGCGCGCGGGCGCGGATGTGGGTGAGAAATCCCGGGGCGATCTCGACGGCATAGACTTTGCCTTCCGCGCCTACCGCGTTCGCGAACGGCAGCGTGAACAACCCCGTGCCGGCGCCGATGTCCGCGACCTTCATGCCGGGCTTCAATCCGATGGAGGCGAGGATCTGATTCCGTTGATGGAAGATCTCGCGGCTCTCCGTCTCAAACTTCTCTGTCCATTCCTCCACCTTCAGGGCGGGATCGAGGAACTTGTCGTTGATGCCGGGCTTGACGCTGAGTTCCTCGGCGAAGGCGTGAGCAGCGAAGATAAAGAGAAGTGGAAGTATTCGGTGCATGGTGGTGTGGGTTTTGGAAGCAATCATCGGGTGAAGTTTAGGGTGCGACTTTCGTCGGGACCCCGCCTTTGCTGAACTCGTCGAGCGTGGCTTTCATCGCGCGGCCTCCGTGGCGATGGCGCGGGGACGTTCCAGCAGCCAGAAGACAACGGCGGCGATGGCGACGAGAATGGCAAACCAGCCCCAGTCCGGGATGCCGGTGATGTCGGGCAAACGCACCTTCCCGAACGCGGCGACTTTTTGCAGATGCGCTTCGATCCAGACAAAACTCAGCGCGTAAAGCACGCCGCCCACGAGCATGCCCACGAACCCGACGAGCGCGTGCAGGCTGCCCGTGGCGATCGCGGCGATGCCGGTGCCGGGGCAGTAGCCGTAGAGCACCATGCCGATGCCGAAGAGCGCCGCGCCGAGCGAGACGCCGAGCATGTTGGCGGGCTTGATGTGGTAGGTCGCGTGGCCGGCCTGGTGCAGCGCGAGCACGCCGATGCCGCCGATGATCACGGCGGTGAACATGATTTTCAGGACGGTGAAATCCTTTAGCCGAAACTGATTCACGATGACGTTGTAGGTCGCCACGCCGCCGCGATGCAGCAGGATGCCGAAGACGATGCCGAATGGAATGGCGAGCCAGCGCAGGGCTTCACCGGTGAGGGGTAGGTTCATGGTCGAGTCAGGCGTTGGAGGTTTTGCGGCGGCGGAACAGGAGCGTCGCGGTGATGACTCCGGCGACGAACATCGTCAGGAAAAAGGTCCAGCTACTGACCGCGAGTTGGAGCGAGCCGCTGATGCCGTGTCCGCTCGTGCAACCGCCGGCCATGCGCGCGCCATACATCGTGAGAATGCCGCCGATGAAAGCCACAGCCATACGCTTCGCGACCGATGGCCCGAAGTAGTCGGCCCAGACGCTGGGCACTTTCTCGATCCGGAAGCGCCCGCTCACGAGCGTGCTGATGAGGCTGCCGAGGAAGGTGCCGACGAGGAACAGCATCCCGTAGTCCCACTTGAACGGCGTCTTGATCCAATAGGCGTTGGTCCACACGGCTTCGCTGCCGAGCAGCGGCACCGCGCACGCGCCGGAGGCAGCGGAGAGCGAGGTGGAGACGCCGAGTGGTTGGTTCACGACGGCGAAAGCCAGCCAGCTCAGCACGCCCATACCGGCGCCGACGACGTAAGGATTCCAGAGAGGTTTGGAGTTGGGTTCGTTCATAAAGTCGAGTGCGTGGGTGGTTGATTCATTTGGCGCTCATACCGAAGATCAGACCCATCACGCCGCCGTAGATGGCACCGCGCCACCAGGTGGAGGTGAGCGGGCAGGTGCCGGAGGAGCACTGGCCGAAATATCCAAGCGCCGATCCAAGCGCGACGCCGATGAGAATGGCGATGATGATGCGGTTCATCGACGGGCCTCCGATTGATTGGCGGCACGCAGGGCGAAGGCGCGGAGTTGGGGCGCGGACATGGCGCCGGAAGTGCGCTCGACTTCGCGGCCGGCGGTGAAGACGGCGAACGTGGGAATCGAGCGGATGCCCATGCTCGCGCCGATGCCGGGCTGTGCTTCCGTGTTCACTTTGACGACGAGCAATTCACCGGCGGCGAGCGTGGCGAGTTTTGCGACTTCCGGCGCGACCATCTGGCACGGGCCGCACCACGGTGCCCAGAAGTCCACGAGCACAGGCAACGAGGCGGCGCGGATGAGCGCGGTGAAGCTGGTGGCGGATTCGATGTCCACCGGCAGCGACGGATGTGGGAGCGCGGTCTTGCACGTTCCGCAAAGGCCGCTCTGGTCTAGCCGCGCGAAGGGAATGCGATTCGTGCGGTCGCACTGCGGGCAGGAAATCAGGATGCCGCGGTCGTCGGCGGTGAGATGAGCGGTGGCGTTCATAGCTTAATCTACTCGAACTTGATGTAGGCGAAGCCTTGCAGTTGCAGGTCGATGAGCCGCGGGAAAGCGCCGACGACAAGTTTCACGCCAGGCATCAGTTCAGCCGCAGTCACGCCTTTCTGCCGCATCGTATCTTCGCATAACTCGACCTGCACACCGCGCCGCACGAGTTCCGCGAGGATTTCGGCGTTCGGGTTCGCGGGCTTCTCGGCGCCGAGTCGCTGGCGCGCTTCCGCATTCACCACGGCGGCGATGCCGGTGCCGTGATAGACGAGGTGAAGATGCACCTGGTCAGCGGCGATGCCCTGCTTCTCGTAGGTGTTGATAAGTTTGCGCGCGTAGAAAAGTCCGCGATTCAAGCCTTCGTGTGGCAAGTCATCCGTTACTTGATAGACGATGCGCAGATTCTCGCGCACTTGCAGCGGGATGATACTGGGCGCGGGTTCAGCGGCGACGCCAGAGATTGTGAATAGCGCGGCGAGGGCGAGGATGAGTGTGGTGGTAGGTTTCATAAAACATCGCTTACGCCAAGCCTCTCAGCATCCCGTGCCAGTAGAGTTCAGGCAGCAGCCACTTCTTCACGAGATACATGCTGTAGCGTTCCTTCGATTGGTCGAAGGGGAAGGTCTCCTGCGGCTTGAGATCGTAATCGAACTCGGCCATGACGAGCTTGCCGCGCGCGGTGACGATCGGGCAGGACGTGTAGCCGTTGTAGCTCGCGGTGAGGGGTTGTTCGCGCATCGCTGCGAGGAGATTCTCGACGACGACGGGCGCTTGTTTGCGGATGGCCGCGCCGGTTTTGCTGGTTGGCAAATTGCTGGCGTCGCCGAGGGCGAAGACGTTGGGGAAGCGCGGGTGCCGCAAGGTGAACTTGTCCACTTCCACCCAGCCGTCGGCGTTCGCCAGCGCGCTCGCTTTGATGAAGTCCGGCGGACCCATCGGCGGCGTGACGTGGATCATGTCGTAACGGATGACGCGCTGCTCCTTGGTGTCGAGATTCTCGAAGACCGCTTCCTTCGCGTCGGGCCGCAGCTCGATGAGGTTTAGTTTGAAGTTAGCTTTGATGTCGCGGTCGGCGACGTGCTTCTCCAGCGTCTTGCGATATTTCTCGACGGCAAAGAGCGTCGGCAACGCGGTGGTAAAGATGACCTCGGTCTGGTCGCGCAATCCTTCACGCCGCAGCCAGTCCTCGGCGAGATACATGATCTTCTGCGGGGCGCCGCCGCACTTGATGGCTCCGGCAGGATGCGTGAAGAGCGCGACGCCGCGCTTTAAGTTGCGCAGGGTTTCCCAAGTGTAGTCCACATGCTCGTAGGAGTAGTTGCTGCACACGCCTTTGCTGCCGAGCGATTCTTTGAGGCCGGGGATTTTGCTCCAGTTCACCTGGATGCCAGGAGCGACGATGAGCCAGTCATAGGTGAGGGTGCGGCCATCGCGGGTGACCACGCGATTCACATCTGGATCGAAGGCGGTGACGGAATCGCGCAGCCATTTGGCGCCGCGCGGGATGAGTCCGGCTTCATCGCGCTCGGACCGCTCCTTTTTGAAGATGCCTCCGCCGACCAGCGTCCACATCGGCTGGTAGTGATGCTTGGCGCTGGGCTCGACGATGGCGATGTCGCGGGCGGGGATCTTTCTGGCCAGATGCGCGGCGACGGTGATGCCGGCGGTGCCGCCGCCGACGATGAGGACTTTGTGATGAGAGGTGGTGTTCATGGAGAGTCAGGGTTGGAAGAAAGCGGGGAGGTTGCGGGCGAGCATGTAGGCGGCGACGAGCCACATCCCGACGGCGAAGACTTTTTGCAGCACTGCCGCCGGGAGCCGGGTGCGCAGCGCGTTGCCGGCGAACATTCCGGCGAAGCCGCCGCCGATGAAGAGCGCGGTGACCGGCATGGGAAACTGCTGCCCGTGTGCGACGTGCGCCGCGACGCCGGAGAGCGAGATGAGGAAAATGACGAGCAGCGACGTGGCAACCGCACGATGGATGCTCATGCCGGTGACGTAGAGCAGCGCGGGCACGATGATGAATCCGCCGCCGATGCCGAACAGCCCTGACATCACGCCCGCCGCGCAGCCCGCTGCTGCGAGCCGCACGTAGCAACCGGGACCGAGTCCGCCGCCGGGGCGCGCGACGCACGGGCCGGGGACGACGCCCGCGCCGGCCTTGCCGCGCCACATGCGCGTGCCGACGAAGGCCATGAGCACCGCGAAAATGGAGAGCAGCAACGCCGCGGAGAGCTTGGTGCCGAGCCACGCACCGGCCGGCGCGAGAGCCATGCCGGCGGCGGCGAAGACCAACCCCGCGCGCAAGTCCACTTCCTCCGCCTTCAATCGGAGCGCCGCACCGAAACCGGCAGTGATGCCGACCGACGCGAGGCTCAATCCGATCGAAGTGCCGACGGGCACGCCGAGGCCGTAGATGAGCAGCGGCACGGCAAAGATGGACCCGCCGCCGCCGGTGAGGCCGAGCGAGATGCCGACGATCAGCCCGTAGGCGAGACCGAGCAGATCATGCATCGACGCATCCATGCTTCAGGCGAGCAGTTCTTTCGGCGCGTTGTCGAAGGTGTCGGCGATGCAGATGTTCTCGCGGCCCGCACGGCTCAGGAAGGCGCATGCGCCGACCGCGCGCAGACCGCTGGCGCAGTGGACGAGTTGCGGGAAATCGGCGGTCACTTCATCGAGGCGCGGACGCAGCCGGGTGTGGGCGATGTTCCGTGCGTCGCGCAGATGGCCGGCGGCGAATTCCGTGGCTTTGCGCACGTCGAGCAGGCCGCGGCGGGTGCCGTTGGCGAGGAGCGCTGGAACTTCGGAGAATTTCACCGCGCGGGGCGCGACCTTCATCGCGGCGGGCGCGGCTTCAACAAGGCTGGCGGGCAGGAAGCCGATGACTTTGTCGAAGCCCATGCGCACGAGCTGGCGCACGTATTCGTCCGTCGCGGCCTCATCTTTCACGATGATCACGATTTCGTCGTCCGGCGCGAGATAGCTGCCGGCGAAGTCGGCGAATTTCTCCGGCGGCGTGAAGAGACTGCGGCGCAGATGTCCGGCGAGAAAGGCGGCGCGGTCGCGGGTGTCGAGCACCGCAAAGCCCCGCTCGTCGAGCCGCTTGGCCACGTCGTCGAGGGTCATCTCCCGAGGGTGCGGCAGCGTGCCGAGCACGACGGGACCGACTTTGTTCACGCGCTTCATGTTGGCGAAATACGCGGGCGGCTCGGGCTGGCCGCTGAGGATGAATTTCACGAAGTCCTCCTCGGGGCCATCGACTGCGAGCTTGAAGGCGTGGTTGAACTTCGCCTCGTAACCGAAGGTCGAGTTCGGCACCGAGCCGAGCGCTTTGCCGCACGCACTGCCGGCCCCGTGTGCAGGCAGGATTTGCAGGTGGCAGGGCAGCTTCGCCACCCGGCGCAGGCTGTCGTAAAGCTGTTTCGCGCCGGTTTCCTGCGTGCCGACGAGTCCGGCGGCTTGCTCCAGCAAGTCGGGCCGGCCCACGTCGCCGACGAAGAGGAAATCACCGGTGAGCAAGGCGACTGGCTCGTTCGCGCCGCCGCCGATGTCGGTGACGAGATAGACGATGTGCTCGGGCGTGTGCCCCGGCGTGTGCATCGCCTTGAATTGGATGTTGCCGACTTTGAAGGTGTCGCCGTCGTGCAAGAGCGTGACGTTGCTCGCACCGCGAGCCCATTCGCTCTGCCAATCCGGCCCGCCCTCGGCGGAGAGATACACATGCACGGACGGGTCGGCAGCGAGTTCGCGCGCACCGCTCACGAAGTCCGCGTGGATGTGCGTCTCGGCGACGGCGGTGAGGCGCAGCCCTTCCTCCGCGGCGACCGCGCGGTAGCGGTCGATGTCGCGCTCGGGGTCGATGACGATCGCCTCGCCGGTCTTTTGGCAGCCGATGAGGTAAGCGTATTGCGAGAGATGCGGGTCGAAGATTTGGCGTAAGAACATGGGCGTAGGTGGTGAGAGATTGCGTGAGTTACCTGGCGCAGCAGGCGGCGCTGCCGCGCTGGTTCCAGGGCAGCTTCGCGATGAGCATGCCCATCGCGCAGGTGTCGGTGATCCCTGCGAACATCAGCCCTGCGCCAACGAAGCCGGAGAGCCAGATGAAGGCGGGATCGACGAACTGCGCGAGCAACGCACCGGTCAGCACAATGGCTCCGGCGGCGATGCGCACCTGCCGCTCCAGCGACATGACCGTGCTCGTGCCGCGATTCACCGGCAGCCCGGCCTCGGCCCAAGCCATCGTGCCGCCTTCGACAACCTGGCACTGGCTGAATCCGCCCTTTTCGAGCTGCTGCGCAGCCTGCTTGGCGCGGCTTCCCGAACGGCAGAGGACAAAGACGGGCTGATCCTTGGCGAAGCCGTTGACCCCGGCGAGTTGCGCGGCGTCGAGTCGGTCGAGCGGCGCGAGATGCACGCCGGGGACATGGACCTCGGCATGCTCCGCCGGCGTGCGGACATCGAGAAGGTGGAGCTTTTCGCCCTTCTGCAGGCGTTCGTTGAGTTGGCGAGGTGTAACGGTGTTCATGGTTTTGGTTTGTTAATTACTATATCGGCATACGAGAATATAACAAGCAACAAAATGTAGGAGGTGAATTTCTCTATCCAATCGACCTCCGGCACCCGCGCCGCGCCCTGAGTCGGCGGGGCTCCTTGCTCGGTTGCGTCGCCAGCGACGCACCGGGAGGGAGGAGCCAGTCACCGGGCCGCCTCGCTCATGATTTTGAGGATCGTCTGTTCCACTTCCTGCGCCACTTGCTCCAACTCAGGCAAGTTGAAGATCCCCAACAGCGCGGTCGGCTTCAGCGTCGCCAAGACCGTCTTTCCTCCTTCCTCATAAATGGAAATCCGACACGGCAGCGCCGTGGAGACCGCCATGTTTTGTTCCAGCACCTTCTTCGCCTGTTGCGGCTGGCAAACCTCGAAGATGAGACACTCGTGGGCAAATGCGACACCCTTCTTCGCCATGGTTTCCGTCAGATTGTGAACCTGCATCACCCCGAAATGATTGGCCTGCACCGCCGCTTGCAAGGCCGTCGCTGCCTCAGTCACGGTTTTGTCGGTCGAGAGTGTGAATAGCATAAGAATTCTCTCGTGACGGCCGGCAGACGTTCCGCAATTTGAGTCGAGGCGAGACAAGCTGTATATCGTCTCTCATTCGTCCTCCGGTCGCTTGTGGTTGAAGAAAACGCCGCCAACGCCTGCGCTTCCTCCCCTTGGCTTCAGTAGAGGCCCGGCACGATCCGTCGGACCCGCCGCGCGTAGTCGGTGTAATCGGGGAATTCCTCCACCAGCCAGCGCTCTTCAAGCCGTGCCTTGCAGTCGAGCAGGACCGTGAGCGCCAAGGCGGCGATGGCAGCCGCGCTGCTCGCCCAGACCAGCGCCCATCCTGCACCGAGATAGATCAGACTCGCATAAAGCGGATGCCGCACGAGCGCGTAGATCCCGTGCTGCACGAGTTCGCCACCTACTAGCGGGCGCGGATAAGGCGTGCGGTTGCGGCCCAGCGCGCGCGTTCCCGCGATGCCGAAGACGGCCCCGGCTGCGAGCAGTATCACTCCGAGCCAGAAGCCCGTGCGAATCGACCAATCCCCGCTCCGCCAAGGCCCAAGCGCGAGCAGCGCGACGAGCAGCACGCTTTGCCCCAGCACCCACCAACCGCCGCGCGTGGAAAATGAAGACGGCATGGTTCACGCCCTCCAGCTCCGGGTGGTGGGCTAAATGGAATACGTCACCAAGCTCGCACGCGCCTGCTGGTTCAACCGGTCGCAGACGAGTTCGCAGAGCTTCAGCACCATCTTATCCTTGATGGAGTAGAACACCTGAGTGCCTTGCTGCTCACGGCCGAGAAAGCCGGCGGCGAAGAGAATGCTGAGCTGCTTGGAGATGTTCGGCTGCGAGAGTTCCAGCGCCTCGACGAGCGTGTTCACGGTCTTCGGACCTTCCTTCAATTCCTGAAGAATACCCAGGCGAGTGGCCTCCGAGAGCGCACGGAAAGTTTCGGCGATTTTTTCGAGAGCGGGACGCGGAAGGTGAGGCATGAACGGTGGAAGTGTCAGGAGTATCGCTATAAAGCGATGTGAAGATACATGAGGGCGCCTCATGGTCAATATCTGCGCGAAGGCCGACCTGCACAGGGATGCGACGGGCCACGGACTTTATGCACACAGGCCGATTTAGCGAACTACCCGCGCCTTGTGAAGGTCGCCGTTACATCTTTCCGTACGTCGATAGGTGGAAATAACTGCTTCCGCTCGCTTCGGTCTTTCGCGGCGGTAACGACGAGTAGGAGTTTCATAAAAGAAACCCCGCTGCCGTTTCCAGCAGCGGGGCTTCCGCAACCACCGAAGTTATGTGCGCCGCGCTTACGGCTTCACGATGCGCTTGAGGCCGGCGGCGATCGCGACCTTGAAGCCGTAGAGGCACTCGACCGTGACGAAGATGCGGTTGCTGCTCGTCTCGGTGTAGCGCAGGTAGCCGAAGGTCAGGCCCGTGTCAGGATCGGTGACGGCGCCGGCTTCGTCGTAGTCGGCGACGGGCATGAGGTAACGCATTGCCACCGCGAGGCAGCTCGGGTGACCAGCGAAACCGACGAGCTTCTCGCCGTTCTCAGGCAGGATCGAAGTCTCGAAGACATCGAAGCCGGCGAGCCGCCGGATCAGCCCCTCAACGACGCCCGGTTGTGCGATGGGCGTCATAAAGCTCTTCGCCACAATGTCGTCGCCCAGCAGGTTCGTGAAATACGCGCCGTCGAGCACGAGCGCGCGGTCGCTCACTGGCATCTTCGCAACGGCGCACGCTTCGCGGATGCCGAGGACTTTTTTGTAGTCGAAAGCACTCGCGGCGAGTGCGGGGATGGCCGGGGCACCGAATGGGTCGGCAGTGATCGAGGAGAAGATGTCCTGGAGAACATCCTGCGCGAGCTGCTTGACCGCGCTGGAGACGAGAGTTTCGAGCACATTGAGTGCGGTCTCGGCGGCCTCGCGGTCGCCATGCGCTACCTCGAACCCGACGCCGAATACGACGAGGCGGGTGCCGTCACCGACCCCGAGACGGGCCTGACCTTCGGCTACCTGCGCTACACCGAGACGCAGAGCAACC
>JANNWY010000321.1:0-4992 GCA_031409335.1 Chthoniobacteraceae bacterium | reverse complement strand
GGCTATCTCTCGGTTCTCCAAACCCTCAGCGGCCAGCAGGATCATCGCGGAACGTTCTCGCAATCGTATCGAACTGCTCCTGGCCTTGCTCAACCTTTGCAGCTTGTTGTGCTCTACCTTGGTCAACTTAATCAGTGGTGCAACTCGCATCCCGCGACTTTACTCACTCTAGGATCATGTGCAACCCGTAAGACGGACTACACTAGCCGCCGCAGTGAGTGTAGGAGCGAGTGGGCCGACCGTTACGTTGTTGAAGATGGCACGCCCCAGCTTTAGATCACCGGTATTCCCTCCCACGACGAAACCTGCCAGAACGGTGCTACCCATCATTTTGGTCTGGGCCGTGCCGACGGTAATCCAATCGAGCCCGCCGTTCGTGGAGTAGGCGGCCGCATAGGTATTGGTGGCGGTGCGGAGCAGGCGCAATGTCACTGGTGCGCTGACATTGGAAACGGTGAGTGAAGTCGTCGCCCCGCTGGTGTCGGTTCGGGAAAGGAGGGTCAGGCTGGCGGGGCTATTGAGCGGAGTGGTATAAAGAAGAGAT
This sequence comes from Chthoniobacteraceae bacterium, assembly GCA_031409335.1. Classification (GTDB taxonomy): domain Bacteria; phylum Verrucomicrobiota; class Verrucomicrobiia; order Chthoniobacterales; family Chthoniobacteraceae; genus JANLQB01. The sequence continues at coordinate 4,448 of JANNWY010000321.1, read as the reverse complement.
ATCTGACGCGCGCCCTGCGCCGCGCTTTCGCGAATCATTACGCCGTTATTCCCATTGACTCCAGTCGCGTCCCGCACAGTTGCGATGACGGCGCCATCGGTAGAAAGCGATGTCTTGGCAAACTGATACTGATTGCCGTTGGCGTAACGGGTGCCCTTTAGCATCCACTCGCCAGTGTTCGAGTTCCAGGTCGAGGATCCCAAATAAGCCGCCGGCGAGACGATGTCGCCAGCAGTCCAACCGGCGGGCAATGGCGCGGTGGTCGAGGTCACCTCGACCGTGTTCCCATCGGGAATCACCGAGGCGGTGTATCCCGCATCGGGCGTTACGCTGGGTAGGGATGGATCGGCGGAATAGATGCGGAAGTAATCAATCTCCATATTCGCCGGCCAGGGCGTGGTGCCGTCGGGACTTCCAGGCCATGTGGTAGGTGGATCATTTCCAACGGCCAGATCAATTAGGACATACATCGGCTTATTGATCCGATTGTCTTGTTTCAGCGTGGCGACGCCATCCACATACCAAGTGATCGTTTTCGGCTCCTCGAGGAAACCATAGGTGTGGAAGTTTCCGTCGGTGGCATTTATCCCGGCGTAGCTACGGCCGTCAATCCCGTGGGAGGTGCTGGCGTTCCTGAAATGGGTGGTTTGGTGGACGGGACTGGGATTCTCTCTCCCAAGCACCTCGAAGATGTCGTATTCGCCGGGCCAAGCGCCGTCATCGGTCAACAGCCAGAACCGGGACCACAGGCCCTTGCCGGGCGGTAGCTTCGCCCGTAGTTCATAATAGCCGTAACGCTGGGTGAACTTATGAGCGCTGGTCAACTGGCCCGAAACGTAAGGCAGGCCGTTGCTGTAGTTTCCCGCAGGCGTGGGCTTGGCCTGGATGGTCAGGACGCCGTTCGTGGAACTGAACGGGTTGTAAGCGGTGGAGCCGCTGGGTGCATAGTTTGGGTCGCAGAACCACTGACCTTGGAAATCTCCGCCGTTGTTACGCAGCCCATGGAAATCGGCAGTTTGCCAGCGGGAGCTGCTGAAGCTGTTGAACTCATCGTCAAAGGTCAGGTGGTAACCCGCGAGTAGCGGCGATGTCAGAAGGAGGTAGGCTGCGAACAAGTGGAGGCTTGCCCTGATGGCGGATTTAAGATTCACCGTGATTCTTTCTGAGTTCAAATTTTTCGAGCGTTCTCAAGTTACGACCCCGTTGTTCCCGATGTCCCTTATCCGACCGGATAAATCATTTTGTTCTGCCCCCTCGCCAGTTGTCGTTTATGTAGGCCGTGTGAAACCGCCGCTTCACCTTGCCCTGCTCTTCGCGCTTGCCCTGCGGCTGGCGGCCGCGCCTTTGGAGAGTATTCGGGAAGTGCTGGCGCTCACGCCCGAGGCGGCGGGAGAAAAGCAGGCGGTTCGCGTGGAGGCGACGCTGCTGGTGGATGACCGGTTCCGCTCCACTTTCTTCATTCACGATGGCACTGCGAGTTGCTACGCGCGGATCCCTGAATCGCTTCGCGGCGATACGTTGAAGCGCGGGCAGCGATACGGGATCGAGGGCGTCACCAACGCGGGCGACTATCGCGCGATTGTCGAAATCACAGTGCTCACGGCTTTGGGACCGGGGACGGAGCCCGAGCCGCGGCATCTCGCGGGCGACGATATTTTCAGCACAGAGGCCGATGCACAGTGGGTGGAAATCGAAGGACGCGTGGAAGGCAGCAGTTTCCGCGAGGGCGGGCCGAGTCTGGACATCAGCGTGCAGGGTTGGGTGCTCCACGCTTTTCTTCCGCGCGACATGTCTCCGGGCGCGACTCTGCCGTGGCATTTGCTCGGGCAAAATGTGCGCGTGCGCGGCATCGCGGCGGGAACTTTCAATGACGAGCGGCAGATGACGCGACGGCTGCTCTTTTTGCCATCGCTTCAGCATGTGGTGCCGATGGGTGGAACGGTCGAGGCGATCGCACGACCCGTCGCGGCGACTTCGCTGCTGCGTTTCGGGTCCGAAATCAGCGAGAAGGTGCGTGTGCGCGGTGTCGTCACGCACCGGGTGGAGGGCGAGGCCGTCTATCTGCGCGACTCCAGCGGCACGCTGCGCATCTTGACGGCGCAGCCATTGCCGCTGAAACCGGGCGATGAAATCGAAGCCGAAGGTTTCCCCGCGCTGGAACTTTTGCGACCCGCCCTGCGAGCCAGCGAACTGCGCAAACTCAGCGACGGTGTGGCACCGGAGCCGATCCTCTTTGATGCAAAAAATGAACTTTCCACCCGGCTGCATCACGAACTCATTCGCACCACCGCCGATCTGCTCGCGATCCGTGAAGGTTCCGATGGCTTCATTTTGCAGTGCCGGTCGGGACGGGAGAATTTCGGAGCGATGCTCGACAGGCGGCTCGCGCAATCGTTGCCGGAGGCGCTCGTCCCCGGCTGCCAGCTTCAGCTCACCGGTCTGCTGGAAATCCGCCCGTCGCGCTATTTTTCCAGATCGGATTGGATCGATGGATTTAGCGTGCAACTACGCAGCGCCAGCGACATCGCGATTCTCGCCCGCCCGTCGTGGTGGACGATTCGCCGACTGCTTGCGCTCATCGGCGGACTCGTCTTGCTCGCCGGAGCCATCGGCACATGGGCGTTCCTGCTCAAGCGCCGCGTCGCCCAGCAGACGGAAATCATCCGCAGCAAACTCACGCGCGAGACCGTGCTCGAAGAGCGCCAGCGCATCGCCCGCGACTGGCACGACACCATGGAGCAGCAGCTCATGGGCGTCTCCATGATCGTCGAAGATGCCACCGCGCGCCTCACGGAAAGGCCCGAGGTCGGAGAGCGATTGCATCTCGCCGAACGGATGCTTCGCCATTGTCGTGAGGAGAGTCGGACCACCATCCGCGACCTTCGCTCAGTGGCGCTCGAAGCGGGTGGCCTGCCCGCCGCTTTTGCGGAGTTTCTCCCACCGCTCGCGCAAAGCGGAGGCGCGGAATTTTCGCTCGAAACCACCGGCATCCAGCGTCGGCTGCCCATCCGCTCCGAACACGAGCTTCTGCGCATCGCGCAGGAAGCCGTCGCCAACGCCGCTCGACATTCCGCTGCCAGGCAAATCCGCGTGACCCTCGACTATGCAGAGCGCGGGGCGCGACTCGAAGTTCACGACGACGGCATCAGCTTTCTCGCGGAAGAAGTCTCCGCCAACGGCACACACCTCGGCATCGTCGGAATGCGGGAGCGCGCCCGTCGTGTCGGCGGGGTGTTCGAGATTATCAGCGAAAAAGGCGCGGGCACCCGCGTCGTCGTCACACTTTCATGAAAAGAACTCCGATCAGCGTCCTCATCGTGGACGATCATTTTATGGCCCGACTCGGCCTCACCGTGCCAATCAATGGCGAGCCCGACATGCGCGTCGTCTCCGAAGCGGAAGACGCCACCGAGGCGCTCAGCCAATATCGCAAACACCGGCCCGACGTGGTGACCATGGACTACCGGCTTCCCGGCGAGAGCGGTGCCGATGCCGTGCTCGCCATCCGTGGCGAATTCCCCGACGCGCGGATCATCATGCTTTCGGCCTACGACGGCGAGGAAGAGATCTACCGCGCTACGCAAGCTGGCGTCAGCGGCTACCTCACGAAAAGCGCCACCCGCGCCGATGTGCTCGCCGCCATCCGCCGCGTCCACGCCGGGGAAAAAGCCTACGCTCCCGCCGTCGCCGCCAAACTTCAGGCACACCAGCAACGCGAGCCGCTCATCCCGCGCGAAGTGGAAATCCTGCGGCACATCGTGGAAGGCCGCGCCAACAAGGAAATCGCCGACGCCATGCATCTCAGCGAGCCGCTCGTCAAACTACACGTCCGCAAAATCCTCGACAAACTCGGAGCCGTGGACCGCACCCGCGCCGCCACTCTAGCTATCGAGCGCGGCATCGTGCATCTCGACTAGCACCGTGGTTTTCTTCCGAACTGGAATGCCGCGGAACTGCGGCGGGTATATTCCCGATAGCCGATGAGCCCGATGAGTCCCACGACGATACCAATAGCTGACGGCTCAGGCACAGGGACAATCTCGTAACTGCTAGTGCCAAACGGGATCGCCGTGAAGCCGCTACCAAAGCCATTGAAACTCACGTCGCCCTGACTGAACACATTTGCGAACGAGCCGGGAGCGGCAACGTCACCCAGGAAGACGAGGCGGTCGTTTGTGCCATCGATACCGCCGGCTTGATTGCCGACCCAGTTGTTGATGGTGAGAATTCCTCCCGTGCGGGTGGGCAGCGCGGCAAAGAGAAAGGTGTCATTCCCGCCTCCCACGCCGAAATCGAGTGTCGAATTTGCGCTAACCCGACTTGGCGGATTCGCGGGCAGTTGAAAATATTTTGCGGCGCAAGTCGTTGATTTTCAGCACAGGCATCCTCGGAAAACAGCCAAAAGTGGCTGTAGTGCAGACCTACCCTATTCACAGACCGCAAAAAAT
>JANNWY010000320.1:0-13971 GCA_031409335.1 Chthoniobacteraceae bacterium | reverse complement strand
TTGTTTGCGGCGTTCACTGCTTCCAATCCGCAATCCGCAATCCGCAATCCGCAATCGGCCCGCAGCTCTTCGACGGCGGCGAAGAACGGTTCGCACGTCATCACCATGCCCTGGCTGCCGCCGTAGGGCGTGTCGTCGGTCGTGCGGTGTTTGTTCGTCGCCCAGTCGCGCAAATTATGGATACGCAGATCGACGAGGCCGCGCTGTTGCGCCTTCCCGATCATGCTCGCGCCGAGCGGGGCGGCGGCGATTTCGGGGAAGATCGTGAGGATGTCGAGGCGCACGCTGGGAAATGAGTAATGAGTAAGGAGTGAATGAGTAAATAATGACCGAATGCCTAATGAGTCATGCGCCCGCTGGCAGACGGCGGACTCTTCACTATCTCATTCCGTCAATAGTCATTCCCTACCCATTTACTCCTTACCTCATTACTCATTTCCCGCCTACGCCACCTTCGCGACCTTTGGCTTCGTGAGCTTCTTGTCCCGCGGGGCGAACTCGAACGTCACCTTGCCTTCCTCGAGCTTGAGATACGCGGCGAAGGGTTTGCCCTTTTTGCTGATGAAACGGGGGAGCAGGTCCGTCTTTCCGTCGCGGAAAATCTTCATTGCCTGATCAACCGGGATGGTGCGCTGGCAGATGAGTTTGCCCATGCGGATGGGTTTCGCACCGTCTTTCACACACAGGAATGCGGCGTCGGTTTCGTAGATTTTGCCGTTAACGGATTCGCCGAGTTCCTTTGCCTGGCTGAGGTCGAGCGGCTTCCCGTCCGCGCCGTCTTTGTCGGGAAAGTCGAACTTCTGTTTCCATTCTTCGGTGTCGAGCATGACGACGGCGTTGAAGCCGCGCCCGAGTTTGCTGCGGAAACCTTCGAGCGGGCCGACGCGCTTTTCGCTGACGAGCTTGATGACTTCCTCCCGCTCCAGCTCGCGCCCGGACATGCTTTTCCAGATCAGCATTTTGCACTCGGGATTCACGCATTCGTATGCCTTGAAGCTTTCCTTGAAACGCGGCCCGCCGCACTTGGGACACTTCACTTCGAGATCGTGGAATTTTCCCTCGACCACCGTGCCCATGCCGCCGCGCACTTTGCTCACGATGTCGGTGGTGAGTCCGCGGATTTGCTCCATGAAGGCGGGGCGCGAGAGCTGGCCACGCTCCATCTGGCGGAGCTTGGATTCCCATTCGCCGGTCAGCTCGGGCTTGGTGAGCGACTCGGCTTTGAGGCTGCGCAGCAGGGTGATGAGCGAAAGTCCTTTCGCCGTGACGATGAGATCGCGGCCCTGTCGGATGAGGTAGCCTTCGTAAATCAGCCCCTCGATAACCTGCGCGCGCGTGGCTGGAGTGCCGAGGCCGCGCTCGCTCATGGCTTCGCGCAGCTCTTCGTCGTCGATGAGTTTGCCCGCGCCTTCCATCGCGGAAAGCAGCGTCGCTTCCGTGTAGCGTGGCGCGGGTTTGGTGACGTTTTCCTTCACCTCGATTGCCTCGGTCTTCGCTTTCTCGCCCGCTTCAATGTTTTCGCGGTAAATTGAAGCCTTCTCAGCGTCGTTATACTTAGCGGCACCCGAAGCACGTTCACCCGGCTTGACGGCGACAATCGCCTTGTCGTTTTCGCCCTCACCTTCAGCCTGTCGGCCATAGACCGCGAGCCAGCCGGGATCGACGATGATCTTGCCGTCCGTCTTGAATTTCTCGCCGACGACCGTCGTGATGCGCGTCGTCACTTCAAACTGCGCCGCCGGATAAAACACCGCGATGAAGCGCCGCGCGACGAGGTCGTAGATTTTCGCCTCGGTCTCGCTCAACCCATTTGGCGCCGTGCCCGTCGGCACGATCGCAAAGTGATCGCTGACTTTCGCGTTGTTAAAGATGCGTTTGTTCGGATGCACCATCCCGTCGCGCAACGCCTTCTCGGCGTGGATCGCGAGCGAGCGATCCGTGAAGCTGCCCATGACGTGCTTTGCGGTGGCAACGTGGTCCTCGGGCAGGTAGCGCGAGTCGGTTCGCGGGTAGGTGAGCGCTTTGTGTTTTTCGTAAAGTGCCTGCGCGATTTGCAGCGTCATCTTCGCGGGAAAACCGTGCCGCTGGTTCGCCTCGCGCTGGAGCGTGGTGAGATCGTAAAGCTGCGGCGCGATCTGGCTCGTCGGCTTTTTCTCCTCGGAAATCGTCCCCGGTTTGCCTTCGCATTTCGCCTTGATCGCATCCGCTTTGGCCTGTTCCCAAATGCGTTCCGCGCGGTCCTCTTCGGCGACCTTTTTGAAAGCCGCATCGAACCACCGCCCGCGATAGCTTCCCGCCTCGACGCCGAAATCGCCGAACACTTCCCAATACGCGCGCGGCTGGAAGGCGCGGATTTTTTCCTCCCGATCGACGAGGATCGCGAGCGTCGGCGTCTGCACGCGGCCTGCGGTGGTTTTGTTGAAACCGCCGCCTTGCGAGTTGAACGCGGTGAGGGCGCGCGTGGAATTGATCCCGACCAGCCAGTCCGACTCGGAGCGCGAAAGTGCGGCGTCGGAGAGCGGCTGCATCTCGGCGTCGGAGCGGAGGTTTTGGAAAGCGGTGCGGATCGATTCCGTCGTCATCGATTGCAGCCAGAGGCGCTGGATCGGCTTTTTCACGCCGACGGCGCGGACGATGTTGCGGAAAATCAGTTCGCCTTCGCGGCCCGCATCGCACGCGTTGATGATCGCATCGACTTCCTTCCGCTTGAGCAAACGCTTCAGCACATTGAGCCGGCCCACGTTCTTATCGATCGGCGCGAGCGCGAATTCCGGCGGCAGCGACGGCAGGTTTTCGATCTTCCATTTCCCCCGCGCTGGCTCGAAGCCCTCGGGGGGCGCGAGTTCCAGCAAATGGCCGACGGCGGACGAAATCACCCACTTGTCGTTCTCATACCAGTCACCGTCCTTTTTCACGCCGAGCGCTTTCGCCAAGTCGGTGGCGACACTGGGTTTTTCGGCGATTACGAGCGTCTTCGGCATGATTGAGTTCCTCTAAAGCCTTTTGAAATGTTGTATTTGCAACGCTTTAACGCGCTGGCCCAATGCGAGGGCGAGGAAAGTAGAAGACACTATTTGGATTGGCAAACGGCATTTTGAGACGGTCGTGAGGTGGTCTGAATGACGCCACCGAGCCGCTCAATAGCGGGAATTGTACGCGCCAGCGTGGAAATGCAAACCGACCAGACCGGGCGGGCGCGCGATCAGACTTTTGCGAAATGCTGGCCGGGCAGCCTGCGGACCCGGCGCTTCATTTCCAAGCCGAGCAGAGTCGAGGACACCGTCTGAATCGGCAGCCCGGTCCGCGCAACGATGTCATCGAGGCTCGTTTCCGCATCGCCGAGGCTGTCGATGATGGATTGCTCTTCCCCGGAGTTGTTTTGCGGCGTGGCGCTCGCCGGCCTGGCTTTGGGCTCGGGCGGGAGCAGCACATTCAGGTCATCGAGAATGTCGCTCGCGCTCACCACCAGCTTCGCGCCTTGTTGTATGAGCCGGTTCGATCCGGCGGAAGTCGGCCGGTCGATCGGCCCCGGCACGGCATAGACTTGCCGGCCGTGATCGATCGCCTGCCCCGCTGTGATCAGCGCGCCGCTATTCAACCCAGCCTCGACGACGAGCAGCCCCTGTCCCCAGCCGGCGACGATCCGGTTCCGGTACGGGAAATTTTCCCGCGCCGGGGGAAATTCCATCGGGTATTCCGAGACGACCGCGCCGGATTCCGCGATCTTTTCCGCGAGACCCTGGTTTTCCGGCGGGTAGAGATCCATCAAGCCGGAGCCGATGACCGCGACCGTGCGGCCCTCGGCGGCGAGCGCGCCCTGGTGCGCCGAAGTGTCGATCCCGCGCGCGAGCCCGCTGACCACGGTGAGGCCCGCGTAGGCGATCTGGTAGGAGAGCTTCTTCGCGCATTCGAGGCCGTAGTGGCTCGTCTTCCGCGAACCCACCACGCCGACCGCCCGATGGTCGCGCTCGGTCAGGGTTCCCCACACGTAGAGCACGATCGGCGGGTTGTAGATCTCGCGGAGGTCGCGCGGATATTCTGCCGCATCGCGCGTGATGACGCGCGCGCCAAATTCCTCGATGCGCCGCAGTTCCGCTGGAAGATCGACGAGCGATTCCCACGTGGCGATGCCCTCCGCGACTTCCTTGCCGATGCCATCGACTGCTTTCAATTCCCCGGCGCGCGCGAGCAGCACCCGCTCGGGCGTTTCAAAAACCTCGAGCAGCTTCCGCAGCCGCACCGGCCCGAGGTTCGGGACCATATTGAGGGCAATGCAAGCCTCGATCCCGGTCATGAATTTCGGCTGTTATCGCTCGCGCGGCGGCGGATTCGTCAGCGCGAATTTGCGCTCGGCTGCCTGCGCCACGTCGAGATCGTTGGTCAGTTGGGATTCTTTCAACTCAAACTCGTATTTGCCGTTGCTCACTTTCACGGTGCCGTTGCCTTTGCGCGTCACCAGCCGCACTTCCTCGCCCGGCACCACGGCTGCGACCCCGGTCGCGTGCTCGGTGCTTGCCCGCTCCAGCACGTAGAAAATCCCCGGCTTGGCGAGATGCTTCTCACCTGGCGGGCCGTCCGGGATGATGATTTTCGATTTGAAAACCGGCGCGGGATTTCCAGAAGTCGCTGCTGCCGGACCGCGCGTGGAAGTTGTCGCCGACGCGGCTGCGGGCGTTCCGGGCGTGCTTTCTTCGGAAACGCCGGCGCCGCCGCCGGATCGTTCCATGTAGTAATTGTATCCCAGATAGCCTGCGGCGGCGATGATGATCAGGTAGATGATCGGCCTCATGATTTTGTGCCTCGGTTGATAGCTTTTGTTCCTCGTGTTTCCGTTTGAAAGCCGAAAGCTATTTGCCGACCCAGACGTGTAAAGTGCAAATTCAGCGCCGGGGAATTCTGCGCGCGCGTGCTACTTTCCGCTGAAAAGGCGGGCGTGTTCTTCGATGAGGTAGCGGTCAGTCATGCCGGAGAGGTAGTCGCAGACGGTGCGATGCAGGCCGTCTTTTTCGATGCGTTTGGCGGTGGTTTTTCCGAGGAGCGATGGCTTTTTCAGATAGGCGCCAAAGACTTCGCGCAGCATCCGGCAGGCGTTTTGGTTCACGCCGGCGACTCGCGGGTGGTAGTAGAGATTTTTGTATAGGAAGCGGCGCAGGCTGCGGTTCGCGCGCAGGAGCGCAGTGCTGTAGCGGATGAGCGGCTTGGGCTGGCGGCGGACTTCATCGGCGCTTTGCACGCGGGCTTTGCGGATGGATTCGCCGCTGGTGCTGATCACGTCCTGGACCTGGCGGTCGATGATCGAGCGGATGACGTAGCTGTCCAGCTCGCGTCCGCGGAGTTTCGGGAAGTGGCCGCGCACTTCGTCGTAGCTGCGCGTCCATGCTTCGAGGTCGGCGAGCTGCGTGGCGGTGATCAGGTGGAAGTCGAGGCCGTCGTCGAGATCGTGGCTGTAGTAGGTGATTTCGTCGGCAAGATTGGCGATCTGCGCTTCCAGCGATGGACAGGCGTAGCGGTCGGCGCTGGCCTCGGGCGGGTCGTAAAATGCGGCGTGTTTTTTTAATCCTTCGATCACCTCGAAGGACAGATTCAGGCCGGGAAAGCGCGGATATTTTTGCTCCACGAGTTCGACGATGCGCACGCTCTGATCGTTGTGATCGAAGCCACCGTGGCCGCGCATCAATTCATCGAGCGTTTCCTCCCCGCCGTGGCCAAACGGCGGATGACCGAGATCGTGCGCGAGGGCGATCGCTTCGGTGAGGTCTTCATTCAGTCCGAGCGCCCGCGCGATGGTGCGGCTGATGGATGCGACTTCGATCGTGTGGGTGAGGCGCGTGCGCAGATGGTCGCCGGTGCCATTGAGGAAGACTTGCGTCTTGTACTCGAGGCGGCGAAAGGCGCGCGAGTGAATGATGCGCGCGCGGTCGCGCTCGTAGGCGGTGCGGTGCGGATGCGGCGGCTCGGGATATTTGCGGCCTGCGGAATCGGCGGTCTTCTGCGCATACGGCGCGAGCGATGCGCGCTCCTGGGCCTCGAATTCAGCGCGGGGTTTCATCCGTGGACTTTCCAGACTTGAAATGCTCCGTCAGCAGCCGGCGCCGTTCGCGCCGGGCGGCGGCGCGGACCATCAGCAGATCGTAGAAGGCGAGCAGCAGCGCCGTGAGTGTGACCCATCCGCACGTGAGCCAGAAGAGGATGAAAAGCACGGGATGCTCGCGGAGCCAGCCATCGAGAAAAGTCGCGCCGAGAAACAGCATCACCAGCGCGCCAAGCATCACCGCAAACATCGCGCTCCGGCGCGTGGTTTGTTCGCGGATGAGACCCTTCGTGGCGGGAATGATGAATCGGAACACGGCGGGACGTTGCAGGATCGAATCGGATTGGTCTAGCTGGCTGTTGAAGAGTGTCGGCTCCTGCTCCTGCTCCTGATCTTGCTCCTGCTCTTGATCCTGCTCCAATTCGTCGAACGGAGAGATCAAGATCAAGAGCAGGAGCAGGAGCAGGATTGGGAATGTGAGCGACCCTTGACAGACCTCGGGATTGGCTGGCTAATCGCCGCACTTCCTCTGCCCATGAACACACCCACTTTTTTCCAACTCCTCGCCGCCGCCGCGGCGTTTTCACTTTCCGCGCAGGCGCAGGAATGGACGCGGTTTCGCGGACCGAATGGCTCGGGGATCGCGAAAGGCGCAAACATCCCGGCGAATTTTTCCGAGGCTGATTTCAACTGGAAAGTGGAGCTGCCCGGCTCGGGCCATTCCTCGCCGGTGATTTGGGGCGAGCGCGTGTTCGTATCGGGAACCCCCGCGGGCACGGCGAAACGCGCGATCGTTTGCATCGACGCGAAAAGCGGGAAGACGCTGTGGACGCGCGAATACGAGACCGCGAAGTTTCGCGCGCACGCGGACAACAGCTACACCAGCATGTCGCCCGCGGTGGATGCGGAGCGCGTGTATGTGTGGTGGGGTTCGCCGGAGGGATCGGCGATCGTCGCGCTCGATCAGGCCGATGGAAAGGAAGTGTGGAAGCGCGATCTCGGCCCATTCGTCTCGCAGCACGGGCCGGGCACTTCGCCCGTCGTCGAAGAGGGCGCGGTGCTTTTGAATTTCGATCACGATCAGCCGACCAGCTTCCTGGTCGCGCTCAATGCGAAGACCGGAAAGGAGCTGTGGAAGCATGAGCATCCCGGGACCAGTTCGTCCGCTTCGACGCCGTGCATTTTCAAAAACCCGGACGGCAAGCGCGAGGCGATCCTGATCAGCCGCACGGTCGGGATGACGGCGGTGGATGTGGCGACGGGGAAGGTGACGTGGGAACTCCCCGGCCTGCTGCCGAGACGCTGCATCGCATCGCCGGTGGTGACGGATGGCGGGCTCGTGATCGGACAATGCGGCGAGGGGCAGGCGGAAAGTTTTGTGTACGCGGTGAAGCCCGGCGGCGGCGGAAAACCCGCGGAGAAAATCTACGAGGTGATCCGCTCCGGCGGCTACGTACCGTGCCCGCTCGCGCTCGGGGATCGTCTTTTCCTCTGGAAAGAAAACGGTCTGGTGACGTGCGTGAGGGCCGCGACCAACGAGCAGCTCTGGAGCGAGCGCGTCGAGGGGCCGTTTTACGGTTCGCCGATCGCGCTGAATGGACGGCTCTACAACATCACCCGCCGCGGCGAACTCGTGGTGATTGGGGCCGGCGACAAGTTTGAAACGATCGCGCGCATCCCGCTCGGCGAAGGTTCATTCGCGACGCCCGCGGTGAGCGGCGGGCGGATGTATCTGCGGACCTTCACGCATCTCATCAGCGTTGGGAAATAGCGCCGTGGCTTTGCCGATGACGCGCACCCTGCTCCTGCTGCCCTGCTTGCTGTGCGCCGCGGAGTCGCCGGATTTCATGGCGGAGATGCACGCGTGGGAGGCCGAGATGGCGCGTCCGGCCGCGCAGGCGGCGCGCGAGCTGCCGGAGAAAATCCGCACCATCCTCGCGCTCGAACCGAGCGAGCGGGATGAGGCGCAAGCGCGGGCGATTGCGGACTATTTTCGGGAGCTGAAACAGGATCGCGTGGCCGCGGCGCAGACCACTGGCGGTGCCGCGATCCGGCGGCGTTTCGCGGAAGCCGGGCTCGCGTATCCGCCGCGCGAGATTTTCCTGCGCGCGTTCAAGCACGAGATGGAGCTCGAGCTGTGGGCGCGGGAAAAGGACGAGCCGTTTCGCAAAGTCGCCACGTTCACCGTCACCGCGCCATCCGGCGGTCCCGGGCCGAAGCGCCGCGAGGGCGACCGGCAAGTGCCGGAAGGTTGTTACACGATCAATGTCTTCAATCCGAAGAGCCGCTTTCACCTTTCACTCGGGCTGGATTACCCAAACGAATCCGACCGCATCCTTTCCGATCGCGAGCGTCCAGGCGGCGAGATTTACATTCACGGCGGCGCGGCCTCGATTGGCTGTCTGCCGCTCGGCGATCCCGCGATCGAAGAAATATATCTCGCCGCACTCGACACCCGGACGCGCGGCCAGAGCGCGTTCCCAGTCCACATTTTTCCGGCTCGGATGAATGGCGCTGGGTGGCAGACTTTCGCCGCGACGAAGCCGGAGCTGCGCGCATTTTGGGAAAACTTGCAGCCGGTGTACGATGCGTTTGAAAAGACGCGGCTGGTGCCGCAGGTCATCGTCGGGAACGACGGCAGTTACCGCGTGCGCTAATGAAAGCCCGCGTGCGTCAAGCACCGCGCCGCCTGATCGCGCGTCGCACTTAGTTTGTGGGCGGCTTCGAGGAAGTCCTCCGCCAGCGCGGGATAGTATGGATGGCGCTCGCGCTTTCCGAGGCCCGCGACGTCGAAGGGCTCGATCGCTTCTCGGATGCGCGTGGCGGACGGTGCGCGGCAGCATTCGCGCAGCGCGGGGCCGAAACGCGGGTCGTCGTGTAGCAGGAAACTGCGCGCGAGTTCCGGATGGTTTAGGCGGCGGGCGGATTCGGAAAAACTCGCGGCGGCGAAGTAGAGCAGCGTCAGCGCGGAGAAGGTCTCGAAGTCGTGCATGTTTGCGTAGAGCGTGGCAATCAGGGCGGCGGTGGCGTCGAGTTCGGCGAAAGTCTGGCGCTCATATTCGGCGAGAGCGTTTGTCGGGAAATCTTTGGCGATGATCCGCGCGAGTCTTTCGATGCCGAGCAGCGTGAGGGGAAAGCCGGTCGAGAGCAGCGGATCGACCACGCCCGCTGCCGCTGGCAGCATCGCCCAATTTTCCCCGACCGCCGCGCTGGCGCGAAACGCGACGCGCGGCTGATGGATGAATGGTGTCGCTGGGATCGCAGCCGCGAATTGCGCGCGCACCGACGGAAGCCGCTCCAGCAAACGATTCCAGGCTGACGCGCCTTCGTGGAGTGCCAGTTCCGCCGCGAGTTCATCCGTCACTGCCACGCCTGCGCTGGTCAGCCCGTTGTTGAAACGCAGCAGCCAAATCCAGCCGCCAGCGAACACGTGATGCACCGCCGCATCATCCGGCGGATACGGCGCGCGCGGCGGTGCTCCGTGGAGCGTCTCCCATTTCTCCACGCCGCGGAAGTGCGTGAAGAGCGCCTGCGTCTTCGGAAAATTCTCGAAAGCGCTTTCGGACAGCGGTAGCGCGCGGTGCAAAAATCCGCGTGGTCCGCTCGCGTCGATCACAAATTGCGCGCGAATTTTCGTGCCGCTTTGCGTCGCCAGGACGGCGCCGTTTTCACCGAGCGCTTCGATGGAAAGTGCGGTCCGATCCAAATACTCGACGCCTGTTTCCCGCGCTTGCGCGAGGAGATGCTGGTCAAAATCCGGGCGATACCAATGGGTGTCCGCGATGGCATCGCGCGGACTCGCGGCGACGAGCAATTCGCCGGAAAACGCGCGTCCAAACGTGTGCTGAAAAAACGTGAATCCGCGCTTCAAACCGCACGCAACATCCGGCAGCGACTCCTGCCAAGCGCCCCATTTGCAAAGCGGGCGCACGCCCGGCAGGTCGTAGCGTTGCGCGAGTTCTTCGAGCAGTAGATTCGCGAGCGGCGTGGAGGATTCGCCAATGGCGAAACGCGGATGCGCACCGCGCTCGATCAGGATCACCGACTTGCCGAGCTGCCGCGCGATCATCGCGATCAGCGAGCCCGCAAAACCGGAGCCGACGACGGCGATGTCGAACTCAGCGCGCATCCGTGGCTGCGACGCCCCCGTCGCAGGTTGTCAGGGTGCCGCGGGGACTTTCTGCGACGGGGGCGTCGCAGCCACATGCGATGCGCTCGCGGAGCGTCTGCCCCGCATTCATTTGCTGGAGCCGTTCGCGGCGCGCTGGAAAGCATTTGGCGCATTCCGAAAACTTCTCCAAATCCCAATCGTCCGCGAAGACGCGGCCCCTCTGCAAACCGACGCCATAATCGTGCGCGGCTTCGAGCAATGCGAGTTTTGGCGGCACAAAACCCAGCGCCTCTATCGCGCCATTTCCCGCGCGCGTCGGGATCAGCGACACGACACTCGCGCCGCATGTGAACGCAAAATCAATCGAACGCCGCGCCCAGTGGAGGGCGTTGGATTCATCGAGGAACGGTGGCTTCACGAGAACGAATACGCGGAGCGCGATGGCATGGGCGCGGAGGAATGCCGCGGCTTTGGCGAAGGTCGCTAGCGTCATCTTTTTGTTGAGCTTTTCCAGCACGGTCGTCTCCGCGGTTTCCAGCCCCATCGCGACTTCGAGTTTTCCCGAAAGCAGATCGCGAAAGCGCAGCGCGCTCTCGCCGACCAGCGACGGATGACATTCCACAATCACCCGCTCAAAGCCGCGCAAGCGTTCCGCGATGGCGGGAAAATCTTCCGGCGGAATCGCGCGCGGATCGAAGAAGCTGCCCGCGTTGTAGAGTTTGATGGTGGCTTGCCGCACCTGCGGCGCGTGGGTAAGGTGGCGGGTCTCAACGCCCCGCTGGTCGACTCGCCGCGGGAGCGGCAAGCCACGAAGCCGCCCGAGCGCGTAGTCAATCTGCGCCGGGATCGCGCCCGGCGGCACGGATTCCGTCAGCGTGTTTCGCCAGAGATCGCACATCAGACAGCGCCAAGGACATTCGCGATTCGTCAGAAAGATCGTCGCGACGCGGACGATCTCGCCCGACTCCGCGCGCTCGTCTTCCACGAGAAACGCGGACGGTTTTTGCGGATCGACGACGTTGCGCGCTGGCCGGCGCGCGAGGATCCATTCGTCGCGCTCGCGGGACGAATCGGGATAATCGCTCACGCGTAGATCGCGAGGAACTTTCGCCGATACGCCAACTCCTCGTCGGGCATCCGCTCGCGCAGTTTTTCGACCGTCATCGCGCCGTGCTGGAAGCGCCGTTTTTCAAACACGGGCATGTCGATTCCAGTGATCGCTTTGACGCCGCGCGACACCACCGCGCCTTTGAGCGCGTAGAGTTTTTCCACCGACGACTCCGTGAGCGCATCGAACGGAATCCCCTCCGCGACCGCGACCACGCCTGGCCGCGTGAATGGGCTGAAACCCTCGAAGCCAAAATGCCGCGCGGGCGCGTAAGTGCGCGCGTAACTGCGGCTCAATCCGCCACTGTAAGTGAGCGAATGTTTGATGCGCCCGACGCCCCAGCCTTCGTGGTAGAGCATCAGATTGTTCACCACGCTGCGGATCGTCAGCTCGGGATTTTCCTCGATCGGATAGTCCTTCAAATTTTCGTCGCCACCGTCGCCGTCGATGAGCCAGCGCCATTCGGGATAGAGCTGGCGGATACCACGGCAGAGCGTCAGCCCCATCGACGCGCATTCCACGTCGAGCGGTTTGTAGTCTTCCAAAATGCGGATCGTCTCCGCCACGTCGATGTCCGCAAGCGACGCGGAGATCGGCTCGTGGAAAAGGCCGAGCCCGAGTCCGTCGAGAAATTCGCGCGCCTGCCGCACATCCGGCCCGTCGCCGAAATCGAGCGTGAACGCCTTCAGCCGCCCGAGATTCATGCCGAGCTTTTGCATGACGTGATAGGTCGTGAGAAACACCGCGCCGCTGTCGATCCCGCCGGAGAAGCAGACGCCCACAGGATCGCGCGCCGGGATGGCGCGCAGCCACTTCGCGATTTCATCCGCCAGCGCGCCGATGTAGCGGCGTCCGATTTCATCCAAGTCGGGCGGCAGCGAATTTCGCTCCGGTGTGAAAAATCGCGTGTAAGTCGGATCGGGATCGGGACAGCCGAGCAGATGAATTTCCACGACGTAGTGCGCCGGCACCATGCGCGTGTAGCTCGGATGAAACTGCCCGCCAAACCCGCTCGCATCGAGCCACGCGCGGATCGCGTCGATGCGATCCGCGACGATCAGCGCCGGGCCTTCATGCCGCTTTGCGAGAAAGTAGCGCAGTGGCCGATCCAGCGACCGCGCGAGCCGCACGCGCTTTCCCTCGCGCGCCACCAGCGCGAACGAACCGTCGATTTCCCGCACGTCCTCCGGCGAGCCATTCAGGATTCGTTCGCGCGCGGCTTCGATGCTCAGATTGTCGATGCGGTTCGCGGCGGGGTCGGTGAGATCGACGAGTTGTTCGATGTATTGGTGCATGGTTGGAATCAATGATGCCAAATGAAGAAACGCTCTCAATGGGGGTCGCCGACCGACTCGGTTCTGTCGAATGGAAGGATTGGCAGACAACCGACAATCTTATCCCTCTTCATTTGATTTGAACCCGATAGAAACGCTTCTGTCCGTTCTGCGATTCGCAATACCGCTTCGTGTTTCCGTCGCCAGTTAATGAAGGGCCAACATTTTGCCAGCTTTGAAAATCATCCGAGAACTGGACTTGGTAAATCGCGCCAGCCTGTGTCTGCCACTCAAGGCACACCGCTGCGGATACGGCCACCGTTGGAACGAGTTGAATTGCAGCACTATCCGAGGCTGTCAGAACGACGCCGTTTTCGCCGACAGCGACCCACTTCCCTTCTCCGTACGTAACATCATTCAAATCCACCGTTACACCTGAAGAGCTATTCTCCCACGAGACACCTCCATCGTGAGAAAGTTTAATCTCTCCACCACGCCCTACGACCACAAAAATTCCGTTTCCAAAGCGGATCCGCTTCGGTCCAGAAAAGTTTGGAAAGAAATCAGATGAACTCCATGAATTTCCACCGTCGATCGACCGCGTAACCGTGTAGTTCCCGACTGAGACAAAACGACCTCCGCCATACTCCACCCGCCCTACACCGCTCCCATCATTTATGTTGGACAACGCCCAAATCAGCCCATCGGATGAACGCAAAACTTCTTGGTTTTGCGTGATTGCCAGGAAAATTCCCCCACCAAAAGCGATCCCGTATATTGGCTGACTAGTCGGCGATGCCGCCAATTGCCACGTCGCGCCATTGTCGATGGACCGTTCGATCTTCCCCGACCAGCCTACTGCCACCAAAGTGCCATCGCCATACGCAACGTCTGTGAATCCTTGGAAATCAATGTTTCGCCGAGATGTCCAAGTGCTATTGCCTGGCGACGTGTATATCCCACCCGACGAGCCGACACCGATCCAATTCGCGTTCGCGTATGTCAGCGCGACGCTCGCGCCGCCCCAAGAGTGAGTGGTCCAACTGACGCCGTCCGGCGAAGTCAGCGTGAGATTTGGAGTTGAGGCGAGAAAATGAGCCCCGTTGTAGCCAACTGCATTTATTGAAGTCGATGTACCGGATAACCGCTGAACCCAGGTAAGTTGAGCTGTTGACGTACAAATGGAAACGAGTGCTGCAGCGATGCAGGCCAAGAATCTGCGAGTGACGTAATGATGCAGCGTCATTTGTCCAAGTGGATGAACTTCTGAATAGAAAGCAAAGAGGCTATCGAGATCAATCGAGGGTTGAGGTGGACCCCGGAATCCGGCCAGAGTGGCTAGCAATTAAGCTATGGCGGGGTGGCGTGTGAGAGTGGTGGATGATTCGGGGATTGAGGTCAATACGGGAGCTGCTTTGTGGGTGGTTCTGCCGAGGGGGCTCCGCTT
>JANNWY010000319.1:0-23502 GCA_031409335.1 Chthoniobacteraceae bacterium | reverse complement strand
AAACAAACCGGCAGCGCATGGAATCCCGAAAGCGCCGACGCTCTCGCGCAACTCCGCGTCCTGCGCTCAAACTTCCTCTGGGATGATTTTTGGGAAGCCGACCTCGCCGCTTAACTTCTCATTCCACTTTTAATCACACCCCCGCGTGGCGGGATGCCCGCTGTCGAGTTGCGATTCTTTCGCAAAGCCATCGACGAGATACGTGGCCTCGCCATAGAGCGGCGCGAGCCATGAGTCGCGGGTATTGCTGCGCAGTGCGATGCGCTTAAACCGCGTCGATCCATCCGAGCCGAAGAAGTCCTTCCGAAGCCAGTTCGGGCCGTATTGCGAACCAAAGACCAGCATCATATTCAGCTTCGGCGTGACGTTCAGATTTCGCGATGTGAAACCCATGATGTGGATGCCGCCATTGATCTGAAACTGATCGGTGCCAGCAGCAGTGATCATCTCGACCGAGCACGCCCTTTCCCAAGCATCGCCGCGTCCGCCGGGGTGAAGGTAGATGCCGTTCGTAGCGTCGAAGAGGTCCGCGGTCGGTAGCACGATGGAAATGACGGGCAGTGCCTTGAGGGAGTCTGCAAGCGCCGCCCGCGCCTGGGCCGTGGAAAAAGTCGCATTGCCCGCTGCGGCTGCGTAGTTCGCGCTCGCCGTGCTCACCATCCCGTAGTCCGCTGCCACGCTGACGTTGTTGCTATAGTCCGTCCACGTCCCGCTCGGATAGCCCGGCGGCGCGGTGCCCGGCTGCACGGCGACGTCGTTTGCAAAGAGGTAAGTCTGCGTATCCACGTTCGTCGATTGCAAGGTGCCGAGATACGCGATCGCACGGACGACTCTCGTCGTCGTGATGGAAATCGGTGCCGTGTAAATTGTGCCCGTCGTCTCGTTCGGAGCAGAGCCATTGAGCGTGTAGCGAATCGTCGCGCCGGGCGTCGCGCTCGTGATGATCAGTGAAAACGCGACATCGTAAAACCCGCGGTCATGGCTGAACGCCGTGTCGGCGACGTAGCCAACCACCGTGGATGTTCCGTTTGGCCCGCCAGGCGTCGGCACCGGAAAATAGCGGACCGTCGCGGCATTGGTGTCCACCGCGCGGAGCTGCGCACCCATGAAAAAATCCGGCGAACTGGCAGACGAGTTCAGCCCGTGAATGGCGAGCAGATTCGTCCCGCTCACGAGCAGTGAAGTGGAAAGCGGCACCGCCTTGCGCTGCGTCGCGGTCGCAGTGGCGGTGGAATCGTGCAGCAGCGTCGAGGGCGAATTTCGCTTGACGACTTCGGTGCCGTTGAGCCAGACCGTGCAACCGTCGTTGTAAGGCAAATCGAGTAAAAGCGTGTCGTAAGCGGCTGGGTTCGCGACGGCAAAAGTCACGCGCATCAGCGCCGACGCATTCACGCTCTGCATCGAAGTTTGCAGATTTGTGCGGACAACCGGATCATTCGGTCCGGAGAATTTGAACGTGCCCG
This sequence comes from Chthoniobacteraceae bacterium, assembly GCA_031409335.1. GTDB lineage: Bacteria > Verrucomicrobiota > Verrucomicrobiia > Chthoniobacterales > Chthoniobacteraceae > JANLQB01. The sequence continues at coordinate 22,039 of JANNWY010000319.1, read as the reverse complement.
CTGCGTAACGATTCACCGGCCCGGCATCAATGCTCGCTGGGAACACGCCCGCGCTGCCGTAACGTCCGCTGCCAACAAATGAGAGCTTTCCGCCGCCGCTGTCCGTTTCCCATGCCGTGGTGAAATTTCCGTTCATCTCCGAAGCGCTGTAGCCGTAAGCCACGATCGTGTAAGAGCCTGGCGCAAGCGTGAGGGGCACAGCGAGCCGCTTATACCGATTCCCCTCCAAGAGCGTGCCCGGCGCTGCCGTGGTAAACGTCGCGGAAGTGAGCACCGCACCCGCTGTGTCGTCGGCGAAGTTCGTTGGCGTGCCGTTCGTATTCCGAGCGTAAAGCTGCACCGTGATGTTGCTGCCGAGCCCATTTCCGCCGCTGTCGAAACAACCCAATTCCGACACGAGCACGCTCTCATTCACCACAAAAGCCAGCCCCAGCGTCCCGCCGTAACTCTGATTCCCCACAGTCCCCGTGGGCACGCGATACGCGACCGTCCCGCTCGCTCCGGGGAACGCCAGCGAACCAAATCCCGCCGCCGCTTTTCCATTCGTCCAGCCGCTGGTGGAAAACGCCACCGAGCTGCGCCAAAGCGGATCCACCGCCCCCGACGGCACAAACACTTTTGCCGCCGTATCGAAGTTCGTCAGCGACGTCACCGTCTGCGTGAGTCCGTAACCGACATCTGTCTTTTGCACTGGCAAGGGCGGGGGGAACTCATGTGCGACCGAGTTGTCGGGACGCAGCAGCGCCAGCGCCTCCCCGGCTGCATCCAGCTTGAAGCTCGTGTGCAGATAGCCCGCCGGGTCCGTGTAAGGCTGCTGTAGTCTCCCCGAAGCAATCACCACCATAAACCCCGCCCAACGGGAGCGTCGTCGCGGGGAAGGTCCAAGTCGTCGTCGAGTCGCGCAATTTCCAACCCTCAAGATTCACCGCCGCTGCCGTGGGGTTGTGAATCTCGACCCAATCCTCCGCCTCGCCCAATCCTTCGAAGAGCGCCGAATCATTCGACGCCACGAATTCTGAAATGACCAAATCCGCATGCAGCGGAGCTGCGAGTGCGAAAAGAAAGACGAATCTGAAAAGCGTCCGAAAGTATTTCATCTGCGGGGGAACTTGTCTGCTCTTGTAAACTCTGCATGAACAAACGCAACCGCCCACCTGATACAGATGGCGCGGTGAGGCCGTGGCATCTTTTTCCAGAGCCCGATCTGCGAGGTGTTAGTGAAAGCGCCGCGCGAGACCGCGGCAACAAACCCTCGATCCACGTCTTATTGGAGCCTTGATCCTTTCTGAGTAGGCAAGTGGTATCAGTAAGTCGCGCGACCGTCGGATAGATCAAACACTGCGCGGGTCGTGAGCGGGCAATCCTCCGAGTAGAGCCAGGTCACGTGCGCGGCGGCGTAGTCACGACTTTTGTCGCGAGAACCGTCATCCCGCGCTGAGCCGACTAAAGTCGGAACTACCCATTCAACCGCACCGCTTCATCCACGAGCAGCATCGGAATCCCCTCGCGAACCGGATAGACGACCATCCCATCCGCGCGAACCAGTCCCTCCGCGAGTTGTGCGCGCGCGAGTTCCTCCGCCGTCGCCGCACGCAACGGCTGCAAAGTTTCCGGACAACGAAGCAGCGAAATCAAATCCGCGGACAGCATGTGAGCGGCGCGACTTAATACCTCGGCACACTCGGATCCACATGCTCCGCCCACGCCAGGATGCCGCCCTCGACATTCGCCAGCTTCCCAAAGCCCGCTTCCTGTAAAAGATGCAGCGCCTTGGCCGAGCGCATCCCGCTTTTGCACTGGAGCACGATTTCATCCGCGCTATCCAGCTCGCTCAAACGCGCCGGCAACTGCCCGAGCGGAATCAAGCGCGCGCCGGGGATGCGGCAGATGTCCCACTCGAACGGCTCGCGCACATCGAGCAGCACGAATTTGTCGCCGCGATCCAGCTTCGCCTTCAAATCCTGCACGCTGATATGCGGCACATGCGCCTCGGCCTCCTCGGCTTTTTTCGCCTCGGGGATGCCGCAGAATTGTTCGTAGTCGATCAGCTCGGTGATCGTCGGATTCTCCGAACACACCGGGCACTTCGGATCCTTGCGCAGCCGGAATTCGCGGAACTTCATCTTCAGCGCATCGAACGCGATCATGCGCCCGATCAGCGGCTCGCCGATGCCGATGATCAGCTTCACCGCCTCGATCGCCTGCATCACGCCGATGATCCCCGGCAGCACGCCGAGCACTCCGCCTTCCGCGCAACTCGGCACCATTCCCGGCGGCGGCGGCTCGGGAAACATGCAGCGGTAGCACGGTCCGCCGAGGTTTGGCGCGAAGACGGTGCATTGTCCGTCGAAGCGAAAGATCGATCCGTAGATGTTCGGCTTTTTCAGGAATACGGACACGTCGTTCGAGCAGTAGCGCGTCGGGAAGTTATCGGTGCCGTCGATGATGAGATCGTACGGTTCGGCGATCTCGCGCGCATTCGCCGACGTGAAATACGTGTCGTAAAGATCGACCTGCACGTTCGGGTTCACGTCACGGATGCGGTCGCGCGCGGAGTTGAGTTTCTTGCGGCCCACGTCTTTCGTGCCGTGAAGAATCTGCCGCTGGAGATTCGAGAAATCGACGACATCGCCATCGACCATCCCGATGCGCCCAACGCCTGCCGCGGCGAGATACAGCGCGATCGGCGACCCGAGCCCGCCCGTGCCGATGCACAGCACGCTCGACGCCTTCAGCCGCTTCTGCCCTTCGAGCGTGACCTCCGGCATGATGAGATGGCGCGAGTAGCGCGCGACTTCGTCGTTGCTGAATTCAATCCGCTCGAGGCGGCTCGGGTCGATGATGCTCGGAATAGGCATGTTCAATTTTTTTGGACGCGCACCCTAAACACGCCCGCAACATTTGCAAAGCCTCCCGCGCGTCATAGGCGGGTGGCTGTCACTCATCCCGGATCGGGACGGGACTCTTCGCCAAACGGACTGGTGAGCCATATCGCGCGGACTTCATCCTGAGTGAGCAGCGTCGCGCCTTTCAGCAGGCGGCAAAATTCCTTCTTGCTGACGCGATGATGGCTGCCTTCGCGCGTGAGCAGATTCGCGACGCTCTTGTACTGCACCTCGCGGCGATCGAGTTCGACGATGCGGATGAAGTCGCCGCCCTTCCGATAGACTTGGTTTTGCGCCAGCTTCACGGTCAGGCGAGATCGAACAGCAGCACTTGCGCTGCCCCCTTGCCGCGGATTTCGAGCGCCGATTCGCCGCTGATCGCCGCCGCATCGCCGCCGCGTAGCGACTCGCCGTTCAGCGTCACGTCTCCCTCGGCGACGTGCAGCCACGCATGGCGACCCGGCGCGAGCGGGTGCGTCACGCTCTGTTCGGCTTCCAGCTTTCCGAGGAAAAGACTGGCGTCCTGATGAATCGCGATCACCTCGTCGCGGCCCGCTTTACTTGCGATCAAATGCAGCGCGCCGGTCGCCGCGTCCTTCATGGATTTCTCCGCGTAGCGCGGCTTCACGCCTTTTTCATCAGGCACGATCCAGATTTGCAGAAGATGCACGGCCTCGGTGCCGGAAGGATTTTGCTCGCTGTGCTGCACACCGGTTCCCGCCGCCATGTATTGGAATTCGCCGGTCGAAATCGTGCGCCCATTTCCCATCGAATCCTCGTGCGCCAGCGATCCGCTGAGGATGTAAGTGATGATCTCCATGTCGCGGTGCGGATGTTTGCCAAAGCCCATGCGCGGCGCCACGACGTCGTCGTTGATGACGCGCAGGCTGCGGAATCCCATCCACTCCGGATCGTGGTAATCGGCGAAGCTGAAGGTGTGATGCGAGCGGAGCCAGCCGTGTTCGGCGTGGCCGCGTGCGGCGGATTTTCGGAGAACGATCATGCGTGGAGCATAGCGCAGCTACCGCACGTTTGCCGCCGCGTATTCCGGCAGCCACGGACGCGCGATACGCTGGAAAAGAGTCTTCGCCTGCAATGGCGTGAGCCCGGGTTTTTCCGAGAGCAGGCACGCCAGCATCCCGGCGACACGCGGCGCGGCGAAGCTGCTGCCCGTCACCTTTTTCGTCAGCCCGCCGCACCACGCCACCTCCACGTCGATCCCGCGCGCTGCAAATTCCACGAGCGTGCCTGGCTTGTGGAAAAGGTCTCCGTCGTCGCCGGTCCGCGCCATGTTCACGGTGATCACGGAGGAAAAAAATCCGGGCCATTCCGGGCGCGCGAAGTCGTGATTGTTGCACGCGGCGACGATGTGAACGCCGCGGAGATACGCCTCATCCACCCAGCGTTTGTGATGCAGCACATGCTCGGCAATCGCGCAGCCAAAGCTGCAATTCAGAATGTGGTAGCCGCGCTCCATCGCGAGCCGCGCGCCTTCCGCGATCGTCGCCGTGCGCGTCGCGAGCGATTCGCCAAAGACCCGGAAACTTCCCAGCTCCGCCTCCGGCGCGACCCGCCGCAGGATGCTCGCAATCGCAGTCCCGTGGCCGAATCGATCGACACCGCCCGGCGCTTCTTTCAGCCGCAGACGCTCCTCCACGATCGCGACATCATCCGCGAGCACCAGCCCGCCGAGCGCCGGGTGATCCGCCTCCACGCCGGAATCGAGAATGGCAATCCGCACTCCATTGCCCCGTCCATTCCCGATCGCATGTTCCGCTTCCTGGGGGGAAATCCAGCGCGTCATCCGAAAGCGTCCAGGCCAAGACTCTGGGCAAGCAGGCGGTATTCTATGAGCCGCGAAAGCAGACCGGCGATGTGCTGCAACTCATGGAGATGCGCCGCGGAAAAACCCGCTGGCGGCGGAACCGCGGCATCGGCGGGCAAAAGCTGCACGCAGGAAATGACCCCGCGCAATTCGCTGAAATACGAAAAAGGCACCGCGAGCATCGCCCACGTTTTCAAACCCAATTCATGATCGAGCGTGCGATCCTGCCGTTCGTTTCGGCACACTTCGTTCTCGCAGATCGGCTGCTCCGTCGCCGCGACCATGCTGATCATTCCCGCGCCGAGACGCTGGCGGAACTGGCCCACGAGGCGCTCCGCGTGCGGCCCGGAATTGAACTGCGGAACCAGCGCGGTCTTCGATTCATCGAGCAGCCACACCGTTCCTTCGTGCGCGCCGAGCCGTTGAAATCCCTCCGTCAACAGACTCCGCATCGACTCGTCGAGGAACGAACCGAACGCCGCTCCGCTCACTTCGAGCGCCGCATCATTCAGCGCCCCCAGCAGCGCGGGCCGCAGCGCGACCAGTCGTTCATCCGGCAGCACGGTCATTCGCGCGGGCATCGCTGTTACCGGATGATCCCGCGTGGACTGCTCGAAACGAACGCCAGGATTTGCTCGATCTCGGGCAGCTCGGGCAGGTCCGCGCGGATGGCTTCGATCGCCTGCGGGAGGTTATAGGAAAGCCGGTAAATGATGCGGTATGCCTCGCGCACCGCGCGCATCGTTTGCTCATCGAATCCGCGCCGCTCCATCCCGACTTTGTTGTAACTGCGCACCTTCGCCGGATTGCCATCCGCCAGCATGTACGGCGGCACATCCTGCACGATCTTCGAGCAACCGCCCGTCATCGCATGCGCGCCGATGCGGCAATACTGATGCACCGCCGTGAGTCCGCCGAGGATCGCGAAATCGCCCACATCCACGTGCCCGGCGAGCGTGCCGTTGTTTGAAAAGATCACTTCATCTCCGACCGTGCAATCATGCGCGACGTGGACGTAGGCGAGAAAATATCCGCGATTGCCGATGCGCGTGCTCGATCCCGGCGCGGTGCCGCGATGCACCGTCACGAATTCACGAAACGTGTTCCCATCGCCGACGACGAGATGCGTCGGTTCGCTCGCGTACTTCAAATCCTGCGTCTGCTGCCCGAGCGTGGAGAACGGAAAAAAGACGTTCGCTTTTCCAAAACGCGACGGCCCGCAAAGGCTCACGTGATGTTGCAAACGACAACCGTCGCCGAGTTCCACATCCGGCCCGATCACGCAATACGGCCCGACCCCGCACCCTTCGCCGATCCGCGCGCCGGGATCGATCACCGCCGTCGGATGGATCGTCGTCCCGCTCACGCGTCCACGACTCCGAAGAGCATTTCCGCCTCGGAGACGACCTCATTGTTGACGATGCAGCGCCCTTTCACCTTCGCCAGCGCGCGCTTGTTTTGCGTCATCTCCACCTCAATGAAAAGCGTATCGCCCGGCACCACAGGCTTGCGAAATTTCACGGAATCCGCGCTCATGAAATAGCCAATCTTGCCCGCGTATCCCGGCTTGCGCAGCAGCAGCACGCTGCCGACCTGCGCCATCGCCTCCAGTTGCAGCACGCCCGGCATCACCGGATGCCCCGGAAAGTGGCCTTGGAAATAATGCTCGTTCATCGTCACCGATTTCATCCCCGTGCATTTCGTATCGCCGTCGATCACCACGATGCGATCCACCATCAGAAAGGGGAACCGGTGCGGGAGCAGCTTCATCACATCGTTCACATCCATCACCTCGCCGCCTTTTGGCGTCATGCTCGGCGGCACCAGCGCCATCACCTTCGCGCATTGTTTGGAAATCGCGGTCGCCAGTTCCGTGTTCGGCCCGTGCCCCGGCTTCACCGCGATCACATGCCCGCGGATCGCGCGATCGAACAGCGCGAGATCGCCGACGATGTCCAGAATCTTGTGCCGCACGAATTCATCCTTGAAGCGCAGCGGCTCCTTGCTGAGCACGGAATCGCCGCGCACGACCACCGCATTCTCCAAACTCCCGCCGCGGATCAGCCCCTTGTCCATCAGCGGTTTCACGTCCTCATAAAAAACGAACGTCCGCGCCGGAGCGATCAGCTTCTCGTAGTTTTCCGGCGTGATTTCGACCGAGAGATATTGCGTGAAACTCCCGCCCGGCCCGACTTGCACACACGAAATGCGAAAGCCCGAATCCGGCACGACTGTCATCAGCGAGCCGCTTTTCGTTTCCAGATGAATCGGCTCCGTCACCGCATAAACCCGCCGCGGAATTCCCTGCTCCACCACGCCCGCCTTCTTGATCAATTCCACATACGGCTGCGCGCTTCCATCGCCGATCGGCGGCTCGCTCGCATCCATCTCGATCAGCGCATTATCCACACCCATGCCCGCGAGCGCCGACAGCACATGCTCGGCCGTATGCACTTTCACCGCGCCATCCACGATCGTCGTCGCCCGCTCCACCGTCTTCACATGCGCGATGTCCGCGTCGATCGTCGGCCCGTCCGTCAGGTCGTTGCGCTTGAATTTCCGGCCGTGACCCGGCGGCGCAGGCCGCACCGTCAGCGTCACCTGTTCCCCCGTGTGAAGCGAGGAACCGCTGATGCTGGCGCTTTTTGCGAGGGTCTGCTGAAACGAACTCATGATTGGAAACCGCGCAGCTTATCCGTGACAGCCGATACGTCGGCAAGCCCCATCCGCAGCAACCTCGCCCGCATCATTTCCGCTTGCCCAGGAGTGCGATTGAAAGTGGCGATTCCGCTTTCCATCCGCGGCGCAGTCCGTTTGCCTTTGGCCGCTTCGCCGCCCCCGGCCGAAGCGCCACTCCCTTCCGCTTATGAAATTCCATCCTCCCCGCAACTGGGGCATTCCTGCGCTTTTCCCCTGCTGTCTGCTCGCCTCCGCGCCCGCCGCTTTCGCGCAAGAAGCGGCGGCTGCCGCCCCGAAAATCGACACTGGCGACAACGCCTGGATGCTCGCGAGCACCGCGCTCGTCCTGATGATGACCGGCCCCGGACTCGCGCTTTTTTACGGCGGCCTCGTCCGCAGCAAGAACGTCCTCGCGACCATGATGCAGTCGATGTTCCTGATGTCGTTCGTCTCGATCCTGTGGTTCTTCTACGGCTACAGCGTCAGCTTCGGCGAGGGCAATGCGTTCTTCGGATCGTTCACGCAATACGCGCTGCTCAAAGGCGTCGGCGGCGCGCCGAATGCCGACTACGCCGCGACGATCCCGCACCAGACTTTCATGCTTTACCAGATGATGTTCGCGATCATCACGCCCGCGCTCATCACCGGCGCATTCGCGGAGCGGATGAAATTCAGCGCCTTCCTCGCGCTCGTCCTCGGCTGGGTCACGATCGTTTATTTCCCGCTCGCCCACATGGTTTGGGGGAAAGGCGGGTGGTTCAATTGGGCGCTCGGCGGCAGCATTCCCGTGCTCGATTTTGCCGGCGGCACCGTCGTCCACATCAGCTCCGGGGCGGCGGCGCTGGTGTGCGCGCTCGTGCTCGGGCCGCGCAAGGGTTTTCCCCGCGAGCCCATGCTCCCGCACAGTGTCGTGCTCTCGCTGATCGGCGCTGGCCTGCTGTGGGTTGGCTGGTTCGGCTTCAATGCTGGCTCTGCGCTGAATGCCGGCACGCTTGCGACGAGCGCATTCGCGGCGACGCATTTCGCGGGCGCGGCGGGCGGTCTCGCTTGGGCGAGCATGGAATGGCTCGGTCGCGGCAAACCCAGCGTCCTCGGCGCGGCATCGGGGATGGTCGCGGGCCTGGCGACGATCACGCCCGCATCGGGCTTCGTGAGCGTGGGCGGCGCGTTGATCATCGGTCTCTGCGGCGGGGTCGGCTGCTACCTTTGTGTTACCAAACTAAAGGCCGCGTGCGGTTACGACGACTCGCTGGATGTCTTCGGCGTCCACTGCGCGGGCAGCGTCATCGGGATGCTGCTACTCGGCTTCCTCGCAAACGCCGAAGTGAATCCGGCGATCGCGAGCACGTTCAAAAAAGGCGGCGAGGTGATCTCGCTGGCCGGCGGCTCCGCGCAGTTCCTGAATCAGGCCATCGCCGTCGCCTTCACCGCGATCTTCTCGATGCTCGTCACGTTCATTCTGTTGAAACTCATCAATGCCACCATCGGCCTGCGCGTTGATGCCGAAGCCGAGCACAGCGGCCTCGATGTGAGCGAGCACGGCGAAAGCGCCTACAACGAATAACCTGGCGGCAGCGTTCGGAATCTTTGTCCTTCACGCGCGCCAAAGTCTTGGCCACCTTCCCGGCCATGAAACTTCGTCCCCTTGCCCTCGCGCTCATCACCGCCCTGTCTTTCTCGGGCTGTTTTCAAATCGACAAAAACGTGCAGGTGAAGCTGGACGGCTCGGGCACGATCACCGAGACCATCACGATGGGCTCGGCGATGATCACGCAGATGAAGGCGATGGCGTCCGGCTTTGGGGATGCGGCCGGCGGCGCGGGGGACAAGGCGAAAGGATTTGAATTGCTCGACGAGGCGAAGCTGAAAGAGGAGGCGAAGAAAATGGGCGAGGGCGTCACCTTCGTCTCCGCGAAAAAGATCACCGACAAGGATCGCGAGGGCTACACGGCGATCTACGCATTCACGGACGTCAACAAGCTCAAGTTGAGCACGAATCCGCCGGATATTGGCGGCGGCGGCGCGATGAAGCTAAACGCCAAGGGCGAAAGCGAGCCGGTGACATTCGCTCTCACCAAAGGCAAGACCAGCGAACTCACCGTGACCACTCCGGCAATGAAAGCCGTGGACGCCAAGTCCAAGGAGGAAGCCGCGGCGGACGCCACGCAGGACGCGATGAACGAAGCGATGCTGCCGATGATGCAGCAGATGTTCAAAGACATGCGCATGACGCTGTCGGTGGAAGTCGTCGGCAAAATCGCGAAGACGAATGCGGCGAACGTCGAAGGTTCGCGCGTCACGATGCTCGACGTGGACTTCAACAAAATCCTCGCCGATCCCACCAAGATGAAGGCGATGACGAAGATCAAGGATCCGAACTCGGCGGAAGCGAAAGCATTCCTGAAAACAATCCCCGGAATGAAAGTCGAGACGACGAATCCGGTGAAGATCAGCTTTCAGTAAGCATCCGCCTTGCGCGCTCTGCGGCGCTCGTTCACGAGCATCTCGCTCAAAAGCAGCACGACCGCGAGGGCGAGCGGCCATTGGAAAAGCTCGCGCGGATCTTTCGAGGCGCGCGTCATCTTGCTCTTCTTCAGCGGATCGAGCCCCTTCTTGCGAATCGTCTTCAGCCCTTCGCCGTCTTTCCCGAGCGCTTCGTAAATCCCGCGCCCGCTCGCCGCGACCTGCCTCAGCACACGCTCGTTCAGCCGTGACACGACTTCGTTGCCAAATTCATTCCGCGCGAAATTGAGCGCGCTTCCCGTTTTCACCGGCACGCGCGCGCCCGACGCCGTGCCAACGCCGATCGCATACACGTTCATTCCTTTCATGGCAGCTTCACGCGCCGCGACGACAGCATCGCCCTGCAATTCCTCGCCGTCCGTGATCACGATCAGCGCCTTGCTCTCATACTTCCCGTTCTCAAAAGTTTTCTGCGCCAGCGCGATCGCCTTCGCCATGTCGCTGCCCGGCTTCGCGACGGCATTCGTATCCAGCGCCTCCAGATTCCGCCGCACCGCCGCGTGATCCTGCGTGACCGGCGCCGCGAGAAACGCCTCACCCGCAAACCCGACCAGCCCGACGCGATCCGCGCCGAGCCGATCGAGCAATTCCACGATCGCTTCCTTCGCCGCCGCGAGCCGCGTTTTTCCGTCCATGTCCTCCGCGTTCATTGAGCGGGAAAGATCGAGCGCGATGATGAAATCGACCGACGAACGCTCCACCTCCGCTGGCTCAAATCCGAACTGCGGTCGTGCAATCGCGAATAGTAAGGCGCAGACGCCGAGCGTGAAAACCGCGGCCTTCAATTTGCGCTTCCGAAAATCCACCGAGCGCAAAAGCTGATCCACCAGCCGGGGCGCAATCACGCCCGCAAGCCGCTTGCGCGAACGTTTCGACGCCCACCAATACAGCGCGACACTAAGCGGCGCGACGAGGAGGATCGCCCACGCGATGAGAGGAAATGCAAACTTCACGGCAGCCGCCTCCACACAGTTTGCCCGAACACCAGCTCCAGCAGCAGCAGCGCTCCGCCGGGGAACGCGAACCACGCCATCATCTCGCGCCAGCTCCGCTGTTTGTTCTCCTTGAAGGCCGACTTTTCCAGCGTGTCGATCTGCCGGTAAACCGTCTTCAGCGCAGCGTAGTCGGACACTTTGAAAAACTGTCCGCCCGTCGTCCGCGCGACTTCCGCCAGCATCTGCCCGCTCGCCGTGGATTGCTGCATCTGCGTGTAGTCCACGATCTGGATGATGTGATTTTTGATCCCGAGCGGCGCGAGCACCTTCGCAACTTCCAACGGCTCCGCGCCTTCATTCACCTGATCCGCATCCGTCACGGTGATGATGACTTTCGTCTGATCCTTCGCCGGCAGCAGCGCCTCCGCCGCGATCAGCATTCCCGAGCCCGGAGCCGTGCCGCGATTCGCCTCCGCGTCCGCGACCTGCGCGAGCAGCCACTCGTGATCGAGCGTGAGCGGCGAGATGAGATGCGCGCCGATGTCGAAATACACCGCGCCGATGCGGTCCGATTCACGCGCCTTGATGAACTCGCTCACCATCCGCTTCATCGCATCGACACGGCTCACGCGTTTGCCTTCCAGCAGGAAGTCTTTCGTCTTCATCGTGCTCGAAAAATCGAGGACGAACATGATGTTGATCCCGAGCGCTTCGCGATCCATGAGTCCTTTGTCCACCTGCGGACGCGCGAGCGCGATGATGAGAGAACTCAGCGCGAGATGGCGCAGCAGCGGACGATAACGACCGGGCGAAAACCGCGACTTCCGCGCCGCCGCGTGGAGCAGCGCGCCGGAAGAATATTGCACCGCCGAAACATTCCCGACGCGACCGACCAGCCACATCGCGAGCGGGATGAGCAGGAGTGCGAGCAGCCACCACGGCGAGGCAAAGCGGAAGGTGTCGAGCTGGTAAATCCAGTCGTTCATCCTCGTTCTGGCGCGGCTTCTTTCACGAAATGGATCGCGGAATCGTGCAGTCGCACGAGTTCATTCCGGTCGGCAAAAGTGCGCGCGAATTTCAGCAAGTCGCAGCACTGGAGAAAGTCGGCGAGCAGCGTTTGGTATTCGGGCGCGAGCTTTGGCGAGTGCTGCGCCTCGGTGAGAAACTCCTCGGTCGAACGTTTGGGTGCGGCGAGATCGAAACGCACTTCGATATACCGCCGGATGATCGCGGAACTCTCGATCGCGTATGGCCGCGACTGCTCGGAGTCGATCAGCGCGAAGAGCCGCTCCAGTTCCGCGAGCGCATTCGCGTGCGCCTCCCGCAGCGCGTCCGCGCCGGACTGCGCAGCGTTGTTCGCGCGCCGCGCTCGGATGATCCACCCGATGAGCACGATCGCGACGAGGCTCACGAAGACGGGCCAGTACGGCAGATGGAATGGCTCCGGCGCTTCGAGCAGTCGCAGATCGTCGATGAGTTCAGTCGGCGGATTCATGCGTCACGGAAAAAGGCCCATCACGGATGCAGCCTCCGGTTGCGGTTGTCGAAAAACTGCATCAGCGCCTTGAGATACGGCAGGTCGGTTTGCACCTCGATCGTATCCAGCCCGGTCTTGCGAAATGTCTGCCGAAGCCGCGCGACGCGATGCGTGGCGACCGTCGCGAAGGATTCCTGGGCCTTCGGGTCCGAAGTGTTCACCTCCAGCACCTCGCCCGATTCCGAATCCTCGAACGCAATCCATCCAAGATCCGGCAGCGCGAGTTCGCTCCCATCCACGATCGGCACCGCGATCACATCATGTTTCCGACTCGTGATTTTCAGCGCGCGCTCATAGCCATCATCCATGAAATCCGAGAGCACAAAAATCACCGCCCGCCGCGAATGCGCGCGATGAATGTGCTGAAGCGCCCGCTCGATATTCGTGCCGCGCCGCGCCGGTTCGTACGACAGCACATCGCTGATCAGCCGCAGCACATGCATCCGCCCTTTTCCCGGTCGGATGTATTTCTCCGCGCCATCGGTGAAGAGCAGCGCGCCGACTTTGTCATTGTTGCGGATCGCGCTAAAAGCCAGCACCGCGGCCAATTCCGCGGCCATTTCACGTTTGCTCTGGCGCACCGAACCGGTCGCCGAAGAAGCGCTCGCATCCACCAAAATCATCACCGTCATCTCGCGCTCCTCGATGTATTTCTTGATGTGCGTGATGCCCGTCCGCGCCGTCACATTCCAGTCGATCCGCCGCACCTCATCCCCTGGCTGATACTCGCGCACCTCGTCGAAATCCATCCCGCGCCCCTTGAAAACCGAGTGGTATTGGCCGGCCATCAAATTCTCCACGAGCCGCACCGTGCGCAGCTCGATCTGGCGAATCTTCTTCAGCCACTCCTTCGGAATCATGCGGCGCTTTGCAGCCTACGGCACCGGCACCTTATCCAAAATGTGCGCGACGATTTTTTCCGTCGTCACCTCATCCGCCTCCGCCTCGAACGTCGTGATGACGCGATGGCGCAGCACGTCGAGCGCGATGCTTTTCACATCCTGCGGCGTGACGTGGGCGCGCCCTTGCAGAAAGGCGTGCGCCTTTGCCGCGAGCGCGAGATTGATCGACCCGCGCGGCGACGCGCCGAAGCGAATCATGCCCGCCATTTTCGGCACAAAACGCGCCGGCTCGCGCGTCGCGAAAACGAGGCGCACGATGTAATCCTCGATCTGCTCATCGACGTGGACTTGATCGACCAGCGCGCGCATTTCCAAAATCGTCTCCGGCTGAATCACCGCCCGCAAAGGCTCGCGCGTCGCCGTGCGTGCCATGAGTTGCATGATCAGCTTCTCCTCGTCCTCGCTCGGATAACCGACCACGACCTTCAGCATGAACCGATCGACCTGCGCCTCGGGCAGTGAATACGTGCCTTCCTGATCGATCGGATTTTGTGTCGCGAGCACGAGGAACGGCACCGGCAGCGGAAAGGTTTCGTCGCCGATCGTCACCTGCCGCTCCTGCATCGCTTCGAGCAGCGCGCTCTGCACTTTTGCGGGCGCGCGATTGATTTCATCTGCAAGGATCAGGTTCGCGAATATCGGCCCCTTCTTTGTCGAGTAAGTGCCTTCGCGCGGATTGTAAATCAAGTTGCCGACAAGATCGCTCGGCAGCAGATCGGGGGTGAATTGGATGCGCGCAAACTTGGTGTGAATGCACTGCGCCAGCGCGCTGATCGTCGCCGTTTTCGCCAGGCCAGGGACGCCTTCGAGCAGCACGTGTCCGTTCGCAAGCAGCCCGATGAGCAGACGCTCCACGAGGTAGCGCTGGCCCACGATGGCGCGGGAAATTTCCGCTTCGATGCCATCGATGAACGGGTGCATCGCGGCGATTTGTTCCTGGAGGTCTTCGAGTTCGGAGGTCATTGAAAAAAAGAGCCGCGTCATGCGGCTCGCGTTCACTCAATCACAGCAGCGCGAGGATTGTTAGCGTGTGTTTGTGCAAACATGAGCGGCCTTTTTCATGGCCTCGGAGATCAATCGCAGAGTTCCAAAAGTATCCGTAACCGCGTTTCCAGACCCCGGCGATTCCGCTCCCCTTCCCACCCCGTGAACTCACGAAATATGGCATCCGCATATCGCGCTTGCGCCATCGGGGAATTGCCATTGTAGTGCCGCTCCCGTTCCGGCGGGACTTGCAGCATAATAGGATGGGTGGCAGAGCGGTCGATCGCGCACGCCTGGAAAGCGTGTTTACCGAAAGGTAACGGGGGTTCGAATCCCCCCCCATCCGCTCCCCTGATTATCAGGGGTTTGCGACGCGAGAGGCGAAAGGGAACAACAGAAGTAACCACAAGTCCGGCGAATTCCGGATTTTCGGCCCCCTCGCCACTCGCCGCGGTCAGCTTGTGATGAGTCTCCTGCTTCTCGGGCTCGTACGCGAAGCGGTCGAGGTGAAGCGGCTTCCTCGGCAGAAACTTCCTGCTTCTCCGCCCGTGCCGCCGCCGTCTCCGTATTTTCTCGATCACAATGCGCGTTCGCCTGCCGGTATTCCTGCGCAATCCTCCAGGATTCTTCTTCGCCCTGCCGCACGAGCGATTCCAGATACTTCCGCCGATAGCCGATGACCAGCCGCAGCCGGTCGCGCCGCTGGAAATGCCCGCGAAGCCGGGCAAACAGGCGGGCCTTCATCGCCTCCACCCTTCCAGCCCGAGCGTGAGCAAGTCGAACGCCGCAAGAATCCGCAGAAGACAACCGCGTCGCATCAAAAGGCTGTAACCAAGTCCCGCCGCGCCGCGCCATCAGCGGCATGGCTTCACCTCGTCTGCTCTGTTTTCTCATCGCGCTTCACTTTGCCTCCTCACTTTCTCCTGCCGCGATCGAGGCGGAGTTGAAGGCGCGCGAACTCGCGGCGCTGGCGGGTGTGAGTTACTCGCGGTTGCGGGAGCAGTTCCGTGCGACGCAGCGGCAGACGCTGCATGCGTTTCTCCAGCGGACACGACTGGACCACGTATGGCAGCTTCTCGGGGACCGGAGGCTCTCGATCAAACAGGTTGCCGAGCGGTTGAACTTCTCCAGCGAGTTCTACTTCAGCCATTTCTTCCGTCGCGCGACGGGCATGAGTCCGAGCCAGTTTCGGGAAGGATGCCGCGCGTGATCGGCGGCGGGTAGTTCTGCCATGTAGCGGCGCGCACCCGCTGTCCATCGTGCGCGAACTATTCATGATGAACTCCACCCAACCAAGCACTCCGTCTGCAAATGGCATCATCGGTCTCGGGCTCATGGGCAGCGCACTCGCGAGTCGGTTGCGGGACGGTGGATTTGCGGTGCGCGGCTTTGATACGGATGCGCAGGGTGTTGCAGCGTTCGCCGCGTTGGGCGGCGAGGTGGCGGGGGATGCCAATGCGGTGCTCGGCACTTGCGATGTGGTGCTGCTGAGTTTGCCGAGCCATCGCGAAGTGCGCGCGGTGCTGGCGGAAGGTGCCGCGCATTTGCGGGCCGGGCAGATCATTTTGGACACAACGACGGGTGAGCCGGACGCGGCCATCGAGAGTGCGCACGAACTCGCGATGCGCGGAGTCTTCTATCTCGATTCGACGATCTCCGGCGATTTCACTCCGGTGCGGGAGATTCTCGCGCCGGCAGCGGATTACGAAGCCACGGAGCGGGAGACGCGGGTGTTTTTCCAGACCATCCAGAACAAACTGCACTTCGCTGCCACGGGGAGGACGGCGGCGGAGTTGATCGCCGAGCGGGCGGACTCCGCCCAGCCGAACATGGGCCTGATGGCCTGGCGCAGCGGAGTGGTGCGCAAAGGCGCTGTGACGGTGGCGAAGAACTACCTGCGCGAGGACAAGATTGAGGAACTGAACCGGCTCGTCGTGATGTTCCTGGATTTCGCGGAGGATCATGCGCGGCGTAAAAAACAAATCTTCCTCCAGAACTGAGTGACGCAGCTCCATGATTTCCTAAATCTGAACGAACGGGAGATTTTGCCTGATGCTGGAAAAGTGAGCGGCGAGGAGGCGCACCAGTTGGCGGAGGCGGAATATGAACGCTTCGCCGCCCGCCGACGGAAAGCACTGGAAGCGCAAGAGGAAGTGGACCTGC
Source organism: Chthoniobacteraceae bacterium (assembly GCA_031409335.1). Lineage (GTDB taxonomy): Bacteria > Verrucomicrobiota > Verrucomicrobiia > Chthoniobacterales > Chthoniobacteraceae > JANLQB01. The sequence continues at coordinate 5,606 of JANNWY010000319.1, read as the reverse complement.
TCGGCCTGCTTGATACCGAGGTAAAGAAGCTGCGACAATCCAAACAGTCCAAGTCGAAGAAGCCATGAGCCGAAAAGCATCCACCGCCTCCGCCACCTCCACCTCCACCATCGGCTTCGAGGCCAAGCTCTGGCTCACCGCCGACAGCCGGAGCGAAGCGGAGACAGCCGAAGGCAACCGGAGCAACAACATGGACGCGGCGGAGCCGAGCGGAGCGAACCGAGTGGAACGAGATAGCCTGCACGAAGTGCAGCCCGCAAGGGCGGGCGCGGCAGCGCACGGCAAACAGCCTGCCAAAGGCAGCCCGAAGGGTGAGCGCGGAGGCGCGAATCAATACAAAGCCGAGAACGTCTTCTGGGTGCCCGCCGATGCCCGCTGGTCTCACCTCCTGGGGTCGGCCAGACTTCCCACCATCGGCAAGACCGTGGACGACGACATGGTCGCCATTGAGCGCGACAACCCGCGCCTCAAAGGCGTCCTCCCCAAGGACTACACCCGCCCCGGCCTCGACACTGCCCGGCGCGGCAGCGCCCTCTCCCCACGCGCAGCCACACCGCAGAGCCTGAGCGCAGCGAAGGATAACCAGCGCCTCGGCGAACTCATCGACGTCATCGCTACCATCGAACTCACCGCCGCCAGCGAGGGCGAGAAGACCCACCGCTCCGTCGATCTGCTTGGCCGCGTTTATGATTGGAGCGGAGCGACAAAGACTGCCGCAGGCAGCCCGCCGAGGAGGCGGAGGGGAATAGTGGAGGCTGGGAAATGGGCGAGCCAGGGTGAGCACGGCGGCGCTCATCAATATTTCCTCACCCGCTTCGCCAGCGCCGAGGGCAAGAACGGCGGCGTGGCAAAGTGCGAAGTCCGAAGTGCGAGTGTCGAAGTGAAAACCTCGCGCCCATTCGTCATTCGAAATTCGTTATTCAACATTCCCCCTGACCCCGCCTGCGGCTCCGGCGGCATGTTCGTGCAGTCGGAATTACGGAGCGAAGCGACAGATTGGCAATTCGTCGAATCCCACGGCAGCAAGCTCGCCGACATCAGCACCACTCCGCTCCTCTTAGCCGCCTAAACCGAAATCCCTTTTTATGGACCAAGCACAACTCAACTGGATCACCAACTTCATCTGGGGCATCGCCGACGATACCCTCCGCGACGTCTTCGTGCGCGGCAAATACCGGGATGTGATCCTGCCAATGACCGTCCTGCGTCGCCTGGATGCCGTGCTGGAGCCCACGAAGGATGCTGTGCTCGAAATGAAGGCCGCGCTCGACAAGGGCGGCATCATCAATCAGGACGACGCCCTTCGCGCCGCCTCAGGGCAGGCCTTTTACAACACCTCCCCCTTCCTCCTGCGTGACCTGAAGTCGCGCAAGACGCAGCAGACGCTGAAGGACGACTTCATGGCCTACCTCGACGGCTTCTCCCCGAACGTGCAGGACATCCTCAAGAACTTCGAGTTTCGCAATCAAATCCCCCGGCTCTCCGAGTCCGACGGCCTCGGCCAGCTCATCGAGAAGTTCCTCGACAAGGACATCAACCTCAGCCCCCGACCCGTCGGCGAGTTGCCCGGCCTCGACAATCACTCCATGGGCACCGTCTTCGAGGACCTCGTGCGCATGTTCAATGAGGACAACAACGAGGAAGCTGGTCAGCACTGGACGCCGCGTGATGCCGTCAAGCTCATGGCCAGCCTCATGTTCCTGCCCGTGGCCGACAAGATCGAGTCCGGCACCTACCTGCTCTACGACTGCGCCTGCGGCACCGGCGGCATGTTGACCGTCGCGGAGGAAACGCTCCAGAAGATCGCGAAAGACCACGGCAAGCAGGTCGCCACCCACCTTTACGGGCAGGAGATCAATGCCGAGACCTACGCCATCTGCAAAGCCGACCTCCTGCTCAAAGGCGACGGCGACGCGGCGGACAACATCGTCGGCGGCCCCGCCTTCTCCACCCTGTCGAACGACCAGTTCCGCTCCCGCACCTTCGACTTCATGCTCGCCAATCCGCCCTACGGCAAAAGCTGGAAGAGCGACCTGGAGCGAATGAGCGGCGAAGGTGGAAAGAAGGACGTCAAAGACCCGCGCTTCCTCATCGAGCACGCGGGCGATCCTGAATACTCCCTCATCACCCGCAGCAGCGACGGCCAGATGCTCTTTCTGGCCAACATGCTCAGCAAGATGAAGCACGACACCCCGCTCGGCAGCCGCATCGCCGAGGTGCACAACGGCTCCTCGCTTTTCACCGGCGACGCCGGGCAGGGCGAGAGCAACATCCGCCGCTGGGTCATCGAGAACGACTGGCTGGAGGCCATCGTCGCCCTCCCGCTGAACATGTTCTACAACACCGGCATCGCCACCTACGTCTGGGTGCTCACCAACCGCAAGGCCGCGCCGCGCCAGGGCAAAGTCCAGCTCATCGACGCCACCCAATGGTTCCGGCCCCTGCGCAAGAACATGGGCAAGAAGAACTGCGAACTCGCCGCCGAGGACATCCAGCGCATCTGCGACACCTTCCTCGCCTTTGAGGAAACGCCTCAGTCGAAAATCTTTCCGAACAAGGCATTCGGTTACTGGAAGGTGAAGGTCGAGCGCCCGCTCCGCCTCCACAGCCAACTCACCCGCCCGCGCATCGATCCCCTGCGCTACGCCTCCGGCGATGAGGACATCCGCGCCGCCCTCCACGCCGAACTCGGCGACGCCCTCTTCACCGATCCCGCCTCCGTCCGCCCGCAACTGGAGCATCTCGTCAACGACTGGGGCAAGGCTGACAGCGAAGGCGACGAGGACGAGGAAGGCGAAACCGACACGCCGAAGAAGAGCCTCTCCGACAAAAAGAAAAAGAAGCTCCTCAGCGAAGCCACCTGGCGGCGGGATGCCATGCTCCTCGATGTCGCGAACCAGCTCCGCAAGGCCCTCGGTGATGAGCTTTTCGAGGACCACAACGTCTTCTTGAAAGACGTGGAGGCCGCGCTCAAGAAACTCGATCTCCCTTCGACCAGCTCAGGACAGGGCAAGCCAAGCGCCTCCGAACTCAAGCTCATCGTCAACGCCGTCAGTTGGCGCGTCGAGGATGCGCCCCGCGTCATCAAGAAAATCCACAAGCCCGGCAAGATGAAGGCCGACCCATTGCACGGCTTCTTCTCCCTCGCCCCATCGGATGGGGAGAGGGCCGGGGTGAGGGGCAACCATGATGTCGTCGTCGAATACGAGCCCGACAGCGAACTCCGCGACTTCGAGCAAATCCCGCTGCTGGAGGAGGGCGGCATCGAAGCCTTCATCCGCCGCGAAGTTCTGCCCTACACGCCCGACGCCTGGCTCGTCGAGGCCGACACCAGGATCGGCTACGAAGTCAGTTTCACCCGCCACTTCTACCAGCCGCCCCAGCTCCGCACCCTCGCCCAGATCAGCGCCGACATCCTCGCGCTGGAGCAGGAGACCGAAGGCCTGCTCCACGAAATCACGAAGGGAGCCAAGCCATGAGCACGACCGCGGAGCAAATCGACCTCTGGCGCCAATCTTCCTCGGAACACCAGCGCTTGGAGTTTAAGGAGGCGAAGACGCAGTTCGATTTTGGCAAACTCTGCAAATACTGCGTGGCCTTGGCCAATGAAGGTGGCGGCCATCTATTATTCGGTATCGCCGATCAGCCTCCGCGCCCGGTTGTCGGTTCAGCCGCTGTGAACGATCCGGTGGGCATGGCCGAGAAACTTTTCGCGACGCTCGGCTTTCGGGTGGATGTGGAGGCCGTCGCACATCCGGCGGGGCGCGTCGTGGTTTGTCACATCCCTGGCCGACCACGCGGCACCGCCTACCATCTCGACGGCACCTACCTCATGCGCTCAGGCGAGGAATTGGTGCCCATGAGCGAGGACCAGCTCCGTCGCATTTTCGCCGAAGGCCAACCCGACTGGCTGGAGGAGCATTCCCGACAAGGGCTCGATGCCCAGCAAGTCGTGGAACTTCTCGATACACAGACCTTCTTTGAACTGCTCAAATTACCTTACCCCACCCATCAGCTCGGTGTCCTGGACCGACTCCAGCAAGAACGCCTCGTGGACTTGATTGACGGCAGCTATGCCATCCGTCGCCTCAGTGCCTTGCTGCTGGCAAAGCGGCTTTCTGAGTTCCCCGACCTTTCCCGCAAGGCCGCCCGCACCATCGTTTACCAAGGCACGTCCAAGCTTGATACCCGGCTGGATCAACTGGCGATCAAAGGCTACGCCACCGGCTTTCAGGACCTGATCCGCTTCATCATGGGCCAGCTCCCGCAGAACGAAATCATCGAGGACGCCCTGCGCAAGGAGATGAAACTCGTGCCCGAAATCGTCATCCGCGAACTCGTCGCCAATGCCCTCATCCACCAGGACTTCTCGCTCACCGGCATGTCGGTGATGATCGAGATTTATCCTGACCGTGTGGAAATCTCTAATCCCGGTGAACCCCTGGTTCCTTCCGACCGGTTCATTGATGGCTACCAGTCGCGCAACGAACGCCTGGCCGACCTCATGCGCCGCTTCGCGATTTCTGAGGAGAAGGGCAGTGGCGTGGACAAGGTCATCCAGGCCATCGAACTCGCCCAATTGCCCGCCCCGGATTTCCGCACGGGGTTCAAGCGCTTCTCGGTCCTGCTGCTGCATCCACGCCCCTTCGAGCAAATGGAACGCACCGACCGCATCCGCGCCTGTTACCAGCACTGCTGCCTCTGTTATGTGCTGAACCGGAAAATGACCAACCAAAGCCTCCGCGAGCGCTTCAAGCTGACTGAAGAAAAAATGACCACTGTTTCGCAGACCATTTCCGCCACCTTGGATGCAGGAACAATCAAAATTGCCAACCCGGCGCAATCTGCGCCGCGCTATCGGTGCTATCTCCCCTCTTGGGCCTGATCCCAACTTAAAAGCTAAACCGATGAACCTCGCTCGAAACTCTCAACACGTTGAAAATAAATGGATTGCCAACTTAAACGCAAAGCCGGAACACGCCGGCTGGAACACCGGATGCCTTGAAAAAAAAGGTGGCTCTTGTTTAAGCGTTTGCCCTTGGCCGCCGAAACCGAAAGGAGCCACGGCATGATCGAGGGACTCAAGCCGTATGCGGAATACAAGGAGTCGGGGCTTCCTTGGCTCGGATGCGTTCCGGCGCATTGGCGGACTCCGCGACTAAAGACCATTCTACGCGAGAAGGACGCCCGCTCGCTGGATGGTTCTGGTCTGTTGCTCTCCCTGACGCGCAATCGTGGTCTAATTGCTCGCAGCGACATGACCGACAAGATTCACAGCGCACGCACGCTCGCCGGTTACAAGCTCTACGCGCCGGGCGAAATCGTGATGAACCGGATGCAGGCATGGAGCGGCATGTTCGGAGTAGGAAGCAAGCCCGGCTTGGTCAGCCCAGACTACGCCGTCTTCAAACTGCTCGGTGCGGATCTTGTCAGCCTTCTGCTTGCCCGCATAAAGGCACCAGACCTGAATGGCATTAAGTTAAGGGCAATTTCGGATAAAAAGCTGCTAATGTCGCTGGGTGGTTAATGGTAAGTAAGTATGCCTAACATCACTCCGTTTTTTCAAGCATTCGGCCCATTATTATTCGGTCGCGGACCCGGATCGA
>JANNWY010000318.1:0-39265 GCA_031409335.1 Chthoniobacteraceae bacterium | reverse complement strand
GCGTCTCGATAAAAATCCCGTCGCACCCCGCCGCCACCGCCGCCCGCGCCAGCACGGGTGCGAGGATGCCATCGCCGCCCGTCTTATCCCCCGCCCCGCCGGGCCGCTGCACGGAATGCGTCGCATCGAACACCACGCGATACCCAGCCTCGCGAATCCAGAAAAGCGACCGCATATCCGCGACCAGATTATTGTATCCAAAAGTCGTCCCGCGTTCCGTGAAGAAAAACTTTTCGTTGCCAAACGCGATTAGTTTGTCCGCGATATTCCGCACATCCCACGGTGCCAGAAACTGCCCCTTTTTTACATTCACCACCCGCCCCGTCCGCGCCGCCGCCTCGATCAAATCCGTCTGCCGGCACAGGAACGCTGGAATCTGGAGCACATCGACAAATTCCGCCACCACCTCCGCCTCCGCCGCGGTGTGGATATCCGTCGTCACCGGCACCCCAAGTTCCTTCCCGATCCGCGCCAGGATCGCGCATCCCTCCCGCCCTTCCATCCCACGAAATGCCTTCACCGAAGTCCGGTTCGCTTTGTCATAGCTCGCCTTGAAAATGAACGGCACCCCCGCCTCCGACGCGATCCGGTAAATCGCGCGCGCCATCCGCCACACGAATTCCTCCGACTCAATCACGCACGGCCCAAGGATGAAAAGCGGCGCCGCCCCGCCAAGCAAAAGATTTCCGATTTGAATTGGAGCCGCACTCATCGTGGCAAGGAAACAGACAGATACACCATCCGCGAATCGTAACTGCGCCGCCGCGACACGCGAAACACATTTCTGCGCAGTCCCGCGAATCGCGAAACAGCGGTGAATCAGAGTTCGGAAATGGGTGAAGACTGGGATGCGCCTAGTGTGATGAAATGTGGTGCAAATTCCGAACGGCGGCGGCTTTGCCGGCGGCTAAACGCCAAAGCGGGCGATGGCGCTTTCCTTGCGGTGGTCGGATGCGCTACGCCATTTGGCATGCGTCTCATCCTCGTTCTCGTGTTCTCTTTTGTCGTCGCGGCTCATGCGGAAATCCGAGTGCCTGCATTCACGGCGTATGGCGATCCGAAGCCGGATGCGCTCCGCGTTTCTTCGTCAAAAGGGGTCACCGGCTGGAAAGATGCGGCGGAGAAAATTGTTTGGTTTGGCGAATTGAAGACGGCAGGGAAATTGACGGCGGCGCTTTCGCTGAACCTGAAAAAAGATGCGGTGGTGAAGCTGCGAATCGCGGTCGCGGATGAAGCGCGTGAGGTGACGGCAACGGGGACGGACGCGGAGCAGACGATCAGCCTTGGCGAGTTCACGATCGCGAGAGCGGGTCACGTGCGGTTTGAGCTGAGTTCGCCGAATCCGGCGGGCGACATCGCCGCGCTGGTGCTCGACGGTCCGGCGACGGCAGACGCGCATTTTAACCTGAAGCCGCGGCGCAACGCGGCGTCGGTGCATCTGCACTATCCACTGCCGAAGGACGCGCGGATCGAGTGGTTCTACAATGAGGTCACCGCCGTCGAAGACCCGGTTTACACGTTCTACATGGCGTGTGGATTTTCGCGCGGATATTTCGGGATGCAGGTGAATGGGCCGGGTGAGCGGCGGATCATATTTTCGGTTTGGGATGCAGGCGCGGGGGGCGATGCGAAGGATCGCACGAACGTCGCGGCGGAAGATAAGGTGCAGCTTTTGGGGAAGGGCGACGGCGTGGAGGCGAGCGTGTTTGGCAATGAAGGCACGGGCGGCCATTCGCATCTGGTGTACCCGTGGAAGACGGGCGAGGCGCAGCGTTTCCTGCTCGCGGCGCGGTCCTCGGATGCGGCGCACACGGAATATACGGGCTACTGGTTTCACCCGGAGAAAAAGGCGTGGCTGCTGATCGCGAGCTTTCGCGCGCCGAAGGATGGCAAGCTGTTGCGCGGGCTGCACTCGTTCAGCGAAAATTTTGGCGGCAGCAATGGCCACCTGCTGCGCAAGGCGCGCTACGGTCCGCAGTGGATCCGCACCGTGGATGGCGCGTGGACGGAACTGGCGGAGGCGAGTTTCAGCCACGATGGGACGGGGAAGGCCGACCGGCTCGACCGATTTATGGGCGTGGAAGAGGGGCGCTTTTTTCTATCGCACGGCGGGTTCGTGCCGGGGACGATGCCTTACGGCGAAAAGTTCACGCGACCGGCGACGGGGAAAGCCCCGGGGGAAATCGCGCTGCCGACAAAGTAGTCGCAGCGATCTATTCCTGATCTTGCTCTTGATCCTGATCTTCAGTCGGGATCAAGATTAAGATCACGGATCAAGATCAGGAGCAGGAGTTGATTTAGAATCCGTCCAGCTCGTAGAGCCAGTCGGGTTTTCCACACGGGGCGACGGTGATGTGCGGGCCGGTGATCGCGATTTTCCGGCCCTGCGGAAAATGCGACGTGGTGACGAACGGCGGCGAACTCGTGCGTTGCACGGCGGTAAATCTGTAGCCATCACCGCGCCGCGAAACCTTGCCCTCTGCGACCCATTCCGCGACGAGGCTGCCGTGGTAGTCGGTGACGGTGATTTTCCGATAGTGATGGGGAATTTTGGAGCGTCCGAGCGGCGTGACGCAGCCAGCGGTTAGGGCGAGGACGGCGAGCAGGACGAGATACCGGAGAGAATTCACGCGCGGACGATGGCAGTCGTGCATGGCGCTCGCAAGTGTTGAAACGGAGCGCGTTAGCGCGCGGCTTCGCGCATCGCCTTTTCGATGAGCAAAGTGGCGAGCCGCTGCGTGGCGGTGTCGAGCGCGGCGATGGCGGTTTTTAGCGGCTGCGCGGCGCCGAGGGCGATGGCGCGCTCGACTTCCTGCCGCCGCGTTTCGATCTCGGCACGTTCGTCCGCAGCGAGCAGATCGCCCGCTTTTTCCAGACCCGCGCGGACGGCGGGGAGCAGCTCGCCGGCTTTCAGTTTCGCTTCGGTGAAGATGCGCGCGTTCACATCTTCGAAGGCGTGTTCGAGGGAATCTCCGAGCATTTTTTCCACGGCCTCGTCGCTGACATCGACAGCGCTGGTCATCTTCACGGTTTTTTCCGCGCCGGTTTTGGTGTCGCGCACGAGGACGTGGAGGAGGCCGTTCGCGTCGATCTCGAATTGCACGCCGACGCGAGCCTGGCCTTTCGGCGCGGGATCGAAGGGCAGCTCGAACTGGCCGAGCGGCCAGTTGTCCTTTGCGAGTTCGCGCTCGCCTTGCAGGACGCTGATGAGCATCGCGCGCTGGCCGGCGACGGCGTTGGTGAAAAGCTCGCCGGCTTTGAGCGGGATCGTGGAATTGCGCGGGATGATGACGTTCATCAAACCACCGAAGGTTTCGATGCCGAGGCTGAGCGGGGTCACATCAAGCAGGACGATATTCTGCACCGCACCGCTGAGGACACCGGCCTGGAGTGTCGCGCCGGTGGCGATGGCTTCGTCGGGGTGCTGCGTGGTGTCGGGCTCGCGCCCGAATATTTCCGCGACGATGCGGCGGACGAGCGGCATCCGGGTTTGTCCGCCGACGAGGATGACGGCATCGAGTTCGCCCGGCGCGAGCTTTGCGTCCGCGAGCGCGCGCAGGCAGTGGGCGCGGGTGCGCTCGACGATCGGGCGGGCGAGTTCTTCGAGGCGCTCGCGGGTGAGCCGATAGATTTCCGAACGGTGTGGAATCTCAACTGACTCTTCCGCCGAGAGGCGATGCTTCGCCTTCACTGCGATCTCGCGCTTTTCCCAATCCGCAATCCGCAATCCGCAATCCGCAATCAGCGCCGCATCCAAATCATCGCCGCCAAGCCGCGTATCGCCGTTGGTCGAGAGCACTTGGAAGACGCCCTGATTTAGTTCGAGGATCGAGATGTCGAAGGTGCCGCCGCCGAGGTCGTACACGGCGATTTTTGAGCGGTCGCGGAGCTTGTCGAGGCCGTAGGCGAGGGCGGCAGCGGTGGGTTCATTGAGGATGCGCTCGACGGTGAATCCGGCGAGTTCGCCTGCGGTTTTTGTGGCGGCGCGTTGGGCGTCGTTGAAGTAGGCGGGGACGGTGATGACGGCGCGGTCGATCGTCTGGCCGAGTGCGTGTTCGGCGTCCGCTTTGAGTTTGCGGAGGATGAGCGCGGAGATTTGCTGGGGCGAATATTCGCGGTCGCGGATGTGGAGGCGCGTGTGCTCGCCGATCCGGCGCTTGATGGACGAAACGGTGTGCGCGGGATCGAGCGCGCGCATTCGCGCAGCGGCGCGCCCGACGAGCGGCTCACCAGTCGCGGGAAAATGCACGACGCTCGGAGTGAGGCGTTCGCCGTCGGCGTCGGCGAGGAGCACGGGGAAGCCGGCGTCCATGACGCCGATCAGGGAATTGGTGGTGCCGAGGTCGATGCCGGCGATCATGGCAGAATTTGAGATTTCAGATTTCAGATTTCAGATTTGGAGCGGACGCGAGCGTGAGTTCGAGTTGCGATTCGCGCAGTTGGGCGGTCCATTTTTCCAGGTAGGAAAGCTCGGCTTGGAGGGTGGCGAGTTTTGGGAGATGGGATTGCCAGGCGGCGTCGAGTGCGCGGAGTTGCGCGAGGGCGTCGGTTTGCGCGGCTTCGAGGTCGGCGAGGGCGGTGTCGAGAGTGTGCGTTTGCGCGGTGTGCGCGGTGGCGAGCAGCGCGCGGGCGAGGGGGGAAGAGGCGGCGCGGTGTTTGGCGAGGAATGCGGCGCAGGCCTGGCGCGCGGCGGCGACGCGCATGAAGCGCTCGACAAGCGACGGTGGGATTTGTTGCGATTGCGCGAGCAGGCGCGGGGCTTCCAATTCGAGCAGGTGGCGCAACCGCGCGGCGGGTTCGCGGAGCGTCTGGTGGGCGGCATTGAGTTGCGCAAATTCGTCCGAGTCGCCTCCCGCGTCGGGATGCGTTGCCGCGCTTTGGCGATGAAATTCATCCCGCAACTCTCCGGCATCGAGCCATGGCCGGCGGGGTAGATTGAGAAGGGCGAAGGCATCTTGCATTGGCTGGCGTCCCTATGGTCCGAAACGCGCCGAGATTGAAACGGATTTCGACGGAAAACCGCAAAAGACCCGAAGCCCTCGCTTTCTGTTTTCCAGGCCGCGTCCCGAGCTGCATGAACGAATTTGCAGCCCACGTGTCGAATTGCCCGCCCGACGCTGAATGACATTACGAACGATCCATGTGCTGCTGTGCGTCGCGATAGTCGCCGCGGGGTGCAATCGCGTGCCAAAGGCGGATCGCGATGCGGTGCTGGAGACGGTGCGCCGGAATGTGCAGCTTTTGCAGGAGGAAAAAGTGGAGGAAATGATGGCGACGATCCATCCGCAAAGCCCGGCGTTTGCGCCGTCACGGACTTCGGTCGCGGAGTTGGTGAAGGAGTTTGATCTGAAATGCGAGCTGACCGCGCTCGAAGTCCTCGGTATGCGGAAAGGCGATGTGCGCGTGCGTTTCGAGCAAATCACCGAGCGGAAAAAGGATGGCGTCAGCGAGCCGCGATCACGGTTGGTGGGCGTGCATGTGCTGAGGAAGGACGGGGAAACTTGGAAGATATTCGACACGGAAGTGATCAACGCGGATCTCGTGGATCCGCTGCCGGAGGACGCCGAGCCGCCGGAGGAAAAGCCTGCGCCATGAAAGAACGGCTGATTTCGGTGCGGCAGACTTGGGCGGCGGTCCTCGCGCTCGTGCTGGCTTCGGTGCTGAGTTGCGGTTTTGTGATTTTTCGCGCCGAGTATTCCGAGAAGTTGGTGGGGGTTTTCTTTTGGAACTTGTTTCTGGCTTGGGTGCCATTGGTGATGGCGCTGGCGGTCTATGCCCTGGCTGCGCGGGGAGGTCGGCGCTGGTTCCTGATGCTGGCGATCGGAGTGGTGTGGTTCCTGTTTTTTCCAAATGCGCCATACATCGTGACGGATCTCGTGCATTTGAAAGAGCGTCCACCGGTGCCTTACTGGTATGACTTGATTTGTATCATGGCTTTTGCGCAGACCGGGCTTTTTGTCGGGTACCTTTCGCTTTACCTGATGCAGGAAGTGGTGCGCGCGTGGCTGGGCCGCTGGTTCGGCTGGCTGTTTGCGCTGGTGATGCTGGGGTTGAGCGCGTTCGGCATTTACCTCGGGCGCTTCCTTCGCTGGAACTCGTGGGATGCCTTCACCGATCCGATCGACACGCTGCGCAACGCGGCCCGCGTGGCAAACCCGTGGAACAACCCGCAGCCACTCGCGTTTTCCGTCACGTTCTTCGCGTTTTCACTCGTGTGCTACCTGATCGTCTATTCCTTCACCCATCTGCACGGCTGGATCCAGCGGACGGCGCAGCGCCAGGCTGGGGAAGAAAAGCCGATTGCCGTGGCGCGGGATATGCGATAACGACTCCAAAGATTCTACTGTATGGGACTTATCCGCTCACTTTTTTGGTTCGCCGTTTTCGTTGCGTCCACGTTCGCATTCACTGTGCTTTTCGAGCATGGGCCGGAGAATTTTTCCAAGAATGCCAAGAAGGAATACGAGACGATCTCGAAGCTCTACGGAAACAAGGTCGAGCAGAAAAAAGACGGGACCGACGCCGCCGCGCGCTGAGCCTCGGCCACGGTTCCTGCCGCACGGGTAACGCGGCGCTTGGCGTCCGCGCGGAATTCGCCCAAGCTCCCGGCCATGCGTTTTCCAGTCATTTTCCTCCTGCTCGTCGCCTCAATCTCGCGCGCCGCCGAGCGTCCGAATATTCTGTTCATCATGACGGACGATCACGCGGCGCACGCGCTCTCCTGCTACGGATCGAAGGTGAACGTGACGCCGCACATGGATCGCATCGCGAAGGATGGCGTGCGCTTTTCAAATGCGTTTGTGACCAATTCGATCTGCACGCCAAGCCGCGCGACGATCCTGACCGGGAAGTATTCGCACCGCAATGGGACGCCGGTTTTCAATCGCTTCGATGGCTCGCAGGCGACTGTAGCGAAGCTGCTGCAGGCGGCGGGCTACCACACCGGGATGATCGGGAAATGGCATCTCGGCAGCGATCCGACCGGCTTTGACCAGTGGATCGTGCTACCGGGTCAGGGCGCGTATCGTGATCCGGAATTCCTGACGGCGTCCGGTCGGCTGAAGGTGAAAGGCTACGCGACGGATGTGATCACGGATCTCGGTGTGGAGTGGCTGGAGAAGCGGCCAAAGGAGAAGCCGTTTTTCCTGATGCTGCATCACAAGGCACCGCACAGGCTGTGGGAGCCGGATGAGAAAAACCGCGCGCTTTTCGCGAAGCGGACGATCCCGGAACCGGCCTCGCTTTTCGACGACTACAAAACGCGGCCGGCGGCGCTGCCAGAGAATGAACAAACGATCGCGAAGGATCTGACGCGGCGCGATCTGAAGCTGGTGCCGCCATCCGAACTGACGCAGCCGGAGCGAAACAAATGGCTGAATGTGAGGCCGACCGAGGTTGAGATTGCGATGGAGGACGGCTCGAAAAGCACGCTGACCGGGGAGTCGCTCGTGCGTTGGAAATATCAGCGTTACATGCAGGACTATCTGGCGTGCGTGCAGGGCGTGGATGATAACATCGGGCGCGTGCTGGATTACTTGGAGAAGACCGGCATGGCAAAGAACACGGCGGTTTTCTACACGGCGGACAATGGATTTTTCCTCGGCGACAACGGGATGTACGACAAGCGTTTTATGTATGAGCCGAGCCTGCGCGTGCCACTGCTCGTGAGCGGGCCGGGGATGAAAGCGGGCGCGGTGTCGGACTTGTTTGCGCTGAACAATGATTTTGCGCCGACCTTCCTCGAACTCGCGGGACTGCCGACTCCCGGGGACATGCAGGGCCGTTCGCTGCTGCCGCTGCTGCGCGGCGAATCGCCGGCGGATTGGCGCGGGTCGATGTATTACCGCTACTACCACGATCCGGGCGATCACAACACGCGCGCGCACTACGGCGTGCGGACGGCGACGCACAAGCTGATCTACTTTTGGAAAAAGGATGCGTGGGAGATGTTCGATCTCACGAGCGATCCGACCGAGCTGCGGAACATCGCTGGCGATGAAAAGGAAGTGGCGCGACTCGCGGAGATGAAGGCGGAGCTGGCGCGGCTGCGGAAGGAGTTCCGCGATGACGATCAGTATGCGGAAATATTCCCGCCCGGGGGTGTGGACGGAGCTGCGAAGGATAAAAAGGCTTTGGGAGTAAAAACGACGGCGGAAGCAGTGGCGGCGATGTCGGTGAAGTGACGGTGTTCCCGCGCGCGACAGGGAACGCCATCGCCCGTTCGCGTGGGAATATGTTTTGCGCCAGCCACTCTTAGCTGGACTTTTCCGACACATGAACCAATCCGACAAGCGGCGCTATGCCGTCATCATGCCCGCGTGCGACGAGGAGCCGTGCATCGCGGCGGTGCTCGAGGAAATGCGCGCTGTGCTTGATCCGGAGCGATTCGTGTTTGCGGTCGGGGTGAATGATTCGCGCGATCGGACGGCGTCCATCGCTCGTGAAAACGGTGCGATCGTGGCCGAGACGGCGGCGCGTGGATACGGGCACGGCTGCCAGGCGGCGGTGGATGAAATCGTGCGCCGCGGGCTCGCGGTGGACGCGTTTATTTTCTGCGCGGCGGATGGCGCGAACGATCCGCGCGACATCCTCGCGCTCGTCGCGGAGCACGATCGCGGCGCGGAAATGGTGCTCGGCAGCCGCACCACGGAGCGGGCGAACTGGACCGCGATGAACGCGCACTACGTCGTCGCGAATCGGGTTTACGGATTTCTCGTCGGGCTGCTCACCGGGAGATTCTTCACCGATCTCGGCCCGTTGCGACTGATCGAGTTCGATCTTTTTCACGCGATGGCTCTGCGGGAGTGGACCTACGGGTGGACGATCGAAGCGCAAATCCGCGCGGTGCTGCTCGGCGCGAAGATCGTGGAGATCCCCGTGCGCGAGCGAGCCCGGATCGCAGGCGAGCAAAAGGTTGGGCGTGTTTCGTGGCGGCGCACGCTGTCGATCGGGATGAGGATCGCGGTGGCGGGAGTGCGGACGCGATTTACTACGGAGCACGCCGCAGCGCGGGAGCCGGTGCGGCTGGCGGTGCCGTGAGATCGTAGAGCGCGCCCCAGTCGCCGTGCGCGATGAGCCGCGCACTTTCGCGCCACGGCTGGGGCGAGTCGGGGACATTTTGCGACTCCGCCGCCGTCCAGATGAGGTAATGCACACCCAATTCCTCGCAAAGCACGCGCCACTCTGGATCGCCGTGCAGGATGCTTTCGATCTTCTTTCCAGTCGGCTCCCAATCGAGCCCGTGGCTCCACGCGTGGCCGGTGTAGCCGAGCGCCACTTTTCGCCCGAGCAGCAGCAGCGGATGATTGTAGGTCGGCCAGGCGGCGAAACGCGCGCCGATCGGAATATCGCGGACGGCGCTGGCGACGCCGGCGAGTTCCGAACGGCGCGCAATCTCGAACCCGGTGTGCGTGGAATCGAGCCCGCCGATGAGCGAGACGAAGCCCGAGAAAAAGAGCAGCACGCACGCTGGCGCGCGCAGCATCCACGGCCAGCGCCCTATCAAGTCCGACCACAAAAATGGCAGCACGACGAGATACGACCAGAGCATCAGCTTGGTGTTGTCCCACTCCCACGGCGCGAATTTTACAAAACAGCAAAGCAGAAAAACGCCGAGCGCAGTGAAGATGAGCGCGCGCGCCCAAGTCCGGTTTCGATCCTGCCAATATCGCCACACGAACACGCCAATGAACGCGGGAAGAAAGCCGAAATTCAGAAACCAAAAGACGAGGAAATTTTCATCGTCCTGCATCCAGCCGGGCTTCCAACCCAGGATGGATGCGCCTTTGAAAAAGCCCGTGACCAGGAGCACGAGCAAAGTCGCGGGGACGAAGGCTGCACCGACGATCGCGGCAAGCGAGCATCGCGCGGCCGGGACCGCGAAGAACCACGCAGCGAGCACGATCGAGAGGAAGAGGAAAGTGTGAAGGTGGAACACGGGGAGGCTCGCGTAGAGCAGCACTTCGCCCCAGCGCGGGAGGTGCCACGCGGACTCATCGCGCCCGCAAAAACGCGTGCGCCAACTGCACAGCAGCAGCAGCCCGGCGGGCAGCGCGAAGAGCAAGCCGCGCTGCGTGGCGAAGAGCGCGAGTGGCAGGCTTTTCCATGCGAGTTCGCTTTGGAAATCGAGGAATGTTTGTTCGCGGAGGATCGCGAATCCGGCGACGCCGCCATTGCAAAGAAAGCCCGCCATCGTAAATGCGCCGCCCCATTTCCAAAGCGCGACACCGGTGCAGGCGCAGCCGCCGAGGCCGACCCAGATGAGGCTGCGAAAATCATCGGCGCCGACGAGCGAGAGCAGGCTGTTGAAGAGATCGATGCCGATCGGGTAGGTGAGTTTTCCGCCTGCGAAAATCGGGTTGTCCGGCCAAAACGGCGCGCCGTTTGCGAGATGGCGGATGTAGGTGAGGTGCAGCGAAAGGTCGCCGAGATTGTTTGGCGAAAGCACCTTGATGGCATCTCCGTCCACGAAGATGAGCCACAGAAATGTGCGGAGCGAAAACAACGTGAAGAGGACGATGACGGCCCATTCGATTCCGGTGAGCGCTCTCCATCGGGACGGTGCGCAGCGCCTTCCCACGAGCGACGAAATACCGATGACCGCGCCGCCCGCGAGCGCCCATGCGGCGAGGCGCGGGCTGAGTCCGTTTCCCGCGAAGCCGAAGGCGATGCCGAGCAGCACGGATGCGCTGACTGCATAGAGAATTGCAGCGATGGCTTTCATCGGATCGTCGGGACGAAATCGGGTTCGCGTCCGGGGAAATGGAAGCCGAATTGCGCGGTGTTGAGATAGAGCACATTCGACTCGCTGGCGCTGCCGCGCGGGCGGATGGTTTCCTTGAAGTAGTTCTGCGTCAGCGATTCCTCGGCGCGCTCCGCCTCGGCTTCGTCGATGAGCAGGAATGCGCCGTCCCAAACCGCGGGCTCCTCATCCAGCGCGAACGTCTGCACATTTGGATAGTCGCCGAGCAGCCATGTGAAGGGGTGATGATCGACGGTCACGATGTTGCCGGTGACGAAATAGTTTCGCGAATCGCGCGCGGTGAGCGCGCGCAGCGGATCGAGCAGTTTTGCGATGTCGGGCAGCGTTTGCACATACACGTAGGGTTCGTCTTCGTCGGTGAAGTCGTGAAAATTCAACTTCCACGACGCGGCAAGCGAGTAGCCGAGAACGAGCGCCGTCAGCGCGCCGGTCGTCCATCGGTCGAGGCGGTCGAGCAGATGATGCACGGCCATTCCGAAGAGAAAATGAAACGGCCACAGCAGCACGATCACACACCACGGCGTCTTGTAAGCGATGAGGCTGTAAGCCGTGAGCGCGCCGCAGCCGCAGATTCCCAGATACCGCGTGAAGGGGCCTGTGCCCTTGATCGCCAGCCCGGCGACTGCGGCGAGCCCGAGCAGCGCGGGCCATTCGTAGCGCGCGATGAGTTCCAGGAAATAGTGCCAGTTCTTCTCGTGCCCGCTTTCACCGCCAGTGCCGGTGCGCAGCCACTGCGTGAAGGTGAGCACGAGTCCCGACAGCGACGACCAGTCGAGCAGCGCGCCGGTGTAGAAAACGAAAATCAGCAGGACGGAAACGATCAGCGCGCGATCGACATCGCGGTTCATCCATTTCCATTTTGCGAATCCTGACCGGACAACCGGTGAGCGCCATTCCCAAGCCCGCAACACCGGCACCGCCAGTGCGAACGCGACGAAGTGAAGCGCGTAGGTTTCCTTCGTCAAAATCATCCCCGTCAAACCCAGCGCGGCGGCCCACGTCGGATCGCGTCCGCCATCGCGCCACAGCCCGGCGAGCCCCCATACGGCGACGAGCATGAAGAGCAGCAGCCACGATTCATGGATCGAGTAGCGCCCGTAAAAAACGCACCCCGGCGAGACCGCCATCGCGAGCGCGGCGATGCGGCAGGCACGCGCCGGGAGGTAGCGGCGGAAGGCGAGCATCGCGACGACACACAGCGTGCTCACGATCACGACCGGGAGCCGCAGCGCCCACACTTCCCGCCCGAAAAGAGTGAGCGAAACGAATAGCGCGTAAAAGTGCAGCGGGCCGTGAAAATTTCCCGGATCGTAGTGGAAGAATCCGGTGCGCGTCATCTGGTCAGCGAACCAGCCGTTCACACCTTCATCGAAGTGGACCGGTCGCAATTCGATCCACGCGGCCCGCAGCGCGAACGCGAGCAGCACGATCGCCGCGTCGATCCACCCGCCGCGCGATTTCATTGCTTTGACCGCGCCGAATGCGGTCTGTAAACGGAGTCGCCCCTGCATGTCCGAGCCGCCATATCTCTCGATCGTCGTGCCTGCCTACGATGAAGCACGACGCCTCCCGGAGACGCTGGATTCGTTGAGAGGATTTTTGCGGGAATTCACGCGGGCGTGTGAGGTCTTGATCGTCGTCGAGCGGAGTCGCGACGGCACTTTGGAAATAGCGAGCGAGGTCGCGCGGCAACAGGACAATTTTCTCGCCATCGACAATGGCCCGCAGCGCGGCAAAGGCCACGCGGTGCGGTGCGGGATGCTGCGAGCGCGCGGCGCGCACGTCTTCTACATGGACGCCGATTTGAGCGTGCCGCTTGGGGAAATTAGTGCGTTCCTTGCGCACTTCGAGGCGCACCCCGAAGTCGATGTGCTGGTCGGCAATCGCCAGCATGAGCGAAGCCGGATCGTGCGGCGGCAATCGGTGGTGCGCGAAAGCATGGGTAAGAAATTCAACCGAATGCTGCAAACTTTCCGCCTCGCATCGCTCCACGATACGCAGTGCGGCTTCAAGGCATTCCGCCGCGCCGCCGCGCAGTCGATTTTTTCCCTGCAAAAGCTGGATGGTTTCGCCTTCGACGTGGAGGTGCTGCTGCTCGCCGAGCGGCTCGGCTGCAAGATCGCCGACCTGCCGGTGGAATGGCGCAACTCGCCAGATTCCCGCGTGCGGCTCATCCGCGACAGCTTCGCGATGCTTCGCGACATGTTGCGCGTCCGCCGCGTGGTGGATGCCGCACTACGGGATCGGTGAAATCGCCGTTTGGTTGCTGATGACGCGCAACCGGGATTCTTTTTGCCTGCGTTCCCGTTTTGTTCGACCGCCTATTGTCGGCGCGTCGGTTTTCGCATATCCCCACGCACGCAAATGATTTTGAAATCGAATACCCGCAGCACGCAATCCGCCGCCAATGATCGCGCCCGTTGATCAATTCCGCGTAGACGCCACGCGCGTTTCGCATGACGAAGAGCATCGCCGACGCATCCACGGCGCGCTGGGGAAATACTATGTGGCGCGCGATCGGCAGGTCGGGCGGTATCAGGATTGGAACGCGGCGCGGCAGGCTGCGGGGGAGATCAAGTGGGAGGCGGTGAATCATCTCGACAAGTATTTGGAGGAATTTGCGACGAAGTTGGAGGCGCGGGGCGCGAAGGTTTTTTGGGCGAATAACAGCGCGGAGGCGCGCGAATACATCCTCGGGATTTGTCGCGAGAAGAAAGCGCGCTGCATCGTGAAATCGAAGGCGATGACGGCGGAGGAGATTCACCTGAATCCTGCGCTGGAGAAGGAAGGATACGAAGTGGTGGAGAGCGATCTGGGGGAATACATCGTGCAGCTTCGCAAGGAAGCGCCGTATCATTTTGTGTTTCCGGCGATGCATCTTTCGCGCGGGGAGATCAAGGAGTTGTTCGACAAGGAGGTGGGGAATGTGCCGAGCGATTCGCCGGAGGATTTGACGATGGTGGCGCGGCGCGTGATGCGGAAAAAGTATTGCGAGGCGGACATCGGGATCAGCGGGGCGAACTTTGCGATTGCGGAGACGGGCATGATTTCGATCACGGAGAATGAGGGCAATGCGCGGCTGACGACGGCACTGCCAAAGGTGCATATCGCGGTAATGGGGATCGAGAAAGTGCTGCCGCGTTTTGAAGACCTCGCGCTTTTCCTGCCGCTGCTCGGGACGGCGGGCGCGGGTCAGGCGATGACTTGCTACAACTCGATGATCGGCGGGCCGCGGCAGCCAGGCGAAGTGGATGGGCCGGACGAGATGCATGTCGTCTTACTCGATAACCATCGCACGCGGCTGCTCGCGGACCCGGAGCAGCGGGATGCGCTGCACTGCATCCGCTGCGGCGCGTGTCTGAATGTGTGCCCGATTTTCAAGAACGTGGGCGGGCATAGCTACGGGACGACGTATCAGGGGCCGATCGGCTCGGTCATCACGCCGCATCTGCGCGGGTTGCAGGATTGGAAGCATCTCTCGAATGCGTCGTCGCTGTGCGGAGCCTGCACGAGCGCGTGTCCGGTGAAAATCGACATCCATCATCACCTGCTGCACAACCGCCGGAACGCGGTGACGCAGAAGCCGCGCTGGTGGGAAAAGATGGCGTTTCGGATTGCGGGATTTATTTTTAATCGTCCGCTGCTCTTTGCGGCTTTGGGACGAATGGGACGGATAGGACAAATGCTGCATCCGCTTGTGGAAGGGACTCTTTTCGATCCTGCGCGAGCGTGGACTTTGACGCGCGACACGCCGCAACTCGCGCCGGTCAGCTTCCGGGATTACATGGCGACGCGCCCAAAACAATCATGAGCAGCAAGGCGCAAATCCTCACCCGCATTCGCGAAGCCTTGCGCGACCTCGCACCAGTCCCGGGGCATCATGGCGAAGGCGCGCTGCATCACGGCGAACCGCCGAAGGAATTTGGCGGATGGCTGCCGCAGGTGAGCGAATCGCTTGATGAACAAATCGCGCTTTTTGCGAAATACTCCGAGGATCTAAAAACGGAGCTGCATCTGCTCGGCAGCGCGGCGGAACTGCCGGCACGGCTGGCGGCTTTCGCGGTGGAGAATGGCTGGAAGCGAGTGGCCACGCATCGCGGCGCGCTGACGGATGCCACGGTGCCCGCGCTGAAGCTGCCGACTTTGCTAACGGAGAGTGGATATAGCGTGACGGAGCTGGAGCAGTGCGACGCGGGCATCAGCGAATGCGACGCGCTCGTCGCACAAACGGGCAGCATTCTCATCACCGGACGGAGCGCGGGCGGGCGCGCGCTTTCGGTGTTGCCGCCGCATCACATCGTGCTCGTGAAGCGCGAGCAGATGGTCTCCGACATTCCGGCCGCGTATGTGGTGCTGCGTCAGAAATACGGCGCGAATTGGCCGAGTTTCATGTCGTTCATCACCGGGCCGAGCCGGACGGGAGACATCGAGCGAATCCTCGTCCTCGGCGCGCATGGCCCGAAGCGGCTGACAGTTTTTCTTTGCTGAAAAGGAATGAGAACATCGAACATCGAACGGCCCGCGCAGACGCGCTTCCGACGCTTCCGACGCTTCGATGTTCGATGTTCGATGTTCGACGTTCGATGTTCCTCCTAGTCCCTCCCCATGCTTTCTCCCACTCCCGAAAATCGCATCCTCGTCACCGGCGGCGCTGGATTCATTGGCAGTGCAATCATCTGGGAACTGAACCGGCGCGGCTGCGAGAAGATCGTCGCCTGCGATATTCTCGGGACCAATGAGAAGTGGAAGAATCTAACGCCGCTGCGGTTCAAGGACTATCTGGAGGCAGACGATTTACGGGCTCGCTTGGAAAGCGGTGCGTTGGGAAAATTCGACTTTGTGTTCCACCTCGGCGCGTGCTCCGCCACGACGGAACGCGATGCGACCTATCTGATCCGCAATAACTTCGAGTTCACCAAAGACCTCGCGGCATGGTCGCTGAAAAACGACGCGCGCTTTACCTATGCCTCGTCCGCCGCAACCTATGGCGATGGCGCGGCTGGCATGAGCGACACCGAGCCAGACATCGAGCATTTCCGCCCGCTCAACATGTATGGTTACTCAAAGCATCTCTTCGATCTCGTTGCCAAGCGTCATGGCTGGCTGGAGAAGCTGGTAGGCTTGAAATACTTCAACGTCTTCGGACCAAACGAAGGCCACAAGGACGACATGCGCAGCCTCGTCCACAAGAGCTGCGCGCAGGCGCTGGAGACGGGTGCGATCCGACTCTTCAAGAGCTACAAACCGGAATACTGCGACGGCGAACAGATGCGCGATTTTCTCTATGTGAAAGACGCGGTCGCAATGACGCTGCATCTCGCGGCGCAGCCAAGCGCGGGCGGGCTTTTCAACATCGGCTCTGGTGAAGCGCATACATGGATCGATCTCGCGAAAGCCGTCTTCGCAGCGCTGGATCGCGAGGCGAAAATCGAGTTCATCGAGATGCCGGAAACGCTGCGCGGCAAATACCAATACTTTACCGAGGCCGACATCGGCAAACTGCGGGCGGCAGGATACGACGCCGCCGTGACTCCGCTCGCGGAAGCGGTCGCCGACTACATCCGAAACTACTTGCTGCCGAATCGCCCACTCGGCGATGAAGCACGCCACCCATGAGCAAACAATACAACGTCGCCGTGATCGGATACGGCTGGGCCGCCACGGCTCACATCGCCGCCATCAACGCCACCTCGCAAGCGCGCGTCACCGCCGTGTGGTCCTCGCGCTCGCTCGACTCCGCGGAACTGACAGCGAAACACGGCTCGCCGATCACTGCATTTACCGACCTCGCGGCGATGCTCGCCGATCCGTCGATCCATGCGGTCGATATCACGAGCTATCCCAACCAGCACGCCGCGCACTTCATCGCCGCCGCGCGCAATGGCAAACACATCATCGTCGAGAAACCGCTCGCGATCGAGTGGAGCGAGATTTTGGAAATGAAACGCGCGGCGGAGGAAAGCGGCGTGAAAGTCTGCGTGTGTTTCGAGTGCCGCTACTCATCGCAATTTCTCGCCACCAAATCCGTGCTCGATCAGGGTCTTGTCGGCTCGATCCACTACGGCGAGATCGACTACTACCATGGCATCGGACCTTGGTACGGCCAGTATCGCTGGAACACGAAACGCGAACTCGGCGGCAGCGCGCTGCTCACCGCCGGCTGCCACGCGCTCGATGCGCTGCTGCTCTGCATGGGTGGCGATGTGGAGGAAGTGACGAGCTACTCGACACACAGCGCGCACCCTATTTTCGCCGCCTACGAATACCACACGAGCGCGACAACACTGCTGCGCTTCGCAAATGGCGCAGTCGGCAAGTCCGCGGCAGTCGTCGATTGCTTCCAGCCTTACTACTTTCACACCCACCTCGTCGGGAGCGAAGGCTCGATCCTCGATAACAAATTCCACTCGATGAAACTCACCGGCCTGAACAAAGCCGCGTGGAGCCAGCTCTCGATGAAGATGCTTGATAGCGGCGACGTCAGCGATCACCCATATCAGACGCAATTCCAGGCCTTCTTCGACGCGCTGGATGTGGAAAAAGACATGCCGCTCACGAGCTTCGCGGATGCCTTCCAAACGCACCGAGTCATCGCCGCGGCGGATAAGTCGGCGAGTGAGAAGCGGGCGGTGAAGATTGGGGAGATTGGTGAGCAGTAAGCAGTAAGCAGTAAGCAGTGAGCAGTGAGCACTTCAACTAACATCCACGCGCGGGATTTTCGGGATCTCGTCGTTTATCAAAGGCAACGGGAACTGGCGCGCGAAGTATTTGAACGCAGCAAGGGATTCCCGCGCGAGGAAGCGTTCTCGCTGACGGATCAGGTACGCCGGTCCTCCCGCTCGATCGTTGCGCAAATCGCGGAGGCTTGGGCAAAACGACGCTACGAAAAGCACTTCGACAGCAAGCTTACCGATGCCGATGCCGAGCAGCGCGAGACGCAGCACTGGATCGAAACTGCAGGCGATTGCGGCTATCTGACGCAGGAAGCCGCCGGGCGAATGCTCGGCATTTGTCAGCAAGTAGGCCGAATGCTCGGCGCCATGATTAACCGCGCCGATGAATTCTGCGGCGATACTACCTCCGTCATCCGCGAAGACTCCGCAGATTTCTTCGCCACCAGCGACTGACCAACTGCTCACTGCTCACCGCTCACTGCTCACCTCCCCAATGCCATCCGCCCTCGCCATCGCCGCCCATCCCGACGACATCGAATTCGTCATGGCCGGGACGCTTCTGCTGCTGCGCGAGGCGGGTTGGGAGATTCATTATTTCAATCTCTCGTCGGGGAACATGGGCAGCACGGTGATGTCGGCGACGGAAACTGCGCGGGTGCGTCGGCGTGAGGCGAAGGATGCCGCGAAGGCGCTCGGCGCGAGGTGGCACGCGCCGATTTGCGATGACATGCAGATTTTCTACACGGACGAAAACATCCGCCGCGTGTGCGCCGTCGTGCGCGAGGCGCGCCCGACGGTGGTGCTAACTCACGCGCTCGCGGATTACATGGAAGATCACATGATTACCGCGCGGCTCGCGGTGTCGGCGACGTTTGCGCGCGGCATTCCGAATTTCCGCTCGAAGCCGCAGCGCACACCGAGCTTTACGCCGTGCGTGATTTATCACGCCATGCCGACCGGCCTGTGTTCGCCGCTGCGTGAGCCCGTGCAGGCGGAGCTGTACGTCGAGACGACAAGCGTCCACGCGACCAAGCGCGCCGCGCTCGCCTGCCACGCTTCGCAGAAGGAGTGGCTCGACAAATCGCAAGGGCAGGAGAGCTACCTCAAGACGATGGACGGCTTCTCGCTCGCGCTTGGCCAGCAGACTAAAAGATTCCCGCACGCCGAAGGCTGGACGCGCCACTTGCACTACGGCTTCGGTGCGGAGGAAGACGATCCGCTCAACGAAGTCTTGCCTAAACTTTGCCTTCGTCGAAACCTCACCCACAAACCCTAACTCGCCATGCGTTCCTTGCTCGTCTTCGTAATCCTCGCATCCACCGCGCTCGCACAATTGCCGGCTGCCAATTGGGCGGAGAGCGTAAAACTTCCGAAAACCGAAACCGCCGTGAAGCTGTTTAACGGTAAGGACCTCACTGGCTGGGAAGGCCAGATCGAGAAACACTGGTCGGTGAATGAAGGGGCGATTCGTGGGGCGAACTCAACGCCGGTCGCGGCGAGCACTTACCTTTTTACAAAGGAGAGTTATCGCTCATTTCGCCTTTTGTTTGAGGTGAAGCAGACGCGCGGCGGGAAGTTTTCCACGATGCATTCCGCGGTGGCGGCGCTTGGTGAGAAGTTCGAGGACACGGGCGATCCGTTCAGCTTTCGCGGGCCGCTGCTGATGTTTTGCAATGACTGGGGCGTGTGGGATGCGAACCGGCGCAACCGCGTTTTCCCGGCGGGACACGGCGGGCAGTGGCAGCAGGCCGCGGAGAAAATCGGCGAATGGAATCGCGTGGAGATCCTGGTGCGGGGTGATCACATTCGCATGGCGCTGAATGGCACGCAGTTCATGGATTTCACCGACAAGGCCGACATGCTGAAGGCATCGCCCATCGGCTTGCAAATCCACTCGAACAACCAGCCGCAGGAATTCCACTTCCGCGGATTGATCCTGTCCGAAAGGCCCGAGGATCGACTGCTCAGCACCGACCTTTCCTTGAAATGAAACCGCTGAAACTCCGTAACAGCGCGATCTCCGCCGATTGGTGGGACTACACCTGCCTGCCTGCCGAGTTGATCGATGAAGTGGCGTGCCTGACACCGCGCGACATCGAGCGGCTTTCGCGTCCCGGATTCCGCGTGGTCTTTTACGAAACGCTCGAAGATTTCTACCTCGCCGAAGCCCTCGAATACATCGACGCGTGGCGGCAATCCACCGACGACAATCCCGTGGGAATTTGCGGCCCGATCGGCCCCACCGAGCAACTCCCGCTCGTCGCGCGGCTCGTAAATTCGCTCGGGCTGGATGTGCGCCGCGGACATTTTTGGGGGATGGACGAGTGGTTCGATCCGGCGACGGGACGCGAGGTGCCGGTCACGCATCCGCTGAGTTTTGAAAAGGCCGACCGCGAGATGTGTTTCTCGCGCATCGACCGGAAACTGCGGATGCCCGACGCACATCTGCGTTTCCCAAAAGCCGACACCGACGCCTATCGCAAAACGTGGGACGCGGGCGTGCGCTGCGCCGTGATGCAAGGCGGTCAGGGCGACGTGAAGCATTGGGCCTTCAATGATCCCCTGCCCCGCCGCGGCAAATACAAATCCACGCAGCCAACGCCCGCCGAATATCGCCAGCTCGCGACGCGCGTCGTCGAGCTGCACCCGCTCACCATCGCGCAAAACGCGCGCACCAGCGGCGGCGGGAATATTTCGATGATTCCGACAAAGGCGATCACCGTCGGCCCGGTCGAGACGTGGCAGGCGGAGAAGGTCTCGATCTGGCACGCCGGCGCGCACGACAACCCATTTGGCCAGCGGCTCACGGCGTTCATGATTTCAAAGGGAATCGCCGATGCCTGCGTGCCGATGTCGCTCCTCGCGCAGCATCCGAATGTGCAGTTCAACTACTACCGCGGCGGCCTCGGCTCGTGCGCGGTGGAGATGCACTAAGTGAAAACTGGGGAAGCTGGCCTCGATGCGGCTGTGCCGGGTGCTTGGCTTGCAAAGGCCCACTGACAATTCACAACTGCTTTACGATCACCGCCGGATTCCCCGCGACGACGACATTTGGCGGCACGTCTTTGGACACGACGGCCCCCGCTGCGACCACGGAGTTTTCGCCGATCGTCACGCCTTTCAAAATGACCGCGTTCATGCCGATCCAGACGTTGTCCTTGATGATGACCGGCGCCGTTTTCAGCGGCGGGCGCGGTGGGCGATCTTTGTAGAACGGGGCAAGCGCCATGGTGTCGATGCGGCGTTGCGCGGCTTCGATGGGATGAAAGTCGGAGTCGGCGATGCCGACATTCCAAGAGATCAGCACGTGTTTGCCGATCTCGATGTATTCGTCGGCCATGATGAGCGCGCCGTTGAGCAGCGAGAAGTCGCCGATCTTGCAGCGGCCTTTTTCGCCGAGGGCGAAGGAGACTCCAGCATAGCAGGAAACGTGTGCGCCGAGCTCGACGGCGCGAGTGTGTTTGCTGCGCATGAAGCGGAAAATCTGCGCCGTCTCGCAGTAGAAGCCTTCACCCCAAAAAACACTTTCGGGGATCGGGTGCTGCCACCAATCGTGCTCCACTTTGCGGTCGCGGGTGATGTTGCTCATGCACAAGTTGAATCAGAAAATCGCGGCGGCGAAAAGTTTGGCGCGAGGAATTCGGGGCGACGCCAACCGCCTACGCGCCATGCACGAGAAAAACGATCTCGCCCTTCACGGGCTTGGCGGAGTAGTGCGCCAGCAATTCCGGGCCGGTGCCGATGCGGAATTCCTCGTAAGTTTTCGTCAACTCACGGGCGACGCAGATCATCCGATCAGGAAAAAGCGTGGCGCAAACTTCCAGCGTCTTCAGCAGGCGATGCGGGGATTCGAAGAACACGCTCGTCACCCCGCGCTCCATCGCCGCGCGGACATCGCGCTCGCGCCCGCCACTTTTTACCGGGAGAAAGCCGCCATAGAAAAACGCCTCCGCTGGAAATCCGCTGCCAATCAGCGCGGTGAGGATCGCGCTTGGGCCAGGCAGGATCGTGTAGGGCAGGCCGCGTTCGATGCACGCGCGCAGGAGACGATGGCCGGGATCGCTGATGCCAGGAAGTCCCGCATCGGTAATGACGGCGATGTTTTTTCCGACGGCGAGTTCTTCGATGAGTTCCGCCGTCCGCCGCGCTTCGTTGTGCTCGTGGTAACTCACGAGCGGCTTCCGAATCTCGAAATGCGCCAGCAAATGACCGCTGTACCGCGTGTCCTCACAGGCGATCAAATCGACCGACTTCAAAACCTCCAGCGCGCGCAGCGTGATGTCGCCGAGGTTCCCGATCGGAGTGGCGACGAGGTAGAGCATTTAGGAGTTAGAGATTTAGGAGTTAGAGATTTAGGATTTGAGGAATGGGCTGGCTGCGGTGCCAAACCCTAATTCCTAATTCCCAACTCCTAAATTTCCCCGCAGCTTGAACTCGAAACTGTCCACGAGCGCGAGCCAGCTTGCTTCGATGATATTGTCCGAAACGCCGACCGTGCCCCAGTGCGCGTGGCCGTCCGTGGAGTCGATCAGGACGCGGGTGCGCGCGGCGGTGCCGCTCTGGCCGTTGATGATTCGCACTTTGTAGTCGTCGAGCTGGATCGCATCAATCGCCGGATAAAATGGGCGGAGCGCTTTCCGCAATGCGGCATCGAGCGCGTTCACCGGGCCGTCACCTTCAGCCACGGTGTATTCCGCGGTGCCGCTCACTGCGATCTTCACCGTTGCCTCGCATTTGTTCCAGAGCCCCTCGCCGCTCCGGCGATATGAGCAGTGGTATTCCTTCAGCTCGAACAGCGGCTGATGCCGCCCGAGCGTCTTGCGGATGAGCAGCTCGAACGAACCTTCCGCCGCCTCGAATTCGTAGCCTTCATTCTCCAGCGACTTCACCGCCGCGAGGATGCGCGCGACTTCGGGCGCGCCTTTTTGAAACTCGAATCCAAGCTCCTTCGCTTTCACGAGCACGTTGCTCTGGCCGGATAAATCCGACACGACCGTGACGCGCTGATTTCCCACCGTCGCAGGATCGATGTGCTCGTAGCTGCTCGCGAATTTCTGCACCGCGTGGACGTGCTGCCCGCCCTTGTGGGTAAAGGCCGCGCCGCCGACAAAAGGCGCGCGAATGTCGTGCGGCACGTTCGCGAGTTCGTCGATGAAGAGCGCGAGTTCGCGCAGCTTCGTGAGGTCGGAGACGACGGGAATGCCGAGCTTCAATTGAAGATTCGCGATGACGGTGATGAGGTTGCAATTGCCCACGCGCTCACCGTAGCCATTGATCGTGCCCTGCACCTGCACCGCCCCGGCGCGGACTGCGGCTAGCGCATTGGCGACGCCGACACCCGAGTCGTTGTGCGTGTGGATGCCGACGCCGACGCCGAGCGTCGCAACGACTGCGCGAGTGATCGACTCGATGTCATCCGGCAGACAGCCGCCGTTGGTGTCGCACAGAACGATCAAGTCCGCGCCCGCATCGCGCGCGGCGGCGATCGTGCTCATCGCGTAGTCGCGATCCGTCTTGAATGAATCAAAAAAATGCTCGGCATCGTAGATCACTTCCCGTCCGTGCTTTTTCAAATACGCGACGGTGTCGCCGATCATCGCGAGATTTTCCGGCAGCGAGACTTGGAAGATTTCGGTGACGTGCAGCGGCGACGTTTTCCCGACGATGCAGACCGCGGGCGTCTCCGCATCAAGCAGCAGCTTCACTTGCGGATCGTCCTGCACAGCCATCGTGCCGCGGCGCGTCGCGCCAAATGCGGTGATCTTCGCGTGCTTCCACGGGTGCTTTTTCGCGAGTTGGAAAAACTCCGCGTCCTTCGGATTCGAGCCGGGAAAACCGCCTTCGATGTAGTGGACGCCGAATTCATCGAGCCGCTCCGCCACTCGAATCTTATCCGTCACCGAGAACGAAATGCCAGTCCCTTGCGTGCCATCGCGGAGGGTCGTGTCGTAGAGGGTGAAGGCCGGCGTTTTCATAAAAAGAAGGGGCGCTTTGGTAATGCACGAGCGCGGGCTTGGCAAGCCGGGCACGGGCTCACGGCACCGCCGTGTTCACGAGCCGCTGGACGAGCGCTTCCCACGTCACGATGCCGACTGGCTTCGCGCCCGCTTCCAGCACGGCAGCAAGCGTGGTGCGGGCAGCGCGGAGTTTGCGCAGGACGCTGTGCGCGGGCTCGTTCGGGGCGACTTTGACGATGCGGCGGTGGTAACTTTCGACCACGCCATCGCGGCGTCCGTCGAGGGCGATGTCGAGGAGATTGACGAGGCCGATGATTTCCCCCGTGTCGGAGAGCACGGGCCAGCGGTCGATCTGGTTCGCGGTGCTGCGCGCGATGAGTTCGGAGACGCGCGAGCGGGCGCGGATGGCGTGGACTTTTTCCATCGGCACCATGACGTCGCGCGCGGTGATCGAGCGGAAATCGACGACGTTGTGAATCATCTGGCGCTCGTCGCTGGTGAGCGTGCCTTCGTGCTCGCTCTGGATCGTGAGGTATTTGAAATCCTCGCGCGCGACGAAGAGCTTTGCGCGCTCGGCTGGGCGGCGTCCGAATACGAAGCGGAAGAGCGTTTCGCCGATGAAATGCAGCGGCGTGAGAACGAGGTCCGCGAGTTCCAGCAATCCGGCGAGAAGCGCGAGCGACCGATAGGGGAAGCGGCGGAAGAGCGCTTTTGGCAGGAGTTCCACGCCCAGCAAATAGACCGGCAGCGCGAGGAAAGCGGCGATCACGTAACCGCGCGAGCCGTGGATTTGCGCGAGCGCCTGAGTCGTCAGCGTGAGCGCGAAAATATTCGCGAGATTCGTGACGACGATGACCGTGATGAGCACGCGATCGGGACGCGCGAGCAGGCGGTTGAGCTTGCGCGCGGCGCGGTCGCCGAGTTTCAGCCGGTGCTTCAGGCGCACGCGATTCACGGAAAGGACGCCGGCTTCCACTCCCGAAAAGATGAACGAGATGAGCACGCAAATGCCGACCGCGAGCCAGATCATGAATCGTCCTCCTCGTCGCTTTCGATCACGGGTTGCTCGATGAGAACTTCTTCGATCCGTTTGCGCGCGGTGCGCCGGACGGTGAGTTTCAGCCCGCCGATTTCGAGCTGCGTGCCCGGTCGCGGCAGTGCGCCGAGGCGGTTAAAGATGAGGCCGCCGATGGTGTCGATGCCGTCTTCATCGAGTTCGGAGTGGAGCAGTTCGTTAATGTCGTCGAGCCGCGCGGAGCCGTTTGCGAGCAGCTTTCCGTCGCCGATGGTTTCCAAATACAACGCGCGCTCGGCGACGGGCACGGCGTCGCTGATGATCTCCTCGACGATGTCGGACAACGTCACGATTCCCTCGATGCCGCCGTGTTCATCCACGACAAATGCGATGCCTTGCGGATGCGAGAGAAAGCCGCGCAGCAGGTCGATGGCCTTCATCGTTTCGGCGACGAACGAGGGCGGGATGAGCCGCTCCTGATACGGCGCGACGGGATCGAGCAGGAATTGCGGCACGTCGAGCACGCCGAGGATGTCATCGGGCGTCTCGCCGTAGATCGGCACGCGGCGGTAGCGGCGGGCGCGCAGTTTGGGTATCAGTTCCTCGTGGGTGAGATCGTCCGGGAGCGCGAAGGAATCGACGCGCGGTGTCATGCAATCCTTCGCCGTCTTGTCGCCGAGCTTGATGATTTCCTGGATCATCTCGCTCTCACTCGCGTGCAGCGTCCCCTCTTCCGCGCTGAGTTCGACGAGTGTCTCGAGTTCGTCTTCGCTGAGAAAAGGGATCGGCTGGATCGAGGCCGGCGTGATCGCATCGGCGAGGCGCTCGCTGATGCGCTGGAGCGTGCGCGCGATCGGATCGACGATGGGCATGATGACCTGCATGACGCGCACGCCGAGCCGCGCGAAGCGGTAGCAATCGGCGAGCGCGAGCAGCTTTGGCACGAGATCACAGACGAAAACGATGAGCGCGAAAATGAGCAGCGCCGCGACCCAGAACGGCATCGCCGTCGCGGCATATTCACGCAGCAGCCAGAGGCAGAGAATGATGAGCGGGAGATTGATGAGCGAGTCCGCGAGCAGGATCGCGCTGAGCAGCCGCCGCGGATTTTCCATGATCTTGGCGAGCGCGGGGCCGAAGGATTCGCTGCGCTTTTTCAGCCGGTCGAGATGCTGCGGCTGGAGCGAAAAAAGCGCCGTCTCGATGGCGGAAAAGAGCGCTGAACTGGCGATCAGGACGAGGAGGAGAAGTCCGATCGCGATAAGCGAGCCGGGCGGCATCAGATTGCCGCCGCGAGAACGGACGCCTCGGATTTCAAACGCTTCTTGTCTTGCACAGGCCCGGGATAGATAGATTCGCCGCACCCGAGACGCGATGAAAAAAAGCGACCGCATTTCCGCCTACGTCGAGACGCTCACCACGGCCCCCGGCCTCGATCTCGACCCGCACTACACGGGATTTTTCACGTGCTTCAATCGCGGCGACTACTACGAAGCGCACGATGTGCTCGAACAACTCTGGCTGCGGACCGAAGGCGCGGATCATGCCTTTTTCAAAGGGCTGATCCAAATCGCCGGCGCGTTCGTGCATTTGCGGAAGCAATTCCTGCGGCCCGATCATCCGAAAGATGGCAGGCGACTGCGCCCCGCGGCGCGGCTGTTTGCGCTCGGGATGAAAAACATCGCGCCGTTCGCGCCGCTGCATCACCGGCTGGATGTGGGAGAACAAATCGCTCTCTGCGCGCGATACGCGAGCGCCTTGAGCCAAAACGAATTCACCCAAAACCCGTGGCACCCCGCGCGACTCCCGCGCGTCGAATTGCTGGCGTAAAACGAGGGGGACGATGCGCGCGGTGAGTGAAGGCAGCGCGGCGGGAAACTTTTGAGAGCGAGCGCCCGTGCCGATCAAGCCACACCGCGAGCGCGGATGCCGCGCCTTTTTCAAGTTCGCCCCCGGATTGGAGCACACCACCTCGGAAAAACTCCAGCGGCGTCATTCACACGGTTTCCCGCGCCACTCATGGAAATGAGTGCCTCCCGTGTGGTGATAACGCCGCTGGCTCCCCCCCCGGAACGCACTAAACCCCGCCGCCGCTTGGATCCGTCTGCCCACGTTGGTTGCGCCGGTGAAGGTGATCGCGCCCGCCAGAATCAGCGTGTCTTGCGCGGGCCTGAGATTTTGGTGCGGCGTGTCGTGTTTTCATGGTGCGAATCGGCAAAAGGGTGAAAGTCTGGTGGAACGGTTTGCGGAAGGTGGGTGGTGCCTGCACTCCCGCGAATCCGCGCATGGGGCGAACCGAAAGATTGCTTGCTACCTTTATATTGCGATTCACGGGCAAGAAGTTTCCAAAAATGTTTTCGCGATGGTAAAAAAGATCAAAAACCCGTCTTGGAGGTGGGTCGCATGTGGAAAGGGTGAAGCGGATGGGATTGATAACGAGGAAACGAGGTCGCCGGTGCCGGTAGGCTGAGTGCTATCCAGTTCACAGCGGTTTTCGTCAGGTCGGCGATTTTGCCCCACCACATCCACGCCACCATCGCCGTCTCGTCAGCCCAGTATGCGGGCCGCCACCCTTTCCGCTTCGCAGTTTTTTCCCCGGTATTCGCGAGCGCCGACTACGCCCACCTCGCCCGCGCGCTTGCGAGCAGCGGCAGGACTTGCGATGCGGGAAGTAACCGGGATGCGTTACTTTTTCAGATGCCGCGCGAAGAACGCCCGGACGGCCTCGAACGTCTCGCGCTTGCCAAAATCGCCGCCGCCATGTCCCGCGCCAGGGAGCGTCTGGAGTGTGGCTTCGGCTCCCACTTTTTGCAGGGCGTCGCGCAGTTCGATACTTTGTGCGTGAGGAACGAGTGGGTCGCGGTCGCCGTGCATGAGCAGCATTGGCGCATCGTCCCTGGTCACGTAGGCGACGGGACTCGCGGCGCGGGCCTTTTCCTTTTGCTCCTGCACGGCTCCGCCGATCAGCCGGCTCTCCGGCGAGTTGGCGTCGTCGTGTTTGATACGCGAGTCGGCGTCGCTCTGCGCACCCATCGTGAGCAAGTCCGCCGGGCCAAACCAATTCACGACCGCCTGCACGCGCGCGGATTGATCGACATGGTCGCCTTTGTCCCAAGCGGTCTCATCGCCAGCGACGCCGAGCAGCGCGACGAGATGGCCGCCCGCGGAACTGCCCCACGCGCCGATCCGCGCGGGATCGATGTTCATCTCCGCGGCGTGCGCGCGCAGCCAGCGGATAGCCGCGCGGCAGTCCTCGATCTGCGCGGGAAAAACGCCGTGCTGGCTGAAGCGATAGGTGACGCTGGCAACAGCGTAGCCATCCCCGAGCAGCGGAAGCGCCGGGCAGCGATCCTTTGATCCCGCGCTCCACGCGCCGCCGTGAATCCAAACGATCAGCGGCACGGGTTTCACGGATTTTTCGGGAAAGAAAACATCGAGCCGCTGGCGGTCCGTACCACCAGCGACGTAGGTCACATCACGCTTCGCGGTGTAGCCAGCGGGCAGCGGGCGCCCGGCTGGTTGCGCGCTAGCGAGGGAGACGGCGGCGAGGAGGAGGAGGCAGGCGAGGAGTTTCATCAAACCATGAACCACACGAAACGCCGGACGTTGCAAACACGGACGGCGCGCGAGGTGGCGTTGCCAGCGATGAGGAAACGATCACCTCACGCATCGCGGGTTTCGGCTGCGTGAAGGTATCGCTCCGTGAATCGACGAACATGGTGTTCGGAGTGGCGCGCTATTTGTAAGCCGACACTGGCTTCGCCACGACGCCGATTTCCTTGTAGGCGAACCCGCTCTCCAGCGGCTTGTAGGTGCCGACGATATCCACACTGCGCGTCGCTGTGATGTCCGCTTCGATGCCCATTCCCCAATACGCCGCGTTGATGATCAGCCGACGCAAGCCAGGGTTTTGCAGGTCCGTCCCACTGCCCATCGTGGACTGAAAAACGCGCGCTGTTTTGCCCTCGCTCGTCTCCCAGTTTTTGAACCAAGCCACCGGCAGCGGCTCCAGCTTCGGATTCGGCTCATCGCTCTGCTTGCGGCCCATCAACGGCTGTCCCCACACCAGCGCCGTGCAGCCCTCCGGCAGGCTCCCGCCTTCCTTGTAAGTCCGGTAAACATCCGAGTCGCCCCAGATGGCGCTCACGCCGCGCAGGATGGGATGATCTTTTTGCTCCGGCACGATGTTCCCGCGAGTCGAGTCCGCGTGATAGCGCCCGTGATGCCCCATGAACGAACCGCCCAGCACATCCTCGCCCCAGCGCACCTGCTTGCCGTTGATCTGGTAAGGCAGCGCCGCGTGAAACCCGTGATTCCCTGTCCGCAGCGAAATGATCGGCTTTCCGGAATCCACATATTTCACGATCATCTCGCGCTCCGGCATCGGCAGCGTCAGGAGGCGCGGGAAAAAGATCACGAGGTCCGCGGACGCGAGCTGCTCCAGACCGGGGATGTGATGCTCCTTCAGCGCCTGCCCCTTCTCCGGATAAACCGGCATCGTCGGGTCCACCTCCCCCTTCTCATCCACCGCAAAAAGCACCGTGCAATCAAAGCCATGATGCGTGCTGAGAATTTTCGCCATCATCGGCATGGATTGCTCGCTGCGATACTCCTGGTCCGCCGCGATCAGCACCACACGCTTCCCCTTCCCCGGCCCGTCGCCGCCGGGATACGTCAGCCAAAGCGGCGCGTCGTCGGCACGCAGTGAGGCGAGGGATAAAATGAGCGCGAGTGCGCAGGAAAAGCGGCGGTTGAGATTTGGCATGGGTCGGAGAAGCACCGGATTAACCATCCAGAGCCCGTGGTTCACCAGACCAATTGTGTGTGTATCCAAATCGGCATCGTTGCCCGCACCGACCAGAGTGAGGACGCCGGAGAGTTCCGTCTCACCTTGCTCGCACCCCTCGTGCCCATAAAACTCGCCGCCTTCCGCGACAAAGACTGCGTCCACCTGCGCGATCGCGTCTCCGTCAGACTCGTCGATGAATCGTGGCTTCCCGGCCCCGGCCTCTCAGCGTCTCCGCATCGTCGGCCATCAGCATCATTCCGCAGTAGATGCCCAATAGTGTTCCCAGTATTCGCTTGTCATAGTTTGGAATTCTTCCTCATTCGACGGGCAATCTCACTCCAGCCGCAGCTTCAATCGAAAGAACTTCGCCGGTGCGGATGAGGGCGGGTTGGTGAATGTTTTTTGGCTGCCGTCGCCGAGGACGTTTATGATCCCGGCGACGGGCTGCCAGTTCGCGGGGGTGAGTTCGGTGGTGCTTTCCAAATCATACCGCAAGTTTTCGCCGATGAAGCCGGCCGTCGCGGCGGTGATGGTCGGGAAACTGACGACGATGTCGCCATTGGTCCTCGCGATGTTGAGCGTCGGGGCGATGTGTTCGTTTCCGGCGAAGGGATTTGAGGAGATTGCTTTTATGTCCATGTAATCGCCCGGCTCGCCGTTGAAGGCGGGGTCGAATCGCAGTTGGGTGATGAGGCCGGACCACGTGCCGGTGGCGGCGAGGTCGAGTTCGTAGGTGTGGTATTGGCCATCGGCGGTGACGGGGAAGATGATGCTTTGCGCCTGCGACAATCCGCCGGTGTTATTGGCTCCACAGAGCACTTGGCCGTTGGCGCGTCCGGCGAATGCGAGTATTGCTGGGTTCCTTTGTGCGCGTCCCTTATTACGCGGTGGGCGGCTGACGCGAGCCCGTGGCCGGCCCGAAGTTCCCCTCTATGGACCTCGCCTTCCCAGATCGCGGCGTGCGGATTCGATTGCCGCGCGGCCTTTGCGGCAGGCGTCGTAGGGATCGGAAGTCATCCACGGATCAATCATGATCCAGCCTTCGTAGCCGCCCTGCCACAGCACTTCGAGCGACTTGCGCACATCAATGTGGCCGTCGCCCGCGGGCAGATGCTTCGAGGTGCCGTGGAACAGCGTCCCGTCGGTGTCGGTGAAGTGGACGTAGCCGACGCGCTGGACGCCGAGGCGCTCCAGCAGTTCGTGGGGTTTGCCTGTGCTGCCGTTCATCAGATCGAAATGGCTGGGATCGAACATGCCCTTCACCCGCGGATGATCTGCGCCGTCGAGCATCCGGATGAGGTGCTCGATCTTGTTGAACGCAAACGGCGGTTCGATCTCGACCGACAGCATCAAATCCGCGTCGGTCACGATCCGGCCCATCTCTTTGAGCGACCACACGAGCGATTCAATGGCCTCGTCCACCGTCTGTCCGCCGAGGTCGCCGCCTGGCCAGTATCCGATGCACTCGCAGCCCACCTTGCGCGCGAACTCCGCCAGCCCGGCAAACCGTTTCACCCAGCCTTCGCGCACGCTGCGATCCTTCTGAAACGCTTCCGCGCCGAAGGTCTGAATCGAAAATGCCTTCACATTGTAGCGACCGAGAAAATTGCGCAGGCTGGTAATCCGTGCGTCGTCGCCGGGCTCCGGATACACGCCCT
This sequence comes from Chthoniobacteraceae bacterium, assembly GCA_031409335.1. Taxonomy (GTDB): domain Bacteria; phylum Verrucomicrobiota; class Verrucomicrobiia; order Chthoniobacterales; family Chthoniobacteraceae; genus JANLQB01. The sequence goes on along the minus strand of JANNWY010000318.1, from coordinate 8,410 downwards.
TGAGCCAGCCGGGGAGCAACTCGATGCCCTCGAAATTCTGCTGCTGCGCGAACTCGAGAATCTCCCAAATCGGGAACGTGTGTTTGAAGATGTTCTCGGAAGATTGAAATCCATTCAGCCCGAACGCCGTCCGCCAGCGCCGCTGCCCGCCGCTGGCGCCGTGGCCCGGTTTGGCAACTGCGTCGTCCGCGAGGGCCGCGCCGGGGGAGACGAGTGCGGGCACGGCAGCGAGCGCCGCGGTAGAACGTGCGAGGCGTTCAAGGAATTGACGGCGGCTGGCCGGGTCGGTGACGGCGGAAATGGGGGGGTTCATGTCCGGGTAATGATTGCTTCGAGTTCACTCACGGTCCTTTTAAGGGTCATGGTTGTCTTTTGGTTTGGGTTGCGCCCTTCGCAATGGCCGCGCCCGCGCTACTTCCCAGCCAGCACCTCTGCGCTGATGGCCTCGTACGCGGCGACCTGCATGACACCGCTCGGCGGGAGGATCGGGATGGGGTAGCCTTCGAGCCACACGCAGGCGTCACCGTGCGCGTAACCCATGTCCACGCGGCGCGTGAAGGTTGTGGGGATCGTGTATTCGGGGCGCGGATTTTCAGACGTGATGAGCAGGACGCGCTGCTTCTTTCGCTCGAAAAGCGCGGCCACGTCGCGGTGCATTCCGTAGGCGTCGAGGCGGAGCACGAGGCCGCCGTCGGGTGTGTCCTTTTCGAAGCTCTTCATTTGCGATTCCACGTTGTCGTGAACCTCGTGGTTGATGGCCCACGCGGCGTCGCCGAAACGCGCAATCCAGTTCATCGCCATGTGGCCGGATGAGGCCACGGTCGTCTTCCGGCCCGCGCGCAGCTCGGCGGCGATGTCGGCGGCGAAGGCGCGGAGGTCGGCGAGTTCCTCGCGTTGCAGGCGCGCTACGAGGTAGCGGATGCGAGCGAGATACGCGGCTGCGATTGAGCCGGGCGGCTGCGGCGGGACTTTGAACTCGTCGTGAAACTGCGTCTTTCCGAAGTAGCGATCCGACCAGGCTTTGCCATCGGTGGTGATCCACGCTTTCCACATCGCGGGCATTTTTCCGCGTCGCGTGAGCGCGCCGGTGAACTCGGCGATGAAGAGCCAGCCGTTCACCGCGTTGGTAAAATGATGCGTCTTGCCCGTGGCCGCATCCTCCGCGCCGGAGTCCACCCAAGCGTCGCACGCGGTGGCCGCCTCGGCGTCGCGCGGGCCGAAGCCGATGACGAAAATCCCTTTCGCGCGGTCGGCTTTTACGCGCTGGAGGTCGGCGGGTTTTGGCGCGGTGTCCCATGCGTAAATGGCGACGTCGTTCGCTTTCTCTTCCGCGCTCCGCTCCTTTTTCCACGGGCGGTCAAAGCCGATGTGCATCAGCCCGCCCGCGCGGCCCATCAGCTCCTGCTCCAGCGTCGTACCGATCCACGGGAAGCCGATGAGCCCGCCGCGCTCGTGGCGCTCGGCGATGCGCTCGGCGAGCTTCGTGATCTCCGGCACGCGCGCGGCGGCTTCGTCGAGCTTGCGGCCCAGCGTATCGAGGTAGCGCGATGCGGCGGACGGCTGTGGCGCAGGCAGTTTGTAGCCGTCCATTTTCATCAGCGTGAAAGGATAGATCGTGGTCGCGTAGAGCGTGCCGTCGCGCGTGGCGATGAGCGCCATGTGCGAGTGCAGCGGCGTGAGCGTGCCGTCGGGGAGCTTGTGAAAACCGTGCGTCCAAGGCTTCGGCTTCCCGTCGGCACCGGGCGAGAAGTCGAAGAAATCCGGGTTGGTGATTTTTAGCACGCCGAGGTCGTCGTGCTTCTTCGCGGCGGGGTCGTAGCGGACGAGGTGGTGAAAGTATCCGGTGCCGAATCCGCTTTCGTTATCCGTCCGCACGAGCGCGTAGATTTTCCCATCGGGATGAATGGTGAGCGCGCAGCGAGAGTCGGGATTTTTTCCCGCGATCATCTTCCCGCGGCTCTCGGCGGTCGCCTCGTGCAGATCGATGCGCAGGAGCGTGGGGTCGTTCATCAGGATGAGCCAGGCGTGGCGTCCGTCGGGGTCGAGCTGCCACGTGGGGATGGAGGCGTTGTTCGCGCGAGTCCACGGCTTGCCATCCACCAGCAGCGGACGAGTCGTCACTTTGTCCGTAGCGGGATCAAACTGCGCGAGCTGGAAGTCCGTCGTGATCGCGCTGGCCACACCGCGCGCATCCACGAGCGTCATCGCGTACGGCGTGAGCATCGGGCCGAGCTCCCGCCACGGCGCACCCGCGAGCGTGCCGAGCATCCAGTGCTGGTCTTCGCACGTCACCACGTAAAGCCGGTTGCGCGCTTCATCGGCGGTGACATCGATGACGCCCTGCTTCGCCAGCGGCATCCCGAGATTTTCCGAGCGGCCCGTGCGCGGGTCGTAGGTCATCACGTAGCCGCCGGGATACTCCTGCTTGTCGCCATCGATGGCGTATCCCTGCTTCGAGCCGACATACACCTTCCCACTCGGCCCCACGAAATTGCGCGTGTGTAGCTTGGCCTGCGCCGCGTAGCCCTTCGCGGTGATGCCGCCGGTCTTGTGGACATCGAGCACGATGCGCTGCTTCTCCGTCTTCGGATCAAACTCCACGAGATACGAATTGTGCCCATACTTCGCCGTGCCGACGTGGATGCTGCCATCCTGCGCCTCATTCAGCGAAAAGTAACCCGACTCCTCGCTCGTCGTCTCCGGCAGGATGTAAAACGCCTTCGCCGGCACGTAAGGCGGCGGCTCCGCAGCGTGCGCGGAAAAGAGAAGGATAAAGGCGAGAGCGAACTGGCGGAGTGAAGTGGTCACGCCAGACATCCGCCGAGACGGCAGAATCTTTGCAGTGGCTGCGGGGAATTCTATAGCACCAAGGCCGCTCAGATCGGGTTCCACGTCGGGGGATAACAAATCTCGCATCAGCGCAGCGCCTTTCCCACTCTGCGTTTCAGCCATGAATCGCAACCTGCTACTCTTCGTTTCGTTCCTTACTGCCGCCGTTCCGTGCGTGGCCGAACCACCGCCATACATTCCCAAAGACTTTACGCTTCAGTGGGAGCCTGACTTCACGAAGGCGACGATCCTGAAGGAATTGGATGCCACCGACGCGAAGGCATGGCGGCTGAGTGACGCTAAGGGAAAACCAGCCCTCGAACTCTCCGGCGCGAGCAACTACGAATACAAAGCGCAGTCCCCGCGCAGCATCGCGCTGCTCACGGACCGGAAGTTCGGCGACTTCGTTTTTGAAGCCGAGTTGCTCCAAACCAGCGGCGACTATACGCATCGCGATCTGTGCCTCTTCTTCGGCTTCCAGGATCCCGGCCACTACTACTACGTCCACTTCGCCAGCAAGACGGACGACCGCGCGAACCAGATCTTCATCGTCAACGAAAAGCCCTTCACCAAAATCACGAGCAAAACCACTAGCGGCAGCGAGTGGGGCGCGGACAAATGGCACAAGGTGCGCGTGCAGCGAATCGGCGGCTCGATCACAGTCTGGTTCGACGACATGGAAAAACCCGCCATGCTCGCCGAGGACAAGACATTCGGGAGCGGAACCATCGGCTTCGGGTCCTACAACGATTCGGGGATGTTCGCCAACGTGCGGCTCTGGGCGCCCAGCGCGGAGAAAGTCGCGCGCAGCGGCAGCGTCTTCGCGAAGTAGAGGTCGCCGCGAAGTGAGGCAGGAACTTTGAGTCTTACGTCACTGCTCGGTCCACGGGCGACCGGGCGGTGGCGGCGGCGGCTGTTGCCATCGCCAGATCGGCTCATACGGGACGTCGAGATGCGGAGTTTCCATCCGCACCTGCCCCCGCAGGCGCGACTGCAGCACCGCATCAAGGATGCCGCTGGTCAGGAGCGTCCGTTCCACCGGCCACGACGGTCGCCCGGACAGCATCATGCGTTCGATGCCATTCACCAAAAGAGTGAAATGCGCAGCCGGACGCGCTTCCTGCGTCCAAAACAGAGTCGCTTCCACGCTCCGATCTTCCGTGTAGCGCCACGCCCCGGCCCACTCATTCACCGCCCCGTTCAACTCCAGCACCGTGGCGCGGAGGCCGTCGAGATACTCGATTTCCCAAAGCAACGGCTCCTTGACCAGCTCCGACAACGGACGATCGCCGCTCGGACGGTGCGACAAGCGATTCATGGCCGCCTCGAAAAGCTCCGGGTCAAAACGACGATCTCGCTGAGCCGCCCAAACCGCGTCACCTGCAAGGCATCGCACCGCGCGGACGCCTTTCTCTCCCCCAGCACGCTGCTCGACCACCGCCTGCAAACATTCCAACGCGTGGAACCCATAGTGATCGGTCGAACCGAAACTCAACACGACGACCTCGTCCAATCGCGCCCCGCGCCGAACATCCGCCGCCGGATGCCGCCAAGACCCAGGCACCGAAGAACCTGCCATGAGCGGAATACCCATCGCTCGCGCCGAATCATAAATCGCTTTTGCATCCTCCCAGTTATCCGCGAGGTGTTTGTCCACGAAGACCGGAACCACCCGGCCACTCGCCGCGAAAACCTGCTTCATCTCCTCCCAAAATCGCCGTTTCGGATACTGCGTGTTGCCTGTGGCTGACCTCGGATAGTCTCCGTGCTCTGCCACCAGGAGGACACCATCCACCGCCAGAGTTCCCGTGCCCAAGGTCAACGCATCGGTAACACTGGATGCGATGCGAAATCGATGCGACGCCGCCAGGAGCCGGCTGATGTCATTCGGCGGTCGCTGATCCGTGTAAAGGGAGACGAGCTGCAGCGGCGAATCGCGGCCCGTTCCATCGAGCGTGTCGGTCAGCAGGAGACGACCGACAATGACGTCCGCGTGGGAATTGTGCCGGTAAACCGTCGTGAGCGCGGCCACCTTCTTTCGGGGCGAAGGCAATTCCGCTGCATGCACACTCACCCCGCTCCAGCAGCCGAGCAGCGCCAGCCAAACCCACAGTGTCGGATCGAATATGCGTATGCGCTTCATAAGTAATGATCCGGGATGAACGGGCAGAACGTTGGAGGGACTACCGCTTCAAGGCTGGAGTGGCTTGATGAACATGCTGCGGAACTCGACCTCGCCATTCTCGCCTTGCAGGCCGAGGTAGCCTTTACCCGGCTTGAGATCGTTCGCGGAGCTGGCCAGCTCACCGTTCAGCTTCACCTCGCACCGCGCGCCCTGACAGTGGATCTCGAGTGTGTTCCATTCGCCCGTCGGCTTGAGCAGGGCCTTGGCCTTGGCCGGGTCGCGGACGCACGTGGCTCCGAAAATGTGGACGATCCGTTCGCTGTTCTCGCACTGCACTTCATATTTGTGGTCAGGCCAGTTGCTGCCCTCGACGCCGGCGCGGAGGAATACGCCGCTGTCCTGCCGTTCCTTGAGCCAGCGGACCTCGAGCCGGAGAACGAAGTTGTCGTATTGCTCCGCCGTGCGCAGCCAGCCCATGCCTTTCCCGTGCTTGATAACTCCGTTTTCGGCGGTGAATTTGCTATCGTTCACCTGCACCCAGCCGGTCAGATCCTTGCCGTTGAACAAGGCGACGAAACCCTCCGGTGGCGCGTCGGCAACACCCCAGCCTGTAACAGACAGTAACAGGCACAGCGCGGGGAATAGTCGGTTTCTTTTCAGCACAGTGATTGGCGAGGAATTCATTTTTGTTGATTTTGTTGAGTGTGAGGCCTTGGCCAGAGTGCGGCAAGGTGTGTTTTGGACGCAGGTAACTTGCTCCGGACGGTCGAACGGCCCTCAACGTGCGGGGCGCCGCAAGTTCTCATACCAAACCACGTTGCCCGAGCCGCGTCCTGCATTCAGCAAATCACCGTCGCCATCGCCATCCATGTCCACGGTGCGCAAATCATAACTCTCCTGGTTCTCGTCCAGGGTGTGGATGGTGAAATCTCCTTTGCCGTCGTTTTCATACCAGCGGACCCACTTGCTCTCATATCCGCAGGATGCGGCATCGACGTCGCCGTCCCCGTCGTGATCAAAAACGGTCAGGCTGTGCGGTTGCCGGATCTCGGTGTCGATCTCGCGAATCTTCCAGCCCGGGTTTTCAAACCACAACAGCCCTTTGCTGTGCCCGCGCGAGGCCAGCCAGTCCACGTTGCCATCGCCATTCACATCACACGGCAGAATGTTCGTCGCGGCCTCCTGTTTTTCCGCCAGGATGACTTTCTTCCACGGGCCTTTGACCCCCTCTTTTCCGGGATTTTTCCAGAAGGCAAACCAGTTGCCGTCCGCGAAGGGTTTGCCCTTCGCACCCACCGCGATTTCCTTCCAGCCGTCGCCATCGATGTCCCCGGCACCCATGTAATGACTGCCGCCGCGGGCGTCCTTATCTGCGAAGATGTGCCGCTCCCACCGCTCCGCCGTGAGCGGCTGATTCGGGATGCTGAGCCAGGCAATGGAATCGCCCAGTCCTTTGTCAGGCTCGAAATTGTTGATGATGAGATCGTCCCTTCCGTCGTTATCAATGTCCGCACGGGTGATGCAGTGGATGCCGACGATGTCAGGATCGATGATCCGCGGAGTCCAGACGCCTTTGCCCAGATGCTCGCGGCCAGGATTTTCCAGCCAGATCGGAGAAGCATGGGACAGGCTGCCCGCCCAATCCATGTCGCCATCCCCATCGGCATCGATCACCTCGCTGTGAATGGCGGCGGCACCCTTGCCATTGAAACGGTGAATGACGATTTCCCGCCAGTCCGGTGCCAGGAACAGGCTGACACGCCCATCGAAGCTGGCGATGACATCGAGTGCCTTGTCTCCGTTGGCATCCAAGGCGACGGCCGTATTGCAGTGACCCTGCTGAGTGATGAGATGTTTTTTCCACCCCGCTTTCACCTCCTGCGCGGAACAGAACGAAGCGAGACCGGACACCGCCATCAGGCAGACCGGGATAAATTTGAATGTGGGCCAGAGCGCGGAATTCATGGATGTATCCTTGGACGATTCCGCCCAGGCTGAAACCTTAAACATCGCGAGGAAACGGGCACCGTGTTGGCGGGTCCACCTGCACCCTCACTCCAGCCGCATCTTCAGTCGAAAGAACTTCGCCGGTGCGGATGAGGGTGGGTTGGTGAATGTTTTGGGGCTGCCGTCGCCGAGGATGTTTGTGACTCCAGCGACGGGTTGCCAATTCACGGGGGTGAGTTCGGCGGTGCTTTCCAAATCATACCGCAAGTTTTCGCCGATGAAGCCGGCGGTCGTGGCGGTGATGGTCGGGAAGCTGACGACGATGTCCCCATTAGTCCGCGCGATATTCAGCGTCGGCGCGATGAGTTCGTTTCCGGCGAAGGGATTTGAGGAGACCGCTTTCACGTCCACGTAGTCGCCGGGCTCGCCGTTGAAGGCGGGGTCGAATCGCAATTGGGTGATGAGGCCGGACCACTGGCCGGTCGCGGCGAGGTCGAGTTCGTAGGTGTGGTATTGGCCATCGGCGATGACGGGGAAGATGATGCTTTGCGCCTGCGATAATCCGCCGGTGTTGTTGGCTTCCCAGAATACCTGTCCGTTGGCGCGTCCGGCGGGATTGGCGATTTGAAATGCGGCGCGGATGTAGAGCTTGGGCGCGTCGGCGGCGCGGAATGCGGTGCGGGGCGACCACATTTGCGGGTCGCCGCTGTTGAGGTTGACACGGAGGCGATGGTTCACGAACGGCCAGCCGGCATCGGTGGTTTGCTCAAACCGCCAATGCTGGCGGCTGGTGTCGAAGACGAAGTCGCAGGCGGGGCGGTAAGGCTGCGCGTAAACGTAGTCTCGAATCTCAGTGAGCGTGCCGAGGATGAGTTGGTAGGTGTAGGTGTATTCGAGAGTGCTATCGATGACTTCCTGATGGAGCGGCGAGATGTAGCCGGTGGGGGAATCATATGTGCCGCCACTGCCGGGCGTGCCGGCAAATCCGCCGATGAAATAAACGGCACCGGGATGGTAAACGCCCAGCCCCCAGTCGCTGGTATTGAGCAGGGCGGCCCAGCTTTCCGTGGCGCGCCAGTAGAGCCACGGCGGCGGGGTGTTTGGGAATGTGGTGACTGCACCGCCGGTGAACGGTGCGGTGCCGTTGTAGCTGACGAGTCGGAACAAGTCGCCGTTGGTGTAAACGGCAGGAAGTTCTTGATCGCGTCCGGGGAATTGCTGCGCGGTGTCGGAGCGGAAATTGACGAGCCGGTTTTTGACAGTGACGACTTTGCCGCTGAGCGTGATCCACGATTCAAAGGTGCATTCGCCATCCACATTGTTGAGCGCCCACTGCTTGGGAGTGCATTTCACGTAGAGCGTTTGACCGTCGTTGGTGTGTGTGAGGACGAGCGACGGGTTGAAATAGACATCGCCGGTCTGGATGGGATTCCACGGCCAGTTCGGCCAACCCGGATGCATGTTGTTGGCGGGATCGTAGGGTTGCGGCCCGGAAAAATACGACTGCTG
>JANNWY010000317.1:0-59516 GCA_031409335.1 Chthoniobacteraceae bacterium | reverse complement strand
CCCCTCCGGGGCGGGTTCTTTCAATTTCGAGAACCGGTGGTTCCCGCTCGCGGACTCGCTTCACCACCGGCTAATTTCCACTGCGCCTCCGGCGCGTTCAGCGCCATAAGCCGTGTAGTCAATCCTGCAACCTCCTCAGTAAGTCCAAGTCGTCGTTCCCTCCGGCTCCTGCCGCGAGGTCATCCGCCCGAGTTTGTCGTACGTGAAGGAGATGCTTTGTCCCTTCGCATCGGTCTGCTGGATGAGTTCCCCGGTTGAATTGTAGAAGTAATCCCACGTCCCCATATCGGGATCGGAAAGGCCGGTTTTTTGCCCTCGCGCGTCGTAAGTAATATCGGTCGCGTTCCCGTATGCGTCGGTGGTCCTCGCGACTTTTCCGGAAACATCGTAAGTATAGTCCACCCTGCCGCCCACGTGGTCAGTCACGCGCGCCAGTTGATTCTGGCTGTTGTATTGGGAGGCAGTTGTGTGGTTCAGCGCATCGGTAACGGTCGTGATGGAACGCTGGAGCGCCGCCGAGTAGGTGTAGGCATAGTTTGCAATGCTCTCCCCACCGCCGTCCTTGGGCGTGCTAATGGAAACAATCCGGTTAAGCGAGTCAAAGGTGGAGGTGATCCACAATTGCGGTGCTCCGGAAAACCTCGGTCTGCATGTCCGATACTTTCGGCCCAGAGAATCATAACGCGAATCGACGACGACCAACTGACCCGTGGCGCTGGTCGTTCTGCTCTGAACTTCACGGCCAAATTTATCGAAGTAGTTAATCATCGGCGGCCCGCCGGCAGGTGTTTCGGAAACGGAATAGGCGGGATCGCCGGTTTGTGCCCATTGGTAAGCAATCAGGGTATCGTTCAGATCCGGCCGAACCTCTCTTTTTTTGCGGCCAAAGGCGTCATAGACGTTCGTCGTGGTCAGTCCATTGGGGTCGGTCACCGTGAGAAGACCTCCGTGAATCGGCGAAAAGGTGCTCGTGGCCTGATGCCCCAGCGCGTTGGTTGCGCTCGTGGCAAAGCGGCCCTTTGAATCGTAGGCCACCGTCGTGGTGCGGGACACAATGTCCGCTCCGGACACCGTCGTTGTCAGGACATTGCCGAATTGATCGTGCGTATAGTCGGTGTTGAGAGTGCGTATTCCATCACTCGGTTGAATCGTTTCCCGATTCACCTGGCCGTTGGAGGGACTGTACGTGAAAGACGAGCGGCGGCCACTACTGACCAAGTCGGGGCCGGAACTGGTCACCGTGCTCATCAGCACCCGCCCGATCCGCCAGGTGGCCGCATCGTTCGCGAAGGTGCTGACGGTATTTTTCTGATAACCATCGGAAGCGGTCACGAGCACCTGATCCGCGTTGGCGTAGTCATCCTGGCTGGGAAAGGTCTGAGTCGTGATTGTCGAAACCAGCGAATTTGCAGCGTCGATTTCAAATTTCTGCGAAATATTCTGCTGGATGTAGGGGAAGTGGACTTTGCCGACGTGCTGGACGACTTCGGAATAGGTGTTTATGGACCGAGCGAGAAATTTTCCTGTGATGTCACTTGTTACCGTCACCAAGGGAAGCCCGATGAATGGATAGTCCTGGCGGAACGTCGTCCTCACCGTCGTGTCGTTGCGCCAGTCCTGAGCGGTCATTTGTGCGAAACCGAGCAAGCCTCGATCGGGATTCGCTCTTAAACCGCTGTAGCGATAGTCGATCGCATAAGTCAGCTCTCGCCCATCCTCATACACGCCTCGTTGCACGACAATGATAGGGACGGTCAGGTCGATAGTCGGTGCTACGGCATCCGTGCCTGGATTGTAAACTGCGGAATTGCAGAGAGAAGAATAGACAAAGCGCGAAACCAGACCCAAACCATTTGTCACGGACGTCAAGAGATCGGCGCGGACATGGTTCGACGTCCAAAGGTCGAGACGGGCCGTACCGGTGGTTTGTTGATTCGTCGTCCACTCCCCGCGGTTAAAAACGCGGCCCAGGTCTTCCTTTCCATCGCCAGTAAAGTCCGCTGCCAGCCATTGAATCGTGCCTTCAGACGAACGCGAACTGCTAATCGTAGAATGGTTGCCCGCAGTCGCTTGCGCCGCGAACCCACCACCATTCGAAAAATAGATTCGGTAGCTATAATCGTTTCGGAAAATATCCGGACTGGGTTCAGGTTCGTCCGAAAGCAACGTGCGCGATCTCGTCATCAGGACAAAGTCGCTGCGCTGATCGCCGTTGAAATCGCCGACGCGGAGCTCGGTCGGATTGCTGGCGGCAATCATCCGACCCCAATCCGCCCAAGCGAACGAGCGCCCGGTTGAAATGAAGACGTTTTGAACCGTGGAACCGGTGACGGTGGTCGGGATCGCCAGCAAATCCTGCAATCCGTCGCCGTTGAAATCGCCAGTTTGCCAGAATTGCGTGACAGTCGAGCCTCCACCGGTGAGCCATGCCTCCGTCGAAAAGCTACCGGTGCCACTGTGGAAGTTGTTTCGCAGAAGATGCACAGTGCCACCGGTGCCCGGGTCGAAGAGGCGGGCGAGGTCCGGCAGTCCATCCCCGGTAAAATCCGAGACAAACCAGCGCCCGCTGCGTTGCGTAATTCCATAGGCCCAAGTTTCTGCGGCGAAGTAAGTGCCGTAATTTTTCAGAATTACCGCGCTTAGATTGCCGCTGGTCCCATCGGCGCTGTCGCCGGTCAGTATAGCAATGTCCATCTTGCCATCGCCATTGTAATCGGCGGGCAAAACTACTGAGCCCGCTTTCAGGGGCGTCGCCTCGAACGCCCAGCTTTCGCGGCTGAATGCATTGCCAATGTTTCGCAAGATCGTTGCGCCCGCTTTCCCATTGGAGACCGTGACGCGCGCAAGGTCGAGCCGCCCATCGCCGGAAAAATCGCCAGTTAGCCAGCGATCCGATGAGTAAAAGTCCACGCTGCTGCTAATGGTCCACTCAGTCCGCGTCCCAATGGTGCTGCCGTTGGAAAGTGACACTTCAACTTTGACCTTTCCAGTCGTCAGCCGCGAAATTTTCGCAAGATCGCTGCGTCCATCGCCATTGAAATCCCCTTCACGCCAGAATTCGTTCTGCGAGAAAGTTCCCTAGTCTGCGGCGCTTTGAGCCAAACTCAAGGTCTCCGTTGCTTCGGTGTATTGGAAAGTCGTGGCCCGATAGGCCTCGGTATCTACACTTTCCTGAACGCTGGCGAGCCGGGATCGCAAAGTACCTGTGCCATATTCGTAGGTGAGAGTATAAGTCCGCGCCGGGACATAGACACCATCGACCTCCACCTCACACCTGATGTTAGTCAGCCGTTTCGCAGTGGAGGTTTTCGATCCGGCCACAAACCCATTCTGCGCATCGGTTCGCGCCGCAAAGACGAAGACCACCCGTGCCGAGGGTAAAATGGAGCCATTGCCGGTATATTCGATGAGAGAAATGTATTGTTCCCCGGAAGCGGAAACCCTGGAATAGGTCAGGCGCATGAAGTTGCCTGCCGTGTCCTCGATTCGGTTCACGGCCCAGTTGAGGATCGTGCCATCGCTTTCGCCCGTGGCGGTCAGCTTCGAGTCGGCAGTATTGCCGAAGGTCAGGATCAACCCGCTTTTGGTCCACGCTTTGAAATAGGACGGACCTTTGCCCTGCTGGCCGTAAGAAATGACTTTCGTGAAAGAATTGATCTCGGTCCTATACTCGGCATCATTGGCTCCATCCTGACCGCTAATCGCCATGAGGCGCTGGCCATCGAGGCAATACCGATCGCGGTTGGCCGATGTCACCGGCTGGAAATCGACGCCGTCGATCCAGCCATCCTGCGCACGAGTCGATGGACAGCGAGTGATGGAGGAAAGACCTTCCAGCGCCCACCCGACTCCCATGATGCCATTGCCGCCGCGGCTGCTGTAGGCGAGGGCGAGTTTCGGTTGCATCCCGCCGGAGCCTGGCGATACGACGATTGGGATGCGATAGGTGGACGCGCCCCCTTGTTCCACCGCGGGATTTCCGGGCGTAAATCCGACGATTTCCGTAAAGGCGGAACTCAATGCCGCTCCAGAAGAGTCAAGATCGGTTTCGTTTATTGGAGACTCAAGTTGAACCGTCTCCGGATTCGTCGTGGCCCTGTTCGGCGAGTCTCCTTCCCGTGCTTCGAGAGAAGCGTCCATCGCCGCCGGGCTGTCCTTGGCAGCCAACTCGTCGGTTTCGGCAGGTGGCACTGCCTCCACTTGCGACGCGCGATTTTGCTCCTGAATTTGCGCGATCAATTTCGCCCAATCGAAGACAAAGACCGATTTTGCCTCCTTGCGAGTCGCTGTTCGCCAGTTTTCGATGTCCAGCGATTCCTCGGTCCACGGATACGCGATCCAAAGTCCCTGCGCACGAAGGGCGTCATAGAAGGGACGGGCCAGGAGTTGAAGATCCCATTGCGTCACGGAAAGATTCTCGCGGCTCTTTGTGACGGCGTTCCACCGCCGCAGGGCGAACCGAACACTCGGCGCGGCGCCACCCGGGACATAGCGATCAAACTCCCCTATCGCCGCGGCAGCTATCTCTGCCACTTCGCCGCGAGTGGTTATCTCGTCTTCCACAGTGCTTGAACTCGACTCGGCGAAAGTGCGAGTTGGAGGCGTAGCCAGAATTATTGGTATGACCGGCAGGAATACGCTGTGCCAAGCTACCAGGGCGAATGTGCCTATTTCCGCCAAAATCTGGCGCAGCGGTTTCAGTCGTGGGTGGCCCGTAGCGAATCGATCATCCATACGACAGGGAATGAGGTTGGTGAAATCTCGTGACGTGGGGTGGCTTATCTGCCCGGTTTGGGACCGTCAACGCCAATTTCGGACAAGCTGCGGGTCGGCTGGGTTTCAAGCGCAAGGATTCTTGGGCGGATCGCCACAGGAAACCCTGTCGAACCAAAAGCCCCAACTGATTTCAGAACCCAGCTCCTTTGCCGTCAATCTCTTCGTTTGATTTTTCCGGCAGCCTTGGGAAACGGCGTGTTTTTCGCCTCCGGCAATGACACCTGCGGAAATTTCTGGAAACGGAGAAAGCGCCCAGCTACTTAAACGCGCTGCGTGGCACCATCGGCGCGCAACCACTTCACCTTTTAACCCACCAACCATGAAACGCATCGGCATCCTCACCGCGGGCGGCGACACCCCCGCGCTGAACGCAACCATCCGCGGCACGATCGTACGCGCGAATCAACTCCAGATCGAGGTCGTCGGCCTCATTAAGGGATTCAACTGCCTGTTCAATCCCCGCGTCCCGCACGTTCATCTCAATCCGCTTTTCCAGGAAATCCCCGAGATGGATCCGACGATGGGCGGCACGCTCATCGGTTCGTCGCGCGACTTCGTGGATCCCGAGAAAAAGGAGGATCTCGAAATGGTGATGCGCCGTCTGGGGCGGCTGAAAATCGAAGGCCTGATCTGCGTCGGCGGCGATGGCACGCTCAACGGTCTGCAACCGCTCGCCGAACGGCTTCCGACGGTGCTCGCGCCAAAGACGATCGACAACGATCTCGGGCTGAACTACCCGAGCGAACCCGACGAATGGATTCGCCAGGAACTGGCCGAGGCGCGCGGAAAATTCCGCTACAAGCAGGGCGAATCGCGCGCGGTTTTCGATGTGGAGAGCATGGTGAACTACGTGACGCCCGGCTACGCCACGGCGGTTTTTGTCTCGGCGAGCGGCGTCGAGCGCATTCGCACCACCGCGGAAAGTCACCGCCGCATTGCGATCATCGAGGTGATGGGCCGGCACTCCGGTTACATCGCGCTCGGTTCCGCGTATGGCCGGCCGGACATCATTCTCGTCCCGGAAGTCAGCGTGAATTTTGAACAACTGGCCGAGCGCGTGCGGCAAATTTACGACGTGCAAAAGAACGTCGTGATCGTCTGCGGCGAAGGCATCGTGGATCAGGAAGGCATGGTGCTCGGAGACGAGACGGTCTCGACCGATCCAGCGGGAAACGTGACGCTCAAGGGCGCGGCGGAGGCCGTGCGATCGCGGCTGATCAAGATGCTGGGCGACAGTCATTTTCGGGATCGCCGCCGCGGCGACTCCGCGAGCGAGGCGATCTTCATCCGCAAAGTCGGCCACACCCAGCGCGGCGGGCGTCCGATCTTGTTCGACCGTTTCTACGCATCGCAGCTCGGCGCAAAAGCCGTCGATCTCCTCCACCAAGGCCGGAACAATGAAGTCTCCGTGTTGCAATACACGAAGGCCAATGGCTTCCAGGTCGAGGGATACGACGCGAATCGTTTCCGCGATCGCTGGGGCCTCATCCACGCGCGGCAGATGCACAAGGAACTTTACGACGCGAACCTGATGAAGCCATCCGCGAAAGGTATCGAATATCTCGTCCCGATTTTCACCAACGCGATTGGCGAAGACGACATGGAGCACACGCGGCAGACGCTGTTCGCATCGAGCAATATTTCGCAGCCGTACCACTCGATCAACACGGACATCAACAAACGCATCCGCTATCTCGATCCGGAGTAGGCTGCGCTGCCGCGCGCGGTTGACGGGCGTGCCGCGATTTTTATGATCCGCCGATGACCGCTCCCGACCTCAACTGGTTCAACCTCATGCAGACCGTGCTCGAAGTGAAGAACGGTCCCTTCATGGCGCAAATGCAAAAGCGGAAGGAGGAATTTGGCAGCAAGAGTTCGATGGGCGGGATGGATGCGTCGCTGCTGTACGCGCTGGTGCGCACGTTTCGCCCGCGCGTCGCGGTGGAGACGGGCGCGAATACCGGCATGGCGTCCTCCTTCATCCTCAAGGGAATGCACGACGCGGGCGATGTGTCGGAGTCGAAACTTTACGGGATCGAATACAGCACGGATTGCGCGATCGGCAGCATGATCCCGGAGGAATTGCGCGCGCCGTTCGTGCCGTGTCCGGGGAATGTGAAGGGTTTTATGAAAGAGCATCTCGGGCCGGGTGAGATCGACTTTTTCCTGCACGACTCGATGCACCGCTACAAACATCAGTACGGCGAATTCAAACATTTCTGGCAGCGCCTGCGCCCCGGCGGGCTGCTCGTTTCGCATGATGTGAATATGAACGCGTCGTTCGTCGATTTCGTGTCGAAGACTTACGTCCACGATTTCAAAGGCTTCTCCGTGCCGGGAAAAACCGGCCACTCCGCGTGGGCGCGCTGGGGAAATCTCGGCTTCATGGTGAAGGCGTAGCGCTTCCTTCGCCGCCCGGACGGCGCGACTCAGAGCAGATGCCCGAGCTTCACCCGCTTGGTTTCGAGATACTTTGCGTTGTGCGGATTCGGCGCTGATTTGATCGGGACGACTTCCACGATCTTCAAGCCGTAGCCTTCGAGGCCGATGACTTTTTTTGGGTTGTTCGTCAGGAAGCGCATTTTCCGCACGCCGAGATCGAAGAGGATTTGCGCGCCGATGCCGTAGTCGCGCAGCTCGGCGGGGAAGCCGAGTTCTTCGTTCGCCTCCACGGTGTCAAGGCCCTGCTCCTGGAGTTTGTAGGCGTGAATTTTCGCGGGCAGGCCGATGCCGCGGCCTTCGTGCTGGCGCATGTAAAGGAGCACGCCACTGCCCGCGCGCTCGATCATTCCCAGCGCGGCGTGGAGCTGCGTGCCGCAATCGCACCGGCGCGAACCGAATACGTCGCCGGTGAGGCATTCGCTGTGGACGCGCACGAGCGTCGTTTTCGCCTTCGAGATCGAGCCTTTCACCAGCGCGAGGTGGTGCGCGCCATCGACGAGCGAGCGGTACATGTGCAGGTCGAAATCGCCGTAATCGGTTGGCATTTTGACGATCTGCTCGCATTCGATCAGCCGCTCGCGCGTCCGCCGATACGCGATCAGCGCCTCGATCGTGCAGAGTTTCAGTTTGTGCTTCCGACGAAATTTCAGCAGCTCGGGCAGCCGCGCCATCGTCCCGTCCGCGTTCAGGATTTCACACAACACACCCGCCGGCGAAAGCCCCGCAAGCCTCGCCAAATCCACGCTCGCCTCCGTGTGCCCTGCGCGCCGCAGCACGCCACCCGCTCTGGCGCGCAGCGGGAAGACGTGGCCCGGCTGCACGAGATCGTGCGGCGTCGCTTTCGGATCGGTGAGAATGCGGATCGTCTCGGCGCGATCGTGCGCGCTGATGCCGGTCGTGACGTTCTTCGCGGCATCGACGGATACCGTGAAATCGGTGCGGTAACTCTCGCGATTCTCCAGCACCATGCGCTGCAAGCCGAGTTTCTCCGCGCGTTCATCGGTGATCGGCGCGCAAATGAGTCCGCGCCCGTGCATGGCCATGAAATTCACCGTTTCCGGCGTCACCTTTTCCGCCGCCATCACGAGGTCGCCTTCGTTCTCGCGATCCGCGTCGTCCGTCACGATCACGAGTTTTCCGGCACGGATATCTTTGAGCACGTCTTCGATCGAATCGAACTGCGGAGCGGTGGGCATGGCGGAGAAAATGAGGGACGCGGGCCGAGTGTCGAGCGCTACTTTGCACTCGATCCGACCACCGCCTCGGGCCGGTATAGGTCCGCGTTGCTGCCCTCGAATTCCGCTTTCAGCTTCACGCGAAAGGTCGCGAGGTCGATGAGTTCCCAACCCGTGAATTGCATCGCGCCGCCCGCGTCCTGCGCGTGTGAAAAGCCGACGATGAGATGATGCGCATCGTCGTTCACTTTGTTCGTCGCGCGCTTTGGCTCGAAGTAAAACGTGCGCAGGCTGCTGCGTTTGCTCGCGGCCGCGAAGAGCTTCGGATCGAGATACAGCACCCGCCCCGTGGCCTTGTCCACGAGCCGCAGATCGGGGTAGCCCGAGCGCTGCGCGCGGCCCTCGGTGGTCTTTGGAAAATCACACGTGAAGCCAGTTCGCGCGTTCAACTTTTCGCGCAGTGAACTCTCGAAATGGCTGCTCATTTCGTTCACGCGTTTCGCGCTGCGAGCGGGACTTTCCGGCGCATTCATCGCCGCGCGCACTTCATCGAGCGCGTGGCCGATTTCGCCGAGGATGCGCTGCGTCTCCTTGTCCGCGCGATCGACCGGCAGCACGCGCTTTCCACACGTCGCGGCGATGACGTCGGGGAAGGGGATGCCTTTCAGCGCCGCGCTTTCATCGAGCAGCCAGGGGATGAGCTGCTGCACGACCGTGGATTTTTCATCCGCTGGCGCGGTGAATCCGGCGGCGAGAAGAATGAGGAGCCAGCGAGTCACGCGCATTTGAACGACCGCTATTGGAGCCGGTTCTCGTCGTCCTTCTTTTTCCTCCGACGATCGAGCAGCCAGACGATCCAGATGCACGCCTCGTAAAGCAGGACCACCGGCGTTCCGAGCATCAGGAATGTCATCGGGTCCGGGGTGGGTGCGACGACGGCGCTGAGGATGAGGATTCCCGTGATGGCGTAGGATCGCGTGCGGGAGAGGAAGTGGTAATCCACCAGCCCGACGAAGGAGAGGACGACGACGACGATCGGAATCTGGCAGAGCAGGCCGAAGCCGATCGTCAGCCACGTGCAGAACGAGAGATAACTTTTCCACGTCCAGAGCGTCCTGATCTCCATGGTCGCCGCGTACGTTTTGAAGAACACGAGCGTCTGCGGAAGGATGTAATAGTAGCTCACGAGCACGCCAGCGAGGAAGAGCAGGAAACTTCCGAAGATGCCGGGAAACAGATATTTTTTCTCCTGCCGCGTGAGCGCCGGGAGGACGAAGCTCGCGATGAAATAGAGCAGGAATGGAAGCGCGAGGACGATGCCCGCGAAGAAGGCGAGGTGCAGGGAAATGGTGAACGCCTCCGCGATTCCAAATGCGACGAGTTCCTTCGCGGCCTGCGGATCGATCGCCTCCAGCGGATGGGTGATGACGCGCTTCAAATCGCGGACCCACCAGAACGAAATGGCCATTGAGAGGATCATCGTTGCGACGATCTTGATGATGACCCACCGCAAATCCTCCATGTGTTCGAGGAACGGCTTCACGATATCGCCGTCGGATTTCTCGCGGAATTTGAAAAACTTGGTGAGCCAGTTCATTAAGGGCGGCTACTGAGAGCCAAAACCCCCGACCGCGCAATTCCTTCTTGGGAAAAGCGCGGAGCGCACCATCCGCCTGTGATCGCAACTATTTTACCGGCTTGTCGGGCCTCGGCGCTTTTGGCTTCGGCGGCTCGGCGGGTTTGGTCGTCGTCGCTGGCACCGGCTCAGCGGTGCCCGCGTATTCATTCCAAAGTTTTTGAATGCTCTCCGCCGTCGGCAATTCCCCGGACTGCACCAAAAAACGCGCGCGGAAAGTCGCCGATTCGCCAGCCGGGATCGTTGTTTTGAAATACGCACCGATGCGCCCGTAGTCGCGATACGCCGAGATCGCCGCGTCCTTCGGATTCCCCGGATGATTCAGATACGCGACGCTGTAGCGCTTTTCACCGAGCACGAAACTCTCCGCGAACCACGGATAGTCGCGATCCTTCTTCGGCTCCGCATTCGCTCTCGGGTAAAGATAAACGGTCTGCTTCCGCACGACTTCATTTGCCGGGCGGAAATGCAGCCCCGCATGTTCGGGATCGCCATCGAGCACCGTCTCGCCGCCGACCGCCTTCACGCGCGACACAAAATCCACGAGCGCATACGCGGGCGCGGGTGCGGGGAGAAACGTCATCGTCCGCTCGTCTTCCACCGCGGTCGCGTCCGTCGTCTCTCCCGTCCAGCGCACCAGCGACGTGAAGCTCGCGCCCTCCGGCCCCGCCTTTTGCGCCGTGAAATTTTCATGCACCTGATCGCCCTTCACCATGTGCCAGCGATCCATCTTTTTCCCCGCGACGGTCATCTTGTTCCACCCGATGAAAATCCCGCGGTGATGCGTGAAGTCGCCGCCCGCGCCTTTCGTGATCGGCGCGATGCCATCCGCATCGAAGACGTGCAGATACGGTTTGTAAGTTTCGAGCCGGCGCTCGGGCGACGACACATCGTGGGCATACATGTAGCGCCCGAGGATTTTGCCGCCGCTCAAAATGTCGAGATGATCGCCCGGCGTGTCTTTCAGCGAAAACTCCGCCGCGCCAGCGTGCGAAAGCACCGTGATGATCGCGGAAGTGAAAAGGAGTCGGCGCAGGAAAAGTGGAGTCATGGATCGTGGGCGTTGGGTTGCAGTTATCGGCGGTCGTGAGTGACGACGCCAGCCGGTTGTTTGGTGAGGACTGGATTGAGAGTCTGAATCGTGGCCGCGGTGAAAATCCCGCTGGATGGCCTCGCTCCGCGCTTGCGAAAGTAGTCCGCGACTTTAGTAGGCCAAGGCGTCGCCACGGTTTAGCCGACTAAAGTCGTGGACTACTTTGCTGCATCTCTCGCGTGCGGGCTACTCGGCGGCGATTTCGTACCAGAGCGTGCGGTATTGCGGGCCGATTTCGAGGGTGCCGTTGGTGAGCGGAATTTCGTCGCGGCGCTGGCCGCGTTCGTCGAGCGCCCAGGCTTTCATTTTTTGGCCAGAAATGGGCAGCGTGATTTTCGCGGCGATGCCTTCGACGAGCGAAGGCGCGCGGCCCCAATTCCGCCCCACGCTTTCGTGCGCGTCGCTCGTCCATTTCATGTCCGTGTTCGCGGCGCGTCCGGTGGCGGTGATGAGGATGCGCGTGGCAGTTTTGAAATCGTCTCCGTCAACGACCGTCAGTTGGATGGCAGCCCATTCACCGTTCGGTTGGACGGTCCCGTTTTTGAACGTGAAAGTTTCGCCCTTCACGTCTCCTATGACGGCGAGCGAGCGCGAAGTCTCCAGCGTGACGTAACGCTCAAACTCGTGCCACGTCAGTTGCCCGTGGTCGCTCTGATGCGGTGACACTAGCGATCCCCGCCAAGCCTTCGCGGTATCCGATATGGCAACGCCAACGCGGTGCTGAAAGGCCGCCGGTCTTGCCACCCCAAATTGCTCGGCACCGAGGCGCGGGCCTTCTGTGGCGGCCTTGCTCGTCGCCGTCGCGACGTTTACAAGTCCGAAGGCTTCTTTCTCCGCGGGTAACACATCCCCGCGTAAAAACATTGCCACGCTCGCCGGCAGCGTCGCCATTTTCACCGGATGCTGATCGATGTCGAAGAAGCTCGGGAAGTAACGTTTGTCCCAGTCGTCGGTGCGGTGGGAGTAGGCGAAGGCGAAGATGCCGTCCCAATCTTGCAGCGCGGCGAAGGCGCAGAGGAGCGGGAAGCCTTCGGCGGCGAATTTGTTCGGCGCGGGGTGGCTGTATTCGGTGCAGATGTAGGGCTTGCCGGCGACGCGCTGGAGGGCGAGGCCGGGGAGCGTGCCGCCGTCTTCGCGCCCGGCCATCGGGATGTTTTTCACGCTCCAATCGTCCGCGTTCCAGCCCTTGCCGTGGAAGTCGGGGTGCTGCCAGTAGGCGTGCGAGTCGATGACATCCATCTTCTGCTGGATGGGGAAAGGCGACCAGCCGAGTTGCGTGCCGACGATGAGGCTGCGCGCCTTCAACTCCTCGCGGATGAACGCATACATGCCGGGCCAGTATTTTTCCTCGAGCGACCAGAGGAAGGCGAACCAGTCGCGCTGCGCCGCGAGCGTGCGGGCGGCGTAGTCCGTCTGCGTGAATGCGGCGCGCGGGACGGAGCCATCGAGCGCGGCGGTGCGCATGGAAAAATCCGCGAACTCGAACTTGCCGGGCGTGAGGCCGAGGCCGGTGATCCCGAGGCGGGCGTAATCGTCTGCGGCGGAAGCGGCGAGCGTCACGCGCACGTCGCGCCATTCCGTCGTGATGTCGAAACGCGAACTCGCGAGGACTTTCCACGGCTCGTGCGCCTGCATGAGATTGACGCTGGCGCTCATCGCCTTTGGCGCGCGAGCCCGGAAAGTGACGGTGTATTTTTCACTCGCGGCGACTTTCAGGCCGGAGGTGAAAAACTGCGCGTGCCAGGATTCGGTGCCGGGTTGCTCGACGGTGAAGGCGATCGCGCCGTCCTTCGCCGCGCCGCGCGCTTTGGCGGTGCTGTGTTGTTCAAAAGTCCATTTCCCCGTGAGCAATTCGGAGCCTTCGCCGCGCGCGCCATCCTTCCATGCGGCAAGGAGATTTTCATCATTCGGATATTTCTCGCGCAGCCATTTCAACCACAGTGCGGTGAGTTCCTCGCGGTACGGCGAGGCGATGGTGTCGAGGCTGCCGTAGTGCCACGAGGTGAGCAGCGCGTTTTCGTTGTTGATCTCGATGAGCGCGACCGCCGGTTCATTTACATACGCATTCTTCGTGTAGGGATTGATGTGGGTGAGCAGGTCGCGGGCGTAGTCTTTTTGCAGTGCGATCATCGCGGCGCAGAAGTTGTCCACGCCTTTGTCGTAATCCTCGTTGCCTTTCTTTTCGGCCTTCGGGCGGTCGGGATAGGTTCGCGAGACGTGGAGATTCAGGTCGCTGTAGATGCCGTGCTTTTTCGACTCGGCGATGAAGAAATCGAGCTTGTCGAGCTGCCCCGGATCGAGCGTGCGCATGTCCTTTGCCCAAATGCCGCCGGGCGCGGCGAGCATGTCCATATGGTGAAAGCGCACGCAGTTGATGCCAAACTTCGCCATGCGCGCGGCGATCTTTTCGGCGTCTTCGTGCTTTGGAAAATTCGCGCCGAAACACATGTTCACACCAAAGATGCGAAGGCGTTTTCCATTCGCAAAAAGATGCCCGTCTTTCACCGTGACGAAGCCGTCGCGACCCGCTGGTTTTTCGAGCCACGAGCTGATATTTGTGATGGAAGGCGAGGCGTCGTCCCACGGGAGAACGAAGGGAAACTGGTCGGCGGCGCTCGCGGCGGTCGTCACGAGAAGGAGGAAAACGAAGCGCAAAATCATGGCGGAGGATGAACGTCGAACATCGAACATCCCACATCGAACATCGAAGTCGGAAGCCGCACGCGACGCGCCTCCGGAATTCGATGTTCGATGTTCGACGTTCGATGTTCGATGTTCGATGTTCTCCGAATGAAGTCCGCCCTGCTCCTCCTCGCCTTCGTCACCACCGCATCCGCGCAGTTTTCCGCCGCCTTTCTCCAGGATGAAAAGTATTGGGGCGACGGCAAAGCGGAGTTCAATTTCTACGATGCGGTGGAGATGCGTTACGGCCAGCCACGAAAGTGCGAGGTCATCCACATCCTCGTGCGCGAGCCCTTTGCCGATCGCGATCTGGTGAAGGCCGAAGCGAACACACGCGGCGGCACGTATCCGGTCATCAAGCTCAACCAAATCCTGCACATCCCGACGGGCTTGTATGTGTATCAGCAAATGCACTCCGCATTCTGGCGCTGCGACACCGGCGCGCTGGTGAAGGCGACCCTGACGAGCAACGATTCATGCGGGAATACTTACAAGGAATTCCGCGCGCTCGGCGGTCTGCGCGGGCTGATGAACGCGGGCTGGCGCTACGAGTGGCGGACCTATTGGGAAGGCATGAGCGCCGGGGAGGAAAACATCGCCGCGGAGAATGGCGCGATATTTTACGACGAACTTCCGCTGCGCGTGCGGACGATTGATTTCACCAACGGCGCAGGCGCATTCGCAACCGCGGTCGCCGGAAGCGTGATCAATTCAAAGCGCGATCAAATCAGATTTGCAGGCGGGTCGGTCGAATGGAGCGCAAAGCCGGACTCGATCGCCGTGAGGGTGAAAGTGGGGGAAAGGCAGGACGATTTCGCGCTCGATCCCAAGCCGCCGCATCGTCTTCGCGAATGGAAAAAATCCGACGGCGGATCGTTGAAACTCCGCCGCAGCCTGAAACTCGACTATTGGAACTACAACAAGCTGGGCGATCTCGAGCGCGCTTTGAGCGAGGCCGCAAAGTAATTGCCCGCGCGATTGAAAAAGATGCGATCGCTGGAAAACCGATTTATATCTCCTGTCCGATGACCACCGAAAACACCGGCGTGAAGCCGCCGAACCCTAACGAAATCCTTAAAGCCGCGTCGAATTTGCTGCGCGGGAGTATCGCCGCGGAGCTGGCGGATACTTCGACCGGTGCGATCTCGGAAGAGAGCGGGCAGCTCACGAAATTTCACGGGCTTTACCTTCAGGACGACCGCGATGTGCGCAACGCGCTGAAGCGCGAGGGTAAGGAAAAGGCGTTTTCTTTCATGCTCCGCGTGCGGCTTCCGGGTGGACGCGCGACTCCGGCGCAGTGGCTGGTGCTGGACCGGCTGGCGGGTGAATTTGCGTGGCCTTCGCTGCGCATCACGACGCGGCAGACGTTTCAGTTTCACGGCATCCTGAAGGGCAAAGTGAAGTCGCTCGTGAAGGGGATGCACCAGGCGCTGCTCGATTCGATCGCGGCTTGCGGCGACGTGAATCGCAATGTGATGGCGCCGCCGAATCCCGAGCGGAGCGCGCTGCTCCAGCAGGTGTATGATGCGTCGCGGGCGTGGAGCGAATTCGCGCTACCGAAGACGCACGCGTA
This sequence comes from Chthoniobacteraceae bacterium, assembly GCA_031409335.1. GTDB lineage: Bacteria > Verrucomicrobiota > Verrucomicrobiia > Chthoniobacterales > Chthoniobacteraceae > JANLQB01. Next base: position 44,139 of record JANNWY010000317.1, on the reverse strand, counting down.
TCACGAAATCTGGCTGGATGAGGAGCTCGTGGCGGGCGGCGAACCGGAGCAGGAGCCGATGTATGGCGCGACGTATTTACCGCGGAAATTCAAGACGGCATTTGTGCTCGCGCCGTCGAATGACGTGGATGTTTTCTCGCAAGACCTCGGCTTCATCGCGATCGAGGAAGGTGGAAAACTCGCGGGCTACAATGTGACGGTCGGCGGCGGGCTCGGGATGAGTCATGGGAACGCGGAGACGTTTCCACGCCTCGCGGACATGCTCGGCTTCATCGCGCCGGATCAGGTGAATACGGTCGGCAAGGCGGTGCTGGAGACGCAGCGCGATTTCGGCGACCGGACGAATCGCAAACACGCGCGGCTGAAATACACGATCGAAGATCGCGGCATCGAGTGGTTCAAGGGCGAGGTGGAGCGGCGCTCGGGCGTCACGTTCGGGGCGGAGCGCGCGTTCCATTTTACCACGATCGAGGACCCGCACGGCTGGCACGAGTGCGCGGACGGGACGTGGTTTTACGGGCTGCACATTCTCAGCGGGCGGATCAAGGATTTGCCCGGCTGGCCGATGAAAACGGCGCTCCGCGAGATCGCGGAAATTCACACGGGCGACTTCCGGCTCACGCCATCGCAAAACCTGAGCATCTCCGGCGTCACCGCCGCGCAGAAGCTGGTGATCGATGGCATCCTGGCAAAGCACGGGCTCGCATCGGAAAACAATCGCTCACGGCTGCGGCTGAACGCGCTGTCGTGCGTGGCGCTGCCGACTTGCGGCCTGGCGCTGGCCGAGAGCGAGCGGGTGCTGCCGGACATTCTGGAGAAATTTGAAGCCGTGCTCGACGAAGCGGGACTGCGCGAAGATGCGATCAGCCTGCGCGTCACCGGCTGCCCGAATGGCTGCGCGCGCCCGTATCTCGCCGAGATCGGATTCGTCGGCCGCGCGCCAAACAAATACGCGCTCTATCTCGGCGCGAGCTACAACGGCACGCGGCTGAACCGGCTCGTCTCACCGAGCATCACGATCGACGACGCGGTGAAACTGCTCGCGCCCGTGATCAAACGCTACGCGCGCGAACGCAACGAGGGCGAAGGCTTCGGCGACTTCTGCGACCGCGCGGTGCTGCCAGCGGACGCGACCTTTCACAGCATCGGCGCGGGTTTGCGGAGCTGACACGCCGCTACAGACTCTGCCGGGATCTTGTTTTGTCGAAGGCGCTGCTGATCGCTGTGCCCGGCTTGAACGCTTCGCCTTTGCGACCCGCCGTTCGAGCAGGGTGGAATTCGTATTGGACCATGATGTCGCAGGCCGCCTTCGCGCGCACATCGCTCTCGATGCAGCCGCCGCCGCCCATCACCGCGAGACTCGTGGCGGTGGACACCCGCACGTGCCAGTGACCCGCACCGGAAAAGAGCGCCAAATCCTGCGGCGCGGAAAGGACGACGATTTTCTGATCGATGCCCGCATTCCACGGCATCTCCACCGAGCAGCCCGGTGGCAGTGAGAACATCGCCGACACCGAAGGCACGGTGAGAAGCGCCGCGGGTGGCAGGCCCGGCGGTGTCGCGAGGGAAACTTCGACGGCAACGGTAATGGTGAAGCGCTCGCTGGCAGTCGAGTGATTCTTCAGCGAGCCGAGGAGGATCGCGCGCGATTCGCACGAGATCAGGATCGCGCGCAGCGTCCCGAGCGAAGGATCGAAGCGGTTAAACGCGAGCGCCTCCGGGTGGTGAAAATCCGTGTCGATCAGCCCGATGGACTGGTGTTGAACGGCGACGCCAAAAGGAGGTTCCGCTTTACCTTCCCTGGATTTGGACTTCATTTGGCGATGCCGATTTCGTTGCCGGAATCTTCGGCGAACCAAGGGGAGGCGTGAAAGCAGGGGATCATCGAGAGGGGATCACTTGGAGTGGTGGTGAAAATGATTATAAGTGTGATAGCTATTGCCATTCAGTTCATCAGCGCACCCCTCGCCGATTCCCGCCTTCGGGTATATGGCGGCGAACCCGAATTTCATGTCCGCATTTGTCCCACGCGGCTGTCGTGCGTAGCAGATTCATCATCGGAAAAGGGATGACACTCCGTCGGGCCGTGCGCGCTTTGCCCGCAAGCCCCTTGCTTCCCCTGCCCATCCGGGCCATCGGTGCGTGACCGATTTCATGCTGCCGTTTTTCAAAGACCGATTCCCGCTTTACCTCGCGCCGATGGCGGGAGTGACGGACACGATCTTCCGCCAGCTCGCGAAGGAATACGGCGCGGATGTCATGGTCACGGAGTTCGTTTCGGCGGAGGGAATCTTCCGGCGCAATGAGCGGACGCTGGAGTATCTCGAATTCGTCGATGCGGAGCGCCCGCTCGGCGTGCAGCTTTTCGGGGCGGACCCGGCGCATCTCGGCGAAGCGGCACGGATGGTCGTCGAGTGGAAGAGGCCCGATTTCATCGACCTGAATTTCGGCTGTCCGGTGAGCAAAATCGTGAGCAAAAACGGCGGCTCGGCGCTGCTGCGCGATTGTCCACTTCTGGAAAAAGTTGCGCGCGGTGTGGTGAACGCGGTGGCCCCGTTTCCGGTCACGGCGAAAATCCGCATTGGCTGGGACGCGGACACGATCAACGCGACAACGACCGCGCGCGTGCTCGAAGACGCGGGTATCGCCGCCGTCGCCGTGCATGGGCGCACGAAGGATCAGGGCTACACCGGCGAGGCGGATTGGGATGTCATCGCGGCGGTCGCGGCGACGGTGAAAATCCCCGTGATCGGAAATGGCGACCTCGCCTCCGCGCAGGATGTCGCGCGGCGGATGAAGACCGGCGTGAGCGGCGTGATGCTGGGACGCGCCGCGATGAGTTCGCCGTGGATTTTCCGCGAAATCCGCCACTTCCTCGACACCGGCGAAGTGCTCCCGCCGCCGACCCTCGAAGCACAATGGGCGCACATCCTCCGCCACTGCCGGTGGAAGGTGGAAGCCGAAGGCAGCGAGCCGCACGCGCTGGCCGCGCTGCGTTCGCGGCTGATGGCGTATTCGCGCGGAATGCCCGAGGCGAAGCGGCTGCGCGAGCGTTTCGCCCATCTCGCGACGCTATCCGCGCTGGACGAAATCGCCGCCGAAAACATCGCCCACTCTGCCGAGACAGCGCAGGTTTAGCCGCGCCAGCGAGCAGCTGCCGTCACCCGGCTCAATCGTACAGCAGCGTCATATGACGCCGGTGCTCGAACGCGGCCTCTTCTTTCACCCACTCCGGCAGCAAATCGCGCCATGGTTTTCCCGCATCGAGATGCTCGCGTTCGCGGGATGAGCCAAACAGCAGGTCGATCGCGATCGGCGTTTTCTTGAACTCGTAAACCTCGCCGCGCCACGCGAATTGTTTGCCAGACATTTCCCGGATCACCGCGAGCAGCGCGAGGCCGGCGCGCACGGGCTGGTACGCGGCGCGATCGGTCACGTGCAATTGCACGCCGCCGCAGTCCTTGTCCTTGTGCTTTTGAAAAGTCGGGCGGAACCACAGTGCGCGGAAACGCACGCCGGGCAGTTTTTCATCCTCCATCCGCCGCGCGAGCTTGGTCGCATCCAGCCACGGCGCGCCGCAGATCTCGAAAGGCCGCGTGGTGCCGCGACCCTCGCTGAGATTCGTGCCTTCAAAAAGACACTGCCCCGGATACACCACGGCGGTTTCCAGCGTCGGCATGTTTGGCGATGGCAGCACCCACGGCAGGCCGGTTTCGTCGAAAAATTGCGCGCGCTTCCAGCCTTCGCACGGCACGACGTGCAGCTCCCCGCGATCGAGATTCAACTCGCGCAGATAGAGCATCGCCAGCTCACCCATCGTCAATCCGTGGCGCGTCGCGATGTCGTGAATGCCGACGAAACTCTCGAATCCCGCCCGCAGCGCCGGCCCCTCGACCGCGCCGCCGAGCGGATTCGGGCGATCGAGCACCCACACTTTCATCCCGCGCGAAAGCGCCGCATCGAGGCAATACCGCATCGTCGCCTGAAAGGTGTAATAGCGGCTCCCCACGTCCTGCATGTCGATCACCAGCGCATCGAGATCCTTCATTTGCTCCTCGGTCGGGCGCAGGCTCTCCGGCTTTGTGCCATACAAACTATGCACCGGCACCGCCGCCGGCACCTTCGACTCCGCGCTCGTGATCCCGATCAAATCCTGCGCCTGCCCGAGCAAGCCATGCTCCGGCCCAAAGATCGCGCCGAGCTTCACGCCCGGTGCCGTGGCAAAAAGATCGATCGCGTGCCGCAACTGCGCATCCACCGCCGCCGGATGCGTGACCAAACCCACGCGCAACCCGCGCAGCGGAGCGAATCCCTGTGCGACGAGGACATCAAGACCGGAGCGGACTTTGGGCATGGCGGCGAGTTGTCAGCGGTTGGTGAAATTGGCGAGCGGAACCCAAGGGGAAGGCCCGACAGCCTGCTCGTCACGTCGAGATGGGCGCGCTACCCGATGCCGAGCGAGCGCAGGAGCGAGGAGTCGATCCGGCCGGTGGTCGAGAGTCCGCGGTCGTATTGATACGCGCGAATCGCGGCGCGGCTGCCGGGGCCGATATCCCCGTCGATCGCGCCGCGATAGTAACCGCGGCGGCGGAGTTCGCGCTGGACATCGACTGCGAGGCCATCGGAATACGAACCGTAAACAGCCTGGCCGCGATACACCGCCGAGGGACGGCTGTGGTAGGAATAGCCAACGCTCGGGCGGGAATAGTAATAGGGCGAACGCCCATAGTAAGACGATCCGTAGCCATAGCCGTAACCGGACCCGTAGCCAAAGGACGGACGGATATAGATATTCGGTCCGCGATGATCGTGGCCCCGATGATCGTTTTTGTCGTGGCGATCGTTGCGGTCGTTCCGATCATTTCGATCGCTGCGACTACCCTGTTCGCTTCGCGCACTCCGGGATATCCCCACACTTTTTTCGGCTTTGATCCGCCCGTCCTTATCCCGCGCGAGCGCGGAATGGGGCAGCGTCAGCGTGCAGACGGCGGCGAGTGCGGGCAGGAATGACATGAGTTTCATACAATATGAGATTCGTTGTTCAGACGCCGGACGGGCGTTTCGATTCGATACTTTCGCGACGCGCCCGCACTCTGCCAGCGGAATCATTTTACCCCGTCTCCGCGCGGATGCCGGACACTGCGGAGAAGATGGAAGTGACGATGCAGTAGGCAATCACGGTGACGACGACGGCGAGGAAAATGATGATCGCGGGCGAGATGAGCGCGGTGAGGCGTTTGATGCGCGTGTCGAGTTCCTTGTCGTAGCGGCTCGCCGCTTTTTGCAGGGATTTGGCGAGGTGGCCAGTTTGCTCGCCGACGGCGATGATGTCGGTCATGAGCGATTGGAAATGACCGGCGCGGCGGAGCGATGTGGAAAGCGGATCGCCCGCGGCGACGGCGTCGATGACGTGATTGAGGCGCTCGCGGAAAAAGTGATTCGGCGTGCCGCGGATGAGCAGCTTGAGCGAGATGAGCAGCGGGACGCCGTTGATGACGAGATTGCCCAGCGCTTGCGTGAATCCGGCGTAGAAGCGTGTCTCGACGATCGGGCCGATGAGCGGGATTTTCATCTTCGCGCGATCCCACCAGAGGCGTCCGGGCGCGGTGGCGACGGCGGCCCGGAAGGTGACGGCCGCGGCCACGACAGCGAGAATCATTTTCCCAAAATGCGCGGTGCAAAAGCCGCTGACGTTGAGAAGCATCACGGTGATCGCGGGAAGTTGCTGGCCGGTTTTTGCGAGGAGTCCGGTGAGCTGCGGGACGAGGATCACCGTGAAAACGCCCATGAGCAGCGCGCACGCGCCGACCATGAACGCGGGATAAACCATCGCCTGCACGAAGCGCCGCTGGAGATCGTGGAGCTGCGTCATGCTTTCCGCCATGCGATGCAGGACGCTCGCGAGCGTGCCCGACGCTTCGCCCGCTGCGATGAGTGAAGTGTAAAGATCATCGAAGCTCGGCGACGCCTGGCGGAAGGACGCGGAGAGCGTCTGGCCATCGCGTAGAAAATGGCGCACGCGCGCGCCGGTCCGGCGGATGACGGGGTCGTCCTGCTTTTCGGCCATGACGTTCAGCGCCTGCTGCACGGGCAGGCCAGCGTCGAGCAGATCGGCAAGTTCGCTGGTGAAAAAGATCAGCCGCGAACGCTTGAGACGGATCGCGGGTTCGTCGGTATTGCCCGCATTTTCGCTGCTCACGGCCGCGTCCTTTTCCGCGACCTGGATCGGCACGAGCTGGCGGGATTCGATCTGGCGGTAGGCATCGCGGCGCGTGGGTGCATCGAGTGTGCCGGAGATTTGTTCGCCGCCGGGAGAGAGCGCCTGAAAGGTGAAATGCGGCATGGCGGAATTCAGGGAGTGTGATCCGCGGCCGTCACCGCGATGACTTCATCGAGCGTGGTGTCGCCGCTGATGACTTTCTGCCAGCCGTATTCGCGCATCGGAATCATGCCCTGCTCGATCGCTTTCGTGCGCAGCGAAATGGACGGCGCCCGCTCGGCGATCAGCTCCTGAATCTCCGGCGTGATGGCGCAGATTTCGATGATGGCCATCCGCCCGCGATAGCCGACGCCGCGGCATTCGCGGCAGCCGACGGGAGTCTTGATGCGATGCTTTTCCTCCACCGGAAATCCGATCGAGCGAAGGTAATGATCGTGATGTTCGCCATCCGCTTTCGCGCAGTGCGGGCAGAGACGCCGAACGAGCCGCTGCGCAAGAAAGGCGCGCACCGAAGACGCGATGAGGAACGGCTCGATGCCCATGTCGAGCAGGCGCGAGATGCCGCCGACGGCGTCGTTCGTGTGCAGCGTGCTGAAAACGAGATGGCCGGTGAGCGCGCCGCGGATGGCGATTTCGGTCGTCTCGAGATCACGCATTTCGCCGACCATGATCACATTCGGATCACCGCGCAGGATGCTGCGCAGCCCCGCCGCGAAAGTCAGATTGATCTCCGGCTTCACCGCGATTTGCACGACGCCGTCGAGTTTGTTTTCGACCGGATCTTCGATCGTGACGATGCGCCGATCCTTCGTGTTCAGCTCGCGGAGGAAGGTGTAGAGCGTGCTGGATTTTCCGCAGCCCGTCGGGCCGGTGACGAGGATGATGCCATTCGGCATCGCGAGCAGCGCGCGGATGCGAGCCTCCAGCGCGGCGTCCATGCCGAGGCCGGCGAGATCGAGGCGCTCGCGACCCAGCAGGCGGAGGCTGACGCTCTCGCCATTCACCGAAGGAATCGTGGCGATGCGCACATCGTAACGCTGGCCGTCGAGTTCGAGATTGAGGCGTCCATCCTGCGGAAGCCGGCGCTCGGCGATGTCGAGGTGCGCCATGATTTTCAAGCGCGAGACGAGCGCGTTTTGGAGAATGCGGACGTTCGGCGGGACGGCCACTTCGTTCAGCGAACCATCGACGCGGTAGCGAATCCGCAGGTCACTTTCAAGTGGTTCGATGTGAATGTCCGTCGCGCGTTCGCGGATTGCCTCGCTGAAAATCTGATTCACAAAACCCATGATCGTCGCCTCCTCGTTGTCTTCGAGCACGGTCACTTCCTGGCGCAGCGCGTCCGGCTCGGAATCGGAATTCTTCCCCTCGATCAACTCATCGAAACGCGACGCGCCGACACCGTATCCGCTGCGCAGCGCCTCCATGATCGCGGTGCGAGTGGATACGATCCACGTGATGTTGAGATCGAGCGTCTGCCCGGCCATCTGACGAGCTTCGAGGTCGAACGGATCGTATGTGAAAAGCTGAAGATTCGTGCTTTCAGCGCGACCGGGCAGGACGCGATGGCGAAGAGCGAGTCGCGCGGGAAGCCGCGTGTGCGGCGGATTCTCGGGGTCGCTTTCCGGCACGGCGACGAAGGGAAGACGCAGCGCGTTGCTGAGGTTTTGAAAGAACCCGGGCTCGTCACCGATCACCTCGGCATCGAGCACGGCATCGACGAGGCGCGTCCCGATCTTCGCCGCGTTTTGCAGGGACTCCGCGAGCGCGTTTTCATCCGTGCAACCGCTCGCATGAGCGGCTGCGAGCAGCAGCTTTTCGATCGGCCTCGTCGTGGTCGCGATCACTTTTTGGACGCCGCCTTCGCCTTGCGCACCGGCACTTCGTCGATCGGGAGATCAGGGAAAAGTTCCGCCGCATCGAGGCCGATTTCCGTGCGGGCATCCTCGCCCTCGCTCACGATCGCCGTCTCATTGTTTCCCTCGACGACGACAGGCTGAATAAAGATCAGCAGTTCCTTGCGCGCCTTCTTGGTCTTGGTCGATTTGAACGCGACGCCGAGATACGGAATACGGCTGATGTACGGAATCCCCGACGTGGTTTTCTCTTCGTTCTCCGTGATCAATCCGCCGAGCACGACCGTGTGGCGATTGGCGACGGTGACTGTCGTGAGCAGCCTTTCCGTGGCGATGATCGGCACCGTATTGTCGGCCACCTGCTGTTGGCCGACCACCGTGTCGTTCACCTGCGCGACATTCAGGCTGACCTCCTTGTTGCTGTTGATGAGCGGGATGACTTCGAGTTTCAGCACGACATCCTGATACGCGATGTTCGTGCGCACGTTGCTGCTGTTCGCGAGGTCGGTGATGCTGCTGGTGGGCACGGGAATGCGGCGCCCGGAAGTGATGACCGCCTTCTTGTTGTTGGCCGCGTAGATCGCCGGGCGGCTCAGGATTTTGAAACGCTGCGTGCCTTCGAGCGCGCGGACAAACGCATCCACGCCATTCGCGATCTGGCCATAGACATTCAATCCGGTGAGCGCGCCGAGCGGCGGATTCACGATCGGATTGCGCACGTCCGTCACGGACTTCGCGAGCTTGTCCAGCGTGATGAAACTGGCCGCGTAGTTGCCGCCGCCGCCTGCCTTGAATCTGCGGAGGTAATCGACGCCGATCTCCATGTCGTCGTCGAGCGTGAGCTGGCCGATGATCGTCGCGAGATAGACTTGCGGCGGTTTGCGGTCGAGCCGGTCGAGCAGGCTCGTGATTTTTGCGATGTCCTCGCGCGGGCCGTACGCGATCAATTTATTCGCCTGCACGTCGGCAACGAGGCGCGTTTTTCCGACGAGGATCGAGAGCGGCGGCGCGGTTTCTTCCGGCGCGAGAAGTTGATCCTCGTATCCGACCGGCGCGTTCGTCCCGCCTTCGCGCTGTGCAGTCGCGCGGCGCGGACGCCCGGCGAGCGTCGCGGGGTCGGAGGAAGCGGTGGGCGGACGGCGGGTGCGGACGACTTCGCCGCCGGCCATCGTGCTGCTGCCACTGCCGGTGTCCTGCAAAATGTCGGCGAGGACGGGGAGCACTTGATCGACGAAGACGTAGCGCAACCGCCGCTCGAGCGGCGCGATTTGTTTGATGGGCTGGTCAAACTCCTCGATCAATCTCCGCGCGTAGGCGTGATCGGATTCCTGCGCGACGAGCATGATGCGATTTAAGCGATCATCCGAAACGACGCGCGGCGGCACTGCCGTGACGAGTCGCGCCGGCACGCGCGCGGCGGTGGTCGCATCGCCGAGCGTCGCAGACGTGAGCGGCGGAATGACCTGCGTCACTCGCGTCGTGAATGTCGAGGTGAGGATTTGCCCGACGATGACGGCGTCGGCGAATTTCAGCGGGTAAAATTCAGTGCGGAGATTCGACTGATCCTGCGGCACATCGAGGATCGAAGCGACGCGGAGAATCTGGCGAATGTTGTCGGCGTTTTCCGTGATCAAAATGCCCGGCGGACTCGCGACCGGCGTGAGGCGTCCGAATGTATTCAAACCGACATGGCTCCACAAAGTGCTCGCTGCTTCCGACGGATCGAGGTGTTGGAGTTTCAGAAAATACGACGCCATCGAGTGACCGGTCGGCAGGTCTTCCGGCGACAGGTTCACCGAGAGCCCGCGCGTGATGTTTGCCTGCGGCGCGGTCGCGAGGGTCACGCGCACACTCAAGCCGTCCGGCGCCTGCGTGAGCACGTAGCCGTTGAGCTGAAGACTCGATTCGATCAGCTCCACGGCTTCGAGTTGCGTGATCGGTTTCGCGGTCACGAGGCTGATTGGTTTTCCCTCGAAAATTCCCGATTCCTTCACGACCGATTTGCCCGTGAGCAATTCGTAAATCCCGAGCACGTCGCTGATGCCATTGTTGGGAAACTGAAGCTGGATCGTTGCTTCCGTCGGGTTCACCGGCGCGGGGTTTTGCGCGAGGATTTCGGCGGCGGAAATCAGCGCAGCGCAAACGAAGGTGGTGAGGAAGTGTTTCATTTCGGAGTGGGTTCGGCGGGGACTGCGGGCTTGGGCTCGGGTGAATTTTCGGGGCGCGCATCGTCGAGCGCGCGATGCACAAACGCGAGTCGCGTGGCGTCGCTCGCGGTGGGGAAGGCGGCGAGGAAATTGGAGAACGATTTGCGAAACGTTTCCTGCGCCTCAGCCGGGAGCGCTTCGAAATCCTTTGCCGCTGCGGGCTGGAGCGAACGCAGCAACGCCTCCACCACGATCGCGCCTTCGCTGCGCGGCGCGGGTTTTGAAGTGTTGTCGAGCTTCGGAGGCGTGAGGCGATCGGGGTCGAAGCGCAGCGTGATCTTCTGGTCTCCCGCCGCGATGGTCGCGCTGACGCTGCGCAGATCGGCGTTGTCGCTGACTTCGATGAGCTTCCAGCCCTGCGGATTCGGATGCGAGCCGACGACGAAAGAGCGCGCGCTCGCGCGGTCCCACACGGTCACGATTTTCCCGTCCGGCAAACTCGCGACACCGGAGAGGATGAGCGATTCGGACAACGTGAGCACGCGGCGAAACGGCGGGCGCTGCAAAAGATCCGGGTAGCTCTCGGCGGTGACGGGCGCAGGAATCGCGGGCTGATTCGCGCGGGCGACCGCGGCTGCGAGGAGGGCGAAAATGAGCGGCGCGAGCTTCATGGCTTGTAGAGACGTGCGACGGTGATATTGCCGGTCATCCGCGCGGGTTGGCCGGCGACCGGTGTGAGCAGGAGATATTTGATGAGCTGGAATTTTTCCGGCGACTGGAGACCGGCGAGCCAGCGGAAGAGCGCGCCGTCCGGCCCGGCGATTTGGAGCGAGATGGCAAGATCGCGGTGGTGTGGGCCACCCTCGGGCTTGAGCAAAACCGGCGAAGTGATGACGAGGCCGCGCTGACGTGCGGTGACTTGGAGCTGCTCGAGAAATGTGCTGTGTGCCTGCCCTCCATCGCCCATCGCGGGCATCGTCGCGTCGAGCCACGCCTGACGCTCTTTCCAAAATGGCGCATCGCCCGACGCGGCGACCGCGGCGGTGAAACGCGACTGGAGATTTTCGATTTTCTCGCGCGCGGCGGCCATGCGTGTGCGGTGATTTTTCAAAACAAAAAATCCGCCCACGAGCACGAGGACCGCGATGCAAAGCGCGAGCAGCGTCGTCTCCGATTTGGTGAGTGAGCGTCTCATCGCATCTTCCCCTTGATCTCGAAAGTCGCGGAGCCATCCGCGCCAATCGCTGGCTGCAACATGCTCCAAGCATAAACGCCGAGCAGACCGTCTTTGCCGACCGCGTTGAAATACGTGTAGGCATCCTTCGCCGTGCGCGCGGTGCCGGAGACGGAAAGGTCCGCGACCTTCGACTCGAAACGTGTGAGCACGACATCCGCCGCCGGCAGGCAGCGGGAAAATCCATCGAGAATCGCGACCGGATACCGGCGCGGCTCCAGCGCCATCCGCAGCGCGGCCCAGCGCGCCTGGCCCACCGTGACGATTGCGTTCTCCGCACGGATGCGATCCTGCTCCGCGGCATCCCCGGTCGCTTCGGTGGGAATGTTGAGCGTCGATTCGATGCGCGCGGCTTCGGCCTCGAGGTCGGTAAGTTTTTTCCGCTGACTGAACAACCAACAAAGCATCGGCACGAGGAGCAGCGCGATCGCGGCCCAGCGAAACTTCCCGAGCTGGCGGCGGCGCACGGCCTGGCGTGCCGTGGGCGAAAGAAGCTGCATGGTCGCCTCGCGTTTCACGGCAGGACCGTCGGGAGCCGGGCGGGCTTTCGCCTGCACGGGAAGGCTGAGCTGTTCGCTCAACTCATGCGCATCACCCGCTGAGAATTCACCCCACAGCTCGATGCCCGTGATCTTCGGCAGCACGCCTTGCTGCTCCAGCGCGAGGCTCGCGATGCGGATCTCGGGCGCGGCGTGGCCGTTCAAATCGCGCGTCGCGGAAACGATCTGGCTGTGAATGAGCCGCCCGCCATTTCCCGCGCAAAGCACCAGCCGGCCTTGTTCTTCGAGCACCACGAGTTTTCCATCGGGGATGTGAAAGAGCCGCGCGCTGGGCACGAGCGCGCGCGCCTTCGAGCCATTGAGCGTCGCCGCCGCTTCGGGCGTGACGACATCGACGCTGACCAGCGAATGCCCGCCGCCCTGCACCATCACGTGGCACTCAAACGCCGTCTGCTCCACGCCGACCGTCGTGAGCCCGCGCTTTTCCAACTGCGCAAACGCGAGCTTGCGCACGAGCTGGCGATCCTCCGTCGGCGCGGAAAAAGAGAACGTCCGGCACGATCGCGCGGGCAGTGCGACGACGACCGAGCGGCTGCCGTTCGCGCCTTTCACCGGATCGTCCGCCGAACCCTGCCACACGCTCCCGCTGCCATTGCCACAGCGCCACACTTCCCAGTGGGCTTCGGCGGCGGGCAGGATGACGGTGGTGGAAAACATACTCAGGCTATTGTTCGCGAATCAGGCTGATCGCGGGGCCGCTGATGATGGTGAGGCGGCGCTCCAGCGAACCCGCGCGGGCGAGGCATTCGGTGCGCTTGACGGGATGGTCGAGCACGAGCAACGCGGCGACGGCGTTGTAATTCGCCTGCGGCACGTCGAGGACGCGGCGCGCTTCGGCGAGGGTGGCGAAGCGGCGGTCGTCGATCGTGTCTTGCAGGCCGTCGGGGCCGAGTCGCGCGTTGATGAAACGACTGACTTCGGATTCCGTGACATCGAAAAGCACCGCCAGCATTTCCGCCGATGCGCGATGGAGGTCGATGCCGCCGTCGCCGTAGATCGTGAAAAATTCGCGCCAGTCGGGGCGGACGTTGTCGAGTTCCTCAGCACCGCGAACCATCGTCAGGTCGTCGATATTATCGAACGGACGATTGTACGGGAGGTCGGGGCGGCCCAGCGTTGTGTAGTAGTCGCGCTCGGCGCCATGCGAGCGCGGGCGGTCGCCGGGGTCGAGCCAGTCATTGATGGATTCGGTGAGCGTCTCGGCCTGCCGTTCGTCCATGCCCCATTTCTGAAAAAGACGCTGCGCGAAGTCCCGCTGCGCGCTGTTGGTGAGTTGATTGATGCAGAGGCGCGTGCCCTCGGTCGTGAGGAAAACTTCGTACGAGGACGTGTTGGAAACCCACTGGCTGAGCAGCGGATCGCCCCACTCGATGTCGGGATGCGCCGCGAGCGTGCGGGCCGATTGGAGGAGCAGGCGCGCGCGGAATTCCTTTTCAGCGTGGATCGATTCATCGAGCCCGCGCGAGAGATTTGAGACGAGGCCGAGGACGGCGAACGACATCAGCATGATGGCCCACAAAACGAGCAGGAGACTTGAGGCGCGACGATTCATCATTCAAATCACGCGGTTTCAAAAACGGCGCGCAGCGGGATTTTGCGACCGGGCAGGGACAGGCGCAGTTCGATGAGCGGAGGGCGGGCGGAGGTTTGCTGTTCGACCCACGCTTTTTTTGCCGGATCGTAAAAGCGCCATTCGACGCGATCGACTTCCGGTAAAATATCCATCCAGAAGCGGCCCTGCGTGTCCGGTTGCACGAGTTGATTTCCCTGTTTCGAGCGCAGCAGGCTGTCGGGCTGCGGCTCGCCGTCGGGATCGGTGCGGTAGAAATCCGGGACGCTCATCGCGAACGAATATCGCTGCGTGACGGGCGTGGTTTTCCCGCGCATCTCGGCGCGTACCGGCGGCGGTCTGCGATCGTCGGGCCAACGCAGCGGCGCGAGCGTGACGACCGGCTTTTCCCAACCGCCGCGATCACCCCACGCGAAGGCTTCGCCGATGCCGCGCAAGATGAGTTCCTGCCGCAGCGGTTCGCTTTCCAGAATCTTGAGTTCCATCGTGGCTCCGGCGGGAAGATGCGCGAAGGCGAGGCGCGTCCGATGCAGAAAAGATTCCAGGCGCCGGTCCTCGGATTGGATGAGTCCGAGCGACGCCGTGGATTCCACGGAGCCGCTGACGATCCCGTAAATCGCGCCCGCCATGAGCGAGAGAATCGCGAGACCCACGACAACTTCGATGAGCGTGAACGCGCGCCCGTTTTCCCAACGAAAATCAGGGCCGGTAAACATAGACCTTCGCCGTGTCGTTGAGTGGTTTCGCTGCGCGCAGATCAGTCGCGACGGCGCGCAGGATGTAGAGACTTTTCACGGGACGCCCGCGCCGGTTGATCCATTTCAACTCTTCCAGCTCGGAACGAAACTCGATGCCGAGCGCGTCGTCGCGATACGCCATCGCCATCTCCTCGCGTTTCGGCTTCGCCTTTGCCTCAACGAGGATCGACTCCAGCCCGCGCCGCACCGCCGCCTGCCGCCGCAACAGATTCGCCGCGTCGAGCGAGGAATGCAGCGACTTATCGAGCCCGGTCGTGACCACGGCGAAGACCGTGAGCGCGATGATCATTTCGAGCAGCACGTAAGCGGCGGAAGATTTTCGCTCGGGAAAAATCATGGCTGCGTGGTCGCGAGGCGGGTGCGTTCGCTGATGAGTTCGCCGGTGAGCAGATCGAAGCTGGCTTCAAGTTCCGCGGCCTCCGTGCGCAGGCGGACGCGCGCGGGATTCGCCATGCCGGTCGGCTGGAAAACCCACCGCCGCATTTTATCGCCCTCGATCACATCCCACTCGCCATCGCCCCACATCAGCACTTCGCATTTCGTCTCCGCGGAGAGCGGGATCGTGGCGGTCCACGGCAGTTGAAAGCGCGGGCGCTCGTCTTTCTTCACGATCGCAGGCTGCGCCGATGCCCGACCGTCGATCTCATCGCGTTTTACTTCGGCACGTTCGATCGCGATTCGCTCGATGAAATCGATCCGCGGCGGCGTCCGCATTTCCTCGAGATGCTTTAGAAAATCCTCGCGCCTTTCATACGGATGCATGGCCGGGCTCGCGTGGATGCCTTCGTGCTCGAACACGATCTGATAAGCCCGGTGCTCGCGCATCGCGCGCTGCCGCACCTCCTGCACGATCCCGGCGAGCGTCGTGATCGGAACCCGCGCCGCTTCTTCGCGACCCAGGCCTTTCAGAGTGGGGATCGCCACCGCCGCGATCACTGCGGCGATCGTGAGCGCGACGACGATTTCGACCAGCGTGAATGCTCCCCCGCCGAAGCTACCTCGCACTTCGCTGTTCCTCGGGGGGATCATGAAAGGGAGTGCGCCCGCCTAGTTTTTCCGCGCGAGTTTCCAGTTTCCGATGTCATCCGTGCTCTCCACACCGTCCATGCCAAGCGAATAAACGTCGTAGTCCGCCTTGCTGCGTTTGGCGGGATATTGGTAGCGAAACTCCCGCTTCCACGGGTCCTTTGGAATATCCTCGAGGAGCTGCGTCCAGCGCTCCGGGATCGGCTCGATCGTCGGCAATTCCACGAGCGCCTTCAGACCCTGTTCGGTGGTGGGTGGCGCGAGATTCCGGGCTTCATAAACTTTGAGCTGCGTCATCACTGCCTTGATGTCCGACTCCACGCGCGTCTCCTTCGCGACATCGACGTTGCCTTTGATGCCGTAAATCAACGCCGCGCCGAGGATGGAAATGATCGTGATGACGAGCACGATTTCGATCAACGTGAATGCCGCTCGGGGACGGCGCAGGAAGGTGTCGCGACTAGCGCGGACAGGCATTTTTGGGGATTTGGGGACTGAATGCATGGTCAGGGGAACTACCGATCACGCGACATGATATTAGCGCACTTTTCGGCAGCGCAGTCATCACTGCCCGCTTGTTTCCGCACGCGAATCTGTGATGGCTTGCGCGTGGGGAAAAAAAGTCTTCGCCGCCTCCACGCAGCCGCCGAAAAGCTGAAAGCCATCCCGCATCTCGACGAGGCGGAAAGGCTGCTCTTCGCGCGCAGCATTCTCGCAACGCCAGACGAGCGGTGGAAATTCCACGAGAACTATCTCCACTCGCTGAACTTATTCAGTTACTTCCAGCGGGAAAAATCCGTTTTCTACTCGCAGGAATGAGCGGTGCGATCCTGCAAGGCGCGCCGATGACAACGCTCGACACGGACTTGTGGATCGACCTGCCGGAACGGCAGTACATTCGTCTTCTCACGCTCACGCAGAAACTTGGCGGGACGATCATTCGGCAGACCGTCGTCGCGCTGCGAAACTGCTCCCTCGTTAATTTTCTCTATCACGTGAACGGGATCGCATCGTTTTCCACCGAATGGCGGCGAGCCGTCGAGATCGAGTTGCATGGTGAAAAGGTAAAGGTGCTTCCGCTTGAGCAAATCATCCGAAGTAAAGAGTTTGTCGGTCGTCCGAAGGATCTCGCGACCCTGCCAGTCCTGCGAGACGCGCTCGCGGGCAAAAAAATCCTTCGCCGCTGACCGGTCACGGTTTCGTCAGCGAAATCGCGGGGCAATAGCTGCCGCGCATTTCGCGATGCCACCAGCCGGATTCGCCCGCGCGGGTGAAGTGGTAATCGTAGAGCACGGCGCGCATGAAACGTGGCGGGTGGTTTGGGAAAGGGTTCCATTCGTAGAAGGCCAGGACTTCGGGCGAGCCTTGCAGCGTGCGCGCGAGGAGGTTCACGAGCCATGGATTCGAGCGCACGTCGCCGAGCGCGGCGAACCACATTTGCCAGTCCACGCGGGGCTGATGCGGCGCGACGAGCGCGGGGCTGCGGCGCACGTCGCCGGGCTTCCACGGGAATTCGTATTCGTGCCACGTCACGCTGTCGTTGTTGCCTTCGATGACGACTTCGGGGCGCTGCGTGGTCATCACGCGGAAAAGGCCGTAGCCATTGAAACTGCGCAGCGCGGCGAGCGGCTGCGGGCATTCGATGCAGAAGCCCTGGATGAGGCCCGGCAGCGTGAGCACCGCCGCGAGCACCGCGCACGTGATCGCGAGCGCGGTGCGCCATTTGGGAAACTGCGGCGTTTCCACCGCAGCGACGCGCCAGCGGGCGGGGAAAATGGCGTCGTCGAAAAGCGGCAGGCAGAGCGCGATGCTGAGCAGATTGAAGAAGGCGTAATTGCCCGTCAAAGCGATGGCCGCCTGCAACGCGATGAGCGCGAGCGCGCCGCCGTGCCGCCAGCGACGCGGCGCGAGGACGAGAAATGGGGCGACGAATTCAATGACGAACATGACGAAGGTCGCGAGGCGCAGAAGCCAGCGCGGCGCGTGATGCACGTACCACGCGGTCGCGAGCGGGAGCGGCTGCGTTTCAAAATGAAAATCGAGCGCGCTGAGGCTCCACCACGTTTCATCGCCCCACGTCAGCTTCACGAGCGCCGACTCGAACATGAGCCGCGCGAGCAGCCACCAAATGAGCCAGCGCGCGAACTTTTGTCCCGGCGTCTCGCTTCCCCAATCCGGCCGCAGCCGCCACGGCAGCCAGAATGCGGCGAGCAGCGCCGTCTCGATCAGCAGCGCGTCCCACTGGAAATTGAGGAATGGCGAGCCGACCGAGCATAGCGAAAGGTAGATCGCCCAGCACCCGAGCGAGCACGCGCCAGGCGCGAAACCGAGCGCGATGGCGAGCGAAAGCACCGCGCCGAAGACGCAGAGCGCGACCAAAAATCCATCGCCCGCGCCGAGCCAGCAGAGCGACGGCACTTCCCAAAAAGCACGCGCGCCAAGCTGGGAATGCACCGCCTTCAAAAACTCGCCCGCCGGCATGAGCCCGCGCTCGCCAAAGAGCCCGCGCACTTGCGCGGCAAGGGAAAGGAATGCCGCAAGCAAAACCAAACCAAATGCCAGGGAAAAAACGCGGCGCGCGGAAACAAACACCGCCCTGCTGCCGGTCTGGGCCATGACCTGCCGGTTCGTTTTCCCGAAAATCGAATCCGCCCCTACTTTTTCTTACCGTGCATATCCTGCCGCCGATCACTTTCGGTGATGGTGCCGAGTTTGCTCCCATCGGCATTGCCGGAGTAGAACACCTCACCGTTTCGCGTGGTGTATGGCGCCCTGTCCAGCGCGGTTCCCTTCAGGCGGGATTTTCCAGCCGCCGTTCCCGTCTCGCGGCTGTTCACCAGCGACTTCCGCGCTTCCGCGAATTCTTCGCTCATCTTCACCGACTGAATCCTCACCGCTTTGCCGGAGCGAAAGGTCACTTCATTCCCATCCGCAAAAGTCAGCATCGTCTCATTCCCAAACACCTTCTCCACGGTCTTCGTCATCAGCGGCTCGCCGAGCGATCTCCGCACATCGACCTGAGTCATCCCGACGATCGCGCCGCGATTCTCGATGGCTTCCCGCACATTGACCTGAGTTTGCTGCCGCGTGAAATAGTATCCGACACAAATCACGCCGCCTAAGACACACAGGAGGATTTTCATAACGGCGCGAACATTCGCTGTGAAATGGGCCGCGTCAACGAATTCCAATCCCCCGCACCGGGGCGGCTAGGCGTGCAAACCCAATCCGACAATCGCCTCGTATTCCGCTGGCGACAGCGGCATCACCGAGAGCCTCGACTGCCGAAGCAGCGCGATCTTCGCGAGGGACGGCGTGGCCTTGATCTCCGCCAGCGTCACGGGCCGTTTCAGTGGTTTGCACGGCACGAGATCCACGCAATCCCAGTCACCCTCGGTCGCGGTCGGGTCGCGATACGCGGTCGCGGCCACCTTCGCGATTCCCACGACCTCTTTTCCCACGACGCTGTGGTAAAACAAAACCGGGTCGCCGACGCGCATCGCCCGGAGGTTGATCCGCGCCTGGTAGTTGCGCACACCCGTCCACGCCGCGCGTCCTTCTTTCGCGAAATCCTCCCACGAGTAGGCGGCTGGTTCCGACTTCACCATCCAGTATTGCGCGGCTTTTGACATCCCGCTGCTTCGCCGAAAATCGCGCGCCTTCTCAAGCATTTTCGCGTGAAGCCTGACACCGCTTGACCCGCCTCCCGCCGCCGCTACTCTCCGCCTCTTCCGATCCCGCGTGAAGCACCACAAACCAACTCATGAGTGCGGCGTTTTCGCCGTTTTCGGTCACCCAAACGCCGCCGTCCTGACCTACTACGGACTCTTCGCGCTCCAGCATCGCGGGCAGGAAAGCGCGGGCATCGTCACCGCGGCGGGGCCGAACACGCCCTTCCAGCGGCACGTCGCGATGGGGCTCGTCTCGCAGGTTTTTTCCGCCGCGGATTTGGAGCGCTTGAAGGGCACCCGCGCCATCGGGCACGTGCGCTATTCGACCACGGGATCGTCCACTTTGGTGAATGCGCAGCCGCTCACTTTCAGCACCGGCCGCGGCCAGATCGCGATCGGCCACAATGGCAATCTCACCAACGCCGCCCTCTTGCGCGACGAACTCGAACAGCGCGGCTCCATTTTCCAGACGACTGTCGATAGCGAAATCATCCTCCACCTGCTCGCCCAGCCCAGTGGCCAAAATAGCGTGCTCGCCGCGCTCCGCCGCATCCAGGGCGCGTACTCGCTCGTGATGATGAGCGAGCGCGAACTCATCGGCGTGCGCGATCCCTTTGGCTTCCGCCCACTCGCGCTCGGCAAGCTCGATGGCGCGTGGGTGCTCTCCTCGGAAACTTGCGCGTTCGATCTCATTCACGCGGAATTCGTCCGCGAGTTGGAACCCGGCGAAGTCGTCATCATCGACGAAAATGGCCTGCGCTCCGAGTTCCCGTTCAATGCGGAAAAGCGCGCGTTCTGCATGTTCGAGTACGTCTATTTCGCGCGGCCCGACTCGATCATCGACAACATCAACGTCGCCAAAGTCCGCACCGCGATGGGCCGCGAACTCGCCCGGCTGCACCCCGTCGATGCCGACCTCGTCGTCCCCGTCCCCGACTCAGGCAACTACGCCGCGCTCGGTTTCGCCGAAGAACTCGGCATCGAATACAACCACGCCTTCGTCCGCAATCATTACATCGGCCGCACCTTCCTCCAGCCCACGCAGCTCATCCGCGACTTCAACGTGCGCGTGAAGCTCAACCTTATCAAAGAGGCGGTGTTTGGAAAACGCGTCGTCGTCGTCGATGACAGCATCGTCCGCGGCACCACCGCCCGCGCCCGCGTCGTGAACCTGCGCGAAGCCGGTGCCAGGGAAGTCCACATGCGCATTTCCTGCCCCCCGCACCGCCATGCCTGCCACTACGGTATCGACTTTCCCGACCCCGAAAAGCTCATCGCCAACCAGCACACCCTCGACGAAATCCGCGACTACCTCGGCGCGGACTCCATCGGCTATCTTGATGTCGAGGGAATGGTGAAAGCGACTGGCCAGGACGAGAAAAATTTCTGCCTCGCCTGCTTCAACGGCGAATACCCCGTTCCCGTCGATGCGAGCGTCGATAAATTCATCATGGAACGCCGGAAGCACCGCGCAAACTTGCTCGCCGAGCAGGATGCGAATCCGGATTTGTTCCGGGGAAGTTGAGTCTGCACTCCTGGTTCCTGCCTCACTCGCGATCTTTTTTCATCAAGGCTTCGCGCGCTTTTTCCAGTCGGGCGCGCTCTTTCGCGCTGAGGCTCGCCATGCCGGAGCGGGCGATCTTATCCAGCAATCCATCCACATCGGACATCGCGTCGGTTTCCGGCGAATCCCGTCTGCGCGCCGGCGGATCCGGGAGCACGCGCAACTTTTGGCGGCGCCCGAAAGCGGGGAGCTTGAAGGGCGGGAGTTCGAGCCGACCCTGCGAATGCCGGATGAAACCCACCGCGAAGCCCACATTCACCCACAGTGCGATGAGCCCGGCGGTGTCCCGCGCGAAAACATTTTGCAGCGTGTAGATCGCCACCAGCACGACCGCGATCCACCGCGCTTCGAGCCGGAGGAACATCATCGCGCCCGGATAAAGCGCCGCGAACGCGATGAAAAGTGCGAAGCCGCCAGTCTCGCCGGAGATCGCCATCGGGCGTATGAAACCGAGTACGGTGAAGACGAGCGGCGTCAGCAAATAGAGGATCGCGTAAAAACGCAGGAACTTTGCCCGCCCGAAGAACCGCTCCAAATCGCGCCCAAACCAAACGATGATCACCATGTCGATCACGAACGGGATGCTCGGCGGATTGATGAGCCCGTAAGTGAGGATGCGCCACACTTCGCCGCGATGGACGAGTTCGCTGAAAAATCCAAGCGTCGCGACGCCCGCGCTCATCATCGCGGGACCGGCCACGGTCCCGATCACCATGGACGCCACATAAATGGCGACGATGAAATAGGTGGCGAAAACCGGGTATCCCCGGAACCAGAACATGGGCTCCTGATCTTCGTTGGGCGCGACAAACATGGCGGTAAGTAACACAGCATTGTCCATCGCGGCAAACGTGACGTTGCGCACAATTGCGGTGCGGCATTTCCCAAGAATCGCCATGCCGCGCGCCTTGCGTTCGCCGCGACTTTTGTGATTCTGCTAGGATGGATAAAACGACAAAGGGAACGATCCTTCCAGCAAACGCCGCGCTTCAGGCGTGGGTGGAAAAAATCCGCGCGCTGTGCGAGCCAGACTCGATTTTTTGGTGCGACGGATCGGAGGAAGAAAAGGACTACCTGACGCAGCGCGCCGTCGATGAAGGCGTGCTCATCAAGCTGAACCAGAAGAAACTGCCCGGCTGCTACTACCACCGCTCGAATCCGAACGACGTGGCGCGCGTCGAGCAGTTCACCTTCATCTGCACGGTGGCAAAGCACGGCGCCGGGCCGACGAATAACTGGGCGCCGCCAAAGGAGACTTACGAAAAAATGTACGGCCTCCTGCAAGGCGCGATGAAGGGGCGCACGATGTTCGTCGTTCCCTATTTGATGGGCCCGCCAGGTTCGCCGCTGACGAAAGTGGGCGTGGAAATCACCGACTCGATTTACGTCGTGCTGAACATGCGCATCATGTCGCGGATGGGAAATGCGGCGCTCGATCAACTCGGCGACAGCGACGACTTCAACCACGGCATCCACAGCGTCCTCGACTGCAATCCTGACCGGCGTTTCATCTGCCACTTTCCGCAGGATAACACGATCATCTCCGTCGGCTCCGGCTACGGCGGCAACGTGTTGCTCGGGAAAAAATGCCTCGCGCTGCGCATCGGCTCCTACCTCGGCCGCAATCAGGGCTGGATGGCGGAGCACATGCTCATCCTGTGCGTCGAATCGCCGGATGGTGAAAAAACATATGTCGCGGCGGCGTTCCCGAGCGCGTGCGGCAAGACGAATTTTGCGATGCTCATTCCGCCCGCCGAATTTCCCGGATGGAAAATCACGACCATCGGCGACGACATCGCGTGGATGAAGCCCGGACCGGATGGAAGACTCTACGCGATCAATCCCGAGGCCGGATATTTCGGCGTCGCGCCGGGGACGAACTACAAATCAAACCCGAACGCGATGCGCACCATCGCGCGCGACACGATCTACACGAACGTCGCGCTCACGCCCGATTTGGACGTGTGGTGGGAAGGCAAGGACGAACCCGCGCCCGCGGGTCTGCTCGACTGGAAAGGCAATCCGTGGGCGCCGGACTCAAAGGAAAAAGCCGCGCATCCCAACAGCCGCTTCACCGCGCCGATGCGGAACAATCCCGTGCTCGCGCCCGAAGCCCTCGATCCTGCCGGCGTCCCGATCAGCGCGATCATTTTCGGCGGACGCCGCGCCACCACGATGCCGCTCGTCTTCCAGTCATTCAATTGGATCCACGGCGTCTATCTCGGCGCGACGATGGGCAGCGAAATGACCGCCGCCGCCGCTGGCACCGTCGGCCAGGTGCGCCGCGATCCGATGGCGATGCTCCCCTTCTGCGGCTACAACATGGGCGACTACTTCAACCACTGGCTCGGCATCCGCCGCGACCTCAGCGATCCGCCACGCATCTTCCACGTGAACTGGTTCCGCAAAAGCGCGGACGACAAATTCCTCTGGCCCGGCTTCGGCGAAAACTTCCGCGTCCTCCGCTGGATCATCGACCGCACCCACGGCCGCGCCCCCGCCCGCGAGACGCAGGTCGGCTGGATGCCGCGCTACCGCGAGTTCGACTGGACTGGCTCGGACTACTCGCGCGAGCAATTCGTCGAGTGCATGAAAATCGACCCCATTGAATGGCAGCGCGAACTCATTTCCCAAACCGAACTGTTCGTCACCCTGCACGACCGCCTGCCGAAAGAGCTCATATTCCAGCGCGAGCTACTGATCTCGCGGCTGTAGGAGCGTGTCGGGCTTTTCCCAGAAACGGCGGTGGATTGCGCGCCTTTCGGACCCTCGCTAAAATCCGAACTCAGCTCAGAGGGTGCTGGCGTTTCGCGACGGGCGCAAGGCTACGGAATTGCCAGTTGCCGAATACCGCATGTCCGGGCAAAAAAATGCCGCGCTTTGCGGATTCCTGCGCCGTAGCATTCCGACTATGGCCGATCCGAATCCATCACTTACCAACGCTGCAAAGCGTGATCTCAAGGCGCGGGCGCAGCGGCTCGAACCGATCCTCAAAGTTGGTCACGCCGGAGTGACGCCGGAATTTCTCGCGAGCCTGGATCGCGCTCTGACGGATCATGAACTCGTGAAGGTGCGCTTCAGTGATTTTAAGGAGGAAAAGAAGACGCTGACGCCGCTCCTGGCGGAAAAAAGCGGGAGCGAGGTGGTGATGCGCGTGGGAAATGTTGCGGTGTTTTTCCGGCGGCGGCTCGCGCCATTGGAAGACTGATTCGTGCGCAAATTCGCGGGCTCGATACGGTTCTTTCCTGCTGCCACACCAGTTTGCCCATGCACTTTCTGCCAAAACTCCGCGCGTTTCTTTTCGCTCTCACGACTCTCGCGATTTCCGCGTCCGGGGCAGATATGCCGGCGCTTTGGCTGATCGGGGATTCGACGGTGAGCAATGGGAGCGGCAGGGGCGATGGCGGACTTTGGGGATGGGGCGCACCCCTAGCGGGGTCTTTCGATCCGGCGAAAATCAAGGTCTTGAATCGCGCGCGCGGCGGGCGGAGCAGCCGCACGTTTTTGACGGAGGGGCTTTGGGAAAAGGTCGCGGCGGAATTGAAGCCGGGGGATTTCGTGATGATGCAGTTTGGACATAATGATGGCGGGCCGCTGACGGGGCCGAAGGGGCGCGCGTCGCTCAAGGGCAATGGCGATGAGACGCAGGAGGGCGGCGACAAGGCGGAGACGGTGCAGAGTTACGGATGGTATCTGCGCAAATACATCGCGGACGCGAAGGCGAAGGGCGCGACGCCGATCGTGCTTTCGCAAATCCCGCGCAATATCTGGAGGAACGGGAAAGTTTCGCGGGCTTCGCGCGACTACGGGAAGTGGGCGAGGGAAGCCGCGGTAGCGGGCGGCGCGCTTTTTATTGATCTGAATGAGATCGTGGCGGGGCATTACGAGGAACTCGGTCAGGAGAAAGTGAAGACGGAATTTTTCAGCGAAAAGGATCACACGCACACGCTCGCGGCGGGCGCGAAGGTGAATGCGGCTTCGGTCATCGAGGGGATCAAGGGATTGAAAGACTGCCCGCTGGCGGGATTTCTCGCGGCGACGCCGATGGATTGGAAACCGTAGTCGCTGCACTTTGAAAATTATCATCGCCCTGCTGCTGGTCGCGCTGGGAACTGCGCACGCGCAGCGGCAGATGGAAAAGCTGGGGCGCGGCGTGGTGGCGCTGGCGCAGGGCGATGGGAAAGTTTTTGTGAGCTGGCGCTTGCTCGGGACGGATGCGGAGGGCGTGGCGTTTAATGTGTATCGCGCGACGGAGGACGGTGTGCCGGTGAAGCTGAACGCAGAGCCGCTGCGCGACGCGACGTGTTTTGCGGACGATGGATCGCCGGCGGACAAGGCGAACGCGTGGTTCGTGCGGCCCGTCGAAAACGCGGTCGAGGGAAAAGACAGCGCGCGTTTTTCCCGAAAAGAAAATGCGGCGCGCGTGCCGCATCTCGCGATCCCGCTGCAAACGCCGCCGGGCTATACGCCGAACGATGCGTCGGTCGGCGATCTCGATGGCGATGGGGAATACGAGATCGTGCTGCATCAAGCGGCGCGCGGGCGGGATAACTCGCAGGCGGGCCAAACGGAGCCGCCGATCCTCGAAGCCTACCGGCTCGATGGGACGCTGCTGTGGCGGATCAATCTTGGCCGCAACATCCGCGAAGGCGCGCACTACACGCAGTTTCTCGTGTACGATTTCGATGGCGATGGGCGCGCGGAGATCGCGTGCAAGACGGCGGATGGGACGATCGATGGCGCGGGAAAAACGATCGGCGACGCGAAGGCCGATCATCGCAATGCGCGCGGCTACATTCTCGATGGGCCGGAGTTTCTCACGATCTTCGACGGGAAGACGGGCGCGGCGCTGGCGACCGCGGACTACGTTCCGCCGCGTGGACGGGTCGCGGATTGGGGCGATGGGTATGGGAATCGCGTGGACCGTTTTCTCGCGTGCGTGGCTTACCTCGATGGCGAGCGGCCGAGCCTCGTGATGTGCCGCGGCTACTACACGCGCACGGTGCTCGCGGCGTGGGATTGGCGCGGGGGAAAGCTGACGCAACGCTGGGTGTTCGACACGCACGATGGCACGCCGGGGAATCTCGCTTTCGCGGGTCAGGGAAATCACAATTTGAGCGTCGGCGATGTCGATGGCGACGGGCGCGATGAGATCGTCTATGGCGCGATGTGCGTGGATGACGACGGCAAGGGTCTGTGGAACACGGGCTTCGGCCATGGCGATGCGCTCCACGTTTCCGATCTCGATCCCGAGCATCCAGGGCTGGAGATCTTCGGCATTCACGAGCATGTCCGCGGCGATGTCGGCATCGACTTTCGCGACGCGAAAACGGGCAAGCCGCTGTGGACGAAAAAATCGCCCGACGTGGGCCGCGGCGTCGCGTTCGACATCGACCCGCGACATCCCGGCCACGAAGTCTGGGCAGGCGGTCCAGGTCTCGATTCGCTCTACGATTCCAAGGGCAACGACATCGGGCCGCGACCGCGCTCGTGCAATATGGCGGTGTGGTGGGACGGCGATTTTCTGCGCGAACTCCTGAGCGGCACGACGATCTCGAAGTGGGATTTTGAAAACGGTCGCGAGGTTCCGATCTTGTCCGCGAGCGACTTCGGCTGCGCGTCGAACAATGGCAGCAAATCCAACCCGAGTCTGTGCGCGGACATCCTCGGCGACTGGCGCGAGGAAGTGATCTGGCGCACGCGCGACGCACGCGAACTGCGCATCTTCACCACCACGATCCCGACCACGCATCGGCTCCCGACTTTGATGCACGACCCGCATTACCGCCTGAGCATCGCGTGGCAAAACGTGGGCTACAATCAGCCTGCGCACACGGGTTACTTCCTTGGTGCGGGGATGAAACCGCCAGCCCCCGCGCCGAAGTAGTTTGGCGTTGAATCTCCGCGCGGCGGCGGCACGAGTGCGATTGCGCAATCCGAATTGAGCAGCGCCTGCGACGGGCTCAACGCCAAACGCCAACTTCATCAATGGCCATGACGCACCCACCCGAAACCTTCACAAACTCGCCACCCTACAAGGACCAAACCGTCTTCCCGCCCACAATCGTCCGCACCGCGCGGCCTTTGATTTCCCATCCGTGGAAAGGTGTGTTGCGGCTGCGCGATTGGCTCCGTTCTTTGTCCACCGTCCATTCGCGGCTGGAGTCGATCAGCGTTACATCACCGGGTGCGCCGACACTCAGCGTGCCGCGGTCGATGCCGAGCAGGCGCGCGGGTTCGATGGTGAGCATTTCGATGAGCCGCGGCAGCCCGATCGCCTTTGTTTTGTGAACGAGGATGTCGAGGAAAAGGCCAAGTTCGGTTTCGAGTCCGAGGATGCCGAAAGGCGCGAGGTCGAACTCGACTTCCTTCTCATAGTTGCAATGCGGCGCGTGATCGCTCGCGAGCACGGTGATCGTGCCTTCGGCGATGCCTTCGATCAGCGCGTCGATGTCGCGCTGGGTGCGTAGCGGTGGGTTCATTTTGAAATTCGTATCGAACGCGCGGATCGACTCGTCGGTGAGCGCGATGTGATGCGTGCAGACTTCGCCGCTCAGCTTCACGCCGCGCGCCCGCGCTTCGCGCAAAATACGGACGCTCCCGCCCGCGCTGAGATGCTGGCAATGAATCGGCGAGTCGCACAACTCGGCGAGCAACGCATTCCGCTGCACGATGATTTCCTCGCCTGCCGCTGGCCAGCCAGGCAGCCCGAGCACGGTGCTGACGAAGCCTTCATGCATCACGCCTTTGCCGACGAGATTGTAGTCTTGGCAATGGTCCATGACGGTGAGGCCGAACATGCGCGCATATTCGAGCGCACGGCGCATGACTTGGTGATTCTGAATGCAGTGCCCGTCATCGGTGAGCGCCACGATGCCCGCCTTGTGCATCGAGCCGATCGGCGCGAGTTCCTCGCCTGCGATGCCTTTGGTGATCGCGCCCGCGACGAAAACATTCACGCACGCTTCATCGCGCGCCTTGTCTTTCACCCACGCGACTACGCTCGGGCTGTCGATAGCGGGCGAAGTATTCGGCATACAAACCACGCTCGTAAAACCGCCCGCCGCCGCGCACCGCGCGCCGCTCGCGATCGTCTCCTTCGCCGACTGTCCAGGCTCGCGAAAGTGAACGTGCAAGTCGATGAGGCCGGGCGCGACGATGAGGCCGGTGGCGTCGATCTCCTCAATTTCAGATTTCAGATTTTCGATTTCAGATTTCTCCGCGATGCACCCATTCACGATGAGGAGGTCGGCGATTTCATCGCGTTTGTTCGCGGGGTCGATAACGCGGCCACCGCGTAAAAGGAGTTCACTCATAAAATCAGGCGAATGGCGGCGGTGTGGACTCATTGGCGAGCCGGAGGGCGTGCTGTTCCAATTCTACCGAGAAACGAAACTCAGTTTGCTCACGGAGTTTCAACAACTCGGGCTTCAACGCAGAAATCCATCCTCTTTGCTTTGCGTTCAAAAGGACACCGAGCGTTCCTGTCACCGCCAAACCAAATCGCATGGCGACCCTGCGACCCTGTTTTGCATCGATAATGAGCAACTCCGAATGCAAGTGCCGGGCGAGGGCAATCGCGTCGCGTTCGCCCGGATCTAGCGCGCAAATCTCCGGTTCCGTGGCAGCAGGAGCATCAGCAGAGACGATGAGCCATCCGGCAGTCACTGCTGTCGAAAATTGTGGCGCGCGCTCCGGCGCGACCTGCGATCCGGCGAGGGTTTCGCGCCACACTTCAGCCGGCACGTACACTTGGTCGTACAAGTCGCGGAGCAGCGTAAGACGATCGAGCTTCGCGAGGTAAAAAAGCGGCGAGGTGTCAGCAACGACGCAGGGCATTTTGGATTTCCTCTTCCACGTCCTCCCGCGTCCACGGCATTGGCACTTTCCGCTCGACGAGGAGTTTCTCGAAATCCCACCGATCCATTCCGGCGACGCTGGCGGCGCGACCGGGTGGGAGTTTGCCTTCGCGATAAAGGGCGATTGCGAGTTCGCGCCGTACGTCGGATTGCGCGTGCTCGGGATCGCTGATGAGGCGGTGACCGATGTCGTCGGAGAGTTCCAGTGTCAGGCTCATGGGCGGAGTTTATCTGGAATTGGCGGACGGGCATTACTTTTCAATTCGCGCTCCGGCGCAGAGGTAAAGCACGCCCATGCGCACGGCGAGGCCGTTGGTGACTTGATCGAGGATGACGCTGCGCCGGCTATCGGCGAGGTCGCTGTCGATTTCGACGCCGCGGTTGATCGGGCCGGGGTGCATGATGAGGGCGTCGGGTTTGAGTTTTTCGGCGCGGGCTTTGGTGAGGCCGAAGAGCGACGTGTATTCGCCGAGCGACGGGAAATATTCCTTGCGCTGACGCTCGTGCTGGATGCGCAGGAGATTCACGACATCGAATTCGGGGAGCACGGCGTCGAGATCGTGCGTGACGGCGACACCCATCTGCTCGAACTCGCGTGGGACGAGCGTGCTCGGGCCGACGAGGGTGACTCTTGCGCCGAGTTTCAGCAGCGCGTGGATGTTTGAGCGGGCGACTCGGGAAAACAAAATGTCGCCGATGATGGCGACGTGCAGGCCAGCGATGCGGCCCTTCTTTTCGCGGATGGTGAAGGTGTCGAGCAGGGCTTGCGTCGGGTGTTCGTGCGCGCCGTCGCCGGCGTTGATGATGCTGGCGTCGAGGCGCTCGGCGAGGAATTGCGAGGCACCGGCGGAGCTGTGGCGGAGGACGATGATGTCAGCGTAGTTGGCTTCGAGAACTTTGGCGGTGTCCTTGAGCGTTTCGCCTTTGGTGAGGCTGGAGGTGCTCGCGGAAATGTTCACCACGTCGGCGCTGAGGCGGACGGCGGCGAGTTCGAATGAGGTGCGCGTGCGCGTGCTGGCTTCGACGAAAAAGTTGACGAGTGTTTTGCCGCGCAGGGCGGGCACTTTCTTGATCTCGCGTCCGCTCACGCTTTTGAAAGCAGCGGCGGTGTCGAGGATCATTTCGATTTCGGCGGTGCTCAGGGGCTCAATGCCGGTGAGGTCTTTGCGCGTCCAGTTCGTGGCGGGGAGCGTGCTCATCCGCAGAGGGGGAAATGACCAATGGACAATGACCAATGACCAATGATTGGGCGCTGCGCGCGGGCGGGAAAATTGGTCATTGCGTCATTGGTCATTGGTCATTTCTTTTCCACCCACACGCCGTCCTCGAAGCCGGGATCGACTTCGGCGAAGCGGACGAAGACGCGATCGATGAGCGCGGTGGGGATGTTTTTTCCGACGTAATCGGGGCGGATGGGGAGCTCGCGATGGCCGCGGTCGATGAGCGCGGCAAACTGGATGCGCGCGGGGCGCCCGAAGTCCGAGAGCGCATCCATCGCGGCGCGGCAGGTGCGGCCGGTGTAGGCGACGTCATCGACGAGGATGATGGTGCGGCCTTCGAGCTTTAGCGGGAGATGCGTTTTTGCGACGTGCGAAAGGCGCCCGCGCAGATGCAGATCGTCGCGGTGCATGGCGACATCGACACTGCCAAATTCGACGCGCACTTTTTCAAACTGCTCGATGAAAGCCGCGAGCCGCCGCGCGATGGCGACGCCACGCGAGGGGATGCCGATCAGCGCGATCTCGCTGAGAACGGAATTGCGCTCGATGATTTCGTGCGCGATGCGCCGGAGGGCGCGCTCGATGGCAGGGGCATCGAGGAGGATTTGGGCAGTGGGAGAGGGGGTGGTCATTGGGTTCCTTGGTGACCTCGCAGGATCGCCGTTAAAGGAGCCGAGCTGAAGCGTTCAGCGAATCATGTCACGGATGATACCGCTGGTCGCGCCAGGCAGAGCGATGTTTCACGATCCAGTCGAGGAGTGCTTTTTCAAAGCCGATGTCGTAACCAGCCTTTTCGCTCTGAATCCACTTGTGGCGGAGGATTTCCTCCCGCTCGATGAGGAATTCCTTATAGAGCAGAGATTCTTTGACGAGGTTGGTATTTTCGTCGGTGGTGTTGCTCATAATACTTGGGGAGAATTTCTATAACGCGGCGCGCGCGTCAATCGTTTTGATGTAAACGCACGGAAATCGCGCAAGGATGCCGTCAAGTTTCTTTTCGCAGCGGCGGCGAGCGCAGCGCGCAGCGAGCCCGCGCCGGAGTCGGCGCTATTCGCGATGATGAAAGTAGCCGCGTGAACCTGCGGAGCGAAGATCATGGCCAAATCGTGTGCGGTGGGGAGTGCAGTAGTCTAAACCCAATTCCGGGAATGAAGATGACCGCGGATTGCGCGGATTGACGCGGATTGAGAGATTTGCAACGCGATGACCGCCAACAAGACGTTCACCCGATGGGTGAGGGTCGCCTTTGTCGCAAGTGCCTCTGAATCCGCGCAATCCGCGGCTTCCAATTCCGGATTTAGGCGAAAGGATTTCTTCGGTAAGCCGAAGGAAACTCGTCGCAGAGCGGGGCAAATTGTATGGAAAATGCAAACGAGCACCACCCGTCTCGACCGCGCCTTCGACTTGTCGGGCAATCTCAAAACACCGACGCGTCCACGATCGCGAGCACATCCTCCAGCACGTCTTGCGGAGCGCGCTCGATCAATTTCAGGCGGCGTGAGCGGAAATCGAGCGACTTCACGTGTTCGCACATCACGAAGCCCGTCAGCGATGTGCGGCCGGTGATCGGCACGTGAAACGGGATGTGGCGATCGGTATTCGTGATTGGGCAGCAGATCGCCATGCCAGTGGCTTTGTTGAACGCGTCCTTGCTGATCACCAGCGCGGGGCGTCGGCCTTTTTGTTCGTGGCCGGACTGCGGATCGAAATCCAGCGTTACCAGATCGCCTTGTTTGGGAACGCAGGCGACCATTACCAAACCTCGCGTCCGTCCACACCCCAGGCAAACTCAGCGGCTTTGTATCCTTTGGGCATCGCGGCGGCTAAATCTTCGATGCGATGCCGGCCACGGACGCGCGAGGCTGGTTTGGCAGGCTTCACGATGATGGCGTCCTTTTTGGGCGACAGTTCGATTTCAAGGCTGGCACCATTTTCCAAACGAAGCGCCGCGAGGAGTGCTTTGGGCAAACGAACGCCCTGACTGTTGCCCCAAGCTTGCAGTGTCGTAGTCATACCGAGTCTGTATAGCCATCGGCTAGACGTGGCAAGCGCGTGTTGGGCAAGGACGGCTATGCGGCTACGCGAGGATCGCGCCGAGCTTTTTTGCGATGTCGAGGAAGGCGAGCGCGACGGCGTTCTTCGGATCGCCGATGGTGATCGGGAGGCCGCGGTCGCCGGCTTCGCGGGTGGCGATGTCGATCGGGATTTGGCCGAGCAGCGGGACTTTGAGGCGGGCGGCTTCGCGTTCGCCGCCGCCGCTGCCGAAAATGTCGTAACGCTGGCCGTCGCTCGGGCAGAGGAAGTAGCACATGTTTTCGATGAGGCCGAGCACGGGGACGTTTACTTTTTGAAACATGGACGCGGCCTTGCGCGCGTCGATGAGCGCGACTTCCTGCGGCGTGGTGACAATGACCGCTCCGGCGAGCGCGACGGTCTGCACGATCGTGAGCTGGATGTCGCCAGTGCCGGGCGGGAGATCGAGCACGAGGTAGTCGAGATCGCCCCACTCGACCTGCCGTAAGAATTGCTGCGTGTATTTCGTGACCATCGGCCCGCGCAGGATCGCAGGCGCGGCGTCATCGAGCAGGAAGCCCATCGACATCAGCTTCAAATCGCAGCGTTCGATCGGGATGATGCGCTGATCGTCCGTCGCCATCGGGCGTTCATTCGCGCCAAACATGATGCCGACCGACGGCCCGTAGAGATCGCAGTCGCACAGGCCGACCGCCGCGCCGTTCTTTTGCAAAGCGATCGCGAGATTTGCCGCGACGGTGGATTTTCCCACGCCGCCTTTGCCGCTGGCGACGGCGATGACGTGCTTCACGCCGGGGATCGCGGTCGTCGCCATCGGCGCTCCGCCGGCCGCCGCGGGCGTCTGCGCGGGCGCGTGGATGTCGATGCGGACGGTCACTTTCCCCACGCCGGAAAGCTGTGCGAGAGCCGCTTCGGAGCCGTCCTTGACCGCCTGCGGCACGCGCGGGTCATTGGTCGTGAGCGCCATTTGCACGGTCACGTCCGCACCGTCGATGCGCACATCTTTCACGAGGCCGAAGGAAACGATGTCGCGGCTGAAGCCGGGATATTTGACGGTGGCGAGCTGGGTGCGGACTTGGTCGGGCGTGATCATGAGCGGGCGATGCTATCGCCACGCCGCGCGCAAACGGCAACTGCGAAACGTCAGTTCAGTTTCAGGATTTTCAGCGCGTGCAGCAGATTGCCACTGACCATTTCGTAGTCTTTGTCGAACTGGACGAAGAGGATGTCGTATTGGCGTAAATCGATCGCGGCGAGAGCGATCACGCCGAGGACGAGCGCGAAGTTTTCCCTGCGACCGAAGCGCGACGCAAATGTGGCGAGCTGCGTGAACGCGAGCAGGCGCAGCGGCATGTCCCACATGTTCGTGTAGCGCAGATTCATGCCGTATTTCACGTTGCACATCATCGCGTAGCTGACGCCGATGAAGGCGGTCAGATAGAGCAGCGGCTTTTTGATTTTCGTGAGGTGAAAAATCGCGCCGATCGCGAGCAGCAGCGTGAGCGGTGACGCGCAGAGCAGATCCACGAGGTAGCGAAACCACGGGCCGTCACCAGTGCGGATGGCGTATGGCATCGTCTGCGCCTTGGCTTTCAGCAGGAGATAGATCGCAAGACATTCCTGCGGGCCACCGGCCAGCACAGTGAGGATGGTGCCACCGATCAGCGCGCCGACGATGTGGGTCAGCACGAGTCGGCGCGTGATTTCTCCCCACTTCTGCCACCGTGCGAAAAGAAAAAGCCCGGACAGCGCGACATAGACGAATGCCGCGTTTTCCTTTGTCAAAACCATGATCGCGAGCGCCGTGGCGTAAGCCATCTGCCAGCGACCGTCGTTGGGCCGGTGAAGATTTTCCCAGAGCAGCCAGACACAGGTCAGCGCCCAGAATGCGAACACGCCGTCGATGAGACCATGCTGCGCCATGTGCAATTGAGTCGGCGCACAAGCCATCAACGCGAGCACCCCGAGCATCGCGCGGTCACCACCAAGTCGGCGCGCGAATACCGCGCCAACAATCAGCGTCAGGATCGTGAACATGCACGAGACGCTACGGAGCGAGATAAACGCAGGGTCTTTCCTGGCGATCCCCGGCGCGCGGAGATTTGGCTCGGCGGGTGTATCTGCGAAGAAAGTGTTCCGCCACGTCGTCGCGGCGGCGATATAGAAAAACCGAGTGGGTGGCAGGATTGCTCCCTCCCTTTCCGTCTGCGCTTGAAGATAGGCGGCGCTGATTTCGGGCATCTCGCTGAACCCGCGTTCATGAAGCGCTTCGACGTATCCGCGATAGAGCGCTTCATCAAAACCGATGCCTTTGAAACCCATCCAAGGGTAGATCCGCAGAAAGCATCCGATCGCGAAAATACAGAGTGCGGCGATCCAGATTGCAGAAGTTGTTCGTGGCACAATCACTGGTGCCGGAAGTGGCTCGTTCGCGGTGGCAATGCCTGAGTTATCCTCAAAAAGTTTCATGGTTCGTCTTATAGTTGGAATGCAGTCACAGCATTGATGATGCGCGCGTGCTCATCTTCGCTCAGTTGGTTGTAAAGCGGCAGCCGCAGCAGGCGGTCGCTCACGTCTTCCGTCACCGGACAGTCGCCGGGCTTGCCACCCCAGCGGGCGGCGTATTCGGAAAGGTGCAGCGGCAGATAGTGAAAGACTGCCGCGACTCCGAGCGCCCGCAGATGCGCGACCAGCGCCTGCCGCGCAGCGAGCGATGGCAGCAGGATGTAATACATATGCCACGCCTGCTCGCAGTGCGCGGGCACGATGGGTTGCCGGATGCCTTGCGCCCGCGCCCACTCTCCGAGTTCCGCGTCGTAGCGTTCCCACAGCCGCTGACGCTTTGCCTGGATGCCTGGCCATACCTCGAGCTGGCCGTAAAGAAATGCGGCGAGCACATCGCTCATCACATAGCTCGAACCCACATCGACCCATGAATATTTATCCACCTGTCCGCGGAAAAACCGCGCGCGATTCGTGCCCTTCTCCCGGATGATTTCGGCCCGCTCACAATAGCGTTCATCATTGATCAGCAACGCACCGCCTTCTCCACAGGTGATGTTCTTAGTCTCGTGAAAGCTCTGCGTCCCCAGCGCGCCGAGCGTGCCGAGGTAGCGCCCTTTGTATTTGCCGAAAAGGCCGTGCGCATTGTCTTCCACCACCGCGATGCCATGCCGCGCGGCGATTTCCAGGATGGCATCCATCTCGCAAGCCACGCCCGCGTAATGCACCGGCACGATTGCCTTCGTGCGCGGGGTGATGAGGGACTCCAGCCGGGTTTCATCGAGGTTCAGCGTGTCTTTCCGCACGTCGCAAAACACGGGTCGCGCCCCGCGCTGGACGAAGGCATTTGGCGTGGAAACGAAAGTGAACGATGGCACGATCACCTCATCGCCGGGCTGAAAATCGAGCAGCACGCTGGCCATCTCCAAAGCGTGCGTGCAGGAGGTCGTGATGAGCGCGCGTTTCACACCAAGCGCCTTTTCGAGCAAGGCATGGCACTTCTTTGAAAACGTCTGATCCCCCGCGATCTGGCCGACGGTGATCGTCTGAAAGATGTATTCGAGTTCACGTCCCTGAAGTGAAGAGCGGTTGAATGGAATCTCAGTCATGGCTTTTCCCAGATGTAACGCGGCGCATCCGGCCCGGCGTTAAAGAGTAAGTCGAGGACGCTCACTTGCGGATGGAAAGGTCCGTGAAGCTGCGGGTAGTCAGGATAGTTATATTGCATGTATTCCAGCGCGATGCCCGCCGCGGCCAGTTTGTTTTCCTCCATGTAACCGCGCGCGGAAGGCCCCGAGATATAGTGAGTCGCGCCGAGGTGCGTCAGCAATTGCACCAGGCGGTCCGTCTTCGCCCCGGTTGCGGGCAGCGTGGACGAGCGGACAAATCGCGTGTGCGCGATCCCGAGCTCGCGCGCGAGCGCGATCGTGAGATCGCAGGTGAAATCCGCGAGCAATCGGTCCGTGCGATCGTAGAATCCGCGGAGCAAATCCGCGTAGCGCTTGAAATGCGGAGCCTTGGCATAACTCTGCTCCAGCGTCCGCCAATGCTTTGCCCGCCACGGTTTCGCGGAATCGATCGGCACGTCTTTGATCGCCGTCCCGTGGCTCGTGTGACCTTTCGCGTGAACCGGAATCGTGAGCCACACCGGGCCGTTTGCGGACTTGATCTGGTTGCGATTCCGCCAGCCATCAGCGTCGTACTGCACGCAATCGTAGAAGACAAATACGTCCGCCTTTTGCACCTGATGAAAGTAACCGCGCCACGGGATGTAACTCGGCTGTAGGATGACTGCCTTCATGGGTTGAGTTCCCTTGCAAGCAGACCCATCAAAACCGCATCCACCCGCTCGCCGCGCAGCAGAAAATCGCCGCGCAACACGCCCTCTTTGATGAACCCCAATTTGGAGTAGAGCGCGATTGCGCGAGTATTTCGTTCATGCACGGTAAGCCAGATGCGGTGGAGGTTGTGTTGCGCGAATGCTCGTCCCAGCGCGAGACGCAAAGCTGCGGAGGCAATGCCCAGGCCGCGGGCCGATGGCTCGCCGATGTAGATGGAGATGCGCGCGGTTTGAAGGTGCGTGTCGAATTGGTCGAGCACCACGTTTCCCACATGACGACCATCAAGCAGGATCGCGGAGGCGTCGGTGTCCTTTCGCGCGATCCATTCCTGCGTCCTCGCGAGCGTCGGCGTGGAACGCAGGCCCACGTTCTCCGCGACTTCGGGATCGAGCATCCAGCGCAGCATGTTTTCCGCGTGCGCTTCGGCGACCGGGAGCAGTTCCATTTTCGCGGGAGAAGTGCTCATGATTTTTCGGCGACGAGCAAACAACTGCTTCCAAACGCAATCGTCTCACCGCGTGAAATGCGGCGTAGTTCCGCGGCCCAGACGCGATCGGTGAAGCCGCGCGCCCGCGGCTGGTGCTGGCCTGCGTAGCTTTGTGTCGGCAGCGTGCGCCGACCAAAGAAACTCCGCACCGACCGCCAGATGAAAATCGGCAGCGGCAGCAGCGAGAAGAAATACGACGAGTAAAGAACCTTGAACCCATTTGCCACGAGCCGCCCGCTCATGCTGGAAAGGGTGTGCCGGCGAAAGTGCCCGGCTTTCACATCATCGTCCGACCAAAGCCACGAATACGCGGGCACGGTGATGTAAAGGCGACCTCCCGGCGCGAGACAGCGGTGCAGCTCGCGGAGAAAACCGCCGTCGTCGTCGATGTGCTCGAGCACGTCGAAGATACCCGCCGCGGGGAGGGTGCCGCTGCGAAATTGCGCGGTGGCGAGCGTCGCGCACACGACCGTCGGGATGCCGCGCGCGCTGCCGTTTTTCGCGCCAGACTCACCGGGCTCCACGAGCACCGCCTCGAATCCCGCGTCGAGAAACGCCCGCGTCACGAAACCGTTGCCGCCGCCAATATCGTAAATCGCGCCGGACGGCGGGAACTGTCGCACGATCGAGCGCAGGCAATCTCCGCGATGCGCGAACCAGAAGGATTGATCCTCGAAGTCGAAGCACGCCTCGTTGTCGCTTTCGAGATAGGAGACGGGCTCCCGCGCGGCGGCACGCCAAATCCCGTCGTCGCCGCGCGCGAGATGCGCGCTGACGGCGCACAGGTCGAGGGAGACTGGGCGATTGGGAGCGACTTCCATGAGTTGCAGAAAAGTGATACGCAGAGAACATGCCGCGAAGGGTGTGCGCGGCACGAAAGTTTCTATCTCCTTGGGTTCGTCATTGCACGCATCCGCTTTCACCCCACGATTTTCTCAATTCCAAGAAACAATCCCTATGCTTGATCTCACCCAATTCGTCCACGCCATCAAAACCGAAGGTTACGCGATCGTGCCGGAAGTTCTGCCGAAAGACTACATCGCCCGCGCGAAGGTGGAACTCATGGCCGCGATCGAGGCCGAAACCAAACTGCCTTTTAACAACAAGAGCGATTTCGCAATGGTCCTGCTCTGCTCGTTGTATGGCGGCACGATGCTGGAGCTTTTCGACAACAAGAAACTCAACGCGCACTTCAACGCAGTGCTCGGCGAAGGCTGCACCGTCTATGCCTACACTTCGTCGTCCATGCCCCCGCGGCAGACGAACTACTCCGGCCGTGTCCACGTGGATTGCCCACGCATCATTCCCGGATTCATCACCAACATGGGCGCGACGATCGCGCTGGACGATTTCACCGAGGACAACGGCGCGACCTATCTGCTCCCGCGTTCGCAGGAACGCGCGGATGCTCCCGCCGATGAAGAGTTCTACGGGAAGGCAAAGCGCTTCATCGCGCCCGCCGGATCAGTGCTATTTTTCAATGCGCGCCTCTGGCACGCGGGCGGCCAAAACAAGACCGAGGCGTGGCGCCACGCACTGACTGTCAACATGGCCCGCCCGTGGATGAAACAGCGGATCGACATCCCGCGCGCGATGGCTCACATGGATCTCTCCAGTCAGCCGGAATGTGTCCTGCAAAAGCTCGGATTCCTAGCGCAAGTGCCAGCGGACTACGCCGAGTATTATGCCACGCCGGACAAGCGGAAATACCGCCAGAAGGCCGAGTGATTCGGCGCTACTTCACGGCGTGGATGGCGAGGTATTTGTAAAGGACGCGGCTGACGGGCAAGCCGCGCTGCAATACGCGATCGGTCGCGGCGGCTATCGCCAGCCGCTGGGTCTTGTCGATCGCGGGGTCATTGATGAGAACGCCCTGACCGAGGAACCAATTGTAGTCGATCCGCGCTTCGCGGAAGCCGACCGAGGTGAGCAGACCGATGAGTTCCTCCTCGAAGAAACCACCCTTCAATGATTTCCCAAACTCGGCACTCTGAAAGGTCCCGGTTGGAACATTGATCCGACCGGCGATTTCCGCGTCCTTGTCGCCAACCTGTTCGATTTCCCGCTCGACGACCGCATCGTAGGAACGGCCCCGATCCAGCGCGGAGACCGCTTCCAGAAAATACCCGTTTGGCTCCAAATCGGCGTAAAAGCGGCCACCTTTGCGAAGCGCGACGAACGTCCTTTCGATCGTGGGCTTGAGGTCTTTGAGGTGGTGCAAAAACGAATACGCAGTGGCCACATCAAAGTGATCCGCCGGCACATTCATACTGCCCGTTTCGGCGTTTGAAAGTGTGATCGGGCACGGTCCGCCGCGATCGACGCGACTAAGCATCGCGGGCGAAATATCCACTCCGTGAATCTCCGCGCACATCGGTTTCCCCAGATCGATCATGAAGCCTGTGCCGCAACCGACATCGAGCATCCTGGCCTTGCCTTCGACGCATCCCGCGTCCGACAGCACTTGCTTTAACACGGCTCCCACACGCGCCCGGTTTTCAGGGCGGAAATGCGGCTCGGTTTCGTTGTATTCGGACGCCAGCGTTCCGAATACCTTCACGTTCGCATCGACGACTTCTTCGTATGTGGGCGCTGCCGTTTGACTACTCATGGTGGAAATCATTTCTGGCGTTGGAAACCGCTACGCTTTCCGCGCGGCGCTCGGTCATTGTCTGTCTGGTTAGCGATCCTTGTTCATTCTCAGCTTGCGCCTTCTTGACGTAAGATGGCTTGCCCGACAACCGCAGATGCACCCTTGCAAGGTATTCGCCCAGGGTTCCAAGGGCGAGTAGTTGAGCGCTGCTGAACAAGGCAATCGTCGATGCGAGGAAGGGAAAGCCGGGAAGACTTCCCACGAATAGATACGTTACAAAAGTGTAGGCAAAGATGATCAACCCGGCGATCGAGCCCATCACGCCGAGCAGCATCACGATTCGCAATGGCAGAAGGGTGAACTCGGTAATCATGAGCCATGCGGCCTGATAGAGCTTCCAGACATCATAGTTTGAGCGGCCTTCTTTGCGCGCGTTATGCGCCACGGTCACTCGGCCAAAGCGCCGGCCACCCCACGAGAGCAGCACGTCAAAAATGGGCGACGCGCCATCGTATCCCGCAAAGGCCACGCGCAGGTGAGTCCAGAACGCGCGGAAGGAGGAAATGTCGTTGGCATTTGGAACGCCGAGCACCTTTGCCTGGATGTATTTTGGAAACAGCGACGGCAAACGACGCCACGAAGCCTGCTGTTCGTCCGCCGGAGCGCCATAGACCACGTCAAAACCCTCGTGCAGTTTTGCGAGCAGCTTTGCGATCTCTTCCGGCGGGTGCTGCAAATCGTCGTCCATCGTCACCACCACTTCGCCAGCCGCCTCGCGCACGCCGCAGAGAAGTGCATTGTGCTGGCCAAAATTCCGCGCAAGCCGCACGGGCCGCAATTGGGGAAATTCCGCCTTCAGCGTCTCCAGCTTCGCCCAGCTTCCGTCCCTGCTCCCATCATCGACGGCGATGATCTCGTAGTTGACCACGATGTCGCGGACCTCGGCGTCGATCTGATGGAGCAGCTCGGACAGGGTGCCTTCCGAATTGTACACGGGAATCACGATACTCAACGTGAAGGGAAAAGTGGGCATGATTTCGTCGGGTGAGAACATTGGGGAATAGGGAGTGGCCGGTCAATTGCACGCTTTCGCGCAGGCCAGCGTCGGGCAAAGCGTGAGTCCAGTGCGGACTAGCCATGGCAGATTCATATTAGTCGGTGGTTGGAGACGGGATTGTTGCACGAATCGTGCCTGCCGGGGCTTGGTCCGGGATTTGCATCGCATCGCTGCGATTCGCGGGCGCGATTCCGCCCCGCGAGATTCGCGAAAAGCGAATGGCATCGCGAGTGCTGGCCGTGTCACGATTCCATGATGTCTCAAATCCGACAAAGCCTGCGCGCGAACTTCCACGCAATCTGGCTCGCGACCCTGGCAGTGGCGCTTTCGGTGGGATGGTTCCTTCTGGATGGCAACGTGAAGGTGAACCTCGCGGATGAAGGTTACATCTGGTACGGCGTACGCGCGATGAGCCACGGCCATATGCCGATGCGCGATTTTCATGGATACGATCCCGGTCGATACCTTTGGACTTACGGGTGGAGCTGGGTGCTCGGCGATGGGCTGGTGTCGATGCGGCTGGCGTGTGTTTTCTTCCAATGTTTCGGAGTGCTGGCCGGACTACTCGCGGCCTGGCGGCTTTCCCGGAATC
This sequence comes from Chthoniobacteraceae bacterium, assembly GCA_031409335.1. Classification (GTDB taxonomy): domain Bacteria; phylum Verrucomicrobiota; class Verrucomicrobiia; order Chthoniobacterales; family Chthoniobacteraceae; genus JANLQB01. The sequence goes on along the minus strand of JANNWY010000317.1, from coordinate 3,348 downwards.
CATTTTTCCTATCGTGCATCGCGCTCGCACTGTGCGCGTGGATGCATCCGCGGTACAAGGTTTTCGAGCAAAGTATCGCGCTGATGTTCGTCTATGCGGCGGTGCTGTTGCTGGAAAAGCCGTCGTATCGCCGACACTTTTGGGTCGGTGTGCTGGGTGGGTTGGCGGCGTTTATGGGGAAAAATCACGGTGCATATCACGTCGTGGCATTTGCGATGATCATCGCGCTGGCGGCATGGGGTGAAGGCTGGCGCGAATGGTCGCGGCGCAGTGCGATCTGGGTCGGCGGGACATTGATCGGCTACCTTCCGCAATGGCTGATGTTGATCTTCGTTCCGGGTTACTTCCGGCATTCCGTGGCGACGATTGGCCAGATCATTGCGCAGGGAACGAACCTCCCAACACGAGTTCCCTGGCCGTGGCTGGTGCCGGATCACTACACCAGTTGGTATCGTTATTCGGCGATCGCGGAGGGCTGCTTTTACGCTGCTTTCCCGGTGCTGTTCGTGCTGGCGGCGATCGTCGCCTGGCGGTTGCGGCGCGCAGGGTTGCTGAAACATCCCGTCCTCGTCGCCGCCGTCTGCGTGACGCTGCCCTACGTTCATTACGTCTTTTCAAGGCCGGACATCGTCCACCTTTCACACGGCGCACCCACGCTGGCGCTCGCGCTGATCGCGATCCCCTTCACGCTGGCGGGCACGGGCCGGATGATCGGGATGGGAGCCGCGGCGGCACTCGCTCCCGCGTGTCTGGTGGCGAATTTGTTTCAATACGGCATCACTCTCGAATCCACCGCAGCGCCGCGTTCCCTAGTCCGGGTCGATGTGGGAGGCCAGCAAATGGTCGCGCCGATCTACCACGCGCACGTCATGAAAAGCGCCCAGATCCTCGCAAACGAACTCGCCAGCCCGGATGAGCCCGTCCTTTTCCTGCCGCACATGCCTGGCCTGTATCCGCTCACGGGTCGCCTTTCTCCGACGAACCAAATCTACTTCATCTTTCCCGCCACTCCCGAGGAAGACCGCGCGCTCCTGGCCGAGATCGAGGCGGCGAATGTGCAATGGGTGATGCTCCATGACTACCCGCTCGACGGTCGCGACGATCTCCGATTTCGGAATACCCATCCCATCGTGTTCGACTTCTTTCGGAAGAATTTCGCGCCAGTAAAGATCGCATCGCTACCGCCCGATATGATCGCGCTCCGTCGCAATCAGCCTATCCCGGTCGCCAGCGACGCGATCACGGAACAGCGGCCTTCAGCTTCTCCTGAAGTTCGATGAGTTCGGGTTGATCCGGGCGGAGTTCCAATGCCCGAGCCAGCGAAGTGCCCGCCGCGGCGTATTCGCCTTGTTGATACTTGAGTTCAGCGCGGAAAAAGTGGGCCTTCACTGAATTGGGATCGAGCGAGACTGCCAAATCCAGACACTGGTTGGCGGCATCCCAGTTGCGCGCTTTCGTCTCCAATGTTCCAAGGTTCAAAAGCGCGCCAATGTGGCGTGGCGACAATTCAATGGCCCGGCGATACTTGTCCCGCGCCCGGTCAAACTCCGACTTTTCAAACAAGGCATTCGCCAGTCCAAAACATACCTCTGCGCTATCCGGCGCGAACCGATGGGCAAGCTCAAGATTCCTCAGTGCGCGATCGGTTTCGCCAGCGCGCAGCAGTTTCAGTCCAGTATTGAAAGGGCCGAGCGCCCACATGCCGTGATCGCGCTGGGGCAGTGATACGAAATACGCGGATGCGCCGATCGCCGTGAGCAATCCAACCACCGTCAGCCATCGCGTTTGAACGATCGTGTTCCATATCTCCACGACCGCGAATGCCGCGAAGATCATCAAGCCCGGAACGGCGCACAGTCGGTAGCGCTCGGTAATGAAGACCGGCAGCAGCGCGCACATGTGCAAAAGGATGGCTGCGACGACCCAACGCGCGCGAGGAACGCGCCAGGCCGCGATCAGCATTCCCGGCAGTCCCATCGCGGCGACGACGCCGAAACTGATGCCTGGCGTGAGCACTCCTTCATCGCGCAGCAGATTGATCTCGCTGAGGTCGTCGTATTGGAACGCGTTCCAAAAATTGCGCACCTTTACCCAAAGCAGTTTCAGCCACGCGCCGCGATTCTCGCGCACCCAGCGATTCGCCTTTTCAGACCAGAACTTCGACACCTCCGAACGCTTGAGCTTGCGCCCAGCCGCTTCCTCCGCCCGCGAGATCGAGTCGCGCAAAAGTCCTTCCTGACCGGCGCTGAGTCCCGAGGGAATCTTGGGGTAGCCAGTGGCGTCGGGGTTGTTACCCATCCAGAAATTGAGGCCACCGTGCGCAGAAAGTAGAACAGGGTCGTGCGCGACGAAGTAATTGTGCAGCCATGCCGGCGAGGTCCCCGCCAGCACCCCGCAGAAAAGCAAAGCCACGGCCAGCGCGACCGTTCCGATTCGCATCGGCAATCTTGCGACCGATCGACTCCACCCGATGATTCGCGCGACAAACAGCGGAATGAGAAAAAGGATCGTTGCGACCATCGTCGCGACGAGGCCGAGGAACACTCCAAATCCCAGCCAGCGTCCCATCGTAGGACGGGCTTCCCCTTTCACCAGCCACCAGACGCACCCCCAAAACGCAGCCAGCAGCCATGCGCTAGGCATCAGGATGGTGGAGAAGGTCTGGGCTGGGAGATAAAATACCCAGCCGAGCGAGGCAATCACCGCAACTGCGTTTGGGATACTCGGGGATTCGCAAATTCGCATATCCGCGAGGATTTCTTTCGCGATTTTGAAAATGAGGACTGTGGTGAACGCCTCCAATGTCACTTGAACAATACCGACCAGCACCGGGTTGACACCACCCACGGCAAAAAGCCCCGCGAGGACATAAGCGTATCCAGGCAGGCCGTAGAAAGCTTGCCCGTCGCTCCATTTTCCCTGCAAAATGCGACCCGCCCAATCGGCGTAAAACTTCATGTCGTCGGTCACTGGGAGGAAGTGAGGACTGCCCGCGAATCGGCTCAGAATCAACATCCGCACGATGAGAGCGACCGCTAAAAGCCCAAACGCGAAGGTTCGCCAGAACGGCGCTGAGTCGCCTTCCGACAAACAATTGTCGGGAGCTAACGAGCGTGGATTTTCCATGAGAGGATTGTCACTTCGACAAGAGAACTATTATGATGTTTCTTAACAGTCTCGTTCATACATGGCATCGCGACTGCTTATTCGGGTAGTGTGCTTCGGTTCGATCCTGAGGCGCAATAACAGAAACCTATAACAAACCGAAATACACAATAGTTTATGCTTCAGAAATTGAACAAGAACCGCGGGGGCTTCACCCTCGTTGAAATCATGATCGTCGTCGCA
>JANNWY010000316.1:0-64465 GCA_031409335.1 Chthoniobacteraceae bacterium | reverse complement strand
CTTCCACGGCGACGAGTTTTTCATCGGGAGAAAAGGCGGCCGGGGTCTGATAGGCGGAGGCGTTGCGGGGCAGACGGCGGACTCGTTGGAAAGTCTCGACGCTCCAAAAATTGCACTCCTCAAACTGCATCGTGACCAGTTCGCGGCTGTCGGGCGTGAAGCCGATGCTGAGGGGTGCCGGCGGTCCCCATTCGCGAGCGAGCTTTCCGGTCTGGATATTCCACAACTTGAGCAGGGGCGAATGCCATCCCGAGGTGGCCAGCCACTGCCCATCCGGGCTCAGCGCGATGAAGCTGGCGCGCTCGTGCCCGAGAAGCGGCGTCCGCATCGCGCCGGTCGCCGCGTCCAGGACGACCGCGACGCCCGACTCTTCGCTGGTGACGGCGATAAACCGGCCATCCCGGCTCGGGCAGGCACGAGCGGGGATTAAAAAAGGCAGTGTCGTCCTTTGCGGCGGTCCCAACTGGAACGGCCCGGCGGAGCCCGTGCGCTCGAGGATCGGCCAGCGATGCAGGCCCGTATCGCCGCAGGTGATCAATTCCCGCCCGTCCGGCTGAAAAAAAGCCGAGGCCGTGCTGCGGATCGGGAGGAAGGCCGCCTCACGACCGCTGGCGATTTCCCAAATACGAACGCCATTGGCCATGCCCATCGCCAGCAGCCGACCATCCGGGCTGATGCCGCCGTCGAAATACCCGCCCGACCCCACGTCGAGACTGTTGCCGATGGTGCGGTATTCCGGGCACGCCGCGACTTCGAGGAGCTGCCCTCCGTCGCCTGTATTGAACGCGCCAATCCATCGGCCATCGGTGCTAAACTCAATCGAACTGAGCACATGGGAAAACTGCAGCACCTGGCGTCCGGACGACGGCTCCCACATGCGGAGCATCCCCTCCCATCCATTCGAGACGAGCAGGCTGCCGCCCGGATGAAAACCGAGCATCGTAACCTGCGACACATGGCCCTCCAGCGTCGCGACTTTGCGTTTCGCCGGCACGTCCCAGATCTGGATGCGCGGGTCCGAACCGCCGACCGCGAGCCGCCTCCCGTCCGGGTGCCAGACGAGGACTTGCTGGTTCATCGCGCCCACTGGCAAATCGGCGACGTGCGTGCCATCGGCGACGACGTAGGTGGAAACGAACTGCAAATTCTGGTAGCCGACGGCGAGCTGGCGATCGTCTGGATGAAAAGCGAGCGCGTGGACCGGGCCGCGCGCGCGCCAGCGATTGATCTCCCGTCCCATTTCCAAATCGTACCGCACGATCTCGTCCCCGTTTCCCACCGCGAGATGCCGGCTGTCCGCGCTGAAAGCCCAGCAATCGCTTCGCCCCGGCTCATCGCCAAACACGGTCTGCCCATCGCTCACGCGCCAGATGCGCAGTTTGAAATCGGTATCGTGCTCTGCCAAAAAACGGCCATCGCGGCTGAGGGTCATGTCGCGCGGCTGACGCCCGGTTTCGATGCGGCGCACCTCGCGTCCGTCGGGGATCGAGTGAAGGATGATCGCCTCTCCTTTATAGGTCACCGAGAGCCGGCCCGCGCCATCGACATACTCCGGCCGACCACCTTTCCAACTCGGGCCGGGGCGCACATCCGGCAGCGCCATCGCGGCGATGGCTTCATCGCGCAGGCGCTCATCGGGATGAATGGCGGCGGCTTTTTCCAGCGCGTCGAGACTGTCGAGCCGCTGCCCCGGTTGGCGGCTGAAGCGGCCCGCGCGGGCGGCGTTCAAGAGAGCGGAAAAAAGCTGATTCTTCGCCTCCGTCAAAGCCGTGCCTCGTTGCTGCAACGCGACATCCTTTTGATCTCTCTCCGTGAGAATCCCCGCCCGGCTGACGACGAGCACCACCAGCGACGCCAGCAGCGCCAGCGTCACCACCGCGCCCGCCGCGAAGGCGAGCTTGTTGCGTTTGACCAGCCGGCGGACGCGATAGACCCAGCTCGTGGGGCGCGCGAGCACCGGCTCGCTTTCGAGGTGGCGCTTGATGTCGAGCGCGAGGCCGTTCGCCGTTTCGTAACGGCGCCCACGATCCTTTTCGAGCGCCTTCATCACGATCCAGTCGAGGTCGCCGCGCACCGTTTTTGCGAGTTTGTCGGGATCGCATTGCCGGTGTTGGGCGACCGTTGCGCGGGCTGCGCCGGCCATCGTTTTCAGAAACATCGAAGGCGTCTGCGGCTCCTGCTCGCGGATGGTGCGGCGGATTTCATCAAGCCCCTGCTTCATCAACTCCTCGGGATCGAACGGCGTGCGGCCCGTGAGCAATTCGTAGAGCAGGACACCGAGGCTGTAGATGTCGCTGCGCGTGTCGATGTCCAGCCCGCTCATCTCGGCCTGCTCGGGCGACATGTAGAGCGGCGTGCCGATCATCTGCTGGAACTGCGTGTAGATCGTCAGGTCGGTGAGCCGCTGTTGCTGCGTCGCCTTCGCCACGCCGAAGTCGATGACCTTCGGCACCGGCACGCCGTCGTGCAGCGTCACCAGAATGTTCGACGGCTTGAGGTCGCGGTGGATGATGCCTTTCTGATGCGCGTGCTGCACCGCGTGACAGACCTGGATGAAAAGCGCGAGCCGCTCCGCCGTCGTGAGATTCGCCTGATCGCAGTAGTCGGTGATCTTGATCCCGCGGACTAATTCCATGACGAAAAACGGCCGGCCCCACTGCGTCGCGCCCGCATCGAGAACCTTCGCAATGTGCGGATGATCCATCAGCGCGAGCGCCTGCCGCTCCTGCTCGAAGCGCGCGATGACTTCCTTCGTATCCATCCCGAGCTTGATGATCTTCAGCGCCACCTGCCGTCGCACCGGCTTTTCCTGATTCGCGACCCACACCGTCCCGAAACCACCCTGCCCAATCTGCTCCATCAATTTGTACGGCCCGATCAACTCGCCAACTTCCTCCGGCTTTAGCCGCGCGAGATTGGCCTCAATTTCAGGCGCGCAGGCCGCCGCTTCCATGAAGCTGTCCGCATCATGCGTCCGCAGCCAATCCTCGACCCGCGCGCGGAGTTCCGCGTTACTGCCGCACGCGGCGTCGAGATACGCGAGCCGCTCCGCCGGTGCCAGGGCGGCGGCGGCGGCGAAGATTTCTCTCTCGACGATGGGGTCAGGTGTTTCGATAGCGGGTGGTGCGGGCCTTTTCCTACATGCGAAAAGCGGGGACGAATCGTATCAAAAGGACGCAACTCTTCCCTCAGCCGCCGTCGATCGCATGGTGCAGCCAGGCGCGGGCGTAGGCCCAGTCGCGCTTCGCGGTGATGACCGAGATGCCGAGCACGTCCGCCGCTTCCTCAAACGTGAGGCCCACGAAGTAACGCAGCTTCACCAATTCCGCTTTGCGCGCATCGTGTCGCGCAAACTCCTCCAGCGCCTCGTTCACCGCGAGCAACTCATCGTCATTCGCGAGCGGTGTGGCGATTTCCAGATCCGCAAAATCGCAGTGCTCCGCGCCGGCACCGTGCTTGGGAGAAATCTTCCGGCGTGCACGATCGACGAGGATGCGCCGCATGGCCTCGGCAGCTGCTGCGAAAAAGTGCGCGCGATTTTCAAACGTCTGCTCGCCCAAACGCAGCCACGCCTCATGCACGAGCGCGGTGGCCTGGAGCGTGCGGCCGGGTTGCTCGCGCGCCATCTTCGCGCCCGCGATCCTGCGCAATTCCGCGTAAACCGCAGACATCAAATCGTCCCCGGCATGCGCATCACCGCGGCGGACCGCGTTCAGAATCCGCGTCACATCATTACCGGAATGTTCCTGCAATTCGGCCATTTCGTCCGGGAATTTGCCGGGAATGGACGGGCAGTGCAATCTCCCTGTGCCAGCGTGCGAGGCGCAAATCTTTCCTATCCAAGCCAAACTTCCCGGCTTAAAAACGCCGCCCTTATTTATGTTTGCAGGCACCTACACGGCGCTCGTTACGCCGTTCCAAAACGATCGAGTCGATGAAGCCGCGTTTGTGCGCCTCATCGAAGGACAAATCGCGGGCGGCATCACCGGCATAGTGCCGGTCGGCACCACCGGCGAGTCGCCGACGCTCACGCACGAGGAACACATCCGCGTCATCGAACTCGCGGTGAAGACTGCGGCGGGCCGCTGCAAAGTGATCGGCGGGACTGGCTCGAATTCGACTGCGGAAGCCGTGGAGATGACGAAGGAAGCCGAGCGGGTCGGCTGCGATGCCACCCTGCAAGTCGCGCCGTACTACAACAAACCTTCGCAGGAAGGACTCGTCCGCCATTTCACGAAAATCGCCGAAGCCTCGAAGCTGCCGCACATTCTCTACAGCATCCCCGGACGCTGCGGGATCGAGATCGCGGTGGAAACCGTGGCGCGTCTCGCGCAGGCGAGTCCGAACATTGTCGCGATCAAGGAAGCGGGTGGCTCGGTCGAGCGGGTGAGCGCGCTGCGCGCGGCGTTGCCGGCGGAGTTTGTGATTCTTTCGGGAGACGATTCGCTCACGCTGCCATTCATCGCCGCTGGGGGAAATGGCGTGATCAGCGTCGCATCGAACATCGTGCCGAAGGCCGTGTCCGATCTCGTGAACGCGGCGCTGGCGGGGAAATTCGACGAGGCGCGGCGGCTGCACTTCCATTGGTATTCGCTCTTTAAGGATCTCTTCATCGAACCGAATCCCGTGCCCGCAAAACACGCGCTCGCGCTCCGCGGCGAGATGCTCGCCGACGTGCGGCTGCCGCTTTGCGAAATGGCTGACGCGACCCGCGCGAAACTCGAAACCACGCTGCGCAATCTCCAACTCATTTCCTAAATGGCCGCACCGCTCCGCGTTCTCATCAATGGCTCGAAAGGCCGCATGGGCCAGACCCTCATCGCGTGCGCGAAAAGCGACCCCGCGCTCGAACTCGCGGGCGAAGTGGACATGGGCGACGACTTCGCCGGAGCCGTGCCGGGCTGCGATGCGGTGATCGATTTCTCCAGCCCGAACGTACTCGAACTCGTGCTCGCGCGTTGCGTGGAGCACGGAAAAATCTGCGTGGTCGGCACCACCGGCCACACCGACGCGCAGCTCGCCACCATCAATCACGCCGCCGCCCAGATCCCCGTTGTCTTCGCGCCGAACTACAGCGTCGGCGTGAACGCGCTGTTCTACCTCGCGCGCAAGGCGGCGGAAATCCTCGGGCCATCGTTCGATCTCGAAGTCGTCGAGATGCATCATCGCTTGAAAAAGGATTCGCCAAGCGGCACCGCGAAAAAGCTCGCGGAGATTTTAGCCGAAGCGCGCGGCCTTTCCTACAGCGCGAACGCGCGCCACGGACGCGAAGGAATCGTCGGCGCGCGCACGGACAACGAGATCGGCGTCCACGCGATCCGCGGCGGCGATGTGGTCGGCGATCACACCGTCATCTACGCGGCGAATGGCGAGCGGGTGGAGCTGACGCACAAGGCATCCAGCCGCGAAACCTTTGCCCGCGGGGCTCTCCGGGCGGCGCAGTGGGCGCATGGCAAGCCAGCGGGGCTTTACGACATGCAGGATGTGCTGGGACTGAAATGATTGCAGATTGCGGATCGCGGATTGCGGATTGGCCGAACTCTGACGCGCGCGAGCCACGTGGAGCGGTTGCAAATCCGCAATCCGCAATCCGCAATCCGCAATCGTGAGGACGGGCATCGCGCTCGGCTCGAATCTCGGCGACCGGCTAGGGCATCTGCGCGCCGCACGACGGGAGCTTCTCGCTTTGGAAAAGATCGCGGGGCCGGTGAACGCCTCGCGCGTTTACGAAACCGAACCGATCGACACCGAGTCCGGCGCGGGCGCGTTTCTCAACGCCGTGCTCGAAATCGAATTCACCGGCGAACCTGAAGAATTGCTCGGAAGTCTGCAAGCGATCGAGGCGAAACTCGGCAGACCAAAGCGCCACCCGCGCAATGCCTCGCGCACGATCGACCTCGACATTCTCTACATCGGCGACCGCGTGCTGACTGGCGACCACATCGCGATCCCCCACCCTCGTCTGCATCAACGCCGCTTCGTCCTCGCGCCGCTCGCTGACATCTGCCCGCGCGCCATCCTGCCGGGCCAGACGAAAAGCATCGCGGATTTGCTGGCGGACCTATCCGATCCGGCAAAGGTGGATGTCTTCGCGGATCAGTGGCGGGAGTGATTTCGCGATTGCGTTTCTACAATTGCAAATTGCAACCGGGCAGCTACCAACTCATCGTTCCATGAAAAACCACCATTCCCTCAAGATCCGGATCGCGCTCAACGTCCTTGGCGTGACCGCGCTCGCCGCCAGCACGGCTTTCTCCGCGGAGTTGAAATTCGCCATCGCGCCGAATTTTTTCGAGCCGACGCCTGACGGGCAACCCTTGGGAGCGTGTCACGGCGGCCTGGTGCTGGACAAAGCGGGCAACATCTACGTCACCACCGACACCCCGCGCGGCATCGTCGTCTTTTCACCAGATGGAAAATTCATCCGCGCCTTCGGGCCGGCAAGGATTCACGGGTTGGAGATTCGCGAGGAGAATGGGACGGAAGTAATCTACGCCGCGCGCGCGAGTGCGCATGAGGTCATCAAACTCAAGCTTGATGGCACGCAGGAATGGGTGATCAATTTTCCGCCCGAGGCGGGCCTCCACAAGGAGGCCAAGAATTTCAATCCCTGCGCGGTAACAGTGGCACCCGATGGCTCGATCTTTATCGCGGATGGCTATGGGTCCAACCATGTGTTGAAGTTCGACAAGGATCGCAAGTTCGTGAAGGCATTCGGCGGGAAGGGCGAGGAAGAGGGTAAGTTCAATACCTGCCATGGCATCGCGTTCGACCCACGGCAGGCGAAGCCGCTGCTGCTCGTGTGCAATCGCAATAGCAACCGCGTCGAGCATTGGGATCTTGATGGGAACTTTGTGAAGGTCATCCAGAAGGACCTGCGGATGCCTGCGGCGGTGCATATCCGGGGCGACTACGCGGTCTTCCCCGAGTTGCAGGGGAGGGTCACGGTTCTGGATAGGGAAGGCGCAATCGTCGCGCAAGTCGGCGACAATCCGAACCCGCGCCACCGCGCAAACTACGGCCTCGCGCAGGATCAGTGGAAGGAAGGCATCTCCAATTCGCCCCACGGCGCTTCGATCGACAAGGATGGCAACCTGCTCGTGGCGGAGTGGACCCAGTTTGGTCACCTGCATAAATTCCTGCGCGTGCCGTAGGTCATGGCGCACCAAGCGCGCGTTGAGAGTGGTCGCGCTCTAATGGCTGCGCTGGCATTGGCGCTCACGAATCCCGTCCGGGCGGACGATCTGCCGATTCCCGCGCGGCTTGTGGATGCCATCCCAGGAAGTGTTCTCGCGCAACGCTGTGCCGGGCTCGATTTGGCGGCCAGGGAGCGGGAAATTCTCGTGCAATTCTCCGCCGGGAATGTGCCGGACTTCTGGAGAAAGTTCAGGCCAGTCGTGGTCAAGGGCGCGGCCCACTCCGCCACCTTTCAGGTCGCCCCGGAGTATCTGGCGGTGGGTTCGGACCAGGACTATCTGCTGGTTCCGCTCAGTCCCATGACGGCGCGCGCGATCGCGGAGCGCTGGGAATGCGTGCTGCCCACGCCGAAACTTGTCGATGCCATTTTCGCCAACGCCTCCGTGAAACTGGCCCCGGCACCCATGCCTCCCAGTCCGGCGATGACGACATGGGCAGCGTTTGTGGAGCACAACGAAATCGTGCATCGGCAGCGTACCGCCATCCTGGCCGCACACCCACTGGGCGAACTGGTCGCGGGGCATAAGAAGGATCTCGTTTGGGACGCCCGACTCATCGACAACCCCGGAAAAGTCGCCATCTACGGATGGCACAAACCCGATGGCATGGCGATTCAACCGCTCTACCTCGGTCATGCCAGTTCCTGGGTCGATTACAGTCATGGCATCCGCCTGGTGCGGCAGCGCGTCACGGTGGATGGCACGGAGATGAGCTTCGCTGACTTTCTCAAAAATCCGGCCCTGTCCGAACTCATCGGCGAGACCGCAACCACCCGACCATCGCCAGCCGACTCATTCGGCGAGCAGAATGTGACTCTCGATTTCGATCCCGGAGTGCGGGTAATCATCAACCGTGCCGCGGGATTCGATTCCGGCAAAGCGGTCCGGCTCGTCCTCTACGCCCTGCCAAACGGGAACACCATCGAGCAGACCATCGGACGAGCCATCCCGCCTGGGGGTGACTTCCATTTCGACATCCAGCACATCGGCGCGCAAACCCGCTGGCTGCGCCAGCATTTCACCGATGCCAATTTCGTGGTGGCATATCTCGAATGCGCCGAGCGGTCCTGGCCTGCCTGGCGAAAAAAGCACGATCCCGACGATCAACGCATTCCCCGGCTGGTCGCTGCGTTGCGCGGGCACTTCCCCGACCAGCCGGTATCCATGACCCTCACCGGCCACAGCGGCGGGGGAAGTTTCACCTTCGGCTACCTCAACGGTGTCGGGCAAATCCCGAATGACATTGAAAGGATTGCCTTCCTCGACAGTAACTATGCCTACGATGCCACCAAGGGACACCTGGCCAAACTCTCAGCATGGCTCACAGGCTCCCGGCATCCGCATCTTTGCGTGCTGGCCTACCACGATTCCATCGCGCTGCTGAACGGGAAAACGTTTGTGAGCGAAGCCGGTGGGACCTGGGGCCGCAGCCTTGCGATGCAGGGGGATTTGGCAAAGGCGCTGTCCTTCCGGCACGCGAAAGAGACCGACTGGCAACGCTTCATCGCGCTGGGTGGTCGCGTAAAATTTCTCCTGCGTGAAAATCCCGGCAAGGCAGTCCTGCACACCCGTCTGGTGGAATTCAATGGCTTTATCCATGCCATGCTCACTGGCACGGATTTCGAGAATCGGGATTACGAATACTTCGGCCCGCGCGCTTACGGGGAATGGATTGCGCCGGCTATGAGCGAGTGAAGAAGATGTGGCACAAGCAGCCTTCCACGCCCCATCGTCGCTCACAGTTTCACCGCAAACTCATCCCCTGCCCCCACCGACTCCACGAACGCGACCAGCAAGTCGATGACCTGCTGCACGTCCTTGAGGTCCGCCATTTCGACGATGCTATGCATGTAGCGCAGTGGCAGTGACACGAGGCCGCACGGGATGCCATCGCGCGTCGTAAAGATCACGTCCGTATCCGTGCCGCTGTAGCGCGAGGAGGATTCGTGCTGGATCGGGATGTCGAGCTGGTGCGCGCATTTCAGCAGGCGCTCGACGACGAGTGGGTGATTGCACGTCCCATGCGTCACGCTCGGCCCGCCGCCGAGCGTCACTTCGCCGTGCTGCGCGGGCTCGATCCCCGGCGTATCGGTCGCATGGGTCACATCGAGGACGATGCACACATCCGGCGCGATGCGGTGCGCGGCCATCTTCGCGCCGTGCCCGCCGATTTCCTCCTGCACCGCATTCACCGCGATGACCGTTGCCTGCGGTTTCTTCTTCGCGCGGCTGAGTTTCGCGATGACCTGCGCAATGATGAAGCCACCCATGCGATTATCGAGCGCCCGGCCCACGATGCGATTTTTCCCGAAAGGAATCGCCGCATCGACATACACCGCCGGATGACCCACGCGCAGCCCGAGCTTCTTCACATCCGTGGCGTTCGACGCACCCACATCCACGTAAAGCTCGTGAATCTTCGGCGCCTTCTCGTCGCCGAGGCTGTCCTTGCGCAAATGGATCGCCGTATTGCCGATGATGCCGAGCACCGGCCCATCTTCGCCGAGGATTTGCAACCGCCGCCCCCGCGCTGTCGCCGTGTCCGAACCACCCACGCGATCGAGCCGCAGCCAGCCTTCTTTCGTGATGTGTTTCACGATGAAACCAATCTCGTCCGCGTGCGCCTCCAGCATGACGCGGCGCGGCTTTTTCCCCGAGCCTTCGATTGTGGCCCACGCCGATCCGTAAGCATCGTTCTCCACACGATCCGCGAATTTTTTCACATAAGCCGCCCACTTTCGCTGACCCGCGATTTCAAATCCGGTCGGGCTGGGCGTGTCGAGGAGGTCGTAGAGAAAAGTTTTTGCGTGTGAATCCATCCGCGCAATGTGGCGCGGCGGCACACATTTGGGAAAGTGCGAAGTGCGGGCCAATCAATTCCCGTAGTTAAACGGATCGGCGAACTTCGGATCGGTCGTAACGTTAGTATCGGTTAACGTTCTAAGGAAGGCGATCAGCGCGGCTTTTTGCGCGGCGGTCAGATTCAGGCGACGCGGCTGGCCGCCGCCGGGGCCGCCGGGCGGGTTGCGCAGCGGGGGCGAGAGGTTGGGGTGATTGACGACGCCGCTGTTGTAGAATTCCACGACTTCTTCCAGCGTCGCGAAACGCCCGTCGTGCATGTAGGGCGCAGTGAGAGCGATGTTGCGGAGCGAGGGGACTTTGAACAGACCTTCGTCCTGCGGGCGTCCGGTAAGCGCGCCGACGCCCTTGTCGATGTAGGGATTTTCGAGGCCGTTGTTGTTGATCGCATTGCCGGGGACAAAATTATCGCTGCCGTGGCAGGCCACGCAGTTTCCCACTCCACCGAAAATCTGCCGGCCTTGATTTTCCTGCGCCGTGAAATTCGTGAAATTGATCGGGACTCCGGCATCGTATTTCGTCTGCGTGGAAATGATCGAGCGGACGAACTGCGCGAGCGCTCGCGAAATGCGGGCGGAAGTGACGGCGGGCGTGCCGAAGACTTGATTGAAAAGGTCGGTGTAAAACGGCTCGGCCCCGAGGCGGGCTTCGAGCGCGGGCAGCGTCATGCCCATCTCCACGGCGTTTTGAATCGGCTGGAGCACCTGATCTTCGAGGGTGGCCGCGCGTTCATCCCAAAAGTATGCGCGGCGCAGGTAGTAGCGGTTGCTGGAAAGTCCCATCGAATTCCGCCCGGTGAGTCCGCCCTGAAATCCGACGCTGAATTTTCGTGGATCGGAAAAGCCGTGTTCCGGTCGGTGACACGACGCGCAGGAGACGGTTTGGTTGAGCGAAAGACGTTTGTCCCAAAACAGCACACGCCCGAGTTTCGCGCCGAGGTCGGTGATGGGGTTGGTCGCCGGCGTATTGATCTGGCCGACGATGAGCGGCGTTCGCAGATGTGGCGGGAGGATGGGCGCGGCGTAGTTGAACGGTGCCGCAGGCAGCAGCAGCGCGTTCGTTGTGGTGCTCGGGATATTCGCGACCGCGCTGGAGTAGAAATGGCGGAAGAACAAACCCGGCGCGGACGGGCTGTGCGTCAGCGTTTGCTGGAAGTGTCCGTTGTGAACTTTGATCGTGGCGACATCGGTCCAAGTTTGGAAGTCGGGTGAACTTTGCAGTTTCCAAACATGGTTTCCGGGATCGTTCACGGTGACGATGACGCTGTTTGCGGCGGCACCGGGAGCGACAATTGCCGCAGCTTCGCCCGCGAGCTGGCTGAAGGCATCCGGCGCACTGGCAGCGAGTGCGACGGCGAGGATGGCGGCTTTCACAGAAACGCGCGGGATGATTGATCTCATAGGTGGTGTGGGTGACATCCGAATCAAAACACCGGCTCATAAACGCCCGCCTAAACGTGGAATAAATCCCGGTTTATTTCACACCGCGCGAAAACGCGGGCCTCGCGAAAACCGCGCCGCAGAAATCCCGCACGGTCTCCCGCGTTGCTGCCTCGCCTGCTTTGCATTTCGGGAAAAGCCTGGCTCGGTTCCGACTCCGTGCATCGCTCTCAATGTCGAGATTCTTGCTGACCCCTTTCCTCGCATTCCCCCTATCTCCAGACTCCGCCAGGCACTGAACAACCTCTTGAGCGTCCACAACTGGATTCGCAAACGCGGGCACCTTGCGATGCGGGAAATCCCGCTTGCCGCCTGCGACTCTTCTGCATTACCTTCCGCGCTTCTGAATCGCCACGCCAGTGTAGCTCAGGGGTAGAGCAGCTGTTTCGTAAACAGCAGGTCACGGGTTCGAATCCCGTCACTGGCTCCAGATCAATCACTCTGGAAAGCTGATGGATACAGGGTTTCCGGACGATTCACTGTAAAAGTCCATTGCGCAGCGTAACGCATGGAAACGCCGAAAAACGCACTCTATTCGGCAGCCATTCGGCAACGGATTCGGCAACGATTCGTCTGCCACACCAAACCCTGCCACCGCACCGTTGCTCGGGCGTGCTTGTTTCGATCGCGCGCACGCCACCCACGCCGGGCATGTCGAACGGGTCGCGCGCGCCAAAAGCGATCGTGGGGAAAGCGTGCGAAGTTTGACGACAAGCCCGCCGCGTGGTTCACATGATTCTGTGAACGACCAACCGCCAAAATTCTCGGAAGAGAAAATGCAGCAGGTCATCCTGTATTTCCTGGAGCGCATCAACAACGTCCACCTCGGGCGCACCAAGCTGATGAAGCTCCTTTACTTCGTGGACTTCGACCACTTGGAGAAATACGGACGACCCGTGACGGGCGCGGTGTATCGCAAGCTCCTGCACGGCCCTTACCCGAAGGACGCGGAAAAGCTCATCAAGCGGATGGAATCCCGCGGACTGGTCAAGCAGGTCAAGGTGCCCGTGGGCGACTATGCGCAGCACCGGCTCATCACGCTCGGCGCGAAGTTCGACCCGAATGTTTTCACCGGCGCGGAGATGCAGACGCTTGAAAAGGTGGCGACGGATTGGGCGGACGCGACCGCCGCGCAGATCGAAGCGGCCACGCACGCGGAAGCGCCGTGGGCAGGCACGCAGGACGGCAAGACCATCGACTACGAACTGGCGGAGTATCGCACGCCCATCGGAGCCGAACCGCTTGATGAAGCGCTGGCCAGCTCGAAAGCGCTGGCCGGATACCTCGCGGCGCTGGCGTAACCCGGACGATCGTGGCGAGTCCATTTGCCGTCGTCGAAACGCCCGCGTTCGCGGCGCTCGTCGCGGGCTACGTGAAGGACGGACACAAAAAGCTCCCCGAAGATTTGGCATGGCTGGCCGGGCGGCTCGCAGAGGCACCGGAGCAGATGGGCGATCACGTTCCGGGCCTGAAAAAACTGCCGCTCCCGGTGTTCAAGGCGCGCTGCAAGGACAGTTGCCACCGGCTCAGTGCGTCGGCGGCGTGGCGCGTCTATTACGCGATCCACAAGGAAAAGCGGTGCGTCTTTCTCCTCTTCCTGCACCACAAAAAGGAATACGGAAATCCCGGTGCCGCCTTCCTCGTGCAGAAGATGGAGCGGGCGCTGATTCAGCACCCGCCAAAGGCTTGACGCAGCCAGCGTATTCCAACCGCGGCACAGGCCCCACCGCCCGACGCATCGCTCGAAAACCCGTCGCATCTGGCGGTTCAGGCCGCCGCCCGCTTTCACACTCGCGCGTGCCGACTCGCGCGTGCCGGTTGCCGATTTCCAGGTCTTCCGATTTTGAAAAAAACGGGCGTCGAAAAGGCGGGGTAAAGGACAACGCAATTCCCCGGCGCATCGGGCATCTTGCCGTTCGCGCTTCCGCACGCAATCGTCCTGACGTTGCGCGTGCGTGCGCGAATCATGGGGCATACACCCCGCGCGTTTGCGCGTGCAAATTTTACCCCCCTTGGCTTTCCCCCCTTGGCCCACTTCTTTTGACGCCGTTCTGCGTCCGGTTTCCGACCCCGCTTTTGGGTTGAAGATGGCGTCCCCCGGCCCCCCATCGCGGTCGCGCAAGTGCCCCTCACCGTGCGACACGCTGCGCGCAATAGCCCCTTCCGTGCGCTCGCCGATTGACCCGCGCGCGCATTCTGCGAAAAAGGCGCATGAAAACGACCCCCCGGAATGCTGCACTCGCGAAGTTGGTTGCCCTTTTTTGCGCCGCGCTCGCGGCGTCCACTCACCCGGCCACCGCCGGGCCGGGCGATCTCGATCTCACGTTTGCTGGCACCGGGAAGGTGACCACCGATATTCACCTCTATGGAAGCGGCAGCTTGGACACCGGCTTTGTTGGCGGAGCGGGGACGAGCGCCTGGGGAACAGTTACGACGTTCATTGATGCAGACGCCAACGGCACGGACACCGCCTATAGCGTCGCACTCCAGAGCGATGAGAAAATCGTCGTCGCGGGGATTTCCGGTAGTTTTTCCGCGCTTGCCCGCTTCAACGCCAATGGGAGTCTAGACACGAGCTTCAACGGCACTGGCAAGGTGAAATTCAGTTCGGGAGGCAGCCAGAGCGTGGCAATCCAGAGCGACGGGAAGATCGTGGTCGCTGGGGTATCGACCCTCTATCCCGACTCCGATTTCGCGCTTTCCCGGTTCAACGCGAACGGAAGCATGGACACGACTTTCAATGGCAGCGGTTTCTTGAGAACTGACTTTAACAACAGCTACGACTGGGCTCGAAGCGTAGTGCTACAATCCGATGGGAAGATCGTCGTTGCTGGATATTCGGCTGGTAAGTTTGCTCTCGCGCGCTACAACGCCAACGGGAGTCTCGATACGAGTTTCAACGGAACCGGCAAGGTGACCACCGACTTCAATGGCGGAGGCGACTATGGCAACAGCGTGGCGTTGCAAAACGACGGCAAAATCGTGGTTGCAGGGCGTTCCCACGATGGCAACAGCTACGACTTCGCAATGGCGCGCTACAACACCGACGGCAGCCTGGATACGAGCTTCAACGGGA
Organism: Chthoniobacteraceae bacterium; assembly: GCA_031409335.1. Taxonomy (GTDB): domain Bacteria; phylum Verrucomicrobiota; class Verrucomicrobiia; order Chthoniobacterales; family Chthoniobacteraceae; genus JANLQB01. The sequence goes on along the minus strand of JANNWY010000316.1, from coordinate 49,895 downwards.
CAGGAAAGGTGACCACCGACTTCAATGGCGGCGACGACTTAGGCAACAGCGTGGCGTTGCAAAATGACGGGAGCATTGTCGTCGCAGGATCTTCGGTGGTCTCCGGCACGGATACGGCCTTCGCACTCGCACGGTACAACGCCAACGGGAGCCTCGACACGAGCTTTAATGGAAGCGGGAAGTTGATCACCAACTTCGACAGTGGCGGGGACACTGCGAGTGGAGTGGCGATACAGCCCGACGGCAGTATCGTCGCCGCGGGATATGCCAGAGGGAACTACTTCGGGCCGAATTCTGGCGAATGGGACTTCGCACTGGCGCGCTACGAGGGGTTCCGAATCAGCGAGCCCGTATCTCAGACCGTCAACCTTGGGTCGGCGGTCACGTTTAGCGTCGCTGCGACCGGCATCACGCCAACGGGCTACCAGTGGAAAAAAGACGGGGTGGATATTCCCGGCGCGACGGCAAGCTCCTACACGATCCCGAGCGCCCACCCGTGGGACATTGGAGGCTACTCGGTGGCGATCACTCATTCCAACGGAACGACGACGACGAACGCCGCCCTTCTCGAAATCAACGGAGTGCCCACGGGCCTTTGGCGGGGCTTGCTGGTGTATTATCCGTTCGACGGAAATGCGCAGGACCGGGAGGCGGGAGGAGCACACGCGATTGTGAGCGGAGCTTCACTCGTCACCGACCGATTCCGTCAGCCCAGCCGGGCGTTCGACTTCGATGGCATCAATGACCAGATGACGGCCACGGTTCCCAACCTGCCAGTCGGCAGCGCACCCCGGACGGTCAGCCTGTGGGCGAAGGCGCGGCCCGATCCCTCTCGCGGTGTCGGGTTGGTGGAGTGGGGGCTCCCGCAGAACGGACGGGCGTTTGGGATTATGAACAACGGTGATCCCTACACTTGGGCGGGCAAGACATACGGAGGCGGACTTGGGGTGGATTCCGGCGTGGTCGTGGATACGAAGTGGCACCACGTCTGCCTGACCTACGACGGCGGCACTCTCGCGATCTATCTCGACGGCGCGCTGAAGCATACCGAAAGCGAAACGATCAACACGGCGTTGAGCCCGCTGACAATGGGTATCGGGGTCGAAGGGTATGCATCCAACTTCTACCCCGGCAGCCTCGATGAAGTGCGCATCTACAACCGTGCGCTCTCGGCCTCCGACATCCAGCAACTCAACGCCCTCGAAGACCCGGACACCGATGGCGACGGAATCCGTGATCGGTTTGAAACGGGGACCGGAACCTTTGTGTCCGCCGAGGACACAGGCACCAGCCCGACCAATCCTGACTCCGACGGCGACGGCCTCAACGACGGCGATGAACTGAATTCCTACCACACCAACCCAGCCGTTGCCGACACGGACGGCGATGGCTTCGACGACGGCTTTGAAGTTTCGACCGGATTCAGCCCCACGTCCGCGGCGAGCACCCCTGATGCGTTGTCGAGCATCCGCACGGCGGCCGAGTATCGCTTCAACGCGGCCAACGGAATCAGCTACCGGATCGAAGCGTCCACGGATCTCGCGAACTGGCAGACGATCGAACCGATCGTCATCGGCACGGGGGGTGTGATCACGCGCTTTTACTCGATCGAAAGGCAGGCCAAGCGGTTCTTCCGTTCGCGGCGAAATTGACCGTTCGGAAATGGGGGCTCGGCTGTCACACGCCGCGCCCAATTGCCCGGTCGTTGCGCCTGCGTGCGCGAACCCATGTGGGCCGCACCCGGCCCCATTTTCGGCGTGCAGGCTTTACCCCTTATGGAATTACCCTCGCCGGGGTGCGTTTTGCGCTATCGGTTTCCGCTCGCACCCGGCGCGAGACCAGCCCCCCGTTTTCAACGTGCAAATCTTAGCCCCCCTGGTCTTAGCCCCTCTCGACCCACATTTTCGCCCGTATTCGAGGCCGGTTTCGAGTGGACTCTCGGCCCTCGCGTTTGATTCGGGATTATCCCTGATGGGGGTGCTTTTTCCTCTGATCGGTTGCCGCCGACACCCGGCGCGAGACTCGCGGCCCGGATGCTCCGTACCCCCCCGTTTTCTACGGGTAGCCTTTACCCTGCATGGAATTACCCTGCGGGGACGTTTCCCCTCATCGGCTACCGCCGGCAACCAGCGCAGGACTCGCGACCTGAATGCTCCGTACTCCCGTTTTCGGCGTGCTGCCTTTCCCCTTCATGGATTTCCCCCTGATGACACCCATTTTCGCGCGCTTTCGAGCCCGGTTTTTAGTGAGGTTCTTGGCCCTTGTTTTTGAATCAGGAAAGGAATCGACCGCCCTCCGGCTCCGCGTGCAGGGGTTCGCCCATCGGGAGGGAAAAGGGGGGCCTTACGCGCGCCGCCTTCGCGTGGCGACTTCGTTAGTTGCTGGCCGCAGCACGCCAAGGCGAGGGGCCGCCAACAGCTAACGGAATCCGCTATTGGCGTTGTTGTTGACAGCCTGCCAATAACGCTGCGACTAACGCTCGCCATCGCTTTGCGGCTCCCGGCTCAGATGGATGTCGTTCCGCTTCCCGGAACGCCTGATCCGCCATTCATGCACGGGACCTCTGGGCGCAATCGTCGCACCGATGAACGCCCGCACTTTCTTTTCCCCGATGCCTTTGTCTCGCAACCGCTCGATAACGGTGCTTTTCGAGATGCTTCCGCTTGCGGGGAGTAGCGCGAGCAAGGCATCGACGGTGAGCTTGTGGTCACTGGATTGTGCTGTTTCGAGGGAATCTCGCCATTCATCGAGATCAAAATCCGGGACGACCTGATACAGCATCGTTTCAGGATCGAGTCGAACTGCGAAGGGCTCAAACTCGGCCGCATTGCTGCATTTGCCACTCCCGATGATGAGCAGCGTGTTGTCATCGGGGCGGGCCGGGGAGACGTTGATTTGCGCGCGCACCCATCCGAAAAGCACCTTCGAGTTGCGTCCGAAGCTGGAGCGGTCGAAGCCGGTCGTCTTTTGAATCCCGGCCTTTCCCGTGCCGGCGTGATGGATGATCACCGGCACTCGCTTCGGATTGCCTCGACGTGTGAGCCTGCCGATTTCCCGGAGCGTATCCGTCATGTGTTTGTCCGAGTTCAAATCATCGGTGCCGAAGTCGCGAAGTGGATCATAAACCACGATGTCCGCCTGGGTCTGAGCGATGGCGTCGGCGATCCGCTCCCGATTTTGGCAATCGAGGTAGAGGAACCCATCATCGTCGTCTTCAAGCGTGTGGAAGAAGATGCCCGCCATGATCGTCTCGCGCTCCGCGGTGGTGAAATCGCGAAGCATCCGTTGGATGTCCGCTTGCAGGCGACGGCACGAGTTTTCCGTTTGAAGGAAAAGCCATCGCAGAGCGCACCCGCGGGTTTGCCACCCGAAGAAGTCGCGCCCCACTCGACAGCACAGCGCGAGCTGCATAGTGAGCCGTGATTTGCCCACCCCTCCCATGCCGCAAATTGCCGTGCGCTCGCCAGCGGCGAGATAGCCGTTGGGCAGGATGAGATCCGAATCGTCGAACGTCATCGCAAGAATCTCGCCAATGGTGCGGATGCTAAGGGGATTGCGCTTCGTACTCTCCTGCGCGGCGTCCGTGACCGGTGGGGGCACGTCCGGGATTTGGTCCGGCTGCCAGGTGTTCGCCAGTGGGGTGTTCATTTTGCCTCCTCCACGATCGCTGGGTTGAAGAAATGGACCGTCTGCTGCTGGCCGGTGTCGCGGGTGCCGTCAGGCATTCGCGCGAATTGCGAGCGCGTCCACATCAGCGGGTCTGCGCCGAGGGAGACCGCGTAGCGCATAAACCCCCGCGTGGCGCCCTCACCCTGCCCCGCGCTGTAGAACCATCCATGCAGCGATTTGCCGCCGCTGTGGACGGCCAGGGCGAGCGGGGCGCGCTCAGCGAGGTGCAGCAAAAGGGCCGCTTGTTCATCGCCGGTGCCGGTGTCGAACTCCACGACGAGGAAGCGGCGTGGCCCAGTGCTTTCGAGCGTATGCTCGCTTGTCCCTCCCTCTTGAGTCTTCCCCGTCTGTCCCTTCATTGGAGACGGTACGATGAGAGCCAGGGGGGCCAACTCGCCTCGCAGTTCCTCGCGGTGGCGAGTCTTAAAGGTGCGGCTAGTTGCGCCGACGCAGAGCCACGGATTGCCAGGGAACAGCACGTCCACGATTCTCTCCGTGTAGCGCTCACCGTCCTCGAAACGCACCGGCGAATTCTCCCACAGGTCGTATAACCCCGCGCCGTTGGCGGTGATGGACTCGCGCAGTTGGTGGTCCACCGTCGGCCATGCGGAGACGCGAGGGGATCGTTGCACCCCCACCGCGCCCGGCTCCCACGCGCACGCCTTCGAGTTGAGGATCGCATCCGCAATCTCGCCTTCGGCAACGGTGCGCCCGCAGCCTGCCACCGCCGCGCGCAAGGTGGCCGCAATCTCGGTTTCCGAGCGATACGGATGAAGCACGCGCGCGGTGCGAAAGAGCCAGCGGTGAACGCCCTCCCCGTGGCTGGGAACGGATGCCAGTAGGTCCCGGACGAATCGAGGAAGGTCGTGGGAACGGGTCATACCGCGCCTCCCTTCTCAGCGCGCGCGATCCGTCGAAGGTTCAGCCTCGCTGTGGGAGCAGGGGGAGAGAAGCGCCGGCTGCGTTGCCTTGTGGACGTAAAAGACGCACCGCACAAATTCGCGCGCGCGGGCTCTTGCGTGGTGATGGTGGACGTGTCACTTTCTGCCAACTTGAGAAAGCCAGCCGCATCCTTTGCCGGGGCGGCTTTTTTCTTTCCGGGTGGTGACTCCGCGCGCTGCGCGGGACCGGAGCAGAACCGGGCGGTCACTTGACCTCCTCCACCGTATAGCGGCGCAGCGCCGCCATCACGCTCGGCAGATGGAAACGCCGGCATCTGGGCGACAGCAAGATGCTTGGGATTTTTTTCTCCTGAATCCAGCGATCGACGAGGCGTGGGGAAACGCCCGCCGCTTTGGCGACGCCCCGCTTGTTGGTGAGTTGATCTACAGTTACCGCCGGAGCGATGTCGCCCGGCCCGTTGCTTTTTGACTTGAGGTGTCTCATCAACCCCGCTCGCGTGACGCCACGGTTGCAAATGTCGAGAAAAAAATGCGTGAATCCGCGCAATTCTTTACCTTACCGCTGTCTGCTTCGGCGCGGTGCGCTCCTTCGCGCTAACAACACACCCATAGTGATCCTGTTTTCCCCCGGTCGGTGGCTCGGAATTTCACCGCTCCCACGCTCGCGCGAACGACTTCCACAGCCCGGTAGGAATCGGGCAACCCCGGCCAGTTATGCCGGCGGTGTCACCGCAACTTGCCCCTGATTAGCACCAAGGTTTCCCCGGCGGGTCACACTGCGCGAGTGACTGCGCGTTTGCGATTGTCGAGCACAAAATGCGTGATACGGCGCAATTCTTTACCTGCCCGTTCTGCTTCGGCCCGGTGCGCTCCTTGGCGCACACAACACACCCATCGTGATTCAGTTTTCCCCCGGTCGGTGGCTCGAAATTTCACCGCTCCCACGCGCGCGCCAACGACTCCACAGCCCCGCCGGGATCGCGCGACCCCGGCCAGTTAGCCGGCGGGGTCACGGCACTTGCCCCCTCGATTGCCATCACGTTTCCCCGTCAGCTCACACCGCGCGCAGCCAGCCCGCTCTCTTTGCTTTCCCGTGACGCGAGTCGAAGAGGGCAACACGGGAAGCGTGTGCGGCTCCCATCACGCGGAGAGAGCGACGATGTTTTCCGCGCCCTGCGGCCTCACTGCGAACCATGCGACGGCATCGGAGGGCGTGGCCAGTTCCCGGTAATGCGCTTGCAGCACACTCGGAGAATTGCCGAGTTCAAGACTGGTCAACGCCGCGTTCTGAGTCTCGGCGAGACGATAGCTGGCGTACGAGTGGCGAAGCTCGTTGCCCTCCCATTCATGGAGCAGCCCGGCGGCTTCGCGCGCGGCATGGAAGCGCCTGCGGAAGTTGATCGTCGGCGCAACCAATCCGGCGCGCTTCGCGATGGGCGCGAGCCACTCGCGCAACGCGACACACACGGGCACCAGCCGGCGTTTCGCCGTCTTCGCATTCTCCGCGCCCACGGTGATGAAGCCGCGGGCAAGGTTCACGTCCTCCCATTTTAACCGCTCGATCTCCGCGCGGCGCAATCCGGCGAACGCGGCCACGGCAACGAAAGCTTGCATCTCGGGATCGCTCTCGCAGGCCGTGAGCAGGGCGGCGAGTTGGGCGGGAGTCAGGATGGACGGCGCGGGGCGTACCACCTTCCGCGAGTCGATGCCGGCCACGGGATTCGCCACACACGCCCCCGCCTTTACGCCGTAGGCGAAAAGGGAATGCAGCGTCGCCTTGTAGTGGTTCACGCTCTGCGCGCCCATCGCCAGCGCATTGAGCCACTGCTCCACGTCGCGATGCGTGAAGCTTGCGAGCGTGCGCTCCGGGTGGTCGGCGGCGAAACGGGTGAGACGATTCTCGATGCAGTAAAGGTGACGTTCGCTGAGGCCCGCCGCGCGCTTGCTTTCGAGCAGCCGCTTCACGGCATCCGCGACGCAGAGGCCGTGCTCGCGGGCTTTGAGTTGCGGGAGCAGCGTCTCGATGGCCGCGCGCACCGTTAGCGAGTAGGGGCGCAGTTGAGCTTCGCACCACAAATAATCGGCACGTTCCTGACCGTTCATCGTGAGCGCGCGCAGCCCGTGCCGTTCGACCTCGCGTTTCCGTAGTTCGAGAAACGTCTTCGCCTCCCCTTTGTCGGCAAAAAAGCGACGGTCGCGACCGGGACCGTCGCAACGGGGCGACGTGACGCAGTAGCGGAGGGCACCGTGGACGCGGCATTTGCTGATTGAGAGCGCAGTCTTTCGCATAGTGCCGAAAGAATACGCAAAGAGGCGCTATTCGTCAACTATTTGACAACAAAATCAATATTACTCTATAAAACTACTGTTTCGTAAACAGAAGGTCATGGGTTCGAATCCCATCACTAGCTCCCGTCTCTCCAAATGTAGGCATGCTGACCCTTTCCACCTTGCAAAGGGCTCACTGACCTAAGTCGCTTGTTCGCTGCGGAACAACAGCCTTCGGTGCCTGTGAGGAAAGGGGGGCTTCGAGTTGTGGGAATACGCTTTTCTCCGGTGTGAAAAAGCGCGGGCCTTGCGAAAACCGCGCGGCAAGTGGCAATGTCGCGCCCGACGAATGATCCACGAGCCCCGCTGCACGAAATCCAAATTCCGCCCATGACGTTTCTCGCGCCGTGGGCCATCTGGTTCCTTGCCGGTGTGCCGGTGATCGTGATGCTGTATCTGCTGAAGCTGAAGCGGCGGCCCATCATGGTTTCGACGCTGATTTTTTGGGAACGCGTGATGCAAGAAAATCGCCAGCGCGCGCTGTTCCAAAAGCTGCGCAATCTCTTCTCGCTGCTGCTGCACCTGCTCATCTTTTTACTGATCGTCGCGGCGCTCGCGAAACCGGCGTTCGACCGGCTCGTGCGCGATGGCGCTTCCGTGGTGCTCATCGTGGACACACGCGCGCGGATGCAGGCGGTGGAAAATGGCACGCAAACGCGGTTCGATCGCGCGCTCGCGGAGGCGCGGCGCTATGTGCGGGAAGCGGGGCCGGGCCGGCAGCTCGCGCTCCTCAGTGCGGGCGCGGCGCCAAATGTGATCGTGCCTTTCACCGGCGACGAACGCGCACTGCTCACCGGTCTCGAATCGCTCGCAGTGACAGACGCTGGCGGCGATCTCGAAGCATCCATCGCCCTTGCGGATTCGCTGCTCGCTTCGCGGAAAGGCGACGCACGCGTGGTGGTGCTCACCGACAGTGAGAAACCGGAAAGCGGAAAGCGGAAGGCGGAAATCAGTTTTGTCTCATGCGGGACGGTTCGCGACAATGTCGCGATCACGCGCTTCGCCACGCGGCCCTTGCTGGCGAGTCCGCAGACGAGCGAAGTCTTGCTGGCGATCAAGAATTTCGGGCGCGCGGCGGTCAGCGGAAATGTGGAGATTTCGTTCGATGGAAAGCTGCTCGATGTGAAGCCATTCACCCTGGAGCCAGGGAAGGAACGCTTCGACGTGTTCCCATCCGTGCCGCGCACGACTCGCAGCGCCCGCGGCTGGCTGACGGCGCGCCTCGACGTGAAAGATGCGCTGCGGGTGGACAACACCGCGTATGCCGTCCTGCCCGCGCCGAAATCGCAACGCGTGCTGCTCGTCACGAAGGGCAATTGGTTCCTCGAAAAACTGCTCGCGGCGGATCAGCAAACCGAGTTCGAGCTGATCGAGCCGGGCGCGTGGCAGGCGGATTTCGCGGCAAAATTCGACGCGGTGATTCTCGACAATTTCATCCCGCCGGATTTCGACCTCGCGGAATCCACGGGCAACTTTCTCTTCCTGAAACAATCGCCGTTCACCACGGCGGAAGCGCCGATCGCGCAGCCGCTCGTGAGCGAAAGCGACGCGAATCATCCGGTGATGCGGCTCGTGAATTTACAGAACGTCACCATCGTCCGCGCCACACCGCTGAAGGCTCCCGAATCCGCTGACGGCTGGACCTGGCAATCGCCGCTCCGCAGCTTCGAACATCCGCTGCTGCTCACTGGCTCGCGCCGAATTCCAACCGGCGAACAGCGCGTGGCCACGCTCGCGTTCGATGTCGCCGATTCCGACCTGCCGCTGCGCATCGCCTTCCCGCTGCTGATGACGAATGCCACACGCTGGCTCGCAGGCGATTCGCGCGAGACGATCGCGGGGGTGCTCGCGGGTGAACAAGTATCGCTCGCACCGGGAGCCACGATTTCGACGGATGCGCTCACGAGCATTGAGGCGCAACCCGATCTGGCGAAAACGACGACCGGATTTTTCCAGCCGCTACGCGATGGATTCCATCTCGTGACCGAGCAAGGCGCGACGAGCTGGCTGGCGGTGAATACTTTCAGCGAAGCGGAATCCGATTTGCGCGGCGGCGATGCTTCCGCGAAAACTCCTCCACCGTTCCCGGTCGCCGCGCTCGCGGGTTTCAGCGGCTGGCCGCTCTGGCAATACCTCGCGCTCGCCGCGCTCGTGCTTTTCACGATCGAATGGTGGCTCTTCCACCGGAGGCGGACGGAGTGAAGACGCGACGCTGCAAGCTCCGGGTAGCACGCTCGTCCCGAGCGTTGGTTTTGGCGTCCCGCCGAAACGAACTTCCGGCCATGTTTGCACGCAGTTCGTTCACGAGTTCAGTAGCCGACCGGCAGGAAAGTTCGTCTCCGCGAGACGCGAAGACCAACGCTCGGGACGAGCGTGCTACCCGGAACTCGCGCGCGCCACTTCCATAAATGCCCATGCTTGAACTGACGCATCCCGGCTTTCTCTCGCTGCTGCTCGTCGTGCCGCTGCTGTGGCTCGGCCAGCGCCGCTCGCTCGCGGACATGACGTCACTTCAGCGGACGATGTGTTTTGCGATGCGCACATTGATTCTGCTGCTGCTCATCGGCGCACTCGCCGGCGTGCGGTTGCAGCTTCCGTCGCGCGATGTCGCGGTCATTTTCGCCGTGGATCAATCCGCGAGCGTTTCACCCGCCGCGCAGAAAGCGGCGCGCGAATTCGTGGCGGCGGCTTTGAAAAAGCAGGGCTCCGGCGACGATGCCGGGGTGATCGGATTTGCGCGCGATGCGGAAGTGTGGAACCCGCCGGGGCCGGCCTTGCAGCTCACCGAGTGGCCTGCGCTGAAGGATGTCACCGCGACCGATTTCGAGCGCGCCTGCGACTTCGCGAGCGCGATTTTTCCCACCGGGAAAAAGCGCCGGCTGGTGCTGTTGAGCGATGGCAACGACACGTCGGATCGCGCCACGCCCGCCGCGCAGGCGCTCGCAAATTCCGGCGTGGAGCTGTTCACGGTCCCGCTGCGCAATGCCGCCGCGCCCGAAGTGCTGGTCGAACGCGTCGAGATTCCGCGGCGTTTGAAAACGAGCGAGCCGTTCGATCTCACGGCGAATATTCGCAGCAACGTCGAGACGGCGGCGAAGGTGAAACTTTACCAGAACCAATTCCTCATCGAGCAGCGCGACGAGATGCTGAAGCCTGGCGACAACGATTTCCGCGCGGCGAATCTGCAAGCCGACGGCAACTTCATTTCCTATGAAGTCGAAGTCGTCCCGGCGCAGGATACGTCCGTGGAAAACAACCGCGCGCAAGCCACGGCAAGCCTTCGCGGGCAGCCGCGCGTATTGATCGTCGATGGCGACGAGACGAAAATCCGTCCGCTCGCCGAGGCGCTGCGGCGCGAGAAAATGCAGGTCGAAACACGCGGGGCACCCGGCTTGCCGAGGACGCTGGAGGATTTGCAGCAGTTCGATTTGCTTGCGCTCAGCGATGTGTCGGCGCTGCAAATGGGTCGCGAGCAGATGGAGCTTTACCGGCGCTGGGTGCAGGATTTTGGCGGCGGCTTTCTCATGATCGGCGGTGAGAATAGCTACGGCGTCGGCGGCTATTTCCGCACGCCGATCGAGCAAATGCTGCCGATCCGAATGGAACACGAGGACCGGCTCGACACGCCGAGCGTGGCGTTGCTCGTGGTGCTCGATCGCTCGGGCTCGATGACCGCGCAGGTGCAGGGGCAAACGAAGATGTCGCTCGCAAATCAAGGCGCGGTGCTGGCGCTGAATGTCCTTCAACCGAAGGATTATTTCGGCGTGCTCGCCGTCGATGTGCGCTCGCACACCGTCGTGCCGCTCGCGCAGCACGCGACGAAAAGCAGCGAGGAGCAGAAGATTCTCACGATCACCGCGGGCGGCGGCGGCATTTACATCTACACGTCGCTCGTCGAGGCGTTCGGCCAGATCCGCGACATCCCGGCGCGCATCAAGCACATCATCCTTTTCTCCGACGCCGCGGACGCGGAGGAAAAGAACGGCGGTGAAATGGGCGACGGGGCGCGCGGCGGCGGCTCATCGCTCGATCTCGCGTCGGCGATGCTCGCGTCGAAGATCACGACATCGGTCGTCGCGCTCGGACTTGAGGCGGACAAGGACACCGCATTTCTCCGCCAGCTCGCCGAGCGCGGAAACGGCCGCTTTTACCTGACGAGCGATGCCACCACGCTGCCGCAGATCTTCAGCACCGAGACGATGAAAGTCGCGCAATCGAGCCTCGTCGAAGAACCCTTCCTCGCCGTGCCGGTGCGCAATAGCGCGCTCACCGCCGGGCTGGACTGGGCGCAATCCCCTCTCCTGCTCGGCTACAACGCGACGAAGCCCAAACCGACCGCCGACATTCTCCTCGCGACCGAACGCGGCGAACCGCTGCTCGCGACTTGGCGCTACGGGCTCGGGCAGGCGGCGGCATTCACGAGCGATGCCAAAAGCCGGTGGGCCGCGGAATGGCTCACGTGGCCGGGCTACGGGAAATTCTGGACGCAAACGGTGCGCGGGCTGATGCGGAAAAGCGATCAGGCGAGCTTCGAGGTGCAGAGCCGGGAAATTGGCAACGATCTCGTGCTGACGATCGACGCCGTGCAGCCGGACGGCGCATTCCGCAATCAACTCCCCATCGCCGTGAACGCACTCGGACCCGGCGGCGAAGCGAAGTCCGTCGCCGCCACGCAATCCAGCCCCGGCCAGTATCGCGCGCAAATTTCCCTCGCGCCGGAAGGCACCACGATCGTCGCGGTGAATTCGCCCGATCTGCCCGACGGCGGCTACACTTTCGGCCACACGCGCAGCTACCCGCGCGAGTTTCTTTCCACGGAAACGAACGAGCCGCTATTGCGTTCGCTGGCGGAAATCACGCGCGGAAAATTCGCGCCATCGCCGACTGAAATTTTCGCGCGACCGGAGATCACCTCATCGCAACGCCGCGACGTGACCGACTCGCTCCTGATCGCCGCGCTCACGCTGATCCCGCTGGATATCTGGCTGCGGCGGCGGCAATGGAAAAACGCGAACGGCTAAAGGCGCGCAGCTATTCCAGCCTGGGATGGATGCGGACCCACAATTGATTTTCATCCGCCAGCAGCAGCGACTCATAGCCATGCTGGGTGGCGTATTCGGAAAGCGGGTCTTCTCCGGTTTTCTCAAAACCGACGAGCACACCTTCGGGCGGAGCGGCTTGGAGCGATTGCTCCAATGTCGCCGGGCTGATGATGCCGAGGCGCGCGGCTTTTTCCGGTTCGATATAGGGCGAGACACGCCAGGCAAATGGTCCCGTGGCAAATGCGGGGTAGATCGAAAGACCCGCCTCCAGCGGATAGATTGGTGCGAGCGTCAAAACTCTCCCGCGCGGCAGGTGTGCCCGGATCCCTTTCACGAGGCGGTGCAGCCTTATCCCCTGCCACTTTTCTGTCGCGAGGAAATTGGGCAGATCCTCGAAGCCGCGCACGCCCATCGCGATGGAAAGCAAAACAGCGGTCGCGGTCGCGCGCAGGGTCCGGCGAAACCAGGGACTCTCGCGTGGAATCGACGCGAACGCATAAAGCCCGGCGAGCAGGAGAAACGGGATGAGTGGATAGAAGTATTGATCGAAGAGCGGTGAGGGGGCGAAGGAACCGATGAGCACGAAGGGCAGGAGGAGGAGGATGAATCGCACCTCAAAGCGCAGCCGCGATCCCGTCTGCCGGTTGGCGAAATGTGCTGCGAGGACTGGCAGCAAACCAGCAGCGAAAAGCGCGACGTCCGGGCGAATGATCAGTTTGAAAAAGAACCGCAGTTTCTTGAGGATGGTCATCGTCCGCGGTTCGCCGGTGTCGAAGCGATAGAGGATATTGACCCCGGCAAAATCGAAATTGCCAAAGAATGCCTGCTCCGGCGCGACGGCGAAAAAGTAGAAGAGTCCCGCCAGCCCGAGCAGAAGACCGCCCGTGAAGCCCAGGATTCGATCCCACTGCCAGCGGGGCGTCGGATAGAGCAAGAGCGCCAGCCCGAACGGGGCGACCAGCGGCGCGCAGGTGATGCGCGTGCCGATGGCGAGTCCGAGCAAAACGCCGCTGGCGGCGAACCACCGAGGCCGCGCTGAATTCAAGCCCGCGACGTGAGCCGCGAAGGCCAGCAACGCGAGCAACAAAGCGGGTTCGTGATTCCACGCATAGCCCGAGGTCGCGGTGAAAAGCTGCGTCGTCAGCGCCAGCAGCACGCTTCCCGCGCACACGAGCGATGCGAAGAGATGCCCGCGATTTTGAAACAAGTGATACGCGATGCTGCCGATGATCCCAAGCATCGCCGTGGCGCACAGCACGGAGAGCAGTCGGGCCGTGAGCAGCAGATGATCGCTCACCCGGAAAACCAGCGCGTAAGCAAACGCCAGGTAGGGCGTGTGAAAGTGCGGGAAGTCGCGGTAGGGCAGCGATCCCTCCCGCGCGACGAGGGCACCGGCGGCCACGTGCTGATGTTCGTCGTGGCTCAGGCGTTTCGTCATCCCGAGCCCGAGGACGAGAGGAAAGGCGAGGGCGGTGACGATGAGAAAGACGAGCGCGCGGCTGCGCAGATGAGCCTCCGCCCGGCTCACACTTCAGCCTCGATCAGTTTGATGCGTTGCGGCACCTGTCGCAGCCCTGAGACCGAAGCTCCGTGATCGCCGGACTCGTGATACTCGGCGTCCTCGTTGACTTGCCACAGGTCGAAAACTCGCTTGCCGGCCAGGATGTTTTTCACGCAGAGCATCGCGGTCATCATGGAGTGATCCTGGTTGTTGTATTTGTGCATCCCATTGCGGCCCACGAGATGCAGCGTGGGAAAGCGGTCTTCGAGTTCCTTGCGGATCGTCACGAGATGCTCGGCGTAGGAGTCGTCGTAAATGGGATACGCCTTGCGCTGCCGGACCACATGGGAATCCACGATGTCCTCCGCCCGCGCCAGACCCAGCTTCACGATTTCCTCGCGGCCGAGTTGTTCGAGTTGTTCGTCGCCAAAAGCCCAAAGACCGGCGGAGTGCTCGAAACAAAAGTATTCCAATCCGTAGCACGTCATGGCGGGGTCGGGCACCATTTCGGGCGACCACGATTTGAAGTTCTGCACGCGACCGACCATGACCGATGGATCGTGGATGTAGATCCAGTTGTCCGAAAACGCACCGCGATCTTTCAGGATGAGGACCACCGTGATGAAGTCGCGATATTTCAGGCGGTTCGCGGCAAGGGTTGTCGCTTCCGAGACGGATGGCTCCAGCATGTTGCAAAGTTCGCGCACGGGCGCGGTGGAGATCACATGAGCCCCTTCGATCGTGTGCTCGCGGCCACCGGAATCCTGGCTCGTCACGGTCCACAATCGCGTGCTGGCGTCGAAACGGCATTGCGTGACACGCCGACCCATCTCGACCGCGCCGCCGCCCTCGATGATTTTCGCCGCACACGCATCCCACATCATTCCCGGCCCGAGCCGCGGATACCGAAACGAGTCGATCAATGTCTTGACGACACCCGCCCCGCTGCGCGCCTTTCGTTTTGGAAAAAGCGCGGCGAGCACCGCCGTGGTGAGCGACAGACCTTTGATCCGTTGCGCCGCCCAATCCGCCGAGATTTCCTTGCAACTCATGCCCCAGACTTTCTCCGTGTAGGTCTTAAAAAAGATGCTGAATAGCCGGTGGCCGAACTTGTTGCTCACCCAATCCTCGAAACTGCGCGGTTTGCGCACCGGGAAAAGCCGCGCCCAAAGATAGGAGAATCCACAGCGCAGCGACTCAAAGATGCCGAGCTTCAGCAGAGCCTCGCTTCCCTTCAGCGGATAGCTGAAGAACTGCTTGCGATAGAGGATGCGGGAGGAGCGCGGACGGATGAGCATGTCGTCCGGCAGGATTTCGCTCCAGAGGTTTTCCACCTCCTGGGATTTGGAGAAAAACCGATGTCCACCAATGTCGAAGTGGTAACCCTTGTAGGTGGCCGTCTTCGAGATCCCGCCGACGTATTGCGGATCGCCCTCGAGGACGACGACCGGCACATTCGCTTTCGTGAGCAGATAGCCAGCGGTCAGACCTGCCGGGCCAGCGCCGATGATGACGACCCTCGGTGAAATCACGAGCGGCTCTCTCCCACGATGAACGTTCGAGTCGAGGCTGGACGGTTGGAAATCGAAAACATGCGCGGGAATCCTGCTTCACTTGGTGAACCTTCGCGAATCTTTTGATGAGCCGTCGGCAATGGATACCCGCAAGCGTCCAAGCAGCCGGTCGAAATACCGACTGAGCGCTCCTTCATTCCGGCGCATCGACGAGCGCTTCCGCTGCGAGCGTGCCGAGCGTTTTGCGCAGGCCGATGACGTTCCCAGCTTCGGTCGGGTGATTGCGATTCGAGAGGAAAATCACAAACGTTTTCGCCGACGGAGAGACCCAGAGCGAGCCGCCCGTCCAGCCGGTGTGCCCGTAGCCCGCCAGTGAAAAGCGCCCGCCCCGCTGCCCGGCGTACGGCGAGTCGATGTCCCACCCGAGGCCGCGCCACTCCCAGATTTTCGCGCCCGATTGCACTGCCGTCATCCGCCGCACCGTCGCCGCCTGAAAAATCCGCACGCCGTCGAGTTCGCCTTCGTTCAGAAACATCCGCGCGTATTTCGCAAGGTCCGCCGCCGTCGTGAAAAGGCCCGCGTGTCCCGCGACGCCACCCATGCGCCGCGCCGTCGGATCATGCACGACGCCGCGCTCCAGCCCGCGCGTCGTCGGTGCGATTCGGCCCGCCAAACTCGCGGGCGGCTGATACATCGTGTCCCTCATCCCGAGCCGCTCGAAGATTTCCGTCGCGCAAAAATTTTCCAGCGGACGCTGCGTGACGTGCTGCACGAGGATGCCGAGCGCGATGAAATTGATGTCGCTGTAGAGAAATTTCGCGCCCGGCGGAGTCAGCGTTTTTTCCGCGCAAACCTCTTCCATTGCCGCCGCGCGCCCCTCGCCTTTTCCGCCAAGGCCAGGCCGCAATCCTGAAGTGTGCGTCAGCAAATGCCGGATCGTGATCGCCGCTTTGCCATTTGCCGCAAACTCCGGCCAGTAGCGGCTCACCGGCGCGTCGAGTTCCATCTGGCCGCGCTCGATCAGCAGCAGGATCGCGGGCGATGTCGCCACGACTTTCGTCAGCGATGCCGCATCGAAAATGGTGTCTTCCGTCATCGCCTCGCGCGCCGGCTCGACTGAGCGCGCGCCGAATGCCTTGTGATACGCGACCGCTTTCCGTTCGATCCAGAAAACTCCGCCCGGACATTTTTTTTCAATGAGCGCGCGTTCGATCACCGCGTCGATTTCGTCCAGCTTTGCGCGGTGAAACGTCGATTCGTGATCGTCGGCGCTCGCGATCACAGGCGTGAGCAGCAGCGCCAGCCAAGGCCATCGCGCCTTCACTGTTCGATCCGGTAAAGGTGCGTCTTCGTCCGCAACAAAAGCGCTTTCCCGGAAACCGCTGGCGATGCCATGAAGCCATCCGGCAGCTTGTTTTCCGCGAGCAATTTGAACTCACGCCCCGGCGCCAGCGCCGCCACTTTCCCCTCCTCACTGAAAACGTAAATGCGTCCATCCGCGAAAATCGGCGACGCCGAGTAGTTCCCCTGCACGCGCTGCGACCACACCGCCTCGCCGGTCTTCGCATCCGCGCAGGTCACGATTCCGCCGTCGTTGATCATGTAAATCAGATCGTCGATGAGCAGCAGCGACGGTTTGTTTGGCGCGCTTTTTTTCACCCGCCACACGACCTGCGATGGATCGAGCACGCCCTGTCCGCCGAGTTTCACGGCGAAGACTTCGCCCTGCGAAAATCCCGCCGCGATGAACACCATCCCCAATCCCACGACGGGCCGCGCCGCCGCGCTGTGATGCGCGTGATCGTCGATGCGCCAGATTTCTTTTCCAGTCGCCGGCTCGTACGCGTAGTGCGCCTTCGCCCCGCTGCTCAGGAGCACGGGCTTGCCATCCTGCATCATCACGTGCGGCGTGCCGTAGGCTTTGCGCCAGTCGCCTTCCGCCTCGGGTTTTCCGTCCTTGTCGAGATCGCGATAGTCCACCGAGCGCTCTGTGCGCCACACGGTTTCGCCCGTCTTTTTGTCGAGCGCGACGATGAACTGCGTGTCGCTGCCGTCGAAATTCATGATCAACAAATCGCCCCACACGATCGGTGACGAGCCCGCGCCGCGGAAGTGATTGCACGCAAAATCGGTGCGCTGCCAGAGCACCGCGCCCGTCTTCGTGTCGAGGCACGCCGTACCCGGCGAGCCGAACGTGGCGTAAATCCGCCCGTCCTCGATCACCGGCGTTGGCGAGGCGTAGCTGTTAAATTTGTGGCAGAACTGCGGCTTCGCGACGCGGAAAATCACATCGTCGCGCAGCACCTTTCCCGAGTCTTTATCCACGCAGACCACGCTCAAAGCCGTGCCGTCTTCCGTGGCCGTCGTGAGCCAGATTTGCGAGCTCCAGATGACCGGCGACGACCAACCTCTGCCATGAATCGCCGTCTTCCATTTCACATGCTCGCCGTCGCTGAAAGTCAGCGGCAGCCCTTTCGCAGCGGAATGTCCGTCGCCGCTGGGTCCACGGTATTGCGGCCAGTCGTCAGTTGCGGAAAAGGCGGTGGCGCAGAGCGCGAAGGACGCGAGGATGGAGCGGAGAAACATCCGCGCAGGATAAGGAGCACGCCGAAAAGGGGAAGCCACTTTCCAAGCGGCTACGGCGCTGGCACAAAGATCGCGCGACCACTTTCCGCTCCACCTGAAAAATAGCCGGTGCCCAGATTCCGATCGCCAAGAATCACGCCCTGGAAAAGCACCTTCCGGCGCGTGACAGGATGGATGAACGAGCCGCCCCACGCGCCGGTCTGGCGCATCACCAGCGCGATCTGCCACGGGTTCGGCGCGGGCAGCGTGACGCGATTTCCCGCTGCGATCGTGACGGGCTGCGCGAGGCCCGCGCTCGTGAGGCCGCCGTCGGTGAAGGTGAGCGCGGCGCTGCCGAGCGGCAGTGCGTTCGGAGTGGTCACTAGATTCCGCGGCGAGCCTTCGAGACCGAGCGCGATGCCATCGCGCCAGCCTTGTGGATAGAGCGCGCCGCTGCTCGCGGGCCGATACCACGCGAGGCCGGAGGTTTCGAGGCTCGTGGCGGCGGTCGTGTTGAAAGTGATCTCGCCGCCGATGCCGCCGCGCTGCGTGTAGAGCGGGAGGAAAAACGGGAAGCCGTTCGCCGCATTCAGCGCGGACGCATAGGTGATCACGCTCCCGTCCGCGAGCTGGCCGCGAACGCTCACCACGCCCGCCGCATTCACCACCACGATCGCCCAGCCGTCACCGCGCGGATAGCGGCCCGCGTCCAGCCCGCCATTCGGCGCGGGCAGCGCGGCAAAGGCGGCGGTGTAATTTCCCGCGCTTGCCGCATCGCGCACGGAAGTTGGCACGGGACGCGCGGCGCTGTAGGCATCGCGTTCGCCAGCGAGCGTGGCGAAGGGCGCGGGGCCATTCAGGATTTGGCCCGCGAGGGTCGGAGTCGCGCTGCCAAAGTCGGCGTGAAAATTCAGCGTCAGCGTGGACTGGCCCGTGCGCACGAGCGGCCGCGCAAATCCGAAACGTCCGAAAACCGCGAGCCCGGAATCCGTGAGCCGCCCGGTGAATGTCCACGCATTTCCACCGAGCAAAACGCGAGCAGTAAAAGTGCCCGTGGCCGTCGCCACGATCTGCCAGCTCCCGAGCCGCGCGAACTCCGCCGCCGCGCCCGGCGCAGGCCCGGCGAGCCCGCGATACACGCCCGCGAATTGCGCCGCCGACGTGAGCCGGATCGTAAAGACGACCGGCGCGCTCGTATCCGCGCCGCCATCGCTCGTGCCGCCATCGTCCTTCAAGCGCACCGTCACCGTCGCGATCCCCGCCCGCGCGCCCGCCGTGAACGTGAGCCGGCCCGCCGGCGAAATCATCGGCGCAACCGTGAACAATTCGGGATGATCGCTGGTCACGAAAAACGCGATGAGCTGCGCGCTCTCCGCCGCCGTGCCCGGCGCGATGCCCGTCGCCCAATCCTGCGCCACGGCACTACGGATGCCCGTCACGACATTCGCGCCCGCCGTGAAAACGGGCGCGTGATTGATCGGGCGCAGCGTGATCGTGAAGTTCCGCACCGCCCGATCCGCGCCGCCATTGGCGATGCCGCCATCGTCGCTGATCGTCACATCGACGCTCGTGCTGCCCGACATGCCCGGCGCGGGCGTGAAGGAGAGCGTGCCATCCGCGCTCACGGCGGGCTGCACGGAAAAAAGCGCGGACGTCGTCGCGGTGAGTTGGATCGTCACCGTTTGCGCAGACTCATTTGCCGCGCCGGTGCCGATGCCCGTCGCCCAGCCCGCGAGGGATTGCGGCCCGCTGTTTTCCAAAAGGGAGAGGCTCGGCCCGGTCGTGATCACCGGCACGTCGTTCACGGGCAGCACGGTGATCGTGAAAGTCTGCGCCGCGCTGGTGTCCGTGCCGCCGCCGTCGTCACGCGCGCGCACCGTCACCGTCGCGCTGCCGCTCGCATTCGTACCAGCTTGATATGTCAGCGCACCATTCGCAAAGACCGCGGGCGGCGCGCTGAACAGCGCCGGATTATCCGTGCTCACGAGGAAGGTCACGACCTGCGCAGCCTCACCCGCCGGGCCCGCCGAAATCCCGCTCGCCCAGCCCGCGATCGTTTGCGGGCCGGCATCTTCGCGCACCGTCTGGTCCGCGCCCTTGGTGAAAACCGGAGGGAAATTTTCCGCAAAACCGGGGCTTCCGGTGTTGTGCATGGAGACGCCCCACGTTTCCCTGCGGCCCCAGTTTTGCACGGGCGTCGCGCCCGCATTTGCGACGACGAGCGAATTCCCGAGAGCGGTCTCCGCGAACCACGAGCCGCTGTAGGTGAAGCTGAGAATGTTCACATCCCACGGCGCGGGCGGCTGGAGCACGAGCGTGTCGTCCGCATTGTCCAGCGTGCCGGTCAAAACGCCGGACGCGAGCGAGGACACCACTCCATACTGCGTGAGAAAGGCGGCGCGGTCCGCGCACAGGACCACGTACCCGCCGGGCGCGAGCGTCGTCCCGGCGGCGAAGGTGTATTCGATGCCTTTGGTAAAACGCACGCCGCTGAGATCGAGCGCGGTCGCGCCGAAATTTCGCAGCTCGATGAATTCCAGCGGCGCGGGCGTGTAGTGGATTTCGGTGATGCGCAGTTGATTCAGCAGCGCAAGCACACCCGCGGGCGGTGCGACGTTCGCGGCACCGGGCGTGGGAATGTTCGCGGGCAATCCGAAATACGCGAGCGTCGCGCCCGCGTCCGGCGCGCGTCCGCGCGAGAAATCCTGCGGCATCGAAAACGTATCTGCCGTGTCGATCGCCGTCCCGTTCGCACCGATCAGGTATGCCCACGCCGTCGTCGCCCCGAGCTTGAAGGGCAGCTCGCTCGGATTCCCCGGCGAAGCGCCGCTGCCTTTCGGACGCAGCACGAGCCAGCCCGCGGCGTCCATGAAACTCAGCGCGGGCAGCACATGCTGCGCGGGATAGTTGATGACATCATCCGTGACCGCCACGCCACCGAGCGCCGCCGGTTGCGCGCCCGGGTTGTAGAGTTCCAAAAAGTCGTCCGTGAAAAGCGTGTCCGGGTTCGTCGCGATTTCATTGATCCACACCGCGCCCACATTCCCGAGCGCGACCGGTGCGCCGTTCACCGCGCTCGGCGTCGGCACCGTCAGCGCCCACAAATCCTGCGCCGCACCCGTGCGCGCGATCGAGCGATCCGTGGCCTGCGGCCCAAACGTGACCGCATCCACCAGCGCCCCGCCGCTCGCGAGCAGCCGCACCGTGTCCCCGTCCTGATCGAGCGCAAACCCTGTGTGCAGGCCGGGCGCGGCGGCATCCGCATCCGCGAAGACGACGAGATGCGCGCCCGCCGCGATCGTCGTCCCGGCGGGAAAAACGTACTTCGCCGGCACGAGCGGATCGTCCGTCAGGCTCATCCCCGCGAGGTCCACGGCCACCGCATCCGTATTCCGCAACTCGATGAAATCGGGAAAGCCCGCGCCGTTTTGCAGCGCCGCCACATTGCGCGCGAGCACTTCGCTGATGAACAGCGCGCCGTGCGCCGAAGTGAGTGTGCCCGTCGAAGTCGCCGCCGCGGGCGTGATCGCCCCGCTGCCGATCAGCCCCAGCAAATACGTCCGGCGCTGCCGTACGAAATCCTTGATCGCCGTCATCCGCGCCACCGGCACCCAGCCAGCGAGATGATTGTCCACAAATTGATAGAACGGCGGATTCGGATTCACCGTGTTATCCGCGTCGAACACCGTGCCCAAAAGCAGCCGCAGCGCGTCGTGATATTTCTGGCGAAACGCCGCGTTGCCCGCCGTCACATTGTTGCCCAGCAGCGGCAGCAGCGGGCGAAAGACGAAGGTGTTATCCGTCGGATCGTAGAGCCCGACCGCGTTAAACGCCTGCGTCGTATCGCCGAGCCCGAAGATCGTGTCCATATCGTGCGACACCAGATGCGCGCGGCGCTGATTGCCCGCGCCCGGTGCGAAATAGAACGTGTAGTCATCGTCCTGCCCGTTCGAGATGTTCGTCTCGAAATCCTGCAAAATCGTCATCGCCGCAAACCAGCGCGCCCATTGATCCAGGTCCGCCACCGTCTCCAGCGTCGTCATTTCCGCCGCGGAGAAAGCCGTGCCATCCCACCTTCCATTTCCCAGCAACATCCCGCCCGTGCTGTCCGCCGAATCATTCACCACCGCGAGGGGAAAATGCGGCGCGGTTACTGCCTGCGCGGTCGCAAAAAAGCCGGTGAGATCCGTCCAGTCATTCGCCGCACTGTTGTTCTGCTTCAGCCATCCGTCGATGTTCCCATTCACATCCGTCGGCACCGTCCAGCCGCGATTCCGCCAGTAGCGATCGGGCCGGATTTTTTTGTAAATGCCGCCGCCTTTCGCCTCGGGAAAATGCGCGCTCACAAAGTCGCCGTTGATGTCCTCCTCGCGCACCCACCGTCCGTAGTCCGGCGTGCTCCCGCTCGAAGTCGTCGATTCCACACCATTCCGCCGCGGCCGCACCGGGATGGAATCCGGCGCGCGCACGCCCGACGCTTGCAACAGCCTCATCCCCATGAACTGCAAATACGACGCCTTCGGATTCAGATTGAACGCCGTCACCCCATCCCAAGCATCGTCGCCCGCGAGCGAAACGCGCAACGGCTTAAACTGATAAGTGCGGCTGCTGTTCCCGCGAAAACGAATCTGGCTCCGATAGCGGATCGTCGTATCCGCGCCATTCACCACCACCAGCGTGGTGTTGAATTGCCGGTCGATTTTGTTGCCAGCCGTGTCGCTTGGCGCGGTCGCGTTGTATGCGGCGTTTTCCGCGCCCGTCAGCACCAGCAGATAATACGCGTCCGTCGCCGCGAAGACTTCATTCGTCACCTGATACTGGCAGTTCGCGATCTGCCCGATGCCAGTCGCCGCGGGCCACGTCCGCGTCTGCGCGCCATCCGAAGCCCGCACGTAGAATTCCACCACCGTCAGATTCGGCATCGCCGGCAGCGTCGCCGCGAAGTTGCCCGAGCCATCGCCCGTCATCGCCGTCTGCGTGAAAGCACCCGGGGTCGCAGAACTCGCATCCCGCCAGAATAGCACCGCGCTCAACCCCGCCGCCGGCGTTTCATCCAGCAGATTGCACGACACCGTCACCGCCTGATTCGAGCGCGGACTCGCGGGCGAATGTTTCACGTCGCGGATGATCGGCTCGATGTCCGTGCTCATCGCAAAGTTCGCCCTCCCCGGCGTCAGGCCCATCGCCCAATTCTGCCCACTGTGATGATCCAGCGCCGGATTGCGCAGCTCCAGCGAGCGACCGTAGCCATTTGCCAGACTCAACCAATCCCACCCGCCAAAAGTCACCTCGCTCACCCGCTCCGCCCAATCGCCTTCCGCGAAATAATTCACCGAGTCCTGCGCCACCCCAAGCGCATCCACCAGCTTGATCTGCTCGCCTGAATTCGCCAGCGACCCCGACCAGTTTCCCACGACATTCCCCACGCCCGGATACTGCGCGGAAAAAGCCGCCAAATCCGCCGCCACGACCAGATACCCGCCCGCCGGGATGCTCGTCCCCGCCGCAAAAGTAAAGCTCACCCCTTTCGCGAACTGCCAGCCCGCGAGGCTCACCGCAGCCGCGCCCGTATTGCGCAGCTCAATGTATTCCGCGTTCGTGGTCTCGGGAACGATGGGCGTGCGAAAATAGATTTCATTGATCACGACATCGGCGCGCAGCCAGCCGCCGAGGCAGTAAACGGCGAACAGAAAGCAGGAGGGCAAAAGACGGGGAGCACGCATGGACAGGGGATTTCCGGCCATCATGCCGGAAAGTGCGCGGACGACAATCGCAGTTCCTAACCCGCGCTAGACCACGGAGCGGCTCCCGCTCACTGCGCCGCGACTACTGCCTGGGCGTCGAGGCGCGTGAAATTGACCACGCGCTCGAAGCCCTTGAACGGCTTGCCATCCACTTCCACCCAGCCGCCAATCACCAGATCGGGACGCACTGCGGATTTCGGCTCGAGATCAAAGTCGCGACCTTCCGCCCACTCCACCCGGCGATCATCGAGCCCGCCAAACCAGTCGCCAGCCTTCACCGGATCACCCGCATCCGCGGATGAAATATCGAGCGGCACCCAGCCAAGACCCGGCGCAAAAAAGTTCGGCCAGCAGCGGTAGCCGGGATTGTGATCCTTCCCTTCGTTCTCGGATTTCAAGCGGCTGCCAAACATCAGCCGGCAGGGAATCCCGCGCGCCCGGCAAAGCACGATGAACAGCGCATGTTGATCCGAGCAGCAATCGCCCGTGCCGCCGAAGCACTCGCCCGCGTCGCCCAGGCATTTGCCCTGCGGCATGGAACCGTATTTGGAATAGTGGTCACTCTGCGCGATCACGTAGTCGAAAAATTTCCGCGCCTGAATCACCGGATTCGTCTCTTTCCCGGCAAGATCATCCGCCAGCTTCTGAAACGCCGGGGTCACCTCCATGTGTTTCTCGTCGCGCCGCAATTCCGCGGCCATCGCGCGCCGGTCCTGCTCGGTGAAAGTCGCCGCCTTCACCACATCCGCGAGGCCCGTCACCGAACGGCGCACCACCTTGAACTCCGTCACGATCCTCAGCGGCTTGTTTGCGTCCGCCTTGCCATCCGCATAAAGCCACGAGCGGCCGTAGCGCGGATCGCGCGTGATGCGAAAGGAGTCCGGCGCTTCCACCACGCGAAAATCCACGACCTTCTGCTCCGGACGATCCTCGGGCATCCAAAACCACCCCCGGACCTCCTGCGCGCCTTCCGGCAAATCCTTCACGGTGAATGTCTGCCGGACAACATAAGTCGCGTCGCCGCGGGCGGTCAGCGGGGAAAAGCCATTGAGGACCGACACGAACACAACGAAACCGGTAAGAAGGGAGCGATGGAGGGAAATCATTAATCATCTTTGTACCGCAAGAATTTCACCCCCGCGGCCATTGTGTGGCAAACGGGACTAAGCCCGGGGCGAAGCGGATCACAAGCGGGCGCGCGAGAAACTCATCCAGCGGCTTTCTTTTCATTGAGTGAACGCGGGGGCCGGGCTAGAAACACCGCCCGCTCCAATCGCGGCCCACCAATCTCGTCCTGCAAATCCCAATATTTCCCCTGCCAATGATCGTCGTCATCAAACCCGGAACCCCTCGCGAGCAAGTCGATGAAGTCATCGCCGAAGTGCAAAAACTCGGCTACGACCCGCGCCCGATTTTCGGTACCGAGCAGGCGATCATCGCGGCCATCGGCGACGAGCGGACGCACCACACCCTCGAGTCGCTGACGGCGATGCCGCAGGTGGAAAAAGTGATCCCCGTGCAAAAGAAGCACAAGCTCGTGAGCCGTGAATCGCATCCGGGAAACACGATCGTGAACGTGGACGGCGTGCCGGTCGGTGGACCGAAATTCACGCTCATGGCCGGGCCGTGCTCGGTGGAAAGTGAAGAGCAACTGATGAGCACCGCGCACGCGGTGAAGGCGGGGGGCGCGACGATCCTGCGCGGCGGGGCTTACAAGCCGCGCACTTCGCCATACGAATTTCAGGGGCTCGGCAAGGAAGGCCTGCGCCTGCTCGCGAAGGCGAAGGCGGAAACGGGGCTGAAAATCATCACGGAGATTCTCAGCGAAAATCACGTCCAGCACGTCGCGGAAGTCGCGGACATTCTCCAAGTCGGCGCGCGCAACGCGCAGAATTTTCAGCTCCTCATCGAGTGCGCGAAATCCGGCAAACCCGTGCTGCTGAAACGCGGCCTCAGCGAGCGGATCGACGAATGGCTCTGCGCCGCCGAATACCTGCTCGCGCACGGCAATGGCAACGTGCTCTTCTGCGAGCGCGGCATCCGCACCTTCGAGACCTACACGCGCAACACGCTCGACCTCGCCGCCGTGGCGATCGTGAAAAAGGAATCGCACCTCCCGGTCATCATCGACCCGAGCCAGGGCTGCGGCCGCGCGGATCTCGTCCACGCGCTGTGCAAAGGCTCCGTCGCGATGGGCGCAGACGGGCTGCTTATAGAAGTGCATCCAAACCCCGCGGAGGCTCTCAGTGACGGCCAGCAGCAGGTGGATTTCAAAGCATTCGCCGCGCTGGTGAAGGATCTGGGGCCGCTACTGCAAGCGACGGGGCGGACGCTTTAACAACGGAGGAAGGCCGCTGCGCGGGGCTGAACATCGAACATCGAAGTTCGGAATTTAGCATCGTGTGCGCTTCCCTACTTCGATGTTCGATGTTCGACGTTCAGCCCGCCGCAGGAGCCACCCGCAATCACGGCGACCCTCTCCAACATTTCCGAATGGTCGCGCCGCGAAATGCGCGTTAGCTCTCGACCGTGCCTTTACTCGCCTCCGAATTGATCGAACAAATCGCCGCGGCGAATGACATCGTCGATGTCGTTGGAGGTTATTTTCCGCTGAAACGGGCGGGCTCGGCGTGGCGGGCGTGCTGCCCGTTTCACCAGGAAAAAACGCCCTCGTTCCAGGTCAATCCGCAGCGGCAGATTTTTAAGTGCTTTGGCTGCGGGGCGGGCGGGAGCGTGTTCCGCTTTGTGATGGATTACGAGCACGTCGATTTCGTGACGGCGGCGAAGAAACTCGCGGATCGCGCGGGCATTCGCATCGTCGAGCAGGAGATGAGCGCGGAGGATTTGGCGCGCGTGACGCTGCGGCGCAGACTGCTCGCGCTGCACGCCGAGGCGGCGGATTTTTTCCACATGAACCTGATGAAAAGGCCCGCGGCGGCGAAGGCGCGCGACTATTTGAAAGGGCGCGGGATCACGGGTGAAGTGGCAAAATCGTGGAAGCTCGGCTACGCGGCGGATGGCTGGGACAACATGGCGGCGTTTGCGCACGAACGCGGCTTCAGCCAGGATGAATTGATGGCGAGCGGGCTGGTTTCAAAGCGCGAAGACGATGACAACGCGGATTTTTACGACCGGTTTCGCGATCGGCTGATGTTCCCGATCTGCAACGACACGGGCGAAGTCATCGCCTTTAGCGGGCGCGTGCTGGAGTCCGACGCGAAGGGCGCGAAGTATGTGAATTCGCCCGAGACTCAGCTTTTCACAAAAGGCGCAATCCTCTTTGGCCTGCACCGGAGCAAACGCGCGCTGATCGATAGAAAGACGGCGATCGTGTGCGAGGGCCAGCTCGATTTGATCACGGCTTTCGAGGCCGGGGTGACGAACGTGATCGCCCCACAAGGCACGGCCTTTACGGACAAACAGGCGCGGATTTTGAAGCGATACGTGGAGGAGGTCGTGTTGTGCTTCGACGCGGATGCGGCTGGGGAAAACGCGGCGGAAAAATCCGCGAAGCAACTGCTCGCGCAGAATGTTGCCGTGCGCGTGGCGACGATGCCGCCGGGAGAGGATCCGGACTCGATGATCCGCGGGCGCGGGGCAGAGGCGTTCATCGCGCAGATCGCGGGGGCGAAGGATTTTTTCGATTTCCAAATCGACCGGCTGGCTGCGCGACCCGATTTCGCCACGCCGCGCGGGCGCACCCAGGCGGCGCGGAAAATGGCGGAGGCGGTCAGCATCATCACGGACGCGGTGCTGCGCGAAACGATCATCAATCGCGTGACGATGCGGCTCGAAATTTCGGCGCAAGAATTTGCGCGTTTGCTGAAACAACCGTCGCCAAAAACCGACGACGATGAAACGCTCGACACGAAGCCGGCGGCGAAGCGCGAACTCGACCCGACGATCGCGCTTTTGCTGAAAGTGTCGCTGACCGATCAGGCCGCGCGCGAATGGCTGCGGGAGCAGAAATGGGAGCCGGTTTTGGCCGATAGCGAAGGCTCCAGCCTCGTGAAGAAGGTGGTTTTCGCCGAGATGAACGTGGACGATCCGGCATCGCTCGCGTCGTTCCTTTCCACACTCGATACCGCGGACGAGTCGGACCTGATCGACATCCTGGAGGGCCGCAAACCGGAGTTCGCGATGATGATCGCGCACGACTGCTGGCGGGAGCTGGAGCGCCGCCAAATCCGACGGCGACTGGATGCCGTGCAATCTCGTCTGCGCATTCCCGATCAGCCTTTGGAAACTATCGTTGCCGCGCAAAAAGAAATCCTTGATTTGCAAAAACGCCTTCTCGATATTGCGCGGCCTTTTTCCCCGCCCTTGTAGATCAGGATTGATCGTCAAAAGCGTGGGAAGAATTTTCCAAATAAGCGGTATGCCCAAACCAAAAAAGAAATCCGTAACCAAGCCCACCAAGACCGCCGCGAAAAAGGCGCAACGAAAGCCCAAAAAGACAGTCGCGAAGGCGGCGAAATTGAAGAAAAAGCCGAAGAAGATTCTAAGTAAGGCGAAGATTCCGAAGAAACTTCGCGTGAAAAGAAGTGACGGTCCGAACAGCAAACCGTCAAAGACCTCGAATCGGAAAACTTCTGAAAAGCGCGATTTGAAGCGGGAGAAAAACGGGGTCGTTCAGCCAATCAGCGTAATCGATCACCCGGACGTGCAGGAGAAACTGCGCGAACTGATCCGGCTCGCAAAAGAGCAGGGTTATCTGACGTTTGACGACCTGACGGAAGCACTCCCGGACACGGTAAATGATCCCGATGAAATGGAGACCATCATGAGTCGGCTCCGCGGGATGGAGATCGACATCATCGATGCCTCGCAAGTGGACCGGCTGAAGGATGGGAAGAAGGATACTGAAGAAGAGGAGGAGGAGAAGCCGGAGGCGAAACTCGATATTCTCGATGATCCGGTGCGGATGTATCTGAAGCAGATGGGCCAGGTGCCGCTGCTCACGCGCGAGCAGGAAGTGGAAATCTCAAAACGCATCGAGGAAGCCGAACTGAACGTTCAGAAATACATCAACCGATTTGGCTTTATTGCCCGCGCTTATCTGGATCTGGCTGGAAAATTGAAGGAAGGCCGCGAACGTTTCGACCGTGTCATCCTCGACAAGAAAATCGAGAGTCGTGAGCGCTACATGAAGCTCCTCCCGAAGCTCTCCAACCAACTCGAAACCGCGGCGGGAAACTGCCTCGCCGGATACAAGAACTACGTGGCACACGGGGGGAAAAATCGGGACACGAAATCGTATTTGGACTTTCAAAAATCACACAATTCGATCCAGAAACTTTATCCGAAGTTTTTCTTCAAACAGAAGGTCACCGAGGAGTTCGTGAACCTTGCGGATGAGACGAATCGTTTGATCAAACTGCATCTCGCCGAACTCGACAAACCACGGAAAGTCGCGCGGGCCGATGGCAGCGCGAAAATCGATCACGCGGGAAAATTGCGCGAAATCCAAATGCGCACCTGGCTCAGCGCGGAGGAATTCATCGAGGAATACCAAGATCTGAAGGCCTGGCTGAAAAAGGCGCTCAAAGCGAAGACCGAGATGGTCGAAGCGAACCTGCGCCTCGTAATTTCCATCGCGAAAAAATACACGAATCGCGGCCTCTCGTTCCTTGATTTGATTCAGGAGGGCAACATGGGCCTGATGAAAGCGGTGGAGAAATTCGAGTATCGCCGCGGCTACAAGTTCTCGACTTACGCGACATGGTGGATTCGCCAGGCGATCACGCGTTCCATCGCCGACCAGGCGCGGACGATCCGCATTCCGGTTCACATGATCGAGACGATCAACAAGCTGATGCGCGTGCAGAAGCAACTGGTCCAGGACTACGGTCGCGAACCCACGCCGGAGGAGGTCGCGGACGAAATCCAGCTTCCCGTCGAGCGTGTCCGTGCCGTACTCAAAATGGCGCAGCAGCCGATTTCGTTGCAATCGCCCGTCGGCGAAAGCGACGACACCAGCTTCGGCGATTTCATCGAAGACAAAGGCGCTGAAAATCCGAGCGATATGACCGCGATCGTGCTCCTGAAGGAGAAGATCAAGGACGTGCTGGAAACGCTGACCGAACGCGAGCGCCAGGTGCTCGAGCAGCGCTTCGGCCTCATCGATGGCTACAGCCGCACGCTCGAAGAAGTGGGCCGCCAATTCAAAGTGACCCGCGAACGCATCCGGCAAATCGAAGCAAAAGCCCTTCGCAAGATGCGGCATCCGACGCGCATCCGGCAGCTCGAAGGTTTCCTCGAAGCGGAAGCCGTTTAGCCTGCTGCAACTTCACGGCGAGTGGTAAGATTTCGCGCAACTTTCGGGAGTCCGATCGGTTGATCCCGTTTGACATGAATCCATCTGACGACAACGACGATCTCTGGAAGCTGCTCGGCAAAGCCCGCCCAGCAGCAGTCTCCCCGTTTTTCGCCCGAAACGTCGTCCGCGAGGTGCGGGAGATGCGTCAGGAAAGCCATGGCGTCTTCGCCACGTTGCGGCGGCACTGGCAATTCACCACTGCCGCTGCCGCGCTCTGCGTGGCCGCAGTCACCGCGTCCCAGTTCATCGGGAGCGACTCTCAAGATCGTCAGGTCGATTCGCTCATGGCGATCACCGAGCAAGTCTCTGACGGCCCCGATTTCTACGTAATCAACGATCTGGATGATCTGCTCGCATCCGAGGAAAGCTCCGTATGGCTCGATTCATCGGTGCAGTGATCCTGGCCGGGCTTGGCTGCGTTGGAATTGCGACCGCGCAAGAAGAGGCGCCGCAGCCCACAAAACGGCCAGAAGGCACTCCGTCCTCTTTGCGTCGGCCCGGCGCGGGACCGATGTCGCCGGAATTTGGGAACGCCCGGCGTGCGCTTGAGGCGCTCACGCCGGAACAACGCCAGCGCTTCATCGAAAACCTGAAGCGCTGGACCAACCTGCCGCCCGAACAAAAAAAACTGCTTGGCGACCGCGAAGGAGCCCGCCGGAAAAAAATGGCGGAGGAAACGGAAGTCGCGATCAATAAAATCGGCCTGACGATTGATGGCGAAAATCGCGCGCTTTTCGCGAGGCGGTATGCGGAGGAACGGCGGAAAGTGGAAGAGCTGCTTCGGAAGGAAATGGACGAAAAGCGGCAGCCGTTGCTCAATGACTTGATTGCGCGGCTAAAAGAGGAGTTTTCCTCCGCGGGCAAGTCGGCGAAGTAGCTCGTTAGCGGAGCGGAATATACGAGCTGTTCCGCGCCCCCGAACCATACGGCGGTATCGTGACGACTCGCACGCGCAGATGCACCGCACCGGAAAGTGGCGGGATCACAGCCGTGAACGACCCGTCCACATTCGCCAGCACGCGATCGGCTGCCAGGCCATTCCAAGTCGTGGCATCCGAGGAATATTGGACCCGGATAGCCACATATCTCGCCATGATCGCACGCGGCTTAAATCTCACCGACACAGCACCAGTGATCCCCGGCACCCGTCCGCCGATCTTCACCGGCAATCGATTTGAGTCCGAAACTTTCGGATCGAGACCAAACGCACATTCGGCAAGTTGCGTCAGGCCATCGCCGTCCGAGTCCGCTTGAAATGACTTGTTCTCGATGCCCGCACGGGAGAGCCAGTCGTAAAATGGCTGATCGGGATCGATTCGCAGCAGCCGCAACGCTTCGGAATCCGTGATGTTCGGAATTCCCGCTCCATACCCTCGATTGAACGCTCGAATGATGGCGCGCAGATTGACAATCTGCAAAGCGGTATTCGGATGCAGTCCATCCCGCGCAAACGCAAAACGCGGATGGTTGTCCGCGTTCTTGTCATTCAAAATCCTCACACCGCCGAAATAGAGCGGTTCATCATTCACAAGAGCTGCCGTGACGGCGTGCGTGTCCGCCACAACGATTCCCTTTCCCGCGGCAAGTTGAGCCAGTCGCAGATTCACCGATTCCGTGACGGCCGAAACCCGCAAGCGTTTCGCTGGATCAGGATGCGCCGCCTTCTTCGACGGCGTGGCTCCGAGATCCGGGAGATTGCCGATCACAATCTGCGCGCTCCCATTCTGCCGCCGGACGAAGTCGATGGTTTTCTCCAGGTCGTCGATCAATCCATTGCCGAAGGCCGCACCCCCTCTTCCTTCAGAAAGCGGTCCGTAGTTCGCCCGAAAATCATTTCCTCCCAACCAAATGACGACCCGCTGCGCGGTTCCTGACAATTGATCTTCCAGCGGCTGCCGCGCCGCATAGAAAAGCGGATTCGACAAAAAAGAACTCGAAACAAAATCCTCGTATTGCGCTGCATCCACACCGGGAACTGCCCAATTGTATTCGTATCCGCTCAGGCGGGGAATCGACCAGGGATTGGACAGCGATCGCCAATCGCCAAAATTGAAATAGCGCCCTCTCAGCCGCCCGGCCACCTCCACCCAACTCATCGCCTCCCAGCCCGCCACCGTTACTTTCGCATAGTCGGTTGGCAGATCGTCGAAACCCGGCACTTCCGGAATCACGTCATACTCCGCAGTCAAACTATCGCCGATCACCACCACATTCACAGCGGACGCTTCAGGCATCACAAGCAGGAGCGGAGCGGCGGCAAACACGACACGGGCAATCGTAAGGACAGGGTGCGGCAATATCATTTTCACAGGTCGTGAACTCCTATCGTACATTTTGAAGAAGAAAATCGAGAAGTCTGGCTGGCGAGGAAGGCGGCTTCGTTCGTGGGCAAGAATTGCCGGGCAACAAGTGCCGGCTCGACGGCGCCTGCGCCTCTAATAGCAGCATGCATCAGTGCGCGAAAGCAATGGCATTACCCGTGCTAAGCATAGCGAGTATGAACATCGGGCTCTACCAAGGCGCCTCATCGCTTGCCGCACTCGAACGCTGGCAGGAAACGCTTTCGCAAAACATCAACGCATCCTCGCTGCCTGGATTCAAAAAGACTGAAATGGCCTTCGATGCGGTGTTGGGCGGCGTCAAGCAGAGTGGAGCAGGCGGAGGATTTGGAAAAGAAAACAGCACGTCAATGCCTCGCCAAAGCGCCCATATCAACCTGGCACAAGGCGAACTGAACTCGACTGGCAATGAGTTGGACTTTGCCATTCAAGGGCCGGGCTTCTTTCAGATCCAATCGCCCGACGGCCAAACGGGCTATACTCGCAACGGGCAGTTTCGGCTTAGTCCCGAAAGGACGATTACAACCTCAAAAGGCCACCCAGTGATGGGAGACAGTGGGCCGATCACGCTGAGACCGGGTGGTGGCCGCATCTCCATCAATGAAGAAGGCACCATCGTTCAAGGCGAGACTGCGATCGGTAAGATCGCAATCTTCGATTTCGCCGACCCATCGAAGCTCCGCCGGATCGCTGACGGCCTCTTCGCACCGGCCGATCCGGGCACTCTGCCAACAACTGTGGAACGACCCAGCGTAGTTGGCGGTGCCTTGGAAAGTAGCAACGTTTCCCCACTGCGCGAAATGGTGAACCTCATCACGCTGTCGCGCGCCTACGAAGCAAACCAAAGGCTGATTTTGGCCAATGACGATACCATGGAGAAAGCGATCCAATCACTCGGAAACCCCATCGCGTAAAAGCAAATGATCCAATCCCTCTACTCAGGCGCGACCGGCATGGAAGCGCAGCAGCTCAACTTGAACACCATCGCGAACAACCTCGCGAACGCGAACACTACAGGCTTCAAACGCAGCAAGATCGAATTCCAGGATCTCATCTACCAAAAACCGCGCGCTGTGGGTGCCGAGGCCGGAGGCGGCAACGTCGTGCCAACTGGAATCGAGGTCGGAAACGGCAGCAGGGTTGTATCCACGTCGAAGGTATTCAATCAGGGCCAGGTAAAACAAACTGGCGAAAAGTTTGATCTCGCGATTCAGGGCGAAGGTTTCATCCAAGTGCAAAAACCGGATGGCAACCTTGCCTATACCCGGGACGGGGGTCTCAAGGTGGATGGGCAGGGCCGGATATCCACCAGTGATGGCCTGTTGGTTCTCAGCGGATTTCAACCGATTGCCTCGGGGACCACCGCCGTGTCGATTTCAGCCGGAGGTGAAGTGACGACAACCGGATCAGGCGGTTCACAGAATTTTCGCGTTCAACTATCCCGCTTTGCAAACCCAGCCGGCCTGCGAAGCCTCGGCGGCAATCTTTATGAAGAGACTCTAGCCAGTGGGACGGTCGAACAGGGCAATCCAGGTGAAGACGGATACGGCTCGCTGCTTCAGGGCTTTCTTGAAACCTCGAATGTAAACATCGTCGAAGAAATGGTGAACATGATTCAAGCGCAGCGAGCGTATGAGATCAACTCGAAGAGCATCCAAACCTCCGACCAAATGCTGGAGAATATCGCCCAGCTCAAACGATGAATGCCACACAACGGGTGATTCTAACTCTATTGGGCATTTTCGTCCTGCCCGCGCTGGCGCAAGGGCCGCTAGACAGGCTTCTCGCCCCGATTGCTGCCCAGCCGCCCGATGTGGCAGCGCCAGCAATCCGCCATTCCGCATCCGTCGGTCAGACTTTGTCCACTACGCTGGGCGCGGACGTTCTTATCGTCGAACTTGAAAAGGAACTGGGTGCGCGACTCTCTTTGAGTGGAGATCTCAAACTCACGCTGGCTCAACAGTGGCAGCCGCTGAAGTTACCCGCGTCTGATTTCGCGTTGGCGATTACGGAAAGCCCCAGCGCGGGCATCGCCGGCACTTTTGTCATTCGCGTCAGGATTACATCTGGCGAAGCCGCGGTCGCCGATTTGCCGATCTCGCTTCGTGCGCAGCTATTTCAGGAGGTTTGGACTGCCGCGGATCGCGTCGAACGCGGGCAGTCACTGGATCGTACGCTCCTCACAACTAGCAAAGTGGACGTTCTTCGGGAGCGCCAGCCGCCGCTTCTTGCCGATGTGGATCCTTCCGCATTTGATGCCGTGCAACCAATTGCAGCCGGTCGATGCATCACCCGGCGCGATGTCATCGAACGCCCGATCGTTCGACGAGGCCAGGTTGTGGAAGTGATTGCCCATCATGGACAACTTGCCATCAGGATGAAAGCCCTGGCATTGGAAAGTGGTGCCAGTGGCAGCCTTATCAAGTTACGCAACATCGAAAGCCGCAAGGAGTTCAGCGGCCAGATTCTCAATGAAAACAAAGTCCAGGTTCACTTCTAGCAACCGTACGCTGCTAGTCCTATTGCTGCTGACTTCATCCAGCGTTGCCGGTTCACTATGGCGCGATGGAATCACGGATGAGCGCGGCATGTTTGCCGACAAGCGCGCGAAACGGGTTGGCGACATCGTGACGATCGTCGTTCAAGAAACGGCGTCGGTCTCGAATACTCTGCGTTTGAAAACTGACAAGGACGCCAAATCGAGTGTGATCGGTACGGCGAGCAGTGTGTTGAATCAGTTTCTTGGGAATATCCCGAATCATACCTTGACGAAGGACATCCAAAAGAATCTCCCGGCGGGTGTTACCCTGCCTGCCCCGCCCCCACAGGTGGTCGATGGCAGCAATACCTACAGTGGAGGAGGTGAGATCAAGAACAGCCAAACCATTGCCACACGATGTGCGGTGCAGGTGATTGACACACTTCCAAACGGCAATCTTGTCCTTGAAGGGGTCCGCCAAGTGTCCTTCACCAAAGAGCGGCAGTTCGCTTCCTTTCGTGGCGTCGTACGGACATACGACATTGGCGCGGACAACACAGTTCTCTCCAGCAATGTCGCTGATGCGCGCATTGAAATTGTATCCGAAGGCACTCTTACCGAGTCGCAAAAGAAGGGTTGGTTGCTTCGCCTAAACGACAAAATCAATCCGTTTTGAAATGCCTAATACTCAGATGCCTCCTTCAATTCTTGTGCCGTATCATCGCTTCGCATTCACGAAAAGCCCGGCTGCGCGCCGGAATGTCCATCTGACCGGATTCGGCGTGAGAATGCTGCTCGCTCTACTGGTTGCATACTGCCTCACGGCGATCGCTAAGTCGGCGAGGATCAAAGACGTCAGCTTAGTCGAAGGGGGCCGCGACAACCAACTCGTCGGGTATGGACTGGTCGTCGGACTGGCCGGAAAGGGAGATAGCAAGCTGTCTTACACCGTGCAGAGCATCGCGAATTCGCTTCAGCGATTTGGCGTCAATGTCCCGCCAAATGCCATCAAATCGGACAATGTCGCGGCGGTGATGGTGACGGCAGACATTCCGGCGTTCAGCAAGCCGGGTTCGAGGATTGATGTAACAATCTCCTCAATCGGCGACGCGAAAACGATACAGGGAGGAATTCTACTCCAGACTCCGCTACTCGGAGCGGACGAAATGGTCTATGCCGTCGCACAAGGCGCGCTGGCAGTCGGAGGGTTTCTTGGGGGCGAAGGTGGTCCCGGCGGGGCGACGGTGCAGAAGAACCATCCTACCGTGGGTGCGATCAGCGGCGGTGCATTGGTCGAGCGCGAAATCGCCACGCAAATCGTTCGCGATAAGACTGTCGAACTGTTGTTGCTCAGCGCAGACTATGCGTCGGCGGCACGCATGGCGGAGGCGATCAACAACGTCTTTCCCGGGACGGCTCTCGCGAAGAATGCGTCGGCGGTCAATGTGTGCGTGCCGGATGAGTATCGAGGCTACGAAGTCAATTTTATCGCATCGCTCGGTGGCATCGAAATGCAGCCGGACAACATCGCCAGAGTAGTCATCAATGAACGAACTGGCACGATCATCGCGACATCGAATGTGCGTATCTCCACCGTGGCAGTGAGTCATGGCTCCCTGACGATCACAATTGCCTCGACCTTGGGAGTAAGCCAGCCGAACTCGTTCAGTCCACGCGGCGAAACGGCAATCGTTCCAGGAACAGAGACCAAGGCGTCCGAACAAAAAGGCGGTTTCACGGTTCTGGAGGAGCCGCCGACGATTCAGCAGGTGGCGTCTGCCATGAATGCCCTGGGACTGACCACACGGGACATGATGGCGATTTTTCAGAGTATGAAACGAGCGGGCGCGCTCCAGGCCGATCTAATTCTCAACTAATGACGCCCATCGCGCCGATCGGTTCATCCACTCTGGCAACACAGCCTGTCGCAAATCCCGGCGGGGCGAAACAATCGGAGGAGGCGAGGAAGGCATCCCAGCAATTCGAGAGCATTCTGCTGCGCCAGTTTCTTGCCGAGTCGATGAAATCGCTGCTGGAGAACGGACCATCCGGGCAGGTCTATGGCTACATGCTGACGGACTCACTCGCCGACAGCATCAGCAAGGGGGGCGGGCTCGGACTATGCTCTGTCATTCAAGCACAACTCGGCAACGAGGAGAAAAATGTTAAACCTTGAAGAGTCCGTCGCGATTCCAAATCGGCATGAACAAATCATCGAAGCGCTCCGTGCAGAAATGCAGGAGTACGGTGGTTTGTTGAACTTGTTCGACCAGCAACAGAACGCGATCCTCAATCGGAAGCCTGACGATGTGACCGCTGCCGAGCAGGCAATCGACGCCCAGTTCGCAACGGTGCGCGCGCGCCGTGTGCATCGGGAGAGTCTGGTCATCGCCCTGACACCCGATGCTAATCCGCATCCGACGCTGCTGCAATCGATCCTGCTTTTTCCCCAACCGATGCGCCCGCTGATCGAGGCTCTCGCGTCCGAGGTGAATCGCTTGATCGGGAAGGTGCGCCGCCGGGCCGAGCAAAATCAAATGCTGCTGGCGCGCACTATCGAGGTAACGCAGAAACTCTGCGAGAAGCTCAAACCCGGCGGTGTCAGCCGGACCTATGCGCAGAATGGCAAAATGAAGATTAAAGCGGCAACCGGTGCTAGCCGACTACTGGAGCATAGCTGAATTATATGTCTGGTCTGATCGGAAATCTTCTACAAGCAACCAAAGCCCTCGGGGCCCAGCAGGCTGGCGTCGAGGTGGCTGGACGCAACCTGGCGAACATCAACAACCCGGCTTATGCGCGGCAGCGGATCGAGCTCGGTGACCGCGTCAATGTCGATACGAAGCTGGGACCGATTGGCAACGGTGTCGAGGTGCTGGCAGTTAAGCAGATTCGCGATCAGTTTCTCGACGCGGCGGTAACACGTGAGGCTGCGCAGACCGGGTTGCTTCAGGCGCAGCAGAGCGGCCTTCAGCGCGCGCAGACTGCGCTTGGCGAGCGGGTGGACCGTTCGCTTGACTCCGCTTCCATCGCGACGGCGGCGAGCTCGACCAACGGAATTGGCGCGGGACTGAATGACTTTTTCAATGCCTTCGATGAACTCGCTGCAAGTCCCCTCGACGCGGGGGCGAAGCAGGTGCTCCTGCAAAAAGCAGACACACTGGTCAACAAATTCAATGTCACCGACCAGCGGCTGATCGCTCTCCAGAGCGACCTGACGGAAGAGGTCCGCGTGGGGACTGACAAGGCGAATTCGCTGCTGAAGCAGATCGCTGATTTGAACGGCGAAATCCAAAAGTTCGAGATCAGCAATCCCTCGTCCGCGCTGAATCTGCGCGATCAACGCCAGACGCGGCTCGAGGAATTGTCTAAGTATATCGACTTTACCGCTCGCGATATTCCGGGTGGGTTTGGCCAAATCCAAGTCGTGGCGAAAGACTCGGTCGGGGCCGATTTAACACTGGTGGACAAGGTATCAGTGCCTGGAGCGCTATCCTTTAATGGAACACAAATCTCCGCGGGAACTCCTCCCATCCCATTGGGATTGCAGGGTGGCGTTTTGAAAGGGCAGTTGTTAGTGCGCGATGGTGCGATTCAGCAACTCCGTGACGATCTGAAACGGACGGCGGACCAGGTGGCTTTGGGAGTGAACGCGGCCTATGGCGCGACCGGATCGAACTTCTTTCAGGTGCCGCCCGCGAGTGGCCTGCTCGCTCTCGATCCGACGTTGAGCTTTACGACTTTGAAGGCCACTGCCACTGCGGATGCCGGGGCAAATGAAGTGGCCCTGGCGGTTGCGGACATCGGCCGATCCACGTTCTCAACGGGTGCGGGAGATTCGATCGATGGCACGATCAGCGGCTTCTTTACCAAAACGGTGAGTGGCCTCGGCGAGTCACTCAATGGCACCAATACCCAGCTCGACGACCAGCAACTGATCGAGGAGATGACGACGAGGAATCGCGACTCGGTCAGTTCCGTTTCGTTGGACGAGGAAATGGCGGACCTGATGAAGTTTCAGCGTTCCTACCAGGCATCCGCGCGCGTGGTGCGTGTGATCGACGAGATGCTGGATGGGTTGATCAATAACATGCTCCGGTAAGATCAGCCCATGCGCATCCCAACGAACCATTTTTCCACGTCACTGGTCTCGCAACTGCAAGACCTCACGGGGAGGCAATCAAAGCTGCAGCGGCAAGTGGCGACGGGGCAGCGCATCACGGACCCGAGCGATGATCCGGCGGCGATCGCGCGCGTGCTGCGGTTGCAAGGCGAGAAGCGCGAGATCCAGCAGTTTTCCCGCAATCACGATCGCGCGCTGAACGTCAGCCAATCGAGTTTTTCAGCACTCAAGCAATTGAAGGAAACCTCGGATCGGGCGGGTGAAATTGCCGTCCTCGGCGTGGGGACCAGCGGAGTGGATGCACTGGGTGCCTATGCCAAGGAGGCGGATCAAATGATCGAGCAGGCACTGCAAACGGCGAACACGAAGTATTCGGGCGAGCATCTTTTTGGCGGGACGCGGAGCGATCTGACACCCTTCGCGGCGACGCGGGATGCGACCGGTAAGATCACGGCGATTGCCTACAACGGCGCGGCAGCCGGGGCGGAGATTCGGATTTCGGAAGGAGCAAAGCTCTCGCCGTTCACCACCGGCGCGGAAAACCAAAAGCTCGCGGATTTCATGAACAATCTCGTGAACCTGCGCGATGCGCTGGAGACCGGGACCGGCGCGGCGGTGCAGGCGACGCGGCCTGCGCTGGAGGCGAGCGAAGATGACTTTCTGGTGACGATGAGTGGCGTGGGTGCGAAGCAGACCCGGCTGGAAGCGGATCGCATGCAGAATGAATCGCGGTTTGAAGAACTCGACCGACTCAGCGCGGCGGAGACGGACGTGGATCTGCCTTCGACGGTGGTGCAGCTCACGCAAGCTCAGACGGCTTATCAGGCAGCATTGCAGAGCGGCTCCCGGATTCTCAGCATGTCACTGCTGGATTACATCCGGTAGCTTTCCGGCTGGCTTTTGGAATGCCCTCGCGGGTGGGTGGCGGAACTTCCACTTGTGCGATCCTTCGGAAACAAGGAACAATCGCGGCATACAACGATGCCTGTGAACGCAACCACCAAGCCTGAAACATTGGAGAACGGAAAGGTGCAACGCTGGAAGGTGTGGGTGCTGCCTGCGTTCGTTCTGGCCTGTTGGATTCAGGCGATCAGACATCTCGCGCCTGACTGGACGATCAATGAGCAATATCACTATGGGTGGCTCGTGCCTTTACTCGCGCTTTACTTGGTAAAGGTGCGCTTTGAGCAATGTCCGCCGCCGGATCCTCGCCCCGCTGTGGCGCAGACCTATTGGGTCATCGCCACTCTCGCGATCGCCTCCGTGGTTTGCATGCCGCTGCGCGAGGCAAACATGCAATGGCGCTCGATGGGATGGGTGCTTGCCTCGCTGGCTGCCGCAGCGACACTGCTTGGCTTCTGGCAGGCCGGTGGCCGTCGATGGCTTCGTCATTTCATCTTTCCCGTGCTGTTTTTTTTCACCGCAGTCCCGCTTTGGCGGCAGATGGAAGAAGGCGGGATGAGCTGGCTGATGCAGCACAACGCCAGGCTCTCAGTCGAAGTGCTCCATTGGTTCGGCATCGAGGCGCAAGCGCGGGGAAATCTCATCGCACTTCCCTCCGGCA
Organism: Chthoniobacteraceae bacterium; assembly: GCA_031409335.1. Lineage (GTDB taxonomy): Bacteria > Verrucomicrobiota > Verrucomicrobiia > Chthoniobacterales > Chthoniobacteraceae > JANLQB01. The sequence goes on along the minus strand of JANNWY010000316.1, from coordinate 9,806 downwards.
CGCTCGGTGTGGATGAGGCGTGCAGTGGCATCCGGTCCCTTCAGGGCACGCTGATGCTTACGCTGTTTCTGGGTGAAATCCTGTCATTCACCTGGACGCGAAGGGTTGCGCTTCTACTCGCCGGCGCAGCATGGGCGCTGGTGACGAATGTCGTCCGCACCGCCGTGCTCGGCTGGATCGCCGACCGACAAGGCCTGGTCGCCATGGAAGCGTCACACGACACGGCAGGTTACACGGTTCTAGTCATCTGCTCGCTGCTGGTCGGTGCGACGGCATGGCTCCTGCATCGCCGCGCTAACGCCAGCGCAGTTACCGCTCCGTCACCACGCGTCGATGCAGCCCGGATCGCCCGACGGCTCCGCGACCTTGCGACACCCGCGGCGGCGGGCATTGCCATTCTCGTCGCGGGCCTTCTCCTCACTGAGACATGGTTCCGGCTGCATGAACGTTCCGACGTTCCGCTCGCGCCATGGCGGTTCCGCCTGCCGATCGACCGGCCCGGATTTGAAAGAACCACGATCGCGCCGCGCATCCGCGCCGATCTTCGCTTCGACGAAGGCTACGGCGGGAAATGGCGCGACGAATCCGGGCTGCGATGGCAGGCGCTGTACTTCCGGTGGCTGCCAGGCCGCAACTCTGCTCAAACCGTCGGCGTCCACGATCCCCGCGCGTGCCTCGCCGCCGTCGGCATGAGGGAAGTCGCAAGCCTGCCCACTCTGGATCTTTCGCGCGGAGAGGTTTCGCTCCCAGTCGATGCCTACCATTTCCTCGACGGTCCGCGTGATGTCTTCGTTTTCAATTGCCTCGTCGAGGATGTCCGCCGCGGCGAATCGCAAACGCGGGTGCGCGAAGACAACAGCATTTCCTCGCGCTTCGTCGCCGCCCTCGCGGGCAAACGGCACCGCGGCCAGCGCCGCCTCGAGGTCGCCATCTGGGGAACGCCGGATGCCAGTGTTGCCATCGGCGCGCTGCGGAAGCTGATGGATTCACAAATCCAAATCGGCGACGCCAAACGATAACGCGGCCGCCTTACACCTCGAAGCTCGCGAGGAGTTCGTCGGGGGTGACGGTCGCGGTGCCAAGTTTTCCGACGACTACGCCGCTGGCGTGGTTGGCGATTTCGGCGGCTTCATCCGGGCTCGCTCCAGCAGTAAGCGCGAGCGTGAAGAGCGCGATGACGGTGTCCCCTGCTCCGCTCACGTCGAAGACCTCGCGGGCTCGAGTCGGGGCGTGATAAGGCGCTTCACCACGCCGGAAAAGCATCAGTCCCTGCTCGCCGAGTGTGATGAGAAGATTGTCCGCGTTCCATTTTTCCGAAAGGACGCTGCCGACCGCGAGCAACTCGCCGTCATCGGTCGGCGGATCGACCGGCTCGCTCGGCAGCCGGTTCGCGGTGGCGAAGGCTTCGGCACGATTGGGCTTGATGATGGTGACGTGACGCCAGTCGAGTGGGTTGTGCGGATTGGGATCGACGGCGAGGATTTTGCCGGCGCGCTCGGCGAGGCTGCAGATCGCTCCGGCAAAAGCCTGATCGAGCAGCCCCTTGCCGTAATCCTCGACGATGACGGCGTCGATCGTCGGGAGCAGCGCGGAGATTTGCCCGAGCGCCGCGGCGGCGTGCGCGGGGTGAAGCGCCATGCGTTTTTCACGGTCGATACGGACGACATGCTGCTGTCGCGCGATGACCCGCGTTTTCACGATGGTCTGGTAGCAGGCGTGGGATTGCACGCAGGCGACATCGACTCCCTCGGCGGTGAGCAACTGCTTGAGTTTTTCGGAATGCACGCAGTCGCCCGTGACGCCGAGGACGCTGGCGTGGCGGGTGAATTCCGCGAGGTTGCGCGCCACATTCGCCGCACCGCCAGGGAAAGATTCTTCGGTCACGGTTTCGACCACGGGCACGGGTGCTTCGGGTGAAATGCGGGAGACTTTTCCCCACAGGAATTCATCGAGCATGAGATCGCCGATGACGAGGATGCGCTTGTCGGCGAAGTCTTTGATGAGCGTGGCGAGTCGGGAGCGGAGCATGGAAAATTCGGGCGGATTGCGAAGGAAACGTCCGGGTGTGTCAACGCGGAAGCCGGGCAGCGCCGGACGCGCAGGCCAAAAGAAAACTTGCCGCAAATCGAACGCGGCTATTTGTTTTGAGTCCGTTCAGATGGCAAAATCCATGATCCCTATGAAGAAAGTATTGACGCTCGCCATTCTCGCAGCCTCGACCGCGCTCCAACTCACATCGTTCGCAGAGCCGCCTCAGCGAATCGACGTCAGCGCCTTTCCGCCTGCGAGCAGGATGATCGACGATGTGGTGGTGCCGGTACCGAGCGAAATCTTCAACGTTCTCGACAAACTCGGAAAACCGCACTGGGAAGACGTGCTGCGGCCCAGCAAATCGCTGGCGAAACCGCCCGGCGAACAGGCGCAGACCGCGCTGCTGCTCGGCACGGTGATCGCGGAGGGCTTCATCGCGGTGGAGTCGATGAATACCGCGGAGGTGAAGGAGATCGGGAAGAACGTGCTGAATCTCGCGAAGGCGCTCGGCGTCGGGAAGGAAGTGACGAAGCGGACCAACAGCATCATCAGCTTCGCAAATGCGGACGACTGGACGGGCGTGCGGCAGGAGCTCGATGGCGCGCTGGTCGATGTGAAGGCGGCGATGATCAAACTCGACAGCGAACCGCTCTCGCAACTCGTGAGCCTCGGCGGCTGGCTGCGCGGGACGGAAGCGCTGACGATGGTGGTCGCGAAAAATTACAGCAAGGACGGAGCGGAACTCCTGCACCAGCCAGTGTTGCTGGACTATTTCGAGAAACGCATCGCGGGGATGAAGCCAAAATTTAAGGCGAACCCGGCCGTGACGAAGGTGCAGAAAGGCCTGATCGACATCCGCCCGCTGATGGGACAAAACGACGGAACGGAGATTTCGGAAAAGACCGTCAAAGAGATCAAGGCAATCGCGGAAGACTTGGTGAAAACGATTGGTGAAAAGACAAACTGAGCCATCTTTGTAGTTGCAAGCCCGACTAATTTTGTGAAACCACGCACCACACTCCCAACCATCGCCCTCTGCCTCGCCGCGATCCTCGCGCCGGCGCGGGCGACCGTCGATGACGCGCTTTCCTTCGCGCTCGAGGCCGCGGCTCCCTACGTGAAGGAAGGCTTCACCGTCCGCGAAGACTACTGGGGCGGCGATCTGCCGGTGAAGACGACCAAGGCCATCGTGCATCAGCTTTTCAAAGGAAACGAATACTGGTTCTGGATGGGAACCGACGATAAGACCGCGAAGATTTCCGTCCACATTTACGACAGCGAAGGCAACATCGCCGAAGTGCAGGCGTGGCAGAAGCCGCACTTCGCGGCGGCGCGCGTGGTGCCGAAAAAAACCGGGTCGTATTACCTGATCGTCGAAGTGGAAACTTCGCCGCTGGAGCGCACGACGTGGTCGCTCGCGTATGGGTTTCGGTAGGCCGGCTGGGTGCGCGTTGTCGATTGTTCGCGTCGAGCTCCCCCAATGAGCGATTCCCAGACCCTGCAATTCGAGAACGCGCGCGCGCTCGCGATGCTTTTTGCAAACGATCTCGGCCTGCTCAAACAACTCGAATCCGCGCTCGATGTGCGGGTGACGACGCGTGAGGGCTGGCTCCGGGTCGAGGGGGAACCGGAGCGTTTTGAGAAAGTGCGCCGCGTCTTTGGCCAGCTCGAACGCGCGCGGCAAAACGGCGTGGTGATTCGGAAACATGAATTCCTTTACGCCGTGCGCAATGTCGCCAGCTCCGATGGCGAAGCCGCTCTCGACGAACTGAGCGACACCCGCATCGTGTGCTCCAGCAAACGTCCGCCGATCATCCCGAAGACGCCAGGCCAGCGCGAATACATCCGCGCCATTCAGCACAGCGACATGGTCTTCGGCGTCGGTCCGGCGGGCACGGGGAAAACTTACCTCGCGATGGCGCTCGCGGTCTCCGCGCTGAAACGGGAGGAAGTCACCCGCATCATCCTCACGCGGCCAGCCGTCGAGGCCGGCGAGGCGCTCGGTTTTCTGCCGGGAGATTTGAAGGAAAAAATCATGCCGTATCTGCGCCCGCTTTACGATGCGCTCGCCGACATGCTCGAGCCGGAGGAAATGCAGCGCTGCATCGAGCGCGGCATCATCGAAGTCGCTCCCCTCGCCTACATGCGCGGGCGCACGCTGAATCGCGCCTTCGTCGTGCTCGACGAAGCGCAGAACACCACGACGGAGCAAATGTTCATGTTCCTCACCAGGCTCGGCACGGAGTCAAAATGCGTCGTCACCGGCGACCACACGCAGATCGACCTGCCCACGAACAAACGCTCCGGCCTCATCGAAGCACTGCAAGCACTGAACGAAGTCGAAGGCATCGCCTTCTGCCATTTCGGCGAAGCCGACGTCATCCGCCACGAACTCGTCCAATCGATCGTCCGCGCCTACCGCGTCCATCGCGGCGTCAGTGGTAATGAGCCAAAGCGTTGAGTGCGGATTAGCCTAAAAGCGGCGCTGGAGATTGCCGCGAAGGACGCGGAAAACGCGGATGAGGAATAAGGTGCGTTCCGTGTCGCCGGGAAGGCGTCGTTCACCGATTGAGTGAACGGCATCAGGTTCGTAAATCTCCGCGTCCCCCGCGCTCTTCGCGGCAATATCCATCGCCTTTTGTAGGTTTATCTTTTTGAGCTGCGCGCGGGCGTTTTCACTTTTGCCGCAGGCGCCGGCTTCGCTGCTTTCGGGTCGGCTGGTTTTGGGGTGAGTGCATCCAGCTTCTTCTTCAGGTCATCGAAATCCTTGCGGAGATCGCGGTCTGCTTTGTGGAGCGTCAGCACTTCACCGCGGACTGCTCCCGCTTCCAAGGCAGGTTTCTTTGCCTCATGGATGGCGGTGACGGCGCGTTCCGCGGCAGCGCGCAGCGGGGTTTCCTTTGGCAAAGACGTGAGCTTCTCCAAGGGGCCAATCGCCTTCGCATCACCCAGCACGCCCAAGCCCGCGACGGCTGCGAGTTGCACACGGCGCTTCCGGCTGTCGAGGTGCTGGAGCAGGAACTCACGCACCGTGTCCTTCTTCTCCTCGTGCTCGGCCAGCTTCGCCAGGACACTCAGGCCATTCGCAAAACCGCCGCTGGTGAACAGCGCTTCCTTCGTTTGCAATACGTCGAGCAGCGACGCGATGTAGCTGGGGTCGGCCTGCGCGCGGATGGCATTGATCGCGGCGTCGGCCGTGGCATTGCGATAGGAGGTCGAGCTTAACGCCTTCAGGATTTCATCACGCACTTCCACCTTCGCGTAAGAGCCGATGGACATCAGGGCTTTCGCTTGAATGTCCGGGTTCTTCTCATCCTTTAGAATCTGCTGCGCCGCCGCGTAGCTCGTCTCGCGATAGAACCCGCCGAGGTCCATCACCACCTGACGCCGCACCCGCGCGTCACTCTGTTTGGCCGAGGCAATCAGGGCATCAAGAGCTTCGTCGGTCTGGATGGTGCGGATGGCAGTGGAGGCGGCAATGCGGACGCCATAAAACGGATCGTTGTTCAGCACATCCTTGAGTTTACCGAGTTCCGCAGCCTTGCCACTCAGTGCCTCAATGGCGAGCAGGCGACCCAGCATGTCGGTCTTGTCGGCAAGCTGCACGTGAAGCATCGCGGTCGGCGCCTTGAAGTTGATTTTTGCGAGCAGAGTGTAGCGCGGATCGATGCGGACAAGCTCCGGCACTTCAGCCAGCGCGACGTAGAAGTCCTCGGACTTTTCTTTCACATTGAATGTGCGCTCGACAACGCTGCCGGACTTGCCCCTAAAGCGGACGGGCAGTGGCACATTGAACAGCAGGACGTCGTCGCTGAGTTTCTGGACCTGCTGGATGGATACCTTCGCGAGCTTGGTCCGCTCGTCCCAACTATAGCTAATGTCCAGCTCGGGGTGATGCGCGTGATACACGTATTGGTTGAAGAACTGGTCGAACGAACGTCCGGAGAGTTCCTCGATGACCTTGTTGAAGTCATCCGTGGCGACATTCCCCAAGGCGTGACGTTCGAGGTAAGTCTTCACAATGCTGCGATATAGCTCATCGCCGAGCTGGCTGCGGAGCATGTGAAGTATCCAGCTACCCTTTGGATAGGCGTGGAAGCCGAACTGCTCTTCCGGGTTTTTGAAGTTGCGGCGCACGATCGCGTTCGTGTCGTTGGCCTGGTTTAGGACACCGTTGGCGTTGCCGCGCATCTCGTAGAGCAACTCGTCAGGGCCAAACTTGTGGCCTTGATAGAGCGCGTCGTAGTAGGTCGCGAAGCCTTCATTGAGCCAAAGGTGCGACCAGTCCTTGCACGTCACGTAGTCCCCAAACCATTGATGGGCCAGCTCGTGCGCGACGAGGCTCGTGCTGTCGCGGAGGTTCTCCGTCGCGTCGGTAAAGAGGGTGTTGTCGTTCAGGATCGTGATCGTCGTGTTCTCCATGCCGCCCCAGCCAAAGTCCTCGACGCACACCTGATCATACTTCGCCCACGGATACGGCACGCCGGTTTCCTTCTCGAAAAACTCCAGCATATCCTTCGTGTCGCGGAAGGAACTTTGCGCCTGGTCGATCTGCGAGGCAGGAGTCCAGAAGGCCAGCGGGATGTCGCGATGGGTGCCTTCGATCTTTTTGAAGTAACCGGCGCAGAGCGCGATGAGATAGTTCGAGTGCGGCTTATCCTGAAGCCAGCGCACAGAAATGACACCGGTGGCAGCGTCCTTCTCCTCGGACATTTTTTTCCCGTTCGAGATGACGACCATGCCATCCGGCACGTGGCAGGTCACCTCGCTGGTGAACTTCTCATTCGGCGCGTCAAAGCTCGGGAACCAATGCCGCGCTTCATGTGGCTCGCCCTGCGTCCACAGGTGGGAATCACCCGCCGGATAACCCATCTCGGGCGTGCGAAAGTAGAGCCCCTTGTCCGGCGCCGCGCTGTAGTGAATGGTGACGCTCACCTCCTTGTCGGCGGGAGCCGCTTCCGCAAACGTCACGATGACGTGCTCGGTGGTCGCCTGATAGCCGAGGATTCTCTCGCTGGATTCCACCGCCGACACCACGAAGTCGATGCCGTTGAGCTTCAGTTCCGCAAACGGTTTCGCGATCGGTTTGAAGCGGAGCGTGACCTTGCCGGAAACCGAACGCGCCTTGAAATCCGGCGTAACGTCGATCGCCACATGGAGCATGTCGATTTCACGGCTCGGCGCATATTTCAGAAAGTCAGACGCCTCCGCGCCCGCCGCGAGCCACGCGTGACCGTGCGCGCAGCAGAGGTGCTCCGCTTCCGCACGAGCCGGACCGTGGGAGCCGAACAAAATGAGGGAACAACAAACAGCGAGGACGAATCTGGTTTTTATTTGGAAGCTCACAAAAGGAGCCTTAGCAGGCGGCAGACGCGTGGCGGAAGCGGGAATGCGTCGAATTTACAGAAATGCGCTTTCCCTCCCGACGTCACCCTTCTCGCAAATGATTTCACCTGGAGGCCGCCGACTTCCCCGGCGAAACGGACGAGACATCGGGAATTGACCTGCCGTCTGAATTTGAAATCTCAGGAACCGCGATCGTCTTTCCATGCTGGTTCGCTATCCTCGCGAACAAGACGGCTGCTCTCACCATCTTCACTGGCGATTGTCACAATTTGCCCAGTTTGGAGGATGCGCGGCTGATACCGGGCGATGCTTTTCTGATATTGGGAGGACGCTTGGCGAACCGGCAGAGCGGGCACGGAGTAGTCGAACTCGGCAGGAAGGTACAGCGGCTTGTGCGGGGAAATCTGCTGTGGCTGGCAATGCTCCTGTTGAATGATAACAATTGGAAAAACAATATGATTGCAAAAACATCCATCTCGTTCCTTAACCCAAGTTCCGCAGCTCGCGGGCCATTCTGGCGCGGTCATCAGAGTAGCCGCGTTGCTCAGGGGGTGGTTTTCTGCACTACATTTGCCAGCGTGGCGGCGGGGAGGTCTTCGACGATGCGGCTGCGCCTGGGCAGGTCCAAGCCGAGGCGCACGAGTAGTTCGGCCACGCGCCGCTCTGGGCGGGCGACGCAACGCAGGCGCAGTTGGGCGACCTCTTCGCGGCGGCGCACGGGCAGGATCACGTCCATGCTTTTGACGGTGGCGATTTCTTCGACGAGGCGGCGCGCGCAGCCGTTTCGACAAGTTCAAGGCCCTGAGCGCAGCCGAAGGGGTGCCGAGGCCTTTGCCCTGCATCCACATTTCCAAGGTGCGCCACATGGCCAGCGCGAGGAAGCAGACAGCCGAGCGGCGGCGGAAGCCGCGAGACAGACTGCCGCAGGCAGCCCGCAGGGTGCGTAGCGCGGCGCGCGAAGCATCAACGATGTGGGCTTCGACGCGCGCGGTCGATTTTGGCGAGTTCCTCGCACAGCGCGTCGCTCTGGCGGGCGAGCCGTTTCGACAGGCTCAAGGCCCTCAGCCTGTCGAAGGGCATGGCGGCTTACTTTTGCCCGCGCCGTCGGGATGAGCCACCAGCTTGGCTTCCAGGCCGCTTTGGACTTCGCTCCAGCCGTCCTTTTCCAAAAGCGCGGCCTCGAACTGCCGGAGCTGGCTCTTGCGCGCGCCGACCAGATACCGCGCGCCGCGGGCGCGCAGGAACGCGATGTTTTTCTCGCTGACCATGCCGCAGCCGAGCGGAGCGAGACAGATGCGACAAAGGAGCACCCGAAGGGCGAGCGGGAAGGGTGGCGGGAGCGAGTCAATCTCCTCGACGGTCGTCACGTCGGTGCGATTGCCCGCGAAGACTTCGTAGGAAAGTGGCAGGCCCTCGGGCGTGCAGACGAGGCCGATGCAGACCTGTTTGCAATCGGGCCGCGAGTCGCGCGAGTAGCCGCGCGCAGCCTTGTCGTTTTTCTCCGCCTGGCCTTCGAAGAAGGTGCTCATCGCATCCCTTCGGCAGCCTCAGGGCAGGCTCGAAGCAGGAACTCGAACTGCACGCCGAACCAACTGCGGTAACGCTCCATGAGATGCGCGCAGAGCTGGTCCTTGTGCGCCGCAAGCACATCGAGCCCGCGGTAAAGGCGGTCGTCATTGATCTTCGCCCACGGAACCCCGAGCAGATCCTCCATCGCGCTGTGCGCATACCCCTTCGGCTTCGCTCAGGGCCTTCGGCAGCGCTCGGCGATACCCAGCTCCGAGGGCTTACCCGCAAAAGCGCGCCACGCTGAGCACCGCGGCCACCGTCGGCCACGGCACCTCCTCCTTCGCCCAGCTCGGCGAGCAGCGCGTGCAGCCCCAGCCGCCGCCACAACGCCAGCCCCAGAAATGCCGCGCCGAAATCGCGCGCCCGCTCGACCCGCACCCCGCGCACATCGACCACCTCCCAGCGCGGCGCCGCCGACTGGCCATCAAGCAGCGACTCCAACTGCTCCCTGCCCGCCTCCTCCCGCGGCTCCCCGCCGGTCAGCTTGCCCAGCGTCGCCACCCCTTCGACTGCGCTCAGGGCACCTGCACCTGCTGACGCGGCCCCGCCGCCGTCCACCGCGACTCGCAGAGCGTCCAATACTCGTAAGTCTCTCCGGCGGCTTGTTTGCGATGGCGGCGTAAAAACATGGCCCGAAAATGCCGCCCCGCCGCCCGTCCAACGATGGGCTCTTCTGCACTACATCGGCCAAAACCATTCTCCGCCAGAGGCGAGCGCATCCCGCCGCGCGGTGGCCACAGAGAAAGATTTTTCGGCCAAGGCGCGAGCTGCGGAACTTGGGCTAGTGTATTGTCAATTGTAGCGCGATGGTTAAAAGTGAAAGAATTAGCTGGTACTAATATTATCTCTGTATAAATGGG
>JANNWY010000315.1:0-2845 GCA_031409335.1 Chthoniobacteraceae bacterium | reverse complement strand
CGACCAGGTGAAGGACCCCGCCACCCGCCGCGAAAACCTCGGCGACCAGATGTATTACGCCGCCTGGGGATCGCCGGATCTGCTGAAAGCGCAGGTCGCGAAAATGACCGATCGCGAGAAGATCGACACCTCCGAGCCTGTGCTGCGTGGGTTGATCGCATCCGATCCCGCCGCCGCTGAAAAGTATTTTCTCGCGCTTCCCGAAACGCAGCGAAGCACCGACACGCTGTCGCAAATGCTCTCGCAGTATTCCAACAACGACCCGGAGAAAGCCTTCGATTTCGCGATTTCCCTGCAAAATCCCCAGGAACAAACCGCCGCAGTGACCGGGCTTTTCGAAAACTGGAGCCGCGAAGACCCCGAGGCCGCCGCCGCAGGTTGGAAAAAATTACCCGAGGGCCAAGGCCGGCTCGAAGCGCTCGACAACGTCGCCAGCTCATGGGGCCAGAGCGATCCCGAAGCCGCCAAAGCCTGGGCGGACAGCCTCTCCGGGACCGAGCGCGCCCGCGCATTGGCTGCGGTCTTGCCCGCCCTCGCCCGTGACAATCCAGCCTCCGCCAGCAGCCAGTTGGCCCGGCTCATCGCCTCGCCTCCAGACGGCATGGGCCAGAATCTCGCCTCGTCCGCCGGCTCGCTCGCCGGACAATGGGCGGGCGATGATCCGGCCTCAGCCTCCAAATGGGCCGCCGCCCTGCCCGAAGGCCTCTCCCGCGATGCCGGACTCAAAGCGGTTTCCGAATCCTGGAGCCAATACGACTCCGTCGCCACCGCCGGCTGGCTCGCCACTCTGGAAGCCGGCAGCGCACGGGACGCCGCCATCGAGCCGCTCGTCGCTCGCGTCCGCGAAACCGACCCGACCACCGCCTTCTCCTGGGCAGCCTCTATCAGCGATGAAAACGACCGCCTCAACGAACTCCGCCAAACCCTCAAATCCTGGCGCAGCTCGGATCTGCGCGGCGCTCGCGCGGCCTTCGCTGCGGCAGAGCTTTCCGCGAAGGAGCGGGAGATTTTGGGGAAGGAGCTGGAGTGAGTACCCATGTGGAAACGCACTGCGAGTAGATCGATCAAGTCATCCGCACGAACCGGCGGGCCGGGCGGTTGACACTGCTTTAGAAAAGTGTTCGCATCGACCATGAAGATCCAGATCACCACTCAAAAGCCTGACGAAGTTCAGCGCTTTTTCTCCGCACCGCTTTCATTTTCCCAGAAGGTGGTGGTGAAGAAGCTGCTCATCGGCGAGCAGATCCTCGAACGCATGAAGGCACTCGGCCTGAACCGCAGCAAGCTCGCCGCCCGGATGGAAATCAGTCCCGCCCGCGTCACGACGATGATGGATGGCACCAACAATTTCACCATCGAGACCCTCATGCGCGCCGCCGATGCGGTGGAAGGGGAGTTGGCTCTAACGATCGTCCCCAAAACATGATCCATCAGGGGGAAAACAGCGAAAACTTTATCCGCGTCATTCACTGGAAATCGCTGCCTCGCCCCGTCGATCTCGGATTCTGACAATCTCTCAGAGTCTGTATTTCCGCGCCTTTTTCCATTTATTGCGGCTCTGCTTTGATTGCAAACTTTGGGTTCCCTTGCTTGCCCTACCAAGAATCGTTCGTTATTCTCATCGATAGCAAATGGCCAGTGCAGCACAACTCAAAGCTCTCATGCAGAGTCACGCCGACGGCGATGACGCGAGATTCTTTGCCATTGGCCTACAAATGGCGGCAGCAGAGGCCCGGAAAGGACATCCTGAACTCGCTAAGGATCTCCGACGCATTGTCGAAAAGAGCCGCAATCGCGAACCACAACAAGGAGCACACGATAACCTTCTCCACATCGCCCAACCTCAAGGTGAGGTCGCTGAATTGTTCAGCGTCAGACGGGCGGACACAAGGCTTTCGGATCTTGTTTTGGATGAGGCCGCCAGCGCCCACGTCCGCCGCGTGCTCCACGAACAGCGCAATCTTGACAAATTAAAGTCTCACGGCCTCCGCCCTCGTCAGACACTGCTTCTTACTGGGCCGCCCGGTTGTGGAAAAACGCTCACGACGGCGGCGATCGCGGGCGAACTTGGTCTCCCGCTTTTCATTGTGCGTTTGGAAAGCCTGATGACGCGTTATTTGGGAGAGACTGCGTCAAAGCTCCGGCTCATTTTTGACGCCATCGAAAAAACGAGAGCGGTCTATCTTTTTGATGAGTTCGATTCCATCGGGATCGCCCGTGGTTCGGAAAACGACGTCGGCGAGATGCGTCGGATCTTGAACAGTTTTCTAGTTTTCATCGAGAACCACCGAGGAAATAGCGTGCTTATTGCTGCTACCAATCACGGTCACCTCCTCGATAGCGCACTCTACCGCCGCTTTGATGACCTCATTGAACTCGGCATGCCAAGTGCAGAGCTGGCCGAACGGACCTTTCGCGAGCGACTCGCAGGACAAAAGGCACCCCGGCTCGCTTACGCGAAATTTGCCGCCTCTGCTGAAGGTTTAAGCTTTGCCGAGATCACCCGCGTGTGTGAAGAGGCGATCAAAGATATGCTACTACATGACAAAAAGAGCCTAACCACCGACGCGATACTAGGAATCATCAGCGAGCGGCGCTTATTTTTGGACAAGCGGAAGCCAGCATAATCCACCATGCCCGGCGAGCGCCCACCAACCTTCCGGCACCTCGATTATTCAGGAAGAGCTAAACCACAGCCGTTCACTCAGACCTCACTAAACGACCTCGATAAAGCCGAAGAGGTGAGCAAGTTAAGATCCCCTTAAATGACTGTTTCTCCGCCGGTTTTCGATCCACGATCCCAGATTGCGGACTGAAAAATTTTCATGCCTGGTTGGCAGGGCAG
>JANNWY010000314.1:0-2904 GCA_031409335.1 Chthoniobacteraceae bacterium | reverse complement strand
GAATGGAACTGCTCAAACTCAGCCATGCCGATGAGGAGTCGCTGGGTGCCAGTTCCATCACTGACCATCTTTCCCCCGAGTTTTTCGAGACGGAGTTTTGGTTCATGTGGTCCACCACCTTCGCCTTCCAGCCCTGGCACAGCGCGGTGGAGTTCAAGCGCTACCTGCTCCGCTTCATGATGGAGTTCACGCGCATCGAAACGCTCGCGGGCGTGAAACGAATTATCTACAACCAGTATGATTCGCTGGTGTTGCCTTTGCAGAACTGGCTCAAGGCCCAAGGCGTCCATTTGATCACTGATTGCAAAGTCGTGGACCTCACTCACCGGCCTGGGGACGGAGAATTCATTGTCACCGGAATTCAGTGCCTGCGGGCAGGAACGAGCGAGGTCATCACCGTAAATGACGGCGACCTGGTCTTCTTCCAGAACGGCTCCATGACGGATGCCTCCAGTCTTGGCTCCATGACCAGCGCGCCCAAGCGGCTGACCAAATCCGACAGCGGTGGTTGGACGCTCTGGGAGAAACTGGCGGAGGGCCGGCCACACTTCGGCAATCCGGCGGCCTTCAACAACTGCATCGCGCAATCAAATTGGGAATCGTTCACGGTGACATTGAAGAATCCCGCGTTCTTCGACATGATGAATCAACTCAGTGGCAATGAGGCCGGGACTGGCGGACTGGTCACGTTCAAGGACTCCAACTGGATGATGTCTATCGTGCTCGCTCACCAGCCGCACTTCATCAACCAGCCGGCGGATGTGCAGGTGTTCTGGGGATACTCGCTGTTCCCGGATCGGATCGGCAACTTCGTCGCCAAGCCCATGTCCGCCTGCAATGGCGCGGAAATTTTGCAGGAGCTGTGCGGGCATCTGCGCTTTGATCCGGAGGTCGTCGCATCCGCCAACTGCATTCCCTGCGTGATGCCTTACATCACGAGCATGTTCATGCCGCGCCAGCTCAGTGATCGCCCGCTGCCCGTGCCGGTCGGCGCGAAGAACTTCGCGTTCATCAGCCAGTTCGTCGAGATCCCGGATGATGTCGTCTTCACCGTCGAGTATTCCGTGCGGGCGGCGCAGATGGCCGTTTATCAATTGCTCGGCATCAGTCGGGAGATTCCTCCCGTGACGCGACACGACAAATCCCTTCGCGTCCAGTTCGAGGCGGTCCTGAAGGCTTTCAAGTGACCGTCGGAGCGCGCTGCTTTTCCCACCCGGCAATTCACCAACACCACCCAACTGTCTTATGACCAAGCTCACCACCAGCCGCGAAATCCGCCTCGCCTCACGCCCCAAGGGTATTCCAACCGCCGCCAATTTTACCTTGGCCGAATCCACGCTGCCTCCGCTGCAAGCTCAGCAGGTGCTCGTGCGAAACCTGTTCATGTCCGTCGATCCTTACATGCGCGGCCGGATGAACGAGAGGAAGTCGTATGTGCCACCCTTCGAGATCGGAAAGCCCCTGGAAGGCGGCGCCATCGGAGAGGTCGTCGAATCGCTAACGAGCGAGTTCAAGCCCGGCGATGTGGTCGTTTCACGATACGGCTGGCGGGAAGCCTTCGTCGCTGCGCCGAAAGAACTTCGCGCGGTGGACAAGGCGGTCCAGCCGCTCTCCGTTTACCTCGGATCGCTCGGCATGACCGGCATGACGGCGTGGGCGGGCTTGACGCTCGTCGAAGTGAAAGCAGGCGACGTTATTTTCATTTCCGGCGCTGCTGGCGCCGTCGGCAATGTGGCCGGCCAACTGGCAAAACTGCGCGGCTGTCGAGTGATTGGCTCTGCTGGCTCGGCGGAAAAGGTGCAGAGCCTGCTGGATGAGTGCGGATTCGAAGCCGCCTTCAACTACAAGACCGGACCGACCCTCGACCAGTTGAACCGCGCTGCGCCCGACGGAATCGATGTTTACTTCGACAATGTTGGCGGCGAATCGCTCGAGGCCGCACTCGCCGCGCTGCGCGTGCACGGCCGGATCATCGCCTGTGGCGGCATCTCCTCCTACAACGACGAGAAGCCAAAACCCGGTCCCGCCAATCTCTTCAACATGACCACCAAGCGGCTCACGATGAAGGGACTGATCGTGGGCGACTGGCTGGATCGCCAAAGCGAATTTGAAAAGGAAGTGGGCGGCTACTTCCGCGCCGGAAAACTCAAGAACAAGGAAACCGTGGTGGAAGGAATTGACCACGCCGTGGACGCATTCCTCGGGCTCTTCACCGGAAAAAACTCAGGGAAGATGGTCGTGAAACTGAGCTGACCCTGCCCGCCTAACGCCAGAGAACGAAGACGATTTTATGCCTTACCAAAGTATCAATCCCGCCACCGGTAAAGTCCTGAAGACCTTCAAGGAGCTAACCGAACCGCAGCTGGAGAAAGCCCTTAAAACCGCTGCTGCTTGCTTCGAGAGCTGGCGGCTCACGTCGTTCACCCGGCGCGCGGCCGTGGCCGCAAAAGCGGCTGCCATCCTGCGCAAGCGTGTGGACGAGTTCGCACGGCCGATGACGCTCGATATGGGAAAACGTATCGAGGAGGCCCGCGGCGAAGTGGCGGTCAGCGCCGACATCATCGACTACTACGCCAAGCACGCGGAGCACTTCCTCGCTCCGCAAAAGCTCAAGCCCAAGTCGGGTCGGGCGGTGATTGAAAGCAGTCCCCTCGGCGTCCTCTTCGGCGTCCAACCGTGGAACTTTCCCTACTACCAGCTCGCGCGCTTTGCCGCGCCCAATCTGATGGCGGGCAATGTTGTGATGGTGAAACACGCGAGTTGTGTGCCGCAATGCGCCCTGGCGTTCGAGCGGCTGTGGCGGGAGGCTGGCGCGCCCGTCGGCGCCTACACCAATCTTTTCATCTCCCACGACCAGGTGAACGAAGTCATCGACGACCCGCGCATTCAGGGCGTGGCGTTGAC
>JANNWY010000313.1:0-41623 GCA_031409335.1 Chthoniobacteraceae bacterium | reverse complement strand
CGTGGAGCGGGGTCTTTTTCAATGAAACGGCGTCAGACACAGGCGCGAGGCTAGGCCGGGAGGTGGAAGTGTCTAGCGCGAAAACCGGGGGCGCGCGCTCAGCCATCCCCAAGCCATCCCAATACCGAGTCCGACGCCGTGACACACATTGGCGACGTGTGGAATGATGCCGAAAACGCAGATGACAAACCAGCCGATGAGGGAATACACGGTGCTCGGATTGAGCCGGAAGCTGGAGGTGGGATCGTGCTTTCCACGCATCCAAAGAAAGCCGAAGAGCGCGTAAACGATTCCCGACATTCCACCAAAAACCGGCCCGACCAGGACGTACTGGCCCAAGTTCGACAGTACGGCGACGATGACGACGAAAGCGGCGAGATACCATCCGCTAAAATGTTTTTCGACCAGGCCTCCGAGGTAGTGGAGCATCATCATATTGAACACGATGTGCAGCGGTCCGAAGTGGATGAAGATCGGTGTGATGAGCCGCCAGACCTGTCCGGCACGCACTTCCACGAGGCCGGGCAGCCAGCGGGCGAAGTCGCCCTCCACGATGAGATCGGCGATGAAAAGATGATGGATGGCCGCTTTGTTCTCTCCGAAATTTGAAAAGATCGCGACGGCGATCGACGCAATCGCGAGCAGGTAGGTGACGTACGGCATCGCCTGAAAACTCCGCTCGTACTGGAGCCGTTCGGCACTGATGACGCTCGATTTTTGCGATTCCCCGGCCGCGGTTTCCGCGCGGCGTTTTTTCCCGGCATCCGCCGCCGCGTCGAATGTCGGCGCGTCGGGATTTGCGCGAAAGCTCGCGAGCAATTCCGTGGCGGAGGTGCGCTGCGTGTCGTCCATGATCCAGAGCGAAAATGAGCCGTCGTCTTCCGACTCGAATTGATTCTCGATGCCGCGGACGTAAAGGAAGTCGCTGAAACGCGCGGCGGCTTTTTCCGACGCGAGTTTACCGATGGTGCGCATCGCGATGAGGTATGCGCGCGCGGGAGGCGCGGCAAATGAAAATACGCGCGGTGAAAGCGTTCGCGCGGAGAACGCGCGGCCCGAGTGCTCCGGGTAGCACGCTCGTCCCGAGCGTTGGCGAAGGCGTCCCGCCTTCGCGGACTTCCCTACGCGTCCGCAACACGAGACGCGTTCGACTTTTCTCCGAGACACGGTTCTCAAAGTTCGTTTCGGCGGGACGCCAAAACCAACGTTCGAGACGAACGTGCTACCCAGAGTTCTTCGCCACGCGTTTACGCGGGAGGCGCAGTCTCGATGCGCGGGAAGAGTGGCGTCGGCGTGCCAAGCACATGGCCATCCGGCAGCCCGCCCCACTTCGCGTCTTCGAGCCGAAAGGGTTTGTCCCAATTGAGCTGCGCGAAGATGCCCGCGGCGGCTTTCGGGAGGACCGGGGAGATGAGGATGGCGATGATGCGGAGGGATTCGGCGAGCGTGTAGAGAACGGCGTCGAGGCGCTCGGCTTGCGCAGGATCTTTTGCAAGCTGCCAAGGAGCCTCTTCTTGGATCTGGAGATTGCAGACGCGTGCTATCCCAAAAGTAATATCAGCAACTGCACCGTTGACATCAAAGTGGTCGAACCACCCCGGATAGTATTCAACTGCCTTTGAAATGCTCCAACGGTCGAAAAGTTCCTTTGAAAGTTCCTTTGTCGATTGACCCAGATCGAGACGCCCTTCCCGATATTTCTGAACCATATTCAACGTTCGGTTGAGCAGATTGCCGAGGCTATTTGCAAGGTCCGTATTGTATCGCTGCACCAACCGCTCCTCCGAAAAATCCGCGTCCTTCCCCGTCGCGATGTCGCTCATCAAATAATACCGCAGCGCCTCCGCTCCGTATTTATCCGCGAGCGCATCGGGATCGACCACATTTCCGAGGCTCTTGCTCATCTTCGCGCCGCTGATGTTCCACCAGCCATGCACGAGCAGCGCGGGGATATCGGCGTCCGCGAAGCCGAGCGACTTCAGCATGATCGGCCAATAGACGCCGTGCGCGGGGATGAGGATGTCTTTGCCGATAACGTGTAGCGCGGGCCACCAGTGGCGGAAGACGCCGGAATGGCCGCTGCTGGTGAGCGGGTCGAAGCCGGGCGCAAAACTGAGGTAGTTCACCAGCGCGTCGAACCACACGAACGTGACGTATCCCGCACCGAAACTCTCGGGAAACGGGATGCCCCACTGGAGCCGCGCGGCAGGACGCGAGATGCAGAGATCGCCTTCGAGTTTTTCGACCGCGTTGCGAAGTTCGCCGACGCGGAAGTCGGGAATGACGAGCGGGTTTCCGGCGGCGCTGCGTTTGTCGATCAGGTCGAGTAGCCACTGTTTGTGATCGAGCAGGCGGAAGTAGAAATTTTCCTCCTCGCGAAACTCGACCTGCCCCCATTCGGGACCAAACTCGCCATCTTCCCCGCGCTCCTTGTCGGTGAGGAATTGCTCCTGCCGCACGGAATACCAGCCGCCCGCGCTCTTTTTATAGAGCCACTTGCTCGCGCCGGTCGCGGGATCCTGATCATCCCAAAGCCGCTGCAAAATCGCGCGCACGCAATCCTTGTGACCCTGCGCCGTGGTCGCCGCCCAGCCGTCGTAACGCACATCGAGTTTCTCCCAAAGCGCGACAAATTTCGCCGTGATCCCATCGACAAATTCCTGCGGCGCGACGCCGTGCCTTTCCGCCGACTGCTGAACCTTCTGCCCATGCTGATCGACGCCGGTGAGGTAAAAAACCTCGTCACCTTTCAGCCGATGATAACGCGCGAGCACATCGGTGAGCACCTTCTCGTAAGCGTGCCCGATGTGCGGCGCGCCGTTGGTGTAGTCGATGGCGGTGGTGATGAAGAAGGTGGGCATGGAAAAAAGTGATTTTCAGAGTTCGCGGCGGGGATCGTCGCGATGCGCGTGCCAGAAGCGGACGACATTTACGCGCGCGGAGGTTTCGTCGATTTCGTAGATCACGAAGTAAACGCCAAAGGCAAGAATGGAACGCGCGTTGGGATTGCGCTGGTCTTTCAGGAAGCGACCGCGTCTTGCCTGATCGGCATCGCCCAGTTCCCGGAGCGCGAATTCGCGGAGGTCGTGGTAATACTTCTCGCCACGCCAGGCGTCGCCACGGTCAGTCCAGTAAGTGTCGATCTCGTCCAGATCAGCAGCGGCCCGCTCGGTTACTTCGACGCGGAATTTCGCTTCGCCCATTTCGCCTGCATCCGCCGGTCCACTTCTTCAAAGGTCAGCATTCGTCCCGCACGCACATCTGCCATACCTTCCTCAATTGCCGCGCTGAGTCGGGCTTGCTCGTAAAGATCAAGCAAGCCGGGCGAATCGTCCGGGATCGAATCAACCCACTTGTGAATGGTTTCTTTAACCGTCATGCGCACAGATTAGCACGCCGCGCGCACTCAGCGTAACGAAAAAACCTACGCGTAAAGCCCGAGCGGATTCAGCGTGAAATCGGGGAAGATATTCGCGAGGCCGTCCGGCGTCGCGCCGTGGCGGGCGAGGACGGGGGCGAGGATGTTGCGGTAGTTATTCGTCACGGGCAGGTCGCCGGGGCCGTCGAGGATTTCGGGTTGCAGGCCGGTCCAGCCGCCGAGCACGCGACCGCCTTTCACGCCGCCGCCCATCACGAAGCTCACGCCGCCGCGGCCGTGATCGGTGCCGAAGCTGGCGTTCTCCGCGACGCGCCGGCCGAACTCGGTCATCACGACGACGGTCGTTGTGGCCATGCGCGCGCCGAGGTCGCGGCGGAAGGCGGCGAGGCCGTTGGCGAGTTTGAGCATCAACGGTTCGATGCCGGAGATTTGGGTAAAATGCGTGTCCCAGCCGTGGAGATCGACGCTCGCGGCATCGAGGCCGACATCGGCGCGGACGAGTTGCGCGACTTGCCGCAGACCTTGCGCGAAATAATCCTTCTCGTCGTATTCCGCGCCGTTCAGCGGCTTCGCTTTCGCGTCGATCGACTCGATGCGATTGAGCGCCTCAAACGTCGCCGCCGCCGCGTCCTTCACCGGTCCGCGTTCGAGATCGTAAAGCCGCCGCAGCTCGCGTTTGAAAGCCACGTCGTCGCCGCCTTTCTTGCTCGAAATCGCGAATTCTTCCAGCGACTGGAGCGCCGCCGCACTCGGCGCGCCGGAGAGCGATTCCGGCAGCGTCGCGGAGAGCGCCACCGCGGAGAGCGGGCTCTGCGACGGCCCGCGGGCGCGGAGGTATCGCGCGAGCCATCCGCCCGCCGCGAGGCCGCCGTGCTCCATCATGTCCTGCGCTTCAAAGTGCGAACGCGAATCACTTTCACCACCCGCGCCGTGGATGATCGCGAGGTCGCCATCTTTCCACGCAGGCACCAGCGCGCGGAGGTTTGGGTGAAAGCCGAACGTGTCATCGAGCCGCACGGCCTCCTTCGCTTTCACGGCGAGCCGCGGGCGGAATTTGTGGTAGTTGTCGTCCGCGATCGGCGCGACCAGCGTGAGCCCGTCGGCAGCGCCGCGGAGGAAGACGACGACGAGGGTGCGGGTGTCGTCGCGTTCGGTGGAGATGTTGGCGAGAGCGTTCATTGGAGTTCGGAAAAAGGCGAACATCGAACGTCGAACATCGAACAACGAACATCGAAGTCGGAGAGCAACTGCGACGCGGGGTCCGCACTTCGATGTTCGATGTTCGATGTTCGACGTTCGATGTTCATATTCAGCAGCGTTGAAAGGCCGGCGACGCGAGCATCAGCGCGAGGCCGTCGCCGGATTTCAGATAGGCATCGCTCTCGTCCGCGACGGGCTGGCGATTGAGCAGGGAAGCCATCAGCGCGGCATCGCCACCGAGTTTTTTCTCCAAAGATTTGCGGTCGATCCGCGTGCCTTCGATGCGGTTGTTGGCGAGATTGAGCGCGAATTTCCAGCGCCATGGCAGCGTCGCCAGCCAGTGCGACGCCTTCGCGGGATAGCCATCGGGCGTCGGGTAGCGGAAGGGCACCTGGCCCATGCGTTCCAGATATTTTTCTACGCCGCGATCCGCGTCCGTCGCTGCGTTCGTCGCGCGCAGTGCGGACACGACGAAATGAAATGGTCGCTTAAATTTCGCGCCTGCCGACGCGTGAAATTCCGGCGTCGCGAACAGCGCGCGCAGCATCGTCTTGATGTCGCCCTTGCCCGCCGTGAAAGCGTGCGCGACGGCATCCACCGCGGACTGCGGCGGCTCGTCGGAGATGAATCGCACGCACAGTTTCGCGGCGACGTATTGCGCGGTGCCGGGATGGTTCGTCACGATGTCCACCACGCGATCGAGATCGCCCTCGCCGAGCCCGGCGGGGATTTCCTGGCCGAGCACCGTTTTTGCGCCGTCGTCGTGCGCTTCCTTGCGGAAGACGACCTTCGCGCGGTGCTTCAGCGGCGAGAGCAGTTTGCCGGAAAAGCCGTCGTCTTTTTTCGCTAGGATCGTCCAGCCGGTGAGGCAGCGCGCGACTTCCATCACGTCCTGCTGCGTGTAGCCGCCGTGGACGCCGAGCGTGTGCAGCTCCATCAGCTCGCGCGCGTAGTTTTCGTTCGGCTTTTCCTCCGGCGTCGCTTTCGCATTCGCGCGCCCGTCGAGATACCAGAGCATCGCGGGACTTTTCGCGCTGGCGCGGATCATCTCGCCAAAATTTCCGAGCGCGTTTTTGCGAATCACCAATTGATCGTCGCTGATCTTCACATAGCGGCAGTCGCCCTTGCCCGGATCGATGTTGAGATGATCGCTCCAGAATTCGCACATCACTTCAAAGAGCTGCCGGTTGCTGTAAATCGCGCGCAGCAGCGCCACGCGACGCAGCACAGGAGAGAGCGCCTCATCGTCCTCGTCGTAAGCCTCGCCGACCGGCTCCGACCAGCATTCCGAGAAGCGCGAAACCGCGCGCTCGCAAGCACCGTCCTCGATCTTCTCGGGCGCGAGTTGCTCTTCGAGAAAGGCATCCACGCCCATCGCGGCAACCCGCGCGTAATCACCTGGACCGGGGCCGAACGTGAAGCGGTTCAGCGCGTGCGCCACCGGGTCGATGTCCGTCGCAGCAGAAGGTGTGAGCGGGCCATCAAGCGGACGCTGGAGGCCGCGGCCCAGGTATTGCCCGCCCTTTTCGAGCCAGCCCTGCGCGCTTTTGAAAATGAGCGCGCTCATCGCGATCGCGCCAGTCCCTGCGGCGATGAATTCGCGGCGCGAAGTCTTTTTCATGAAGCCGAAGCAGCAGTGATCACGACAACGGTTGATTCCACATCCACCGGCAGCGGCGGGGCGACCGGGACGGCGACTTTCGATTTCCACGGACGCGCGAGGAGGAACGCGCCGAAGCCGCTCGCCAGGCCGACATGAAGAAGAAAGAGCCAGCCGATAAATGGCGTGATGAACACCAGCGCGAGCATCACGCCGCCACGCAGCACCTGCTGCCAGAGATCCGCGCCCGGACTTAGATTGCGCCCGATCCGCAGCGCGAGTCCCGACGTTCCGATGAACCCGAAAAGGATCGCGCCAAACCCGCTGACGAGGCCAATGATTTTGAAGAGCGGATTCGCGATGTTCCCACTCGCGAGCAACAGCGCGATGAGCGGGCCATAGGTGAAGACGCCGACGAGCAATGCGCGCACGAGCCGCTGCTCATAGACATCGGCGAAGGCGCGCGTGGCTTTGGGCCACATGCCCGCGGTCGCAGCCCAGTGGCCGAGCAGGATGAGAAATGCGGCGAGGTGAAGGGCAACGATGGCGAGGACGATTCCGGTGTAGGGCATAGGGTTCTGTGAGGTTCGCTTCCACAGACGAGGGCTTGCCCCGCGCGGTTACGGAAAAGTGCGCGACGGATTTTTTGCGGGCCAGTAGCGGCGCGGGTTTCGCTGAAACTCCGCGCGGCAACCCTCGCCGCAAAAGTAATGGGTGCGTCCGGCGTACTGGGCCTGCGGCGTGCGCGGCGAGGCGTCCACGATGAGGCAGTCGAAATCGCGGCGGTCGCGGCAGACGAGGCACTGCTGCTCGGCGGCTCCCGCCGGAGGGACCGGCGGGAGGGACGCGCAGCCAGACGCGAGGGCGGCGAGGAGCACGAGCGGGCGCATGGCTAGAAGGTGATGTTGAAGCTGCTGGTCACGCGGAAATCTGTCTCGACCTGGTCGCCATTCAAGTCCTGCACGACCGGAAGCTGCACGCCGCAGGACCACGCCGCATTTTCACAGAATCGCACGCGCAGACCCGGCGATAGAAAAAGCACGGTGCCGCCGGTGTTCGGGTCGCGCTCGCCGGAGGCTTTGCTTTTCGCCACCGCGCGCACATTCGCCTCGGCGTGGAGGCTGACTTGCGGAAAACTCTTCGCGTCGCCGATGAAGCGCCAGCCGAGCGCGACGCCCGCATCGAAGCGATTGCCGAGTCGGTAGTCGTAACGCTCGCCGCGCAGGGTGTATTGCGTGCTGGCATCGAGCGCGAGATTTGGCGCGAGCGGCACGGTGTAGGCAGCACCGAACATCCCATCCCACGCGCCCGTGCCTGGCGTCGCCGCGGGCTCGACGCGCTCGCCCGCGCTGTTGATCACGCGGTCGTCGCCAACGGGAAATTTCAATCCGCCGTAAACTGCGAACTGGCCCGCCGGTCCGCGATAGAGGCGATATTTTGCGTTCAGCCAGAGATCGGTCCAGCCATCGGGATCGTAGGTGGAAAACTCGGGTCCGCCGGCATCGTGTGCGGCCTCTTCTTCCTCGTGCTCGCCAGCTTCCTCCGCATGCTCGACCTCGCGCGCGCCGTCCGCAGCGTAATATCCGAACGTCAGGCCAAGCTGAAAGTTTTCGGTGATCCCGACGCCAAGATTGAGCGTGGTGAGGAAGGCGCGGTCGATTAGCTCGAACGCCTCCTTGTCGGCCAGCTCGCTGTCGCTGACGGATCTGAATTCCGTCCAGTCGAAGCGCACCGTCGCGGACCATTGCCAGGGCTTGAGCGTCTCGGCGGATTCGGTGAAAGTGCCGCTGCCGGAAGTGCCGGGGCCGTGATCGGCCAAGGCGTGAGTCGAAATCGCAGCGGTGATGAGTGTGGAGAGGATGAGTTTTTTCATGAAGGAAATGCCCGCAATCCGGCGGGCGCGGAATGGTGAAAATGAAGTGGAATTTGTGAAGCGGCCGCCGGTGAAAACCGTGCGACCAGTGCGCGAATCGGCGCACGCGATCATTGGATGAACTTGCGAGCCGCGCGATTGCGCGCCAAGCGCAGCGGCGTCCGCTAGACTCGCGGCGGTGGACCCGGCGGGATCGACTGCCAGCCGACCGCGCACGTTTCAAAATCCGGGAACTCGATGGCCTGCGAATCCTGCGTGGACGCGACTTCCGCGCGCGCCACCACGGCGTCCAACTTTTTCGTCAGCTGCGTCGCCTGCGAATTTTTCTTATCGTTTTGCCCATCCCTCACGAGCAGGCAAAGGTCGCACGGATGCGCGCCGTCGAAGGTCTTCTTCACTGCAACGCCCAAGTCTTCGTATTGCGAATACGTCACGATCATCTGCGTCCAAGCCACGGCCTGCAACGCCGCCCAATGCAGGCCGAGCGAAGCGCACATCGCCAGCGCAAGCACGAGCCGCGCGATGCGGACGAGCGATGGATGGGCGGTGGACATTGCGGAAAGCGGAACGGGAAACCTGCGCGAGTGTCAAGGCCCGGGCCGCGCATGATTTGATTGCATCCGGGCCGTCGAGTTTTCACCCTGCGGTCATGTTTCCCACCCGTCTCTTCCTTCCCATTCTCTCCGCCGCGATCCTCAGCGCGCCACTTTTCGCCCAGGAAAATGCCGAGCCCGTCTTCAAGCCAATCGTCGAAAAACTCGACGTGCGGGACGGCGACCACATCGCCTTTCTCGGCGACTCGATCACCCACCAATGCCTCTACACGCAGTACGTGGAGAACTATTTTTACACACGCTACCCGAAGCTGCGGCTGCACTTTCACAATGCCGGCGTAGGCGGCGACCGCGCGAAGGATGCGCTCGCGCGGTTCGACGAAGACGTGGCCGCTTTCAAACCGAAATACGTGACCGTGCTGCTCGGCATGAACGACGGCGCGTATCGCGATTTCGACAAAACGATCTTCGATGCCTACCAGCGCGACATGACGACGGTGCTCGATAAAATCGCCGCGATCGGTGCCATCGCGGTGCCGATGACACCGACGATGCACGACGCCCGCGCCGCGCGCTTTGCGAAACGCGCGCAGGAGCCGCGCGATACCTATTACAACGGCGTGCTCGCGCTCTTCGGCGGCTGGCTGCGCGAGCAGGCGCAGGTGCGCGGGCTTGGCTTTGTGGACATGTATGGGCCGCTGAACAACATCACTTTCGCGCAGCGAAAAAAGAACGCGAACTGGACGATGATCGGCGACGCCGTGCATCCCGGACCGACTGGCCAAGTCGTGATGGCCGCCGCGGTGATCGAAGACATGGTCGCGCGAACCTCGGTGAGCGTGATCACGATTCAGGAAAAAAACGGGAAGCTCGTCGGCAACGCCGGGAAGACTCCGGTGATCGACTTGCAGAGCGGCGAAACGATCCGCTTCACGCACACCGCATCCGCGCTCCCGTGGGTGCTCCCGCCGGATGCGGCGGAAGGCTACGCCGTGAGCAAGGCCGGGCATCGGCACAGCGTCGAAAAGCTCACCGTGCGCAGCCTGAAACCGGGCAAACACGAAGTGAAAATCGACGGCCAGCCGATCGGCCAGTGGACCGACGGGCAGCTCGCGGTCGGGGTAGAACTTCAGGCAAACGACAAAACGCCGCAGTATCAGCAGGCGCTGAAAGTCGCGCTTTTGAACAAGGAGCGGAACGAGAAAGCGTACGCGCCAATCCGTGATCAATGGGCGCAACTAAAAGGCCGCCGCCGCGACATCGAAAAGCGCACGCAGGCAAACGATCCCGAACTCGAAGCGAAGAAGGCCGAATTTGATGCGTGGGAAAAAGCGATGAAGGAAAAAGTGACCGGGCTGCTCGCGAAGGCGAAGGGATTTGAGGATCAAATCTACGCCGGAAACCAACCAACCCCGCACACCTACGAAATCTCGCCAGCGAAGTAGTCCGAACGGCGCGACACATCACCGGGTTACTCGGAGCAAGCCAGCAGCGACAATGGACCAGTAGAGCGGCGGCGGCCGCAGTCACGCTAACGAAACGAGATTGCCGGGGTTGTCCGGGTGAGAAATTTTCCGTAATGACTATTATGCGCCACATCCTTCCAGCCCTGCTTCTCGTTTGCCTTGGCTCTTCCGCGTCGGCGGCGCTTGAATCCGGAAATTCTTTTGAGGTTTTCCCGGCAGACGTAAATCTGAAATTTCTCCGGGACAGCCAGTCGATGGTGGTCCGCGTGACCGACGCGAATGGGGTGCATCGGGATGTGACGGCGGAGGCGAAATTCACGATCGCCGATCCGGTGAAGGCGAAAGTGGAAAAGGGCGTGATTTTCCCACTCGCAGATGGGGAGACAAAGGTGAAAATCGAGTGGAACGGGAAGTCGGCGGAGGTGCCTGTGAAGGTGGAGCAGGCGGCGACCGATACGCCGGTTTCCTTCCGCCTCGATGTGATGCCGGTCTTCTTGAAAGCCGGATGCAACACGGGCGGCTGCCACGGTTCGGCGCGCGGGAAGGATGGATTTAATCTCTCGCTCTTCGGCTACGATCCCGACGGCGATCACCACCGGCTGACCCGCGAAATGGTCGGGCGCCGGGTGAATCTCGCGCTGCCGGAGGAGTCGATGATCGTGACGAAAAACATCGGTGCCGCACCGCACACGGGCGGCAAACTTTTCACCAAGGACAGCGCGATCGCGCAAACGCTGATCCGCTGGCTCGAAGCGGGTGCGCCAAATGACGACCCGGCGAAAGTGGCGACCTGCACGAGCATCGAAATGCTGCCGAAATCGCTGCTGCTCGAAGGGCCGGATCAGAAATTCAAGATCACCGTGCGCGCGCACTACTCGGATGGCAGCGACCGCGACGTGAGCAGCCTCGCGGTCTTCCTGACGAGCAACGAAGGCTCCGCGAAGATCGACCAGGCCGGCACGATCAGCACCGGCCAGCGCGGCGAGGCGTTTGTGATGGCGCGCTTCGCGACGCACACCGTCGGCTCGCAAGTCATCATCATTCCGAAGGCGCTGAAGTACGAGTGGCCGAAGATCGAACAGCGAAATTTTGTGGACGAACTCGTCGATCAGAAAATCCGCAACCTGCGGATGATTCCGAGTGAGGTGTGCAACGATGAGACCTTCCTCCGCCGCGCATCCATCGACATCGTCGGGATGCTGCCGAAGAGCGATGAGGTGGCGAAATTCGTCGCCGACGCCGATCCGCAGAAGCGGGCGAAGCTGATCGACCAACTGCTCGCCAAGCCGGAGTTCGTGGACATTTGGGCGCTGAAGTGGTCCGAGTTGCTGCAAGTGCGCACGGGGCAGAATCAGAACGGCGGCTACAAAACGACGCTCACGTATTACAACTGGCTGCACGATCAGTTGGCGAAAAATGTGCCGATCAATCAGATCGCCCGGACGCTGCTTTCGGCGAACGGCAGCAATCTCGAAAACCCGGCGGCAAACTATTACAACCTCGAAACGGACCCGCTGAAACTTTCCGAAGACACCGCGCAGGCATTCTTCGGCATCCGCATCCAATGCGCGCAATGCCACAATCACCCATTCGACCGCTGGACGATGGATGACTACCGCGGCTTCACCGCGTTCTTTACCCAAATCGCCCGCAAGGATGGCGAAGATCCGCGCGAGAGGATCATCTTCAACAGCGGCGGCGGTGAATCGACGCATCCCGTCGGGGGTCGCGTGATCCCGCCGAAATTCCTCGGCGGCGACGCGCCCGACACCAAGGGCAAGGATCGCCGGCAAATCCTCGCGGACTGGATCGCATCGCCGGAGAATCCGTATTTCCCGCGTCACATCGCGAACTTGATCTGGGCGCAATACATGGGTCGCGGAATCGTGGAGCCAGTCGATGACGTGCGCATTTCCAATCCGGCGTCGAATCCGGAACTGCTCGAAGCGCTTTCCAAAAAGATCGTCGAGTACAACTACGACTTGAAGAAAATCGTCCGCGACGTGTGCAACTCGCGCACTTACCAAATCACCACGCGCCCGAACGAAACGAACGCGCTCGACGAGCGTAATTTCGCCCACGCCACCATCCGCCGGATGCGCGCCGAGGTGATGCTCGATTGCATCAATCAAGTCGCCGAAACGAACGACAAATTCCGCGGTCTGCCGATCGGCGCGCGCGCGGTGGAAGTGGCCGACGGGAAAACATCGAACTATTTCCTGACGACGTTTGGCCGCAAAGATCGCGAGGGCATTTGCAGTCGCGAGGAAGTCGGGCCAACGCTTTCGCAGGCGCTGCATTTGATCAACGGCGACAACGTCGAAGGCAAAATCGCGCAGGGCGGCGTGGTGAAGAAGCTGATGAACGCCAACAAGACGCCGCGCGAAATCGTGCAGGAACTCTATGTGCGGACATTCGGACGCCAGCCGACCGAGGCGGAACTCATCAAACTCGAACCGCACTGGGGCGTGACCGAGGAACAGCCGAAAGTCTATAGCGACATTTTTTGGGCGCTGCTGAACGCGAAGGAATTCATGTTCAACCACTGAGACGGGTGGTGGCTGGCGCTCAGAGCGCGCCAGGCACCTCACATCCGCTCGGGGACTTCGATGCCGAGCAAGGCGAGGCCTTGTTTGAGCAGGCGCGCGGTGGCGTCGCAAAGTGCGAGGCGCGAGGTTCGGGTATCGCCTTCCGACTTTAAGACAGGGCAGGCTTCGAAGAAACCGTGGAAAGTGCTCGCGAGTTCGTACAGATAGTTCGCGAGGACGTTTGGGCGGTAGTCTTCCAGGACTTGCGGGAGGACCTCCCCGAATTGCAGCAGCTTTTTCGCGAGCGCGAGTTCGGCGGGTTCTGAAATCTGAAATCTGAAATCTGAGATCTGAAATTCGCTGCCGAGTTTGCGGAAAATGGAGCGAATGCGCACGTAGCTATACTGAAGATACGGCGCGGTGTTGCCTTGGAAGCTCAACATTTTGTCCCATGAAAATGTGTAATCGCTCTGCCGGTTTGGGAGCAGGTCGGCGTATTTTACGGCGCCGATCCCAACGATGCGCGCGATCTCACGGCGCTCGGCGTCGGGCAGTTCGGGATTCTTTTCGACGACGAGTTTCAGCGCGCGTTCCTCGGCTTCATCGAGCAGGTCGGCGAGGCGGATGGTTTCGCCGCTGCGCGTTTTGAAAGGTTTGCCATCATCGCCAAGGATCGAGCCAAACCAAACGTGCGCGAACCCCGTGGTGATCTCCGGGTGCCACTGTTTGTAGATCGCGAAGAACTGCCGGAAGTGGAGCTGCTGTCGTCCATCGGTGACATACACGATTTCATCCGGCGACCACGTCGCGAGGCGGTATCGCAGCGTCGCGAGATCGGTCGTCGTGTAGTTCGCCGCGCCGTCGCTCTTTTGCACGAGCGCGGGGTTTGCGCGCCAGCCGTCCTTGTCCTTGATGAGGAACGGATCGGCTTCGGGCTTTGCGCTGCCATCGGAAAAAACGCAGAGCGCCCCTTCGCTTTCCGTCGCGATGCCGCGCTCCGCGAGTTCCTGCACGATGGCTTTGAGCTGCGGATTGTAAAAACTCTCGCCGAGCGTGACATCGAAACGCACCCCGAGCCGCGCGTACATCGTGTCGAATTGATTTTGCGAAAGTCGGATCATCTCCTTCCACAGACCGAGATTTTCCGCATCGCCGTTTTGCAGCTTCACGAGTTCCGAACGCGCCGCATCGAGGACCGTCGCGTCCGCTTTGCAGCGCGCGGAAATCAGTTTGTAGATGCGCTCCATTTCGCTAAGCGGATCGGCGGCGAGCGCTTCCTGGTTCAGCTCGTTTTTCCAGCCGACGAGCAACATTCCGAACTGCATGCCCCAGTCGCCGATGTGATTGTCGCGCACGGTTTCGTGGCCGATGAACTCCGCGATGCGCGCCAGCGATTCGCCGAGGATCGTCGAGCGGATGTGGCCGACGTGCATCGGTTTCGCGACGTTTGGCGAGCTGAAGTCGATGACGATTTTGCGCGACCGCTCCGGCGCAGGGACGCCGAGCCGGTCGTCCGCGCAGAACTCGGAAAACCGCTGCGCGAGCCACGCGGTTTTCAGCCGGAAATTGATGAAACCCGCGCCCGCGATTTCGGGCGTCTCGCACATTTCTCCAAGATCGAGTTTATCGATGATCTGCTGTGCGACCTGCCGCGGATTGGCGCGCTGCTGTTTTGCGAGGATCATCGCGACGTTCGTCTGGTAGTCGCCGAATCGCGCGTCGGTCGCGGCGGAGACTTTGGCCTCGGCACCGTCGAGGGCGGCGCGGAGTTTCGATTCGAGCAGGCTGGAGATCGTCATGAAAAAAATGGGCGCGCGGCCCGGAGGAAAACCCGCCTGTGCGCCCAGCGCCGCGTTACGCCTTGGGCGGAGGATTTTTGAAGATATCGAGAATTTCCTGCGCGGTCTTTGCCGTGCCGAGCCGGTCACGGATGGAGCGGTCGTTCAGGAACTTGGCGATCGCCGCGAGCGTGCGGAGATGCGTTTGGAATTGATCCTTTGGCACGACAAAAAGGACGATGAAATTCACCGGCGCATTGTCGAGCGAATCGAACTCAATGCCGCCGCGGGAGCGTCCGAACGCCGCGACGACTTTCGTCACGCGATCGGAGGAAGCGTGCGGAATGGCAATGCCAAAGCCGATTCCCGTGCTCATCGTCTCCTCCCGCTGGCGGAGCGCGGCGAGCACGGTGTCGGAATCCGCGGAGTTCACCAGTTTGACGCCGACGAGGACATCCACCAACTCGACAATCGCCGACCAACGTTCCGAGGCTTTCATCTCGGGGATGATCTGTTCGAGCGAGAGTAAATCTCCGAGATTCATTCGTATAAAAAGGACGCTCTCTGGAGAGCGGGGCGCGACTCTAGCAACGGGCTTTGGGCTGACAAGAGGTTTTCGGGGGGCGGGGTTTCTCGCTCAAACACAGAGATACAGAGGACACGGAGGTTCACAGAGAAAGAGTCAGAAATTTTTTCCCGCTCTGTGCATCTCCGTGTCCTTTGTATCTCTGTGTTAAATGAAGGCGGCGCGGTATTTGACAAATGTAACCGTGACGCTTACAGATCGCCGCTGATGGCCGCCAATTGCCGATTCGCCTTTGCTGTTCACATTCTCGCCGTCCTCGGTCTGAAGGAAAAAGAGGATGTGACTTCCGATGTGCTGGCGGGCAGCGTGAACACGAATCCCGTGGTGATCCGCCGCATCGTTTCAACCCTGCAACAAGCTGGCCTGGTGGCGACGGCAAAGGGCGCGCGCGGCGGCGTGAAGCTGGCGCTGGCACCGGAAAATATTTCGCTCGGCGCGGTGTATCGCGCGATGGGATCGCCGCAAAGTTTCTCCGGCCACCGGCACGAACCGAATCAACGCTGCCCCGTCGGAAAGCACATCGTACTCGTGCTCGACGAAGTGTTTTCCTCGGCGCAGGCGGCGCTGGACGACGCGCTCTCGCGCCGCTCGATCGCGGATGTGGTTGCCACGATTTCGCTCGAATCCAAGGCTGCGCCGCGCGCGAAAAAAGTGAGCCCGCGCAGGGCCGATTAAACGAACTCCCTCGATTCCAAATCCAACCATCCGCATCACCATGCTCCTCGACACCCAACACGTAGATCCTCCGTCTTCCACCCACCCGGCCACGGCGCGGCCAGCGCCGGTCCTCACGCACACGGAGCTGCGCGAAGACGAATTCTGGCGCGGTATTCCCGGCTACGCGCAGGTGAGCGCAGCCGAATTTGAGTCGCATCTTTTTCAGCAAAAAAATGCCGTCACGAATGTCCGGCAGTTGCAGGAAACGCTCGGGCCGCTCGTCCCGGAGAGCTTTTATGAAGACCTCGCCGCCGGGATGCGGCACGCCCCGATGGCGCTGCGCATCTCGCCGTATCTGCTCGCGCTCGTGGATTGGACCGCGCCGCTCGCCGATCCGATCCGCACCCAATTTCTCCCGCTGCGCTCGCAGCAGCTTCCCGATCACCCGATGCTCCGCCTCGACTCGCTGCACGAGCAGGCAGATGCGCCGGTGCCCGGCCTGACGCATCGCTACCCGGACAAGGCGCTGTTTTTGCCGCAGGATTCGTGTCCGGTTTACTGCCGCTTTTGCACGCGCAGCTACACCGTCGGCAATGACACCGAGGGCGTGGAAAAGCTGCGGCTGGTCGCAAATCTCGCGCGCTGGGAACAGGCGTTCGCCTACATCGAATCGCGGCCCGAACTCGAAGACATCGTGATCAGCGGCGGCGACAGCTACAATTTGAAGGCGGATCACATCGCGCTGATCGGCGAGCGGCTTTTGCAGATGCCGAACATCCGCAGAATTCGCTACGCCACGAAAGGGCTGTGCGTTTTGCCGCAAAAAATCCTGACCGATGAGCCGTGGCTGGACGCGCTCACGCGAGTCGTCGAACTCGGCCGCCGGCTGCACAAAGACGTCGTCGTTCACACGCATTTCAATCACCCGAACGAAATCACCGGCATCACGCGCAAGGCGATGAATCGGATGACGGAGCGCGGCATCTTGGTGCGCTGCCAGACCGTGCTCCAGCGCACCGTCAATGACGCGCCGGAGACCATGCAGCTTCTCGTGAAGCGGCTCGGGCATGTGAACGTGCATCCGTATTACGTCTATACGCACGATCTCGTTCCGGGCGTGGAGGACCTGCGCACGACGCTCGATAGCGCGCTGCGTTTGGAAAAATACGTGCGCGGCGCGACCGCGGGCTTCAACACGCCGGCGTTCGTCGTGGACACGATGGGCGGCGGCGGAAAGCGCGACGTGCATTCCCACGAACACTACGACCGCGCGAGCGGCATCGCCGTTTTCACCAGCCCGAGCGTGAAGCCCGGCGTGAAATTTCTCTACTTCGATCCCATCGCCACGCTTGACGACGAGCACCAGTGGCGCTGGAGCCAGCCGCTGGAGCGCCGCGCCATGATGGACGACGCAGTCAAAACGGCGGATGACTGGCGGTAAACTTTTTCCAAATCGCACGGAGCGCGGGCATGGGCGTTGCTTTGTAGAAAATTAAAATCACGCCCACACCATGTCCGCCACTGCTCAAATCGCACCCGCCGTCGCCAATACCCCCGCGGGTGCCGTGATGGCGAAAGCCAACGCCGGAATCCGCCTCCAGCCCGACGTGGGTTCGCTCGGGAAAAAGAAAGTCCTGCTGCTCGAGGACGACCCGGCTTTCAAGGAGATCATGAGCACGTTCATCAATGAAAACGGATACGCCGTGGTCGCCGTGCAAAATGGCGTGGAAGGCGTGCATGAAGTGCTCGCGAGCGACTTCGAAATCATCCTGTGCGACATGCAAATGCCGACGCTCCCCGGCGACATGTTTTACCGCGCGGTGGAAAGGATGCGTCCGCACCTCTGCGACCGCTTTATTTTCATGACGGGCTATCGCGGGAATGGGAAGGCGACCGATTTCATCGCGAGCGTGAACGGCACGGTGCTCATCAAACCTTTCCATGTGGATGACCTGCTGGAGCTATTCGCCTTCGTGGAACTCCGCACGCACCTGCTCGCGGCGTAAATCGTGAGCCGCGCGTGAAGCGGCAAATCCCCTCAACCCGCTGCGATAACTTGGGAATGTATTCGTCAGGAGGCTAAAGCGGAAGACTGCGGTAGCGGCGACACGCAAAGACGCGCAACTGGCGCAGCGGCATCCCGCGCCGCGCCTGGTCGATGCACGCGATCATTTCCACCTGCTCGAAGCCGCCCTTGATCGCGGACGGCGATTTTTCCTCGGCACGATCGGTGATGTAGAGCGCGGTGCGGCCCATGAAGGGATTCACGCCGCCCTCCTCCATGAAAAATTCGTCGCGCGGGATGTGCGGCGCTTCCGCGGCGTCCACGAATTCATCGTAGCGATGCCAAAAGCTGAACTGGTCCACGAGCGCCTGCGATTCCGGAATGTACACGGGCGGGTGCGCCAGGCCTTCGGGGCGCTTTTCCTTCATGTAAAAGGCGAGGCTCGCCGCGACTTCGTGCTCGTTCGCGATCAGGAATACTTTCTCGCCGAGCTGCGCCTCGAAGTCCGCGCGCAACTGCTCCACCTTCGCCGCCGCAGTCTGCCAGCCGCGCATCCGTGCCCCGGGATCGCGTTTGTAAGGCCACGCGATTCCCACTGCGCGCACGGCGTCGAGATTGATGACGAGCAGGCTCGCCACGAGCCCGAACGCGAGCGCGCCGACGGAGAAAATCCGCGCGCCGCGGGAAGTCGTCGCGCGCTCGTGCCAGAACGCGACGGCGAGCACGCCGAGGCTGATCACGGCGGGCGCGGTCCAGTTCGGTTCGCCCGCTTGTTTCAGCGAGAGCCAGCCATAGAGCGCGAAAAGCGGGAGCGAAAACGCGAGCAGGAAACGCGGCTTCCACTGATGCCGCGCGCGTCGCACGCCCCACCCCGCGGCGATCACCATCCCGAGAAAAATGAGCGGCGAATAGACGCCGAAATGGATCGCGATGAACTCGCCCAGTTCGCCGAAATTGACCGCGAATCCTTTGTGCAGGCCGCCGCGATCTCCGAGGTGCGACAGCGTCACCCAGTCGTGCCGCGCATTCCAGATGATCGGCGGCAAGGTGAAAAGGGACGCCACGACGAGCATCGTCCAGAAACCGGGCCGGCGGAATTCGCGGCGGAATTTCGGAGTGATCGCGAGGATCAGAAGGATGGAAACGAGTTCCATCGCGTTGGTGTATTTCGAGAGAAAACCGAGGCCGATCAGCGCGCCGGTGGCGGGCCACCATTTGGAAAAATCCGGGCTGCGCTCGAGCGCGAGCCAGAAGGTGTAGAGCGATGCGGTCCAGAAAAAGATCGAGAGCGTGTCGATCGTCATCACGAGACTGCCAACGTTGAAAATTGGCAGGAGATTGATCATCACCGCAGTCCAGATGCCGACCGACTCACCGTAGAGCCGCCGCGCGAATGAGAACAGCAGCAGACTCGTGCCGAGCCCGAACAGCGGACTGAGCACGCGCACACCGAATTCATTCGCGCCAAAAAGATGCGTGCCGAGCCAGATCGCCGACGCGACGCCGGGGCCTTTGCTGAAGTAGCAAATGTCCATCCGCTCGCTCCACATGAAGTAATAGCTCTCGTCCGGGAAAAGCTCGGGCTGCGCCGCAAACGCGAGGCGGAGCAGCGTCAACGTGGCGAGGAAAACGTAGAGCCAGCGGCGCGGAATCATGTGGCGAGCAGGCTCGGATGCAGCGCGTGGATTTGCGGCAGCAGGCGCCGCCCCGCCCTTTGCCAGAGCCGCTCGGCGAGCGCCATCAGCATCAGCGTGGTGCCAAAGGCGAACACGGCGGACGTGATGACATCGCTCGGCCAGTGCGCGCCATTGTAGATGCGCGAGTAGCCGACGAGCGCCGCGAGCAGAAAGCCCCACGCCGCGCGCCATCCGAAAAAACAGAGCGCGACCAGCGCGGCGGAAAAGCAATTCATCGTGTGCGCCGAAGGAAACGAACGCCCCTCCACATCCTCCGTGGCCGCGCGGGAAAGCGTGACCTTGGCCGGCTTGAACAGCGCCAACATCCGCGGCGACGCCTTCGCCAGATCCACCACCCGCAGATCGTTCACCGCCTGATGCGGACGCGGGCGATCGACGAGACGCTTCAGGGGTTTCGACACGAGCCCGTCATTGATCCCGACGATGAGCGCGGCGGTGATGAGAAACGCGCGCACTTTGAAGCCGCCTTTGAGCAAGAGGAAGAGCAAGAGGACGAGGAAGAGCGGGACCCACGCGGCAAAGCACGAAATCGCAGCCATGAACCAGTCGAGCCCGGCATTCGTCCACTCGCGATTGATGAGAAAAAGTAGCTTTTGATCCATGCCGGGATGGCGGAGTGGCGGCGAGGTTAGGACTGCACTTCTTCATGTAAAGCGGCGATTGAATCCCCGGGCGAACGGGTTTGTCGATCGTCCCAGGCGCGTCGCTCCGCGCGCTCGATCTTCAACGGTCAGCCTGCTCGATTCGCTCCAGAATCCGCTGCGCCCTTTCCTTCTCCGCGGGGATTTGCGATGCGGCGAGGAAACCCTGCACGACGCGCGCGGCTCCGGCGGGGTCCCCGTTTTTGGCGAGGATTTCGGCGAGCCGTTGCGTGGGGGTGAAAAGATCGGGCTTCAGTTCGTGGCTGCGTTTCAAGTGCGCGAGCGCGGCGTCGGCTTGCGCGAGGGAAAGCTCATCCTCGGCCCACGCGCCGTAGAGCGCGGCGAGTTCGGCGCGCGGCTCGACGCTTTCGAGCGGGGCTTGCGCCACGCTTTTCTCGAAGAGCTCGGCGGCTTTTTCGTATTGCCGCGATTCCACGGCGAGCGCGCGGATGCGCGCGCTCATGCCGGATCCCATGATGCCGGGATGCGCATCCACGAGCGCCACGGCAGCCGCGGTATCCTTCGCCTTTTCAAAATGGGTGAAGAGTGCGCGCCGCGCCGCGAGGATCATCTGCGGGCGCAGCTCGTAGCCCGCGATTTCCTGTTCGAACTGCGGCAGCCGTCCCGTCTTTTCGAGAAAGGAAATGATCTCGCCGAACTCGCGGTTCGCGGGATTGCGGAAGGCGATGCGCAGGCGCTGCCGGGCGGCGGG
The DNA here is from genome assembly GCA_031409335.1 of Chthoniobacteraceae bacterium. Taxonomy (GTDB): domain Bacteria; phylum Verrucomicrobiota; class Verrucomicrobiia; order Chthoniobacterales; family Chthoniobacteraceae; genus JANLQB01. The sequence continues at coordinate 20,947 of JANNWY010000313.1, read as the reverse complement.
GATTTCGCCTTCGGCGAGCAGGAGCTGCGCGTAGTCGAGATGGACGCGGAAGCTGCGAGCCGAGGGATCGCCGGCGACGGCGTGCGCAAAAAGTTCGCGCGCTCGCGCCGGCTTTTTTAGTTGGCCGTAAAGCTTCGCGGCCTGCGCGGCGATCTCGTCGCTGAGGATGGCGCGCTGGCTGACTTCATCGAGCGCGGCCAGTGCTTCCACGTCGCGCCCGAGCGCGTGCTGCGCTTTGACGAGGTCGAACATGCGCGCGTAACTCAGCGGCGCGATGCGGGCGAGACGCTGGTGCGCGGCGATCGCCCGCTCGGGAAGACCGGCTGCCGTGAACACTTCGACGGCTTTCACGAGGCTCGGTTCGGAGAGATCGTCGCGGGAAAGCAGCCGCGCCCATGTCGCCTCGGCGGCAGGTCGCGCGTCGGATTTCAATTGCCATTCGACCAGCGCGAGGCCAGCCGCGGCGAGGCCCGCGCCGCCATCCCAATCTTTGGCAAGCTCGCGCGCAAATTCCGCCGCGAATTTCAGGCGCGGTGCTTCACGCATCATCAGATCGTAGTAGCCGCCCAGCAGATCGGGCTGGTCGTCCGTGATGTGGCGCAGGCGGCGGATTTCGCGGGCCACCGTCGCCCGGTCCGCGGCGGGCGGCAGCAGTTCGATGAGCCGGGCGTGCAGGGGAATGCCCGCGCGCGGCTCCGGGTTGCGCGCCATCGCCTGGCGCAGGACAAACGTCGCCTGCGGGAGCGCGCCTTTTTTCACGAGATCATCGGCGAGCAGCAGCGCGACGGAATTGTGATTCGGCGGCGGGATGCGCTCGACGGTGGCGATGGCGTCGTCGGGACGCCCGGCTTTGAAATAGAGCTGCACCAGCTTCGGAGCGATGTCGGGTCCGGTTGATTTTTCCAACACTTCGAGCGCCGCGGGGATGCGCTCCTGCGCTTCGATGACGCCGGCAAGGGACATGCGCGCGGGCGCGTTTCCCGGCTCCATCTGGAGCAGGCGGCGGAAGGCGATCTCGGCATCGGCGAAGCGGCCCGCGCGCTCGTGCAGCAGGGCGAGGCGCTGGAGCAGCCGTGCGTCGAGCGGGGCATTGTCGATCGCTTCGCCGAGGACGATCCGCGCCTGCGGATATGCGCCGCGCCATTCCAGCAAATCGGCGAGCTGCATCGCGAGATCGCGGTGGACGGCGTCGTTGCCGCGGAAAAGACCTTCGCGCACGGCGCGCGCGAGGATTTCCTCGAGCGTCTCATTGTCATTCGCGGCGCGGCAGGATGCGGTGAGATTTCGCAGCGCGTGCGGATTCGCGGCGTCGCGCTCCCACGCGTCGCGATGCAGCAACACAGCCTGGGGAAACGCGCCCGCGGCTTCGAGTTTGTCGGCCACGAGATTCAGCCCGTCGGAGCCAAAGTGCGGCTGATACTTTTCGAGAATCGCGGGCACGTCGAACGGGCTGGCGCGCAGTAACTGAATGGCGGCGAGCCGCGCGCGGATTTCCCGCGTCTGCGCGAGCACTTGATCGCCCTGGCTGCCGCGGACTTGAACGCCGGTCCGCGTTTCACCAGGCACCATTTCGCGGACGGTGGCGGAGTCGCTGTCGATTTCGAGCCGGATGCGCGCCTCGTCGGAGAGCGCGGATTCCCAGAGGAATTCCGCGAGTGAATCGAGCTTCCACGATTGCAGTTGCACGCCATTGACGAGCAGTGAATCCCAGAGCCGCGAGGCGGCCGTGCTGTCTTCATCGTCCACGCCGGCCATCGCGCCGATGCCCAGCAAGCGCCGGAGTTGCGCGCGCGATTCGTCCGCGTTTCCCGCGAGGCCGGCGAGCAGGGCACCGGAGAGCGTGGCGTGCAGGGGCAGTTCCTCGGCGTCGATCGCATTCAGATACGCCTCGGCAAAAGTGGCGCGTTCGGCGGCGGGAAGCAGCAGGTAGTATTCGCGCAGCACGGAATAAACCGGCGCCTCGAAGGATTCACCCGGAGTGCCCAGCGACTCGCGCAGATAGCGCCGCGCGGCATCGAGTTCGCCGAGCTGCAAATGCCAGTGCGCCAGCTCGAGACCGTAGCGCGCGCGCTGCGTGGAGACGGCGCGGAAAACGCGTTCACCGAGCTGCGTCGCCTCGCGGAAATTTCCGCGGCTGGCGAACAGGCTCGCGGTCTGCCATGCGCGGAGGACGTGGCCTTCCGGGAAAAGTTTTTCCATCAGGCCGGGCTCGACCCGGCCAGGGCGCGTTTGCAGATGCTGCCCGAGCGCGATGAGCAGGTAGTCGCGCTCCGCGGGCGTGCGGCGTTTGTCGAGATGCCACGCGCCGAGGCGGTCGAATTCGCCGGTCTGGAGCGCGAGCCAGATGAAGCCCTGCCGGAGCAGCGTGTCGCCGGGTGCGGTGGCGGAAAGTTCCTCAATGTGATCGAGCAGCGGCCCGCTGGCTCCGGCGAAAAAAAGCGCACACAGCGATTCGCTTGGCGGGTTGTCGATCGCCCGCCAGCGCTGCACCCAGGCCGTTTTCGCGGCGGCATCGTTTTTCGCCCGCACGAGTTTCGCGAGGTCGCGGATCGCGCCGAGCCGCAGCTCGCGATCGGCGCGTCCCGGCGTTTCGTCCGGCGCGTAAAAGGTGCGCAGATCGCGCATCACGTCGTTGTCGATGCGGCGGCCATTTCCACGCAGGGAAAACAGATAATCATTCCGAAGGCGGCCCGCGTCCTCGGGGATCACGCCGGGGATGCGCAGCGTCAGGCCGGGTTTTTCCGGCGTGGAACGCGCGAGGATTTGTTCCAGGCATTGCTGTGCCTCGGCGGTTTCGCCGGCCTCGATGTCGAGCCGGGCGAGTTGCCCGAGCGCGCGGAGATTTGCGGGATCGATGGCGCGGATTTGCCGGAGCAGCGTGGCCGCGCGGGCGGTGCTGCCCCAGCGCGTTTGAAAGGCGACGGCCTGCTCCAGCGTCGTGGCATCCCGCGGAAAGATCGTGGTGATGCGCTCCCACGTCTTCGCCGCGCCGCCGAGGTCGGTGCTTTTCTCCTGCAATTGCGCGAGCTTCACGAGCGCCGCCGGGCCGGTCTGCGGGAGGATGCGCACGAGCTGGGATTGCAGCCGCACCGCGGCGTCGAGGCGGCGCAATTCCTCCGCCTCGCGGACGAGTTCGGGCAAGGCCTCGGCTTGATTCGGAGCGGCGAAGGAGGCGTCCGCGAGGACTTCAAACGCGGCGGCTTTGTTGCCGGTCGCTTTCAAAATCCGGCCGAACGCCATCTCGGTGAAATAATCGTCCGCGCGGATTTTGCGGCGCGTTTCCAGTTCACCCCGCAGCCAGTCCACGAGTTGGTGTTTGACGCAGAGCGCCAGCAGATCGGCGAATGCGGCGAGCTGACTTTTCTCGTCGCCCATCGCGTCGATTTGGGAGAGGAGCAGCGCGGCGGCTTCCTGATGGCGGTTGAGCCGCTCATACACGCGCAGCAGCGGACCGGTCGCCTCTTTTTTCCGCGAAGCGGGACTCAGCGCGACGATCTGCCGCCAGGTGGCGAGCGCTTTTTCCCACGCTTCCGCGCGCTGCTGCGTGAGCGCGAGATCGGTGAGCGCGTCGATGTTGCCCGGCGTCTCCTGGGTGAGTTCGGTGAAAATGCGCTCGGCCTCCGCGATGCGGCCCGCCTGCAATTCGAGCTGTCCGGCGCGGCGGCGATACTCCGCTTTTCTCGCGGGGTCGATGCGCTGGAGGATCGCGAGGTGTTTGATCGCGTCGGTGCCGCGGGGATCGCTGGCGGCGATTTTCACCATGAACTCGTGCGTCTCGACCGCGTCTGGCGCGAGGGCGAGCGCCTTGTTCGCGTATTCGAGCGCGGAGCGCTGATTGCGGCTCCAGAGATGCCAGCGGGCGACGCGCAGCCAGCCTTCGACGCCCGGCTTTTCCGCGGCGGAGCGGGTCATACCGAGGAGGTAGGATTGCAGCACGCTATTCGGCTCGGCGCTGCCCGAGCCGGGCACCGGGAGGATGGACGGGTGGCGCGCGGGCGGGTTGTTTTCCGGCTCGACGCGGAAACTTTCGAAGAGCCGCTGATCCGCGTCGAGCCGCTCCGCGGGCGCGCGGCTCGTGGCGACGGCCTGCTCGAACGCGAGCCGCGCGTCCGCCAATTTTCCGAGCGCGGTCTCGATCTCGCCGAGCAGCTCCCACATCTCGCGCGGCTGCGCGGCGAGCACGATCGCCTTGCGCAGCGCCGTCGCGGCGGCAGGCAGCGCGTTCTGCGTTTTCAGGATTTGCGCCTGTTTGAAAAACGCGGCGGCCTGGACTTCCTTCGCGCCATTTTTCGGCACGAGCCGATCGAGCGTGGCGTGCGCGTCGGCTTCGCGATTTTGCGCGAAAAAGAAATTGGCGAGGGCTATCACCGGGTCCTCCGCGCCACCGGCAGCGTCCGCTTTGAGATGCGCTTCGAGGAGGTCGTTGAGCCGGTGGGTTTCGTAAAAATCCAGCGCCTTCGCGCGCGCGGCTTCGCTGTCCTTCGTCGTCTGGAGCAGGGTCGCGATGCGCGCCCGCGCGGCATCGGTGTCGCCGCGCTGCACATCGAGGCGCGCCCGCTCGAAGACGAGATCGACATTTCCCGGCTGCTCTTTCAAGAGCGGATCGAACAGCGCGATCGCGCCGGGCAGGTCGTCCATGTGGACAAGCAGGCGGGCGAGTTTCGTGCGGTACTCCGGCGAATTCGGGGCGAGCGCGACGAGCTTTGCGAGCCATTCGCGCTGGAGCTCGAGTTCGCCGGTGCGCTCGTAGAGGTCGATGAGTTGCAGAAACGCGGCGGCGTCGCGCGGATTGTCCCACACGTTTTCCTTCCAGCGATCCTCCAGCTCGGGCACGCGGTGGTAGCGCTGATGGAGCCGGATGATCTGCGATTGCAGATCGGCCCGCAGCCAGTTCCCCGGAGCGGTGAGGGCGAGCGCGCGGGCGAGCGCGTCGAGCGCTTCATCCTGCGAGCCGGTGCCCTGGTAAATGCGGGCGATCCGCTGGAGCGCCTGCGCGCGCTCCTGGGGCGCGGCGTTTTTCACGAGGAAATCGAGATGCACCAGCGCGCGCTCGTGGAGGCGATTGTCGGTGTAAATGGTGGCGAGCTGGCGGCGCAATTCGAGATTCGCGGGGGCGAGCGCCATGGTGCGTTCCCACGCTTCCGCGGCGCGCGCGATGTCGCCGTCGGCGAGCCACGCGGCGCCGAGTTGCAGCAGGATGTCCGCGCTCCGTGGATCATTTTCAGGGAGAAGTGCGAGCGCGTTTTCGAGCGCGCCAGCCGCGGCTTTGTGGGCCGCGTTTTCACTGCGGATGCGACCGAGCGCGAGCCACGGCAGCGGGCTCTCGGGATCGCGCTGCGATGCGCGTTCAAACGCCGCCGCGGCCTCGGCTGGCTGCGCCGCTTTGCGCAACAACTCGCCGAGCACCATTTGCGACGCGAACGTGGCATCCGCCTGGTAGCTCGCGATCAATTCCGCCGTTTGATTTTGATCGAGAAAAAGCTGCCAGAGCCGGTCCAGCACAGTGCCCGCCACGGGTTTCGCCGCGAGCATTTCCTTGTAACGCTGGACGATTTTCGGATTCGGCGGCTCGGCCATTGCGGCGAGCGATGCGAAGACGATTGAGCCTGCGAGAAGGTGCCGGGCGATCATCTTTCTCAGCAAAAAAACGCCGCCGCGGCCAGCCCGTTGCGACGGATGATTTGGCGGGGCGAAAAAGTCATGCGCGAACTATCGCGATCGTTTTTGGAATGACAACCTCCGGCCATCTCCGAGTGCTTGTCACGCGCGCGCAGCCCGTGTAGGGGTCGGCCTGATGAACACCATCCCACTTCCTACCAAGCCGATCGCAGCCATTGTCGCGGGCGTTTTTTTACTGATCCCATGCGCGCGCGCCGTCGAGGCGGATGAGCAGCGCGAGAAGCCGCTCGTCCTCCTCGAAAGCGTGAAGAAACGCGAAATCGAGAGCCAGATCGCGGCGAAACAAATCGAGCTGCAGCGGCTGAACGAAGACCTGCAAAAGCGGCAGACGGAGCAGGACACTTTGCAGCAGAGCATGGATTCCATCGCCATCGCCGTGGCGGAATCGAACGACCTGCTCGAACAATATCTCGCGCGGAAAAAGCATCTCGCCCGCGCGCTGGAACTGACGACGCAGCGGATCGATGCGGAGCGGCTGAAAGTGGATGGATTGAAAACGCTGAGCGATGCGCAGGCGAAGGAGCGCGATCATGTGGCGAAGCAATTCGAGTCCACTGCGATCCGCTCGAATATCGAGGGCGCGAATTTCCGCATCCTTTCGCAAAAGCAAACACCGCCGGAAGGTGAAGTGCTGCCGAAGGATGGCGTCACCAAACTGCTTTCCGAGATCGCGGATTTGAAAAAGCGCCTCGAACGCAGCGAGCGAAACGTGATCGGGGCGGGCAAGCTCGCACGCGAGGCGATGAGCAGCGCCACGGGCAAACTTTTGCAGGCGGAAAATGCCACCGAAAAGGCGAGGAAGACCGCCGAGGACTGGGGCCTCAACGAAAACGCCGAGCCGGTCGCCGAAAAGGTGGACCCAGATGCGCCCGCGGAAGGATTCTCCGAGAAGCAGCAGTAGGTTGACGCAAGATTTCCGGAGCCACTGACTCCGCCGCCGGGCACCCGGTCAGAAGAAAAAGAAGCGCTTCTTCGGTGGCGGAACCGGTTTTTGCACGACCGGAATCGCTTTCTGGACCGGGCGGTCCTTTTCCTTCGCGGCCACCACGGTTGACTGCCGTTCGACCACGGGCCTGCGCTTCGGTGCCGACGGGCCGGTGATGACGACCGTCATGCCTTTCGTCACCAGCTTCGCCAGCCGCACGGCGTCCCAGTTCGCGGTCCTCATGCAGCCGTGGCTTGCGGCGCGTCCGATCGTTTGCGGATTGTTCGTTCCGTGAATGCCGATGCCGGGTTTGTTGAGGCCGATCCAGGTGACGCCGACCGGGTTGTTCGGGCCGATCGGGATTTCGTAAAATGTTTCGCTGCGCACGCCGGTCATCAGCACGCTTTTATCCCAGCGAAATGTCGGCATCTCGACGACGCCGACGATGCGCCAGGTGCCGGGCGGGGTCGGCAGCGAGCCGGAGCCGGGCGTGATCGGCAGGCTCGCGAGCAGTTTGTCGCCCTCGCGCAGATCGAGGATTTTCTCGCGCGTATCGATCGTGATGACGCGGCTCAAAAACTCAGGCACCTCGGGCAGTCCGGGAATCACCGTGAGTTCCTCGATCTTGAATGGCTCGACGTTCGGCACTTTCACGACGCTCCCGGGCTTCAACGAACCGAGCTTCACACCGGGATTGATCGCAGTGAGAAACTCCGGCGCGCAATGAAAACGCTCGGTGAGGAATTCGAGCAGCGATTCATACGGCATGTATTTGAGCTTCGCCTGCTCGGCCGGCTTCGACGGGGCGTTGCCGATGAATTTCACATCCTCGGGCCGGATTTCGTAAGTCGTGTAGATGGGATTGATCGTGTCGATCGGCAGACCTTCCGGCGTATCCGTCTCCGGCAGCCCGTTCGCACGCTGGTATCGTTTCAGCGCCTTGGTGGTGAATTCGCCGGGCCGTCCGTCGATTTTTCCAGGCCCGAAAAGTTTCTGATCGAGGAAAATCTGGAGCTGCACCTGGTGGTCTTCGATCGGCGGCACCGCCGCGATCGCGGCGTGTGCGAGCGATGCGGTGAGCGCGAGCGCGGCGAGTGGTGCGAGGACGGATGTTTTCATCGAGAAGGGTTTGGCGAGAAGACGTGCGCAGCTAACATCGCGCCACGTCCGATTCAAGATCATCATGAACACAGATACGCTGCGCATCGCCCAAGTGGCTCCCTTGTGGACGCCGATTCCCCCGCGCACCTACGGCGGCATTGAGCTGCTCATGAAATTGCTCATCGACGAACTCGTCGCGCGCGGCCACGAGGTGACGCTGTTTTCCTCCGCCGACTGCACGACCAGTGGGCGCTTGCACGAAGTCCTCGAAACGAATCTCACGCAGCTTTTCACCGACGGCCACGGCTACATGCCGGAGTATTATCTCGCCTCGCTCATGGCCGAAGTGCTCCAGGCGCAGGAGCAGTTCGACATCATCCACTACCACTGCGGCACCGCCTGGCTTCCGCTCGCCGCCGCCGCGCACACGCCCGGCCTTTTCACCACCCACACCAGTCCGCATCTCGACGATGAATGGGTCTTCCGCCGCTGGCCGAGTGTCGCCGTGAACGGCATCTCGCACTGCCAGATGCACGCCGCCGGGCTGAAGCTCGGGCGCGAATTTCCGACGGTGTACAACGGCTGCGATTTCGACGCCTACGAGCCCTCGTTCGCGCCGGGGAAATACCTCGCCTTCCTCGGTCGCATGTCGCTAGAAAAAAATCCGCTCGCCGCCATCCGCATCGCCCAAGCCGTGGACCTGCCGATCATCCTCGCCGGCCAGCCGCAAAATCCGCAGGAAGACCGTTATTTCGCCGAGAAAATCCAGCCGCTCATCGACGGCGATCGCGTCCGCTGGATCGGTCCGGTGAATCACCCGCAGAAGAATGAATTCCTCCGCAACGCCGCCGCGCTGCTGTTCCCGATCCAATGGGAAGAACCGTTCGGCCTCGTGATGATCGAAGCGATGGCCTGCGGCACGCCGGTCGTCGCGCACCGCCGCGGCTCGGTCGAGGAAGTCGTGGAAAATGGCGTCACCGGATTTCACTCCAGCGTCATCGACGGCCTGGCCGAACTCGTCCCCGAAGCCCTCGCGCTCGACCGCCGGCAAGTCCGCGAACATGCGAAAGCGCGCTTCGGATTTCACAAAATGGTGGACGAATACCTGGCGCTCTATCGCTCGCTGATAAAACCGCCGAGGCCGGGAAGGTAGCCCGAACAAATGCCATCGGCGGGCCAGCTCTGCGCTTTGCAAACCGGCGCGGTGGTCATGCCCGTTGCTTCCAGCCACCGCCGTCAGCAGCGTGGCTCCGAACCCGAAAACCCACCAAAGGACACACTGCTTGCAACGCAAACTCTTAATGGGCTACTCAATGGCTTTGCCGAATGAAGCTCCTTATCGTTCCGACAGTCTGTATTGTCATCCTGGCGCTGGCAGGAACGCTTCTCTATACTTTGCCCGGCTGCACAAATTGTGAATGTTGAAATCGGAGGCTAGCACTGACTTTCAAGGCTTGGATGTCAGCTGGGTCCACAGGCTCGACGAGCCTAAACAAGCCAGCGCAGGGTATCGGTCCGAAAACGGCCAAGCCCGGAATGTGCGTGGCAATTCTCGCGCGGCGCCCTTTTCGCGCCCTGTCAGGGCTCACGAGCGGAAACGGTGACACTGCCGACTAGGTTACAATGCGCATCGGACTCATCCGCCATTTCCCGGTCGAGCTGCGGTTTCCCCACGGCTGGAAGACTACGGCAGAGCTGCGCCTGTGGCTCCAACAGTATGATGCCTCCCCAGTGGTTTTAGGGTCGGCGGACTTAGGCTCGTTCCAGTGGACCCAGTGCATCAGCAGCGACATGGAGCGTGCCGTTTTGACTGCAAAAGCAGTATATCGCGGGCCATTCGAGCAGACGGCGCTTTTGCGTGAGCCAAACTTTGCGCCGTTCCGGACCGGCGCTTTGCGTCTGCCTTTTTGGGTGTGGCGTTGTATCCTGTTGATGTCGTGGGCGACCGGCCACAAGTCACAGCGCGCCTGTCGAGATGAGTTCCGCCGCAGAGTAGTAGCCGCTGCCGATCTTCTGGAGGCTAAGGCGGACGATGTTCTGGTGGTTTCTCATGCCGGAATGATGGCCTATCTGTGTGCTGAGTTTCGGCGGCGAGGTTTTGAGGGCCCCAAACTGCGGATGGCGAAGCATGCCACGCTCTACGTTTACGAGAAGGACTTGGCACTGCGGCGATCGAGACCCCGCGCGTTTTCCGTAGAGCGGTGAAGGAATCACCGCAGTCCAGGGCCTTCGGCGGCCTGAGCTGCCGGCGTCTTCGGTGCGATGTGGTGTTGTCATGTCTTGAGTGTTCTGCCGGATCGCCTACGATTTCAGCGGCTCATGATCGCTACCCATCCTCCACGCAAAGACCGTGGGCCGGTTGCGTCCCGGAGACGATTTGGATGGGGTTTGACGGCGTTGGGCGTTGCCTGCCTCTTCCTGCTCATTTGGTTCGTCGTTCAGGACGCGCCGATCCCGACGGGGAAAGTGCGAGCCCACAGTGCAAAAGCCGACCGCGGCGAAGCAGGCACGCCGGTTTCACCGGAGGGTTTTGCGGATGCGGATGCCGGGCCTCTGGTCGAGCCAGGGTCTGCCTTAAATACGATGCCGGAACCCACGAATTCGACCACGGGCGAGGCTTTGGTGAATGTCGCGAAACTTCAAAAAACACCGGCCATTTCAAATCGCGCTGATGCGCTGGCTTCGCGCTCCTTCTCGATCGTGAACATCGAGCCAACGTTCCTGAAGTCTCCGGTTTACGTCCTGTCGAATGCGAAGGGGAAACCCTTCGCTCCGCGAACTTGGCTCCGGGTGGTTGTGTCTTTTCGGTCGCCGAGCGCGCGGATCGCCGAGCTTTCATTTCGCTACAAGATTTCCATCGCCGAACAAATGTTCACCGGGACGATGGCTCACGCTGAAATCCTCGGCGAAGGAGAACATCAAGTCGCGGCCTTCGTCATCCCGTCTGTGGTGGAGTCCGCAATCAAAGGTCGCGATCTTGCCGCGGACAATATTGTGAAAGTCGAGGTCGAGGCGATCAATGGGGAGGTCGTGCTGGCGCGATCACAGGTGGGTCGAGTGCTTGGGGCGGCGCGGAAAACACGGCCCGATCTCTTGCGCAGTGTGGAAAAAACTCCGTTCGCCCCGCTGGAAAGCGACCTCTACGAACCCACCGCCGAGTGACGCGCTACGATGAGCCGAGTTGCTGCTGGAGCGCGCGCGCTTTCGCCTCGGCGTCGTGGGCGACTTGGTCGTAGGCGTTGAAGTCGTTGAACCAATACTTTTTCGACCAGCGATACATCCAGTGCTGCTCGGGGATTTCCTGGCCGGGGAGCCATTGCGAAAAGCGGGGCGTCATGGCTTCGAGTTCGGCCATCGCGGTGCCGCGCATCGTCGTGTCGCGCGCGCCGTGTTTGACGACGAGTTCTTTCACCAAATCCGGGCGCTCCATCACGACGCAACCGCGCGTGTGGTGCGCGCTGAGTTCGCGAAAGTCTTTAAGAAATTTTGAGTCGCGCATCGTGGCGAAGACACCGCGTTCATCGCGGATGTTTTCGGTGGCGAACTGGATGATCGGGCACGGCTCGATGTCGCCGCGCGGATTGACGTGATGCGAGATGCCGGTGCTCATCGGGCAGAGCGCCTTGCCTTCGCCATCGTAGTAGGCGTCGATGATCGCGATCGGCACTTTGGCGCGCATCTCCACCACGAAACGGCGCACGCGGACGAGCTGCTCGGGCGTGAGCGCGAGCTCGGAATTCATCTTCGGCCCGACCGGGCGATAGGTGTGAAACCAGCAGTAATGGACGCCGCGCGAGATGAGTTCGCGCAGCCACGATTCGGTGCAGAGATCGTCGATGTTCGTCTTGCAAACGCTCGTCGCGACGCCCGTGAGGATGCGCTCGCGCAGACACGCTTCCAGCCCGCGCAGCGTCCGCGCGAAGACCTCCTTTTTTCCGCGCCGCTCATCGCTCACGATCTCGCGGCCTTCGATGGAAATCAGCGGCGTGGCGTTCCCGATTTGGCGGAGTTTTTTCGCGATTTTATCGGTGATGAACTGCCCATTCGTGAAGACTTGGAAATACGCGTCCGGGTGCGCCGCGAGCAGGTCGAGCAGCTCGGGATGCATGAATGGCTCGCCGCCGAGGATGCCGAAGAACGCGTTCCCGTGCGCCTTCGCGTCGGTGATGGTGCGGTTGAGCGTTTCCAGATCGATCTGCGTGCGCTCCGCCTCGACATCCACCCAGCAGCCCTGGCAGCGCAGGTTGCAGGAGTTCAGGATCGAGAGGTAAAGGAACGGCGGGAAGTATTCGCCACGCTTGATCCGCGATTTGAATTTCTCGACGGACAGCAGCCCCTTCACCCCGAAATTCCACATGAATTTTCCGAGCAGACGCGGATCGGTGCTTTTCAAAATGCGGAAGGCGAGCGCGGGAAACATGGCGAGTTCACCGTGCCGCATCACCGGCGGCTTTCCAAATGGAAACCACGGGCACCCGATCCCGCCGCACGCAGGGCTCCCGCTCCGTGAATCGGCTTTGAGGGAGTCGTGTTGCATAGGTTTTGCTATAAAAAGCTCGAAACTGTTTCAAATAGCTCCATATTGTTCCACAGCGATTTATGAGTGTCCTCGAAACTGTAGCGGAAAAACATTTAGGAGAACGCACCCTGCGGCAGCATCCAAAATTGCGTGCCGCCCTCAAGCGCATTGCAGGCTCCGCCGCGCTCGAAGCGGAACGGGAGCGAACCGCCTCGATTGTCGAACTCTGCTTCGAATTCGACCGGGAGACGGATCCCGATGAAAAGGAGAATATCCTCCGGACACTCGAGGAAATCAGCGCCAACAACCCGCTCGAACTTCCCACGGAGGACCTCGGGCAGTGGGAGCAAAAGCTGAAAGCGACTGACGCCGGATTTGCCAGGGCCGATGCCGCCGCGACCAAAAAGACGAACGCTTTCCTCAAGTCGTATTTTTCCTTGCGCGCCAAGGCGGGGTTCGCCACCCAAGCCGATGTCGCCCGCAATTCCGGCCTGTCTCGTAGCTACGTCGCGGTCATTGAGTCTGGCGAGCACATCCCGCAGCAAAAAACTCTGCAAAAACTCGCCCGCGCATTCGGCGTGGATGTCGCGGCCTTGATCCCGTAGCCAATCAGGCCAGTGCCGCCCGGAGTTGGCGGATGCGATGATTTGCGCGATGCAAATCCGCGATTGTCACTTTGTTCGTCTTTTTCCAGAAAAGGTCGACTATGTATATTGTGAGGCTTTTCTCATGCACCCAGAAGATCGCCCGCAGCCATCCCTGCGGATTGATGGCCGGGGATTCGAGTCGCAGTTCCATCCCTTCGCCACACCGCCCGATGCTCAAACCGGATATGGTGGGATAGTGGCGCAGCCCTTTGGTTAACGCAATGCCCTCCCGAAGCTGTCGCACGGTGAGCAGCTTCTTCGCGTCCCGTTGCACGACGGGCAGCGGGAGAACGCGGAAGCTGGACTTGGGCTTGGCTGAACTCATTGCTCCAGATTCTCCGTCGCCTGACCGATCCTGTTCCATCCGCTACGCGTGATGGCGTAGGTGCGGGGGGTTTCCGCATGTATCCAGCCGGACTTGATTGCATTCTTGATGTCACGGGGGAAATTGCGTGGGGCGCTCTCTTTCGCCTGCTTGAAGGTTTCATCCATGTCGGAACTACGCCACGGCGTGCTTCCGCCGCGGGATTCATACCAAGCTCCGAGTAGCAGGATTTTTTCCGGGAAACTGTCCCATTTGAGACGATTTAAGAGTTCCGCCGCGCCGTGGTCCTTGAGGAACTCTTTGATGGCTTGCTCGTTGTTGTGCCCCGTCAATGTTCGGGCCACTCCAGCGTTCATTGTGGTGTTGTTCTCGGTAGCCATGTCCATCGGCGGTGATTGCGCGGCGACGCTCTCATCGCGGTTCTCTTGAACTAACTGAATGAGAGCCCCAAGCGCATCATCACGAAGATTTGCTGAGATGTTTAGTCCGGTGGCCTTGATCGAAAGGTGAATACTCATACTACAGCGATACTACATGTCGTATATTAGGCGCAAGGGGAAATATGCGGCTCCAAGAATTCTGTCCCGCGTATTTCAGATCGGATCCGCGAGATTCTCCCCCTCAGTTCGCCAGCAGCTTCACCAGCCTCTCATTGACGAAGAGGATTTCCTTGCCGGCTTTCACTTTGGCCACGAGGCCTGCGGCGGCGAGGTCGTGGAGGTAGCGGGCGGCGGAGACGCGGTTGCCGAGGCCGGCTTCCTCGCGGTGGCGGATTTTGCACTAGAGGTGGATGAAGAGCTGCATGATGGCCTCTTCGGAAAACGTGCGCTTCGTTTGCTTTAGCACTGCCACGTGCGTCCGGATCACCGTTGACCTTTCCCGACTATCGGCAGCGGTCGCAATTGCAAATGCGATCTTTGCGTCGATCCTCAACAAAGCCGTCCGCTTCCCTTTTCCTATTCCCGTCCCCAAAACATGTTCCGAACTTTCGTAACAATCCTCGCCGCTGCCCTGCTTTCCCGCGCCAGCGGCCAGGTGGTCATCAATGAAGTCGCATCCGCCGCGAGCGAGCGGGTCTTGCTGTGGAGCGCGGATGGCACGCCGAGTCTTGGCTCGGGCCATCGGTGGAACTCCCAGGCGTTTAACGACGCTGGGTGGTTGAGCGGCAATCTGCCCGCGGGCTGGGGCACGACCGTGAATACGAATCTGCAAGCGGCGATGCTGAACAAAACGCCGTCACTCTATCTGCGGAAGACGTTCGACGTGACGCCGGCACAGGCAGCGCTGACGTCGCCGTTGATCTTGCAGGTGGATTCGGATGATGGGTTCGTGGCTTATATCAATGGCGTGGAAGTGAAGCGCGTGAATTGCGGGCCGCCCAAGCACTTCATGTATGCCTCGCAGGTGGCCTACAATACGGCGAGTAGCACTGGACTCATTGATTACACGCTCGCTGCCGCGAACACGCTGCTCGTGCCGGGGACGAATCTGCTCACGGTGCAGGCGCACAATTACAAGGTCGATACGAACTTTCGCATCAACGCGGGACTGAAGGTGGTCACGTCCACGGCGAACATCGCGCTGACCAAGGCGTCCTATGATTTCACGACGGCGAACGGCGCATCCCGCGCGCATACGAGGTCTGGTGTGTCGGTGAGCAATGTGGGCACCGGGATTCCGGCAGCGGGCGGGTGGCTGGCGGCGGCGGCAGATCCGACGAGCAACACGACTTGGACGAGTCTTCAGGTCATCTCGGCGGAAAAGCAGGGCGCGGGCTTGAGTGGTTCGGGAGGGATCGAGTATGCGTTCGCCCAGACCGGGACCAACCGCGGCGTGACGCTGCACGGGCCCGCAGTTTCCATGGCAAACGCCTGGTCTCCCGGCGGTATCGGCCTTCCGGCGCTGACGAGCACGACTCTCAAATTTCGCTATCGCACGGCGGGCGACGTGCAGTTCGGATTGCGCCTCGATCCGGTGCTCGATCTGGCCGCGAGCAGCGTCGATGGCTTTCCCACGGTCGGCCTGCCGCTGGGCGGATCAGATTTCTACAACTGGACGACGGTGATCGCGGGGGTGAATGGCTCCGCCACCGGTGGCTTCTTTGGAAGAATCATCGACGCCGCGGGCGGGACGACGGCGACGCAGGGGGGCACGATCACGACCGGGAACTACGAGTTGAAGATCGGGCCCGGCGTGCGCAGCGGCCAGATCACCCTGAAGGAAGACAACACGGCTGGCCTGGGGCCAGGCGGGACCACGGGAGTCCTTTCCGTCACATTCGATCCGCTGCCTACGACGATCGATTCCCTCGGGTTCGGCATCACCGGGATTACCGCCAACAACTGGAACCCGCCGAATATTATCGTCGCGGACTTTCAGCGGTCGCGGTTGAGCTTCAATTGGAAAATGCCGGCGGGCCGAAGGATGGCGTTCTATATCGAACCGAACTCGACCGCCACGCCGCCGGCTGCCGCGACTGTCGGGACGTTGGTCGGCACGGGAAATTGGGAGACCTACACCGCTGCCCTGAGCGATCTGGCGGGTTCCGAGGCGCTGCGCGCGAAGCTCAACACACAGGGGTCGGCGGGCAAGAAGGTGAAGCTGACTTGCTATTGGGATGGCGTGAGTTTTGCCGCTGGCGAGGGTGTGCTGCTCGATGACGTGCGCTTGAGCAACACGCTGCGGACTGCCGAGGCCGAGGAGGAGCCCGCGCGATCCTTTGGCGCTTCCACTGGCGCATCCTTTTCCCGCACGGTGGATGGGTCGGGTGCCGCCACGGATTTGGTGACCGGCACGCCGATTTCGACCGTCGTCCTCAACAGCGATCCTGCGCTGACTGGTTTCACTTTTCGGGTGACCGAGGACAACACCCCCGGTGCGGGCTTCAATGGTTCCCCAGGCTTTCTCCGGTGCGATGTGACGGATGTGGCGGAGACGGGAGGACCATGGGGCTTCAGCCTTCAGGGGATGCGAGTCTTCAATTGGGTCGCCGGCAGCATCACGCCAGCGGACCTCGCCGACATATCGCTCCAGATTGCCACGAAGATCCCGGCGGGTGTGACGGTGCAGCTTTACGCCGAACCAATCGGCGGCTCGACGGGAAACCGCGCGAATCTCGGGAGCATCACGGGAAATGGAACCTGGCAGAACGCTTCGTTCGAGTTCGCCGCGGCTGCGAACATCGAGGCGTTTCGCACCGCGCTGAATGCTGCCGTGACGAACGCTTTCCAGATCACTTTCGTCTGCCCAAACCTTGCGCCGCTGGGCGACATCATCTCGATCGACGATCCGGTTTTACTGCGCTGGCGGAGCTATCAAGTGACGCTCAATCAAGGCGTGAACCAACAGCGGTTCATGGACTATTTGAACCTGAACGCATCCGTCACTTTCGTCCCTGCATTCCCAAAAACGACCGCGGCGGGCCCGACCGGCGGCTCGTTCTCGATCGACAATTTCGAGGTGACCTACAACGGCGCCGATCCCGGCGCCATCGTCACGCTCGTCCCATCCGCGTCAGCCGGCGGGGCGTGGAAGGTTTTCGTCGGAATCGCGGAGCCGAGCGGCGGGCTTTACGATCCCGCGCTCGTCACGTCCGGCTTCCCGCCACCGCCCGGCGAGGAGGATGACTATGATAATCCGCAGGCGTTTCAGGATTGGGTGGAATTGCGCAACCTCGGCGCGGCGCCGGTGAGTCTCGCGAACTGGTCGCTGAGCGATGACAGCGGGCTGCCCGCGAAATGGAAATTCCCCGCGAGCGCGACGATTCCTGCCAACGGTTACCTGATCGTGATGTGCGACAATCGGAACGAAGCAAACGGCACGGCGACGTATCTGCACACGAATTTTTCGCTGTCCTCGACCGGAGAATTTGTCGGCCTCTACGACGCGGGCGGCACCCTCCAGAGTGCGGTTTCCAGCGTGCCGGATCAGGATTCGTTTCACACTTGGGGCCGCGATCCTGCTGGGACGGGCGCTTACGGCTATCTCGATACGGCAACGCCGCGCGCGGCAAACACGGGCATTTTTTCCTCCGATCGCGTGAAGACACCGGATTTTTACAAGGCGGATGGCGTCACGGATTTCCCCGGCGGCTTTTACACCGGCTCGCAGACGCTGCGAATGGTCTGCGCGACCAGCGGCGCGACGATCCGGTTCACGACCGATGGCAGTGACCCGACCGAGACGACCGGCACGGTTTACACCGCGCCGATCACGTTGACGCCGCCGGTGGATCACAAGTCGGCGCTCGTGTATCGCGCGCGGGCGTTCCTGAGCGGGCGCATCCCGTCGAACATCAAAACGCGCAACTACCTGCTCGACGCGGTGGCGGCGCTGAAGACGGTGCCGGCATTGTTTTTCACCGGCAATGCGGGGCGCTCGTTCTTCCTGCCAATGGGGATCATGGCGATCAGCGGCGGCACGTACACGGGATCGAACGGAGCGTGGACGGGCAACGGGCCGAACTCCTACAATATCCCGCTGGGCCGCGGCGATGCGTTTGAGCGGCGCATCAGCGCGGAGTGGGCTTATCCCGACGGTCGCGATGGCTGGCGGGAAGATGTGGGTGTGCGCATTTCATCGAGCCCGTATTCGCGTCCGCTTTTGGTGTTAAACCAGACCTCCCTTTCGCCGTGGACCAGCGATCATACCCAGAAGCCGTCGTTCAATCTCTACTGGCGCGGTGACTACGGGAATTCGGAGGTGAAGGATACCAATCTCATCCCCAACAATGATGTGATCGGTTACTCGCGACTGCGCATCCGGGCGGGAAAAAACGACATTCTCAATCCATTCCTCATCGACGAGGTGGGGCGGCGGCTGTTCCGCGACATGGGGTGGGTGCAGCCGACGGGGACGATCAACACGCTTTATGTGAACGGCTCGTTCAAGGGAATGTTCAACACCACCGAGCGGCTGCGGAACGATCTGTTCAAGGCGCACTGCCGGACGGAATTTGAATTCGACGTGCGCTACATCGGCGAGCAGGTCGATGGCGATGCGACGTTTTGGAACTCGATGCAAACCGCGCTCAACGCGAACCTCACGACGCTGGCGAACTATCAGAACGTCCAAAACTTCCTCGATGTGACGAATGTCGCCGACTATTTCCTGCACAATATCTACATCAACAACAACGACTGGCCGAATAACAACTGGGCGGCTTTCCGCGAGCGATCACCGACAGGGCGGTATCGCATGGTGGAATGGGATGTGGAGGGTGCCTTTGGGCGATTTGGGCAAGCGGTGAACTATGACACGATCAACGGCAAGCTCCTCGGCACGAGCACGGAGTGCGGCGACATCTTCAAGCGGCTCTACGCGAGCCCGGAGTTCAAGCTCCTGTGCGCCGATCGCATCAACAAACACTACTTCAACGCCGGTGTGCTCGACGATCGCGGGACGAACCACCGCTTTAAGCAACTCAAGGACACCTTCAAGGCGCAGGTCCAGCCGCTGCTGACCTACATCGCGGGCCAGACGCTCGACGAAAGCTGGTACAACAGCCACGTCAACGCTGCCAATGGCCGCCGCGCCTATCTCTTCAGCACCAGCGCCGGATCTTTCCCAAACTCGCTTTTGTGGCCCGCGACGCTCCCGCCAGCCTTCAGCCAGTTCGGCGGCGCGGTGGCGGCAGGCTATCAGCTCGTCATCTTGAGCACCGCACCCGCTGGCAGCATCATCTACTACACGATCGACGGCTCGGACCCCCGGCTGCCCGGCGGCGGCGTCTCGCCGAGCGCGCTGATCTATAGCGGCCCAGTCACGCTGAATGATCTCGTCACGATCCGCTCGCGCGTCAGAAACACGAACGGCCAGTGGAGCGCGCTGACCGGCGCGTTCTTCGAACCCGGCGCGGCGCAGCCGACCCCGGCCACGCTCGTCGTCTCCGAAATCATGTATCACCCGCCGGAACCGAGCGCGGCGGAGCAGGCCGCGACCTACACGGATGCGAATGATTTTGAATTCATCCGCCTGACCAACATCGGGACCACGCCGCTCGATCTGCGCGAACTCGTGTTCACCACCGGCGTCACCTTCACCTTCGCCACCGGCTCCGTCCTGGCGATCGCTCCCGGCGCCTCCGCGCTCGTGGTGAAAAATCGCGACGCCTTCCGCGCGCGTTATGGGTTCACTTACGATGGCATGATCGCGGGCGAATACGGCGGCGGCCTCAACAACGGCGGCGAACAAATCATCCTGCAACGCAGCGGCACACCCGCCACGGTGATCAAATCGTTCAGCTACGACACCGCAAAACCATGGCCGAAATCCGCCGACGGCTACGGCCCATCGCTCATGCTCATCGCCCCGGCGACCGCGCCGGATCACGCCAATCCCGCGAGCTGGACGGCGTGCGCGCAGCCCGGCGGAATGCCGGGCGGCAGCGTGCGCCCGCTCACCTACGCCGCGTGGAAGCTCCTCGTTTTCAATGCCACCGACGCCGCAAATCCCGCGATCTCCGGGCCGCTCGCCGATCCCGATGGCGACGGCCTGAAAAACTACGCCGAATACTGCCTCGGCTGCGCGCCCGGCTATCCCGATGGCGAACTCGCCGCGCCGATCGCGCAGATCGAAAACCTCAGCGGAACGGACTACCTCACCTTTCAATACCGCCTCAACGCCGGCGCCACCGAGGCCACTTCGGTGCCCGAGATTTCGAGCGATCTCGCGGCGTGGAGCAATGGCGCCGCAAGCATCGCGACCATGATCGGCCCCGTGAACAGTCCGAACGGCTCCGTCTCGTGGAAGGTGCGCGACCTCAGCCTTCCCGCGCCGCCTGGCTTGCGGTATTTCCATCTGAAATTGACTGGCCCGTAACGGAATCTCCGAAGAGACAGCAATGACTGGTGTGGCGTTACCGCAGAACCTTCCGCCGGTGAAGCCACTCAGCGGGATAGATATCCGCCAGCCGCACGCGCAAACGCACCATCAACTGCTGGAGCCTACCGAGCGTGAGGCTCTGCTCGCCGCTTTCCAAACGGTGAAGGGTCGAAGGTGGAAGGCCCGTCTTGCGGGAGAATGCCGCAAACGTCATCTCCCCGCGTGTCTTGCGGAGAAAGATTCCAAGATGCTTGTCGAGCGCGCTGGGCAAGCTGAAGTGATGTGGTGCAGGTCATTCCAGATGCGGAATATCTTCGGAATTCACGCTTGCATGTCTTGAGCGCGAGCGGCACACAATTTGGAATACTATGAGAAGCACGTTAAGCTTCACCTCCCCTCGGGCCTTTTTGTCCACGGATCACTCGCTCTTCCCAACCCCATGAAATTCCCCTTCCGACATATTTACGTCTGCCTTGCTCTCCTCCTCGCCAGCGTTTCCGCACGAGCGCAGTTCACCCTCGAACTCGTCCCCCTCTCACCCGGCACGGGCGAGTTGCGGTTCACGCTGGAGCCCGGTTACTATTACTCTCTGGAAAGTTCCGGCGATCTGGACGGCGGCTTTACGGGCGCGAGCGGCTGGATGCTCGGCGATAACAGTCTCGTCACCTGGCCGATCCATTATCCCATCAGTCCCACCGCGGGCGGTGGCGCGACCGTCTCCGCAGGCGACACCTTTTCCCTCTACCCATTCGACAATGGCAGGACGCTTGCCACCTGGGGCGACTTCGCCGACGCGCCTTACAGCGCGCTCATCATCGAGGATTATTCGTTCCTGCCCCCGCTCCTGAATGTCCCCGCCACCGCCACGGCCGGCAGCCTCACGCTCCTGGTGGGAAGCCTCGCCTGGAATCCCGCCTACGTGGCGCTCG
>JANNWY010000312.1:0-13384 GCA_031409335.1 Chthoniobacteraceae bacterium | reverse complement strand
ACTATGACAACTTTGAGAAGTTCCGCGCTGCCATCGATGATGGCCTGCGCGATGTCAACGGCGTCGCCAAGGCTGAACTCGACTCCCTTCTCACCCTTAGATTCCAGTTCTTCGGAAACTTAAAATCCTAATGCGCGCGAGGATACAACTGGCGCGTGACGACGGCGACCTCGCCCGCCGCGCCGGTGTTCACGGCGCAGACGACGGCGGCGAGCCATACCTTCGCCGGGCTGACGCCGGGCGTGGTGTATCAGGTGACGGCGAATGCGGTGAGTTCTGGCGGAACCAGCGACTGGAGCGATCCGGCGACGCAGATGGTGATCTGATTCGCAGTCGGGCATTTCTTTCTCCACGCAAGATGGCGCGCTGATGTGAAAGTCAACGCGCAATTTTTTTGCTGTCGTCGGTCCTCCGGCGCACAATTTCCAAGACATCCGCCCGCGCGCCGACTACCAAGGTCGCCAACGTTTCGCCTTCGCAAAATATGGATAAAATTCTCGTTCACGGTGGCCGTTCGCTCTCGGGCTCGGTCAAAATCGGCGGCTCCAAAAACTCCGCGCTGCCCATCCTCGCGGCCACGCTGCTCACGCGCGAGCAGTGCGTGATCGATCACGTCCCCGACTTGAGCGACATCCATTACCTGCTGCAAATCCTCTCGCATCTCGGCGCGCAGGTGGAGCGCGCGAGCGGCGTGGTGACGGTGAAAGCCGAGACCATTAAAACCACCGCGCCTTACGACATCGTGCGGAAAATGCGCGCGTCCGTGTGCGTGCTAGGGCCGCTGCTCGGGCGGGAGAAAGAGGCGACCGTCTCGCTGCCGGGCGGCTGCGTGATCGGCGATCGTCCGATTGATTTGCATTTGAAAGGTTTCGAGGGACTCGGCGCGTCGCATCGGATCGATCAGGGGAATGTGAAAGTCTTCGCGGGCGAGTTGAAAGGCGGCGTGATCCATCTTCGCGGGAAACAAGGGCCGACCGTGCTCGGCACGGATAACGTGATGATGGCCGCGGTGCTCGCCGACGGCATCACCGTGATCGAAAGCGCGGCGGCGGAACCGGAGGTCGTGGACCTTGCCAATTTCCTCAACGCGATGGGCGCGAAGATCGAAGGCGCGGGCACGCGGCGCATCATCATCGAAGGCGTGAAGGAATTGCACGGCGCGGAACACGAAGTCATCCCCGATCGCATCGAGGCCGGCACGTTCATGGTCGCGGCCGCGATCGCGGGGACGGAAGTAACGCTGAAGCGCGTAAATCCGATTCATCTCGAAGCCACTTCCGCCAAGCTGCGCGAGGCCGGTTACCGGATCGAGTCCGCGGGCGAGACGCTCACGGTTTTTGGAAATGGCGGACCGAAATCCGTGCAGATCACGACCGAGCCGTATCCCGGTTTTCCCACCGACATGCAGGCGCAGATGTGTGCGCTGCTTTGCAAGAGCCAGGGGCTCAGCGTCATCACGGAAACGATCTTTCCCCAGCGATACATGCACATTTCGGAACTCAAACGCATGGGCGCAGACATACAACTCGACGGTGCGACGGCGATCATCAAAGGCGTCGAGCGACTGAGCGGCGCGCCCGTGATGGCCAGCGATCTCCGCGCCTCCGCCGCGCTCGTGCTCGCCGGCCTGCACGCGGAAGGCATCACGGAAGTGAACCGCGTTTACCACATCGACCGCGGCTACGAGATGATCGACGAAAAGCTCAACGGCCTCGGCGCGCACATCGAGCGGGTGAAGGTGAAGGAGTGACGCGCGGGGGCACCTGCGCCGTGTGTTCGCGAGGCTGAGCGATCACTGGAACGCGGCACCTGTCACGTCGCCGCCGGAGGCGAGGTAGGCGAGGAGGTCGAGGATTTGTTCGCGCTCGAGCGTGTTGAGGAGGCCTGGCGGCATGAGGGAAAGATTTGGCGCGTCGGGCTGGCGGTATTTGTCGTCGATGATGAGCGACGGTTCGAGCGTGTGCAGGAGCAGCGCCTCGGGGCCGAAGCGCGCGCCGACGGCGGTGAGGTCGGGGCCGAGGATGGAGCGCAGCGTGGCTTCGTTGCCGACGATGCGATGGCAGGCAATGCAGCCGGATGCGGTGAACGCGTCGCGTCCCGATTTGAAATTGCGCGCACGGAGCGGTGTCCGGAGGGCGTCGTGGAAATCCTGCGGTTTCCACGCTTGGACAAATTTCGCAGATGGCGCGGTAGGCGGCGCGGGCGGCGCGGCGGGCGCGAGCAACCCGGCGAGGTCGCGCTTCTCGTCGTCGTCGAGCGCGGCGACGAGATCGGCGCGGGCGCGCTGGAGCAGTTCGACGTAAAGATTCGCGCCGGGAAATGCCTCGGCGCGGCGCAATGCCTCGAAACACGCGCGACGCTCCGCGAGGGTCCAGCCGGTCGTCACATGGCGAAGCAGGAAAAGGAAAAAACCCGTGTCTTCCGGCGGCAACTCGGGCGTGAGCAGCGCGACGGTTTTCGCGCGCACGCTGTCATCGCGCAGCCAGACGAGCAGGCGGCAGAGTTCGCGATTCAGTTCGCGGTCCTTCGTCGGGAAGGCGGGCGCGAGGGCGCGGCGCAGCGCGGTTTCGAGATCGGCGTCGATGACTTTGTCCACCGCGCCGAGCCGCGCGAGGGCGAGTTCGATCGCGCGGAGAAATTGCCGGCGCGCATCCGCATCCATCGCTCCCATGCCCATCGTCGAAAGCCGGCGCAGCAACGCAAACAGGTCGTCCGTCCCGCCCACGCGCGCGAACGCCAGCCACGCGCTGGGCACCGCCGATTGCAGCGCCTGCTCGCGCCATTCACCAAACGGCTGAGCCTCGAGCGCGACGCGCGCGGCAAAGCGCACCCAGCGATCCGCGTGCGCGAGTTGCGCGAACGCCGTCACGGCGCTGCCCGCGACCGGACCGCCATGCAGCGTTTCCAAATCGCGACGCAGCGCCCGCAAAGCCCTGGTTTCATAAGGCTCCACGGGCGGCGCGGACACGGTCGATTCCGCGCCGGTGTAGCGCACTCGGTAGAGCGCGGACTGGGTGCGGCGACCGCCGGTGATGAAATACATCGCGCCGTCGGGACCGATGACGAGGTCCGTCACATTGAGCGGTCGCCCCGCGAGGAACGTCTCGCTTTCACCCCGATAACTCGCGCCCTCGGGCCGCAACGACACTGCGAGGATGCGGCCATACGACCAGTCGGCGATGAAGAACGCCTCGCGATATTTCGGCGGAAACTGCGCGGCGTATCCGAACGTGACGCCGGTCGGCGAACCGAGGCCGATGTCCGCGGCGGCGGGCAAATTATCCTCCGCGCCGAGCGGCCACGACAGCTCGTGCCGCCAGCCGTATTCGCCGCCGGAGACGATGTGCAGGACGCGCGTCGGGCGATACCACGCGAGGCCGATGTCACGCTCCATGTCGGCGTCGTACACGAACATTTCGCCGTCGCGATTGAAGTCGAGATCGAGCGGATTGCGCAGCCCGCCGCAGAGGCGCGTGATGTATTTTCCGTCGGCATCGAGGCGCAGGACGTGGCCGGTGCGCGCGACATTCGTGCGTCCGGCGGGGCGGCGTCCGGGCACGAGCCGATCCTCGCCCCAATGCCGGTACGGCGACGCGGGCGCGAGTAGCGCATCGGCGGGCTCGGGGTCGTCGCCATGCACCACGTAAATGAAGCCATCGGGACCGAGCCGCAGATGATTGCGCCCGTGGCCGACGCCGCCGTCGGTTTTGAAAATGACACGCGTCTCGTCAAAGCGATCGTCGCCATCCGTGTCGCGCAGGCGGTGGAGTGCCTTCGAGTTGTTGGCGTTGGCGTAAAGGCTTTTGTGCGCCCAAAGCAGGCCGCGGCATTCGAGCAGGGTGTCGTCGATGACTTCCACCTTCGCAACGCCCGCACCTTCCAGCGTGAAGCGGAGCAGCCCCCGTTTTTCCTTCGCGACGATGAGGCGACCGCGCTCGTCGAAAGTCATGCCAACCCACGAATCCTCCTCCGGCGCGGCCACGCGCACGACCTCGACGGTGAAGCCTGGCAGCGACTGCAACTCCTCCGGCCCTGGCACGCGACCGGCGGTGGCGAGCATCCAGCTATCGTAGGCCGCCTGCTGCGGGACGCGCAGCGTTTGCGCGTGCAGCCCCGCGACAGAGGTGAGCAGAAGGGCGAGCGCGGGGAATTTCATCGCGCTGATGATGCTGGAAAATCCAGTCCGCGGCGCAATGTCAAAGATGATCGAAATCACGCGGGCAAGGGCGGATCGCGCGGGAAGTGTATCAGAACTGTTACGAATGGATGGTTGCCAGAAAGTTCCCGGAACAGTGATCTTTCTAACTGAACTGACCTTCCAGTGTTTCGGCCCCCCGGCATCCCCGTCATCCTAAACTAAGCCTCTATGAAAACGATCCGACTTCTCCTAGGCGCGTGCGCTCTCGCTGTCGCGTGCGCACAAGCCTCCGCGCAAACCTCCGTCAACCTCACCGCCACCGACACCAGCATCGCCGAGACGCGGGCGGGCCAGATCGCGAATCCCGGCGGCGTCCGCATCACCCGCACGGGTAGCACGGCTGCGGCGCTCACGGTCTGGTTGAAAATCACGGGCATCGCCGTGCGGGCGACGGACTACACGCTGAATCCGAATGCCGGCAGCTTTGCCACAATCCCCGCCGGGAGCGCACAGTTGGACATCGCCGTTGTTCCCATTGATGACTGGCTGACCGAGGGGACGGAGGCGCTGCGCATCGAACTCGAAGAGGAAACGTCCGCCGGGTTGCCCGTGCCTTACACCATCGGTGGCAATGATCGCGTGGACCTCAACCTTCTCGACAACGAAGATCCGCTGCTCGCGCCGCGTGTCATCGTGGACCTCACTACTATAGATGCCGTGGGCACGGAGACGGTGGCGGGGACGGACCCGGCGGCGTTCCGGATTTCCCGCTCGAACAATATCAATGTCGCCATCGTCGTGCCTTACACGATCGGCGGCACGGCGACGCCCGGCGCGGATTTTACGCCGCCGCCCGCGAGCGCCACGATCCCGGCGGGCGTCGCGTTTGTGGATGTGCCGATCGCGCCGATCAATGATCCGCTCGTCGAGAGTCATGAGACGGTGACTTTGACCCTCGTGCCGCACCCGAGCGCGCTCGCTGTGCCGCATCCGCCCGAGGCTTACGTGCTCGGCAGCTCCGTCGCGGCGAGCGTCACGATCGTGAGCGAGGACATCCCGCCGCCGCCGAGCGTGACGATCACCGCTCCGGTAAATGGCAGCAGCCTGACGGTACCAAATGCGACGCCGATCTCGCTGCCGATCACCTTTACCGCTTCGGATGTGAACGGCCACATCGTGAGCTACAAAATCTACGATGGGACCCGGCTCGTCACGACTGGCACGACGGGCTACCCCACGCCGCCCGCGCCAGGCACGGTGTACGCGGGTTCTTTCACCATGCCGAATGCCTACGGCGGCGTTCACCGTTTCGCGGTCCAGGCTACCGATAACAGCGGAGTCATCGGTTACTCCACGCTCGTGACTACGACGGTGAATTACACTTACCCGACCATGACTGTAACTGCGGAGGATGCCGAGGCGGCGGAGGTGGTGGAAGGCGGCACGCCGAATCCCGCAGTCTTCGCCATCACGGTCGATGCGCCGATGCCGATCGACCAGTATGTTTTCTATCGTCTAACGAGTCCCGGACCCGGCTTGGATTTCGCACTGCCATCTAGCTATAGTCTAACTAACTGGCCGATCAATATCTTCACCGGCCCGACCGACTATGGTTACGCATTTTTCCCGGCGGGAACGACGCGTGTCGAAATCGTGGTGACGCCGGTGGACGATCTGCATTTGGAAGGGCCGGAAACTTTGACGCTCACGATTTCCTACCCATTCGTGATCGATGAGCAGACTTTTGAAGGCATTGTGCAATTCACCGAGGGTGGCTTTCACGTGGACCCGAATGCGATCCCGGTGCGCAATTTTCAGTTCGACATCGGCACCGTCCGCACGGCCACCGCGACGATCCTCGACAACGACACGGTGCCCGCGCCGTTCTCGATCGTGACGCTCGCCACGACGGACTCCGACGCCGAGGAAACCGCGCCGAGCGCCACAGCGAATCCTGGCGTTTTCACCATCGCGCGCAACGGCCCGACGGCGCTGCCGCTCACGGTGAATTTCGCGATCAGCGCGCCGCCGCGCCCGACCGTCATCACCGCGCGCGTCGCCGGTGCCCAAAATGGCATCGACTTCACCGCCATCGGCGGCAGCGCCACGATCCCGGCGGGCGCGACCAGCGTGGATGTCGTCATCGCGCCGATCTTCGATCTGTATTCGGAGCCCGCCGAACTCATCCAAATCTCCCTGCTTCCGCCGACGATCCCGCTGCCAAGCCCATCCAGCTACATGCTCGGAGCCGGCACTGTCGCGAGCCTCCAGATTCGCGATGCCACGCTGCCTGCGGGCACGCCGATCGTGCGCATCACTGCCGTCGATGCGCAGGGTTACGAAGACGCCACCGCGCCCAGCCGTCTTGCTTCTTTCAGTGTCATCCGCAGCGGCAGTATTACGGACGCCGTCACCGTGAGCTACACCGTCAGCGGCTCGGCGACGAATGGCGTGGACTACGTCACGCTGCCCGGCAGCATCGTCATTCCCGCCGGCGCCGACCGGGCCGCGATCGTCGTGAACCCGATCGACGATGTCGTGGTAGAGACGATCGAAAGCGTCTCGCTCATTTTGCAAACGCCGCCGCTGGATGTGGAGCCGCCGGCCTACGCGCTCGGCGCTTCCACCACCATGCAGAATTCCGCGGGCGTCACCATTCGCGATACCTATATCGCACCTTTGACCCGCGGCGAGCGCGCCCGGTTCATCCGGTTCGGCACGCTGCCGAGAAGATTCCACGTCGTCGTGACACGCCCGCCCTCGCCGACACCCGCTCCGGCAAACGCGCCCGCCGCGCCGCCAAAATACAACGTCGAAGCCTCGACTGATCTCGTGAACTGGGAGCAGATCGGCACGGTGGATTCCGGTGAGGAAGCCGATGAATTCGTGGACGTGAACGCCGGGGATTTCGAGCAGCGCTTCTACCGCTTCCTCCCGCAGCCAGCCGTCGCGCCATAGCGCATCGCAGCCACCAGGCATGACCGCGAAATCTCGAAAGGGACGCCTTCGCCGCAGGCCGCACTTTCACGCATCCTGTGAATGCTGCCATCGCACGGGAGTGACGGTGCCCCGGGCAGCGTGCGCGCTCTGCACCTTTTCGTGGCCACTGCCCTCTCCGAGCATCGTCCGATCGCATCCCGAGTTGGAGCGGTCGCGGCGGGCTACTTGGCAGGCACCGGAACCGGGATCACCAGCTTGCCGTTTTTCTCGGCCACGGGCTTCTTCGTGGTGACCTTGCTCACATTGTCGCCATCCTTCTTTTCGATGACGATGACTAGTTGTTTGGTCGGCTGAATCGGCATCTTATACTTCTTCCCTGGAGCCATCTCCATGGGCTTCGAGTACTTCGCCAACTCCTCTTTTGATGGCGTCACCAGTTCGATGCTGGAGATTTTTCCACCGGCGTCGGAGTTTTGCATCATCTTGAAAAACTCGATCGTATCCGGGGCCGCGCCGTCAGTAAGCAGGAAAGCGTCGAGCGCCTTCGTGTCCTTTGCTTCGAAGGCTTTCTTGTAGCTGTCCACGAACGCTTTCTCTTGTTCCGGTGTGGCTGCGGAAAGGGCGGTGGTGAGGCCGGCGAGGACCGCAGGGATGATTGTGTGGATTTTCATGGGTGGTAATGCGTCGTCTGCTCAGGACTGGATGCAAAAAAAACGCGTTTGCTTATTTTGCGGAGATATAGGTCTTGCCACGAGCATTGTCCGGCGGCACGACGTTGATGGTGTGTGCGATCTCTTTTGGCACCGGTGAGCCATTGGCGGATTTGATATTCAGCGTGATTTTCATCTGCATCACCGGCTTCAGCCCGTCGATCACCAGCGTCACGCTTTTCTCATCCGTGGAAACCGCGACCGATTTAATCGTGACCGGGTCGTGACCCTTCTCCTGTGGGTCGCTGACTTTGTATTCGCCGGAGCCATAACTTTGCGTCCAGCGGTAGTTCCATTGTTCGATCGAGTAATTCTCCACGTCGGCAGCGGAGGCTGTGTCGAGCGGGCTCGTGAAACCAATCGTGATGCCCCGGTCGGTGACGTGCAGATCCTGTGGCATGCACACCGTTTCGCCAGTGTAGCGCACGCGCTGAAAGCAGGCGTCTTTCGCACCGTCGGATTGCCAGCCCTTGAGCCCGGTGACATAGAGCTGGCCGTCGATCGGGTGGAAACGCGGACGCATCGCACCGCTGTCGAACTTGAACGGGAACTTAAAGAGCCCGCCCTGCGGCACGTCGCCCACGCGCTCCTGCAACACACCGGACAGCGTGCATTTTCCGTAGGAGAGATAGAGCATCCGGTTCTGAAATGGTCCCCATTTGTCGCTCGTGACCCACACGTGGCCACCACATGAGTTATCCCAGTTGTAAGGGATCCAGCATAGGTGTGGGTCGTAGGTGGTCGGCGGCGGGACTCGGTGCGAGAGATCGGGCACGCCGATAAAGTCGCCCTGTTTGGCGAAGTGAATGTAATCCACTGGCACCCAGGTCCCTTGATTGTCGCCGGTGGAGACTTCGCCATTTGGCCCCACGCCCATGCCATTCGGCGCGCGCATACCGGTCGCGAACACTTCAAACTTCCTGCCATCCTTGGATACCTTGAAGACGCATCCGCTGTGATCGCTCAACGGTCCCCAGCCGTTGCCCCCCGGCATCACCGGGCCACCTTTGGTGAAGTAAAGATTACCCTCCAGATCGGTCTGCAAATCGAACGCAAACTCGTGAAAGCCCGGCGTCACTTGCACGTCGTTGTTGAAGTTCTCATACCAGTCCGCCTCGCCGTCGTTGTTCTTGTCGTGAAGTTTCGTGATCTGATCGCGACCCATCACGAGGATTTCATCGTTCACGATCTTCAGCCCGAGCGGCTGGAAGAGTCCGGTCGCGCAACGCTTCCACGCCACGTTCTCCAGCTTCTCGTCGATCCCGCTCACGATCCACACATCGCCGCTCCACGTCGAAACCGCCGCGCGACCATCCGCGAAGAAATCGAGCGCGCCGATGCGCATCCACGACTTCCACGGATTCTCAAACGGCACGCCAATCGTATCGAGGACGTAAGGCTGCTTGTCCGCGACCTTCGCGACCGTGCCTTTCGTAGCGAGTGTTTCAGTCCAGCGCGCGGGTCCGCCCTTCGTAAACTCGCGCAAGTCCGCGGGGGCCGAGACGCCCTTGGCCACAGCCGACAGATTTGCGTACGCGATTTTGAAAGACTGACCTGCGGCAAACGCCGGCAACTTGAGCACGGCGCGCGCGCCATCAGCCACGATCTCCGCCCCTTTCGGCGCGTCTTTCGCAGCAATCGCCACGGCACTTCCGCCACCGGCCGGAATCGTGGCAACGCCATCGCGAACACCGATGGTCGTCTCCGCAAGAATCAGATTCGACGCCGCGCCATTCTGCAGCACATAAAACGTGCGAGTTAGCACTTCCGCATCACCGACCTTCTCGATGTCCGGCATTTCCAACAGCACCGCATCGCCCACGGAATACTCGAAGACGACATGATCGCCGTGCAGATGCAGCCCGCGGTATTTCGCCCACTCGCGCGGGATGGGGCCGAACGGAACCTTCGCCGCGCCGGGGCCGGTGGGCAGTTTGCGCGGATCGGTGAAATCGCCGCCCTTGCTCCAAACCGGGCCGGGATTCGTCTGAAAGAAGACGTCCGCCTTTTCCACCGGGCCGGGATTCGGACCGTGGCCTCCGTCAAAAATCACGCCGTTCAATTTCAGCCATCCGCCCGTCCAGCCGCCAGCCATGCGCACACACTCCGTATCGAAAAGCATCGCCGCCCGCGCATCGCTGCCAAGCTTCACGGCCACGCCTTTGTTCGTCGCGCAGCCCTTGCCGTCGAGCGTGGTTTTTCCCTCGGAGTTCGTGAACGTCGCCGAGAGGAACCGCCCGTAATCCATCTCGTCCCACTTGGCCGCGAGGGCAGGCAGGGTCGTAAACGTGAGCAGGGCCGGGATGAGCAAGGCTTGGATGGATCGCATAGTTTGAAAGGAGGCGGGGCGTGTAGCGAAGTTAGATCGCGACTTCCAAAAGTTATTAGGCTGCGGACCACTGCTGGCATCCGCCCTCGACACGCGCCGAACCCTCGCGGAAAGTCCGCGGACATGTTTATCGACCACATCCGCATCTTTGCCTCAGCCGGCGACGGAGGGCACGGGTGCGTCTCGTTCCGCCGCGAATCCTTTGTGCCAAAGGGCGGGCCGGATGGCGGCGATGGCGGCGGCGGCGGCAGCATCGTGCTGGAGGCGGATGTGCATTCGGACAATCTCACGCCGTTTTTCTACGAACCGAAAGTGAAGGCGAAGAACGGCCAGCAGGGCGGCGGGCGGCAGTGCTCGGGAAAAACCGCGCCGGATAAAATCGTGAAAGTACCGGTCGGGACGATCGTCTATCGCATCCCCGGAGAAGAGCCGGATTACTCGCTCGACCCATCCATCGAATACGGCACGAACTCGACCTACATCGACTTTTCCAAATCGCCCGAACCCGAAGCGCGCGACCGGCCGACGAAACAAAAGACCGCCGCGATCAATCCCGATGACCTCGAAATGGTCGTCGATCTCACGCAGCCGGGGCAGCGATTCGTGCTGTGCCAGGGTGGCAAGGGCGGCATCGGCAACATTCATTTCAAAAGCTCGCGCAACCGCGTGCCAACGCAGTTCACCGAAGGCGAGGAAGGGGAGCGCGGCTACTTTTACCTCGAACTCCGCAAGATCGCGGACGCCGGACTCGTCGGCTATCCGAACGCCGGAAAATCCACGCTGCTCACGCGCATCTCGCACGCGCATCCGAAAGTCGCGCCATATCCCTTCACCACGCTCACGCCGCACATCGGCGTGGTCGAGCTGCCGGGCTACCGCCGCATCACCGTCGCGGACATTCCCGGACTCATCGAAGGCGCGCATGAAAACGTCGGGCTCGGCCACGATTTCCTGCGCCACATCGTGCGCTGCAAGCTGCTCGTCTTCGTGCTCGACATGGCCGGGAGCGAAGGCCGCGAGCCGCTCGCCGACTTGCAGACGCTGCGGAAGGAACTCGATCTTTACGATCCAAAGCTGAGCGAAAGGCCGTGGGTCGTGGTGGCAAACAAAATGGATTTGCCCGAGGCGAAGGAGAAACTGAAGGCGTTCAAGCGGCGCTACAAGACGACCGAGATTTTCCAGGTCAGCGCAAACAGCGGTGAAGGTTTGGAGCAGTTGAAAACGCGCCTCGGCGAGATCGTCGCGCCGGAACCGGCGGCAGCCTGACGCTTACTTTTTCACGTCGCGCAGGTGCTCGTCGAACCAGTCGGTGAGCGCGATCAAATCCGTCTCCATCCCCGCCCAGCCGTGCGCCGCGCCGGGTTTCACGATGAGCTTCGCCTTCGCTCCCGCCTCCGTCGCGCGGGCGACGAAACTCTCCGCCTGCTGCACCGGCACGAGCTTGTCCGCATCGCCGTGAACGATGAGCGTCGGAGGCAGATGTGCCGTGATGAAATAGATCGGTGAAACTTCCTTGCCGAGCAGCTGTCGGCCTTCCGCCGTATCCGAGCGCGGACCGAAGGCGACTTTGAAATCCTTCAAAACACCGACACCTACCGCGTCCTCGCCGGGTGTCCCATAGTTCAGAAAATCCGTCGGCGGAAAGAAACACGCGACTGCCTGCACCGCGCTGCTCTCGCGGTCGATCGGGTCCTTCGCGTCCGGTTTTCCCGGCCCGCCCTGCGTGCCCATCGTCAGCGAAAGATGCCCGCCCGCACTCGCGCCGCAGATGCCGAGATGATCGGGATTCACGCCCCACCCCCGCGCGTTGTAGCGGATGAAACGCACCGCGCGATGAATGTCCGGCACGATTTCCGTGATGTTGAATTTTGGCTGCGAGCCATGCACTACGGCAAAGACGGTGTAGCCCCGATCGAGGAAGGCTTTGTAGAAACCAGCATTGATCGCCTCGTGCGCGGAATGCCAGCCGCCGCTGACCATAAAGACGATGCCATGACCATTCGCGCTTTTCGTTGGCTGGAAAACATCAAGCGTCAGCGCAACGCCGAACTTGCGACCGTAGATCACGTCCTCTGTTCGCGTGATATCGGGCGGTGGTACTACGGCACGCACCGGCGCGAGGAGCATGAAGGCGGATAGAAACAGGAGCAGACGTGTCATGGTGTGCATGGGTGTGAGGAGGCTGATCGCCACAGAGTCAAACTGCAACTCCGCCGGCACCGAATCTCGCAGCGTTCAAGCTTGCCGCGCTCTGCCGCGTCCGGCAACTTCCCCCGCCCATGAGCACTCTCTCCTCGGTTCGTTTTGTCGATGCGGTGCGCGAGCGCGTGGCGCAGGTGGTCGTCGGGCAGGATGCGGTGGTCGAGCGGTTGCTGATCGCGCTTTTCACGGGCGGGCATTTGCTTTTGCAGGGAATGCCGGGGCTGGCGAAAACGCTGCTCGTCAATTGCATGGCGCGCGCGATCGACATGCAGTTCAGCCGCGTGCAATTCACAATCGATCTGCTGCCTTCCGACATCATCGGCTCGGAAATTCTCGACCAGGCGAAGGGCGAATTTCGCACGCATCAAGGCCCGGTTTTCACGAACCTCCTGCTCGCGGATGAGATCAATCGCGCCGCGCCAAAAGTGCAGAGCGCGCTGCTCGAAGCGATGCAGGAACGCCGCGTCACGATCGGCAATCGCACGATGGCGCTGCCCGCGCCTTTCCTCGTCATCGCCACGCAGAATCCGATCGAGCAGAGCGGCACCTTCGAGCTGCCGGAGGCGCAGCTCGATCGCTTTCTCCTTTGCCATCGCCTGCACTATCCGAGCGCGTCGGAGGAGGAGGAAATCGTGCGGCGCAATCTGGCCCTGGGGTTGCGTCGGGAGGCGAAGGGCGCGGTGCCGAAGAGTTCGTTCGACCTTTTGGATCAGCCGCCGGTCGCGAGCGTGGAGGAACTCGTCGGCGCGATGGCTGCCGCGCAGGAAGTCTATGTCAGCGAGGTTTTCACCAAACACGCGATCGAACTCGTGCGGCGCACGCGGCGAAATAAATTTGTCGAGCTCGGCGCGAGCCCGCGCGCCGGCATCGCGCTCACGCTCGCGGCCCGCGCGCGCGCTTTCATTCATGGACGCGATCACGCCATTCCCGACGATCTTTACGCGCTCGCGGAAGACGTGCTGCTGCACCGGATGCGGCTCACTTACGAGGCGCTCGCGGAAGGTGTCAATGGCGCGACCGTGCTGCGCGGCATCCTTGCGGAAGTGGGATAGAATTCGGCCCGGG
>JANNWY010000311.1:0-9433 GCA_031409335.1 Chthoniobacteraceae bacterium | reverse complement strand
GGAGCGCGCTCGTCCCGAGTGCTGGTCTCCGCGTCCTCGCGGAGACGAACTTTCTTCACGCGTCGTTGCGGATTTCGTTCACAATCTCGGGAGCGACACGTCAGGGAAGTTCGCTTCGGCGGGACGCCGAAACCAGCACTCGGGACGAGCGCGCTCCCCGGAACCAGCCGCCTCCCGTCCCGACATTGGAATGCCGGGCCACGCCGCCACCGGCACGGTCGATCAACGCGAGGCCGAACCGTTCCGCCGCCGCAGGATTGTCGCGTGCGATGTACTCGACGATCTGCTGCAAATCCTGCCTGCTGCGCGTCGAGAAAACTATGTGCCAGCCCATGCGCGGACGGCTTGGCGAAGGTCATCGGCGGAGTGAGCGTCGCCCGCATCCATCTCCAGCTCGGCGGCATCGAGAGAATCCAACAGTTCGGCGCGTTCGTTTTCACTCAAAGCATCCAGCCCGAAGTGCCGCACGAGGAGCCGCGATTCGAGCGCCTCACGCGCCGGTGCGGGAAGGCGTTCAATGGCGGTTTCAATTTCTGCGACTGTGCTCATGGGAGAAACTTGAACGGGTGCGGCTGTCGGGTCAAGGCTGGTTGGAGCGGAGATCGAAGATCGTCTCGCAGACCCGCTCACGAGTGACTGCCCGCATAGAGCAATGTTCCCCGGTCCAGGATTTCGCGGATGAAGAAATCTCCCATCGCCTGCCGTTTTCCGATCCCGCGCGGGGAACGCACCAGCAAGTCCATGGAAAAACCGGGGTGCTCCAGCCGGTCGCGGATGCGGAAGGCTTGATCGAGCGCATTGCCGCGTAAGGGCATGACCACCATCAAGTCCACATCGGAATCTTCAGTCGGCTGTCCGTAAGCGTGCGAGCCTAAGAGGATGATTTTCTCCGGCCGAAACTCGCGCGCGATCGACTCGGCGTATTGCTGAATGGCTTCACGGCGGTGCATTTGGCCGCGTGATGAATGGGTGCATCCGCCGGGTCAAGGCGTCCGGTTTTCGATGTTGGGTGTCCGCCCCTACGCCGCGTGCTTCAGCCGGTGCATCAATTGGAAGAACCGGATCGTGTCGCGCAACGGATGAATCTTGCTGACTTCATCGCCATAGACCGTGCTCACCGGCACTGCGGCGATGGGGCCGCCGCGTCTGGCGGCGATGACTAGCATCTCGGTTTCGAAGTCGTATTTGCTGCTTTCCGTTTCGCAGAGCGCCGCGGCGAGGTCGCGGTGGAACATGCGGAAGCCGCATTGCGTATCCGGGATCGACTGCCCGCAGACGCCGCTGATCTGCGCGGACATGATGCGGTTCGTCAGCTTGCGCATGAATGGCATCGTGCGCGTGTCGCTCATGCGGTTGCCCACGAGCATTGCCGCGTGGGTGGCGTTCGCGGCTTCGAGAAAGGCGGGGATTTCCTCCGGCAAATGCTGGCCGTCGCCATCGAGGACGAGGACGTATTCCACCGTCGGGCGCTCGCTCAATTCGTGCAGGCCGGTCTTGATCGCCGCGCCTTTGCCCTGATTGGTGGAATGCCGGATGACTTCCGCGCCGGATGCGCGCGCCTCGGACTCGGTCGCGTCTGTCGAGCCGTCATCGACGACGAGCACCTGGTCGAGCTGCGCGAGGGCGCGGCGGGCGATGTCTTGGATGTGCTTCTCCTCGAAATAGCACGGGATGAGGGCGGCGGTGTTCGAGCGCGAGATCATGGCGCTTCCCGCAGTAGCGGACGGCGTACCGTGCGGGGGGAGTAATTTCCAGGGGAACGCGCGCATGGGTCAGTGCTTCACCGGGACGAAATCCGCCGCGTGATACGAGCTGCGCACGAGCGGCCCGGCGGCGACGTGCTCGAAGCCCTTCAGCTCGGCGACTTCGCGGTAAAGCGCGAACGTGTCGGGATGCACATACTCGACGACGGGGAGATGCTGCGGCGTTGGGCGCAGATACTGGCCGAGCGTGAGCACTCCGACGCCGGCCTCGCGGAGATCGTCCATCGCTTGAAAAATTTCCGGCTCCGTTTCGCCAAGGCCGAGCATCATCCCGCTCTTCGTCACCATTGCGGGCGCGATCTCTTTCATCCGCTTCAGCACGGCGAGCGAGAGCCGGTATTTCGCCCGCGAACGGACCAGCGGAGTGAGCCGCTCCACCGTCTCGATGTTGTGATTGAACACCTCCGGCGCAGCCTCCGCGATGGCGCGCAGGCATTCCTCTTTCCCGTGAAAATCCGGCGTCAGCACCTCGATCACCGTCCCCGGATTCGCCCCCCGCGTCGCCCGGATCGTCTCCGCAAAATGCGCCGCGCCACCGTCTTTCATATCATCCCGCGCCACTGCCGTGATGACGACGTGCTTCAGCTTCATCCGCTTCACCGCCTCCGCCACACGCTGCGGCTCGTCCGCTTCCAGTGCAAAAGGCTTCGCAGTCGTCACCGCGCAGAAGCCGCAAGCCCGCGTGCAGCGATCCCCCGCGATCATGAAAGTGGCCGTGCCCGCGCTCCAGCATTCCCAGCGATTCGGGCACTGCGCCTCCTCACAAACGGTGTGCAGCCGCAGATCGGAGATCAGCGCCTTGGTGGAAAAGAACACCGGGTTCGAGGGCAGCCGCACCTTGATCCAATCCGGCTTGCGGGCTTGGTGAAGGGAAGGGTCGATTTTCGTGCAGGACATCTGGGGAGGAACGTAGCGAGGCGGGTGGGGGAAAGCGAGACTTGTCCGCGGCGTGATGCGCCTGCGGCGGGCCGAACGTCGAACATCGAACTTTGAACATCGAATATCGAACGCAGAGTCCCTTTCCGGACTTCGATGTTCAAAGTTCGACGTTCGATGTTCGATGTTCAGCCCCGCGCAGCGGCCTCCCGCCAGCATTCCCGCGTCCCAAATCTCCCTCGCCGTCCTTTCCAAGGTCAGCGCGCTCCAGGCTTTCCTTTCCGCGCAAGGCACGCCATTCATCGCCACATGACTCTCGGTTTTATCGGCTCCGGCAAAATGGCATCCGCGCTCGTCCACGGCGTCACCCAAAGCGGCGCGGTGCCGGGCGACCGCATCCTCGTCACCGACATCTTCCCAGCCGCCGCGCAAAAGCTCGCGACGGACGCAGGCGTGACCGCGCTTCCCACGAATGCAGAAGTCGCCACCGCCGCCGATGCGCTGGTGATCTGCGTGAAACCGCACGACGCGCTCGCCGCGCTGCGCGCGCTCGATACGGCGGGAAAGCTCGTCATTTCCATCGTCGCCGGCCTCACGCTCGCCGCTTTGCAGGAGGCTGCGGGAAAGAACACGCGCATCATCCGCGTCATGCCAAATACTCCGGCGCTCGTGCATGAAGGCGCGGCTGCGTACGCGCTCGGCACGAGTGCGACGGCGGACGACGCGAAAGTCGCGGACATGATTTTCGGAGCAGTCGGGAAAGTGGTCGGGGTGAAAGAGCCGCTGATCGACGTGGTGACGGGCCTCAGCGGCAGCGGGCCCGCTTACATTTACCTCGTCATCGAAGCCATGGCCGACGGTGCGGTGCTGATGGGACTGCCGCGCGATCTCGCTCTCCAGCTTGCCGCGCAGACCGTGCTCGGCGCGGCAAAAATGGTCCTCGAAACGGGCCTGCATCCCGCCGCCCTGCGCGATCAAGTGACCAGCCCCGGCGGCACCACGATCGCCGCGATCGAAGCGCTGGAGGAAGGCGGAGCGCGCGCTGCATTCATCGCCGCCGTCCGCGCCGCCACCGAGCGCGCCCGCGAACTCGGCGGCGCGAAATAAATGCGCGCCGCAGCGATCCTCCTCGCGCTCGCCGCCACCGCCGCCGCCGCGCCGAAGCCCGTGTCGAAAACTGTTCCGCGCCCGGCGGACGTTCAGCCGCTCGTGAAAAGCGCGATCGCGATGATGCAAAAGGACGATCTCGCCGGGGCAAAAAAAACTTTGGTCGACGCGCTGAAGGCCGCTCCGAATGACGCCGTCGTGCTGCTGAATTTGGGCATCGTCGAGTATCGGCAAAAGAATTTCAGCGAAGCGGAAACGCTGCTCCAGCGCGCCGTCCGCAGCGACCCCGCGCAGGCGCAGGCGTGGATGATCCTCGGCATCGCGCGGCAGGATCAGGGCAAACTCGACGGCTCGCTGGCGGCGCTCGCGCAAGCAGTTTTCCTCGATCCGAAAAACGCCCGCGCGCACCATTACCTCGGCGTCACGATCGGCCGGAAAGGCTGGTATTCCGGCGCGGAGGACGAGATGCGAAAGGCGATCGAACTCCAGCCCGACTACGCGGAAGCGCATTTCAATCTCGCGCTGTTTTATCTGCAACGGCAGCCGCCCGCCATCGAGCTCGCGCGCCGCCACTACCAAAGGGCGCTCGACCTCGGCGCCGCGCCTGATGCGGAAGTCGCGCGCAAGCTCGGCGAGTAGCAGCGACTTGCGCGTGGCACGGAATTCACTACACACGCACCGATGACTCTTAGAACGATCCAGATTTTCGCCGCGCTATTCGCGTTCGCTTTTGCCCTGCCCGCGGAGGCGGCGACTAAAAAAGCGGCCAGCGCGACAAAAAAGACCGCCTCAACAAATGGCACCGTCTTTCAGAAACCCGAGCCGCTCGAACCTTTCACCGCCGCCGAGGATGGTTCGCCGCCGTTTGTTTCCGCCGCCTCCGCGATCGTCGTCGATGCCGACAACGGGCAGGTGCTGCATCAGGTGAACGCGGACGAAACGCGCGCGGTGGCGAGCACGCAGAAGCTGCTCACGGCGCTCATCATCGCGGAAAGCGGCAATCTCGATCGGCGCGTCCGCGTCGAGTATTCGGACACTTTGGCGGAGCCGTCGAAGCTCTATTTGAAAACCGGCGAGGTCTATGAGCGCCGCCAGCTCCTCCAAATCCTGCTCGTCAAAAGCATGAACGATGTCGCCCGCTGCCTGGCGCGCGACAACGCCGGGAGCCTCGAGGCGTTCGCCGTGAAAATGAATGCGCGAGCGCGCTCGCTTGGCATGAGCAATTCCAACTTTGTGAATCCCAACGGACTCCCGGATCCCGCCCAGTTTTCCACCGCGCGCGACATGGCGCGCGTGGCGATGATCGCGTACCGCAACGGCACCATCCGCGGCATCGTGCGTTTGCGTTCGCTCAATTTTCAGTACGCGGACGGACGCACAAAAAGTTTCACGAACACGAACCAGGTTTTGAAAAACTTCCCGCTCTGCAACGGCATGAAAACCGGCTACACGAATGCCGCCGGCCACTGCCTGATTTCCAGCGCATCCTACAACGGACGCGACGTGATTTCCGTGGTGCTCGGCGATTCCAAAAAAGTGTGGGCCGACTCATACCGGCTGCTGTCGTGGGGGCTGACGATGTGAATTTAGGATTTAAGATTTAGGAATTAGGAATTGAATCCCACCACCGCAACCGGCGCGGCGCGCGAGAACTCCTAAATCCTGATTCCTAAATTTCCCCCATGCCCCTCACCATTGCCCAGGAACTCGCGGAACTGCGATCACGGTCGCTGCTGCGCAAACTGCGCACGCTCGATTCCGCGCAACAGCCCGCGATGGAATTCGCCGGAAAGAAGATGGTCAACTTCTCGTCGAACGACTACCTCGGCCTCGCGACGGAACCCGCGCTGCGCGAGGCGGCGAAAGCAGCGATCGATGAATATGGCGTCGGCTCCGGCGCGTCGCGGCTGGTGTGCGGCACGCTCACGCCGCATGTGCTGCTCGAGGAAAAGCTCGCGGAATTCAAACGCACCGAAGCGGCGCTCACATTTTCGAGCGGCTACGCGGCGGCGCTCGGCACGCTCGGCGCGCTGTGCCGGAAGGATGATGTCATCATTCTCGACAAGCTCTGCCACGCCTGCCTGATCGACGGCGCGAAGCTCACCGGCGCGTTCGTGCGCGTCTTTCCGCACAATCATCTCGGCAAGCTGGAGAGCCACTTGCAGTGGGCGCGCGAAAATCATCCCGACGCGCGCGTGGTCGTGGCAACCGAGTCCGTTTTCAGCATGGACGGCGACTGGGCGCTGCTGCCGGAGATCGTGGAAATCAAGGATCGCTACGGCGCGCTGCTGCTGCTCGACGAGGCGCACGCGGTCGGCGTGATCGGGCAAAACGGACGCGGCCTCGCGGACCAACTCGGCCTCGTGGGCCGCATCGACGTGCAGATGGGCACGATGAGCAAGGCGCTCGGCGTGAGCGGCGGCTACATCTGCGGCGGCCGGCGTCTCATCGACCTGCTCATCAATCGCGCTCGCAGTTTCATCTACTCGACCGCGCCGTCGCCGATGGTAGCCGCAGCCGCGACCGCCGCGGTGGAATT
This sequence comes from Chthoniobacteraceae bacterium, assembly GCA_031409335.1. GTDB lineage: Bacteria > Verrucomicrobiota > Verrucomicrobiia > Chthoniobacterales > Chthoniobacteraceae > JANLQB01. The sequence continues at coordinate 3,148 of JANNWY010000311.1, read as the reverse complement.
CATGATGGCACCGATCGGCGAAAAGCGCCGCCAAACGCTGCGCGAAAACCTCGCGCATTTCGCCGATGAAATGCCGCACATTTTCAAAGGCGCGCGCAAGATCATGAGCGCGATCGTGCCCATCGTCCTAGGCCCGCCGGAGGCCGCGGTGGAAGCATCGGAGTTGCTCGCGAAGAAAGGCTTCTTCGTCCCGGCAATCCGCTACCCGACCGTCCCACGCGACGGAGCGCGGCTGCGCGTCACGCTTTCGGCAAAGCACACGACGAAGCAGATCAGCGCGCTGTGCGAGCTGCTGCGAAATATCTCGGCGTAGGAGCCCGTGGCTTGCCGCTCCAGCGGCGAGCCACCGCGCGGAAAACGCAGTGGCTCCGTTTGAAAAATCGCTGTCTTTCTGAGCGAAGTGAAGAACCTCAGACTATTTGCTTCCTCTTAAATTCGGCTGCGAGTGACCGCCGGAAACAGTCAGAGATTCTTCGCGGGGCTCAGAATGACAGGGCGCTTTTTTCAAACTGCGCCACTGCCGGGGAAAGCTCCGCTTGACCCTCCTCACCCTTCCCGCCATCCTCCGCGCGTGGTCGCCTCCTTCCCAGACCTTCGGCTACTTGCCGCACTACTCGTGGCGCTCGCACTGCCCTGCCCCGCCGCCCCGCCAGTGGTCACGAATGTGCGGGCTGCGCAGCGGGCGGGGACGGAGCTGGTGGATGTTTATTACGATGTCTCGGCGAGTGTGCTGCCGCTCACGGGCGCGGTGCAGGTGTCGGCGGATGGCGGGGCCACTTTTGCAGTGAATGCGGTGTCGCTCACGGGCGATGTGGGCGGCGGGCTTCAGCCGGACGCGAACCAGTATCTCTTCTGGAATGCGGGCGCGGATTGGGGGGCAGTTTTCCTCGCGGGTGAAGTTCAATATCATCTTCAGCGGCCCGAATGCGCCCCTCGGGCATCGCGCTGATTCCGGCATTCCCCATTGCTTCGTCTCCCGTCAATTCCGTCGCGAACGGAAGAAGCGCCTGGGGTGGCCTTCGATGGAATAGAAGCGGGTCATCACGCCGTCCGCGCCGATGATGTTCGTCTCGATCGTCTTCCAGTTCGCGAGATCGGTGGATCCCTCAATGCGGGACTTCACGACTGTAAATCTTTCCGCGCGAATGCACCGTGTCGCGCTATGAGTGCTCACGCGAATTTTTGTTGAAGTGGGAATGCCGCCGTCCATCGCTCAAGCGGCGAGAGTCGATAGCGGGATTGCTTATGAGTTTAGCGCGCGGGTCAAATTGAACTTCGTCGCGAATGCTTCAACCGCCGCCATCACATCGTCGAAAGCGGGTGCTTCGTGGAAAAACATTTCGCCCATTTGCCCGTAGTCCCGAAGCCAGTCCGCGCGGCGATCATCAGCGGGTTTCAAAATTAGCGGTCCGGCGAGCAGCGTTGAATAGTCGCCCATCCAATCGTTCGCGAAAAACACGGCCCGGTGCTGCACTACTCGGTCATAAAGCGCGAGGTCGGCCAAGGCCCGTTCGCCTACGCCGCCTTCCAGCAATTGTGCCAAGTCGTAGAAATGGCGGGAGAGTCGCGGGCGCACACCTTCTTCAATTGGTCGGCACAGTTCTTCATGCAGCAGGGTCGCCTTTTCCCAAAGCGTCCGCTCAGGTGTCAGGCAGCGCAGTGGAATGTCAGCGTCTGGCAACACGGCAGGAAATTCCGTGGCTGCATAGGCTCGCACCGTCGCTTCCTTCGTCGGGTCGGCGTCAGAGCGTGCGTTGAACTCCATTTTCACTTCTGCCTGCACATAACCGCCGACAGTCGGAGACAAAACGGTGGGGTAACGAAATAAAACCACTCGCGGGTCTTCATCACTCTCTTGCTCACCGACAAGCTTCCATTCCTGCCCGGCGAGGTGTGTTTGTAATTCTTGGTCGAGCGCCGGAAGGAGTTCATCGCGCACTTTGTAGCGGCAAGCTTTCTTGATTTTCTTGAGCCATTGCAACGGGCTGCCGGATGGTGCGTCAGGAACCCCCAACCAACTCCGATCGATAATGAGGTCGATGTCTTCGGAAAATCGCGCAATGAGACCAAAGGCTTTCGAAAGTGAAGTGCCGCCTTTGAATGTCAGGTGTCTCGCTGCTTCGGGTAACGTGAAAAGTCGGCGCAGCATCCAGCACACCCAATAGTCTTTCTCGACCAATCGCTCACCAATGCCCATGCGCGCGGCGGTGGCGGCGAAAAGCTCGCGGCGTTGTTCCGGAGTGGTGCGGGAGAGCAGGGTATCCATTGTGTTAGCCTTCGCGCGCGACCGCTCGCATCACTTCTGCCACCCACGAGGGTGCCCATTTTGCATCGGCTGCCAGTTCGCGCCGTTGCTCGGCGGTAAGGCGCCGGCGGAGTATTGCGATTTGCTCCGGGCCAACGTGCTGCCGTCCAAAATACCGAAGCGCCTGCACCACCAATCCACTTACGCGGTTGTGCAGCTTCATGTTTCGCGGCGTTGTTTGCTTTAATGCAATTGTCTGACGCCCTACGCGAACAATCCGCGAACTGGCGTCGGTGAGATATACAATTCGGGCGGGCACTTGCTCAGAAAGGCCAAGCAGATTTGCCGCGTACCCGCCGGTAGGCTGAAGCCGCAGTGCCTCCGGTCCGGCCAGAGCTTTGGCAATCGCTTCGGTAGTAGGGGCAAGCACGCCGATCAATTCACTCGTTTTTGGATAGTCGTATAAACCTCGTGCAATGCGGCGAATGGTGCCTTGCTTCGTCAGTCTATGCAATGCGATGTCAACCGCCCGGCGGCTGCCGAGGTCGAGAAAATCCTTTGGAGTGAAGACCGCACCCCTGCCGCGTCCGTAAATCCGGCTAAGCGTCGCATATTCAATGCTTTGAGCGTTTAATGGCATCGGTTTCGTGTAAGAAAAAGGCTCCTGTATTTCTTACAGGCTTGCAAGCAACGCAAGACCCTAATGCGGGTTTATCCTTGACACTCCTTCACGGGTTACCCACACCCGGGTGTAGGCGGGTCGTCTCGCGCACGCGCGAGCATTGAGGAAGTGGCGGCCACCCCCGCCCGGGCCCCCCCATACAACAAACACACCCGGGCGCGAGACCACCCCCCAAAACCCCCGGGTGGGTAAACCGGGAAGGAATTTAAAAGATAAAAACC
>JANNWY010000310.1:0-44826 GCA_031409335.1 Chthoniobacteraceae bacterium | reverse complement strand
TGAGCTGATTGGTGTAATACGTTGGGGTTTTTAGCGTGATATGCTCTTGGTGTTTTCGCACTGTGGCTGGCCCCCCCAGCGGCTTGCGGTAAATGGGGGGGTTTGCTTCGGCCCCGCCACCTATCCCGCTCGCCGCTGGAGCGGCCAGCCACAGTGCGAAATCACTGCGCGAGCGTTTCCTGCATTCGCACGCGCTCGGCCTCAAACGCCGCATCATCGGAAGTCGGCGGGACGGCGTGAAGCGTGTCGAACGTGATTTCCACCCTGGCGAACGGCTTCGGAATCATAAAGCCGTCCCAGCTTTTCAACTGCCAGAAACGCGAATAGCGAATGCGCACGGGGAGGACAAAGCCGCCGCTGACTTGCGCGAGTTTCACCACGCCGGGATTCAGATGGTAAAGCGGGCCGCGCGGGCCGTCGGGTGTGATTCCCATGATGAATCCGTCCTTGATCGCGCGTTTCATTTCCACGAGCGCACGCGCGCCGCCGCGGGAACTCGATCCGCGAATCGCGCGCACGCCAAACCGATTCAGAAACGCGGCGAGGATTTCCCCGTCCTTGCTCGCGCTCGTGAGCGCGGCACCGGGGCGCCCTGGGAAAAAATGCTCGAACACGTACGGCATGACGAAAAGCCGGTTGTGCCAGAAGGCCCAGAGCAGCGGCTTTTCGGGCGGCGTCGCCATGATCCGCGCGCGGTCCTTGAAGCGGAACCGCAGCGTGACGAGCAGCGCGCGCATCACCCACGAACCAAGCGCCGCAAGGACGCGCGCCTTCGTCTCGTGAGTCATTCCTCCTGCTTCCAGCGAAACGCCCCCGGATTCGGCAGCCCGAGTTGATCGAGAATCCGCGCGACGACTGTATCCGCGACGTCCGCGATCGACTGCGGTCGCGAATAAAATCCGGGCGACGCCGGCAGCACCGTTGCGCCAGCTTCCATCACCGCCACGACGTTTCGCGCGTGGATCAAATTCCACGGCGTCTCGCGTGGCACGAGGATGAGCTGGCGGCGTTCTTTCAAAAAGACATCCGCCGCACGGAGCAGCGCCGTGTCGCTCGTGCCCGCCGCGATGCGCCCGAGCGTGCCCATCGAACACGGGACGACCACCATCGCGTCGAACCGCGCGGAGCCACTGGCGAACGGCACGTTCATCGACCTGTCGCCGTGCTGATGCACGCCCGGCGGCACGATCAACTCGCCGATCTCCTCCGCGATCACCTGCTTCGCAAACGCGCTGCTGATGAGATGCACTTCGTTCGCGACCACGTCGATTTTCTCGATCAACCGCTGCAAATAAATCGCCCCGCTCGCGCCCGTGGCGGCGATGACGAGCCTCATTGCCCCGGAGGCGCGCCCGGAACGAGCGCGTCCGCCGCCGCGTTTTCCGCTGCCTGCCGCTTGAGATACGATTTCATCGCCGCGTCCCACTTCCCCCAATCGGCACCGTGATCTTCATCCAAAAAAATCTGCAAGTCGGCGAGTGCCTCTTCGTGATGCGGATGATTCGGAATCTTCGCGATGGCGAGCATCGCCGGGAGTTTCACCTCGTCCTCCCGATTCATCAGATCGGTCACGAAAACATCGAGCACATCCTGCGACAGCGCGGGATTTTTCACGAGCGGCAGGATGCGCCCGTAATCCTTGTCCAGCACAAGGTTCGTGATGTGTTGCGCCGCCTCCGCCTGTCCTTCCTTGGGCAGCGTCGGCAGCATGCTGATGAGAATTTGCGCGGTCTGCGACTCGTCCACGTTCGCACGCAGCGCCTGGTCGATCTTGATTTCCCAAGCCGCAAGCGCGGGAGCGGGTTCCTTCACAGGCTCCAGCGGCTCGGAGGTATTCGTCGTCGCCACGGACGGCGGCGTGGTTCGCTTGACGACAGTGATCGTCTTCGGCGGCGGTGCGGTCGCGATGGCAGCTTTTTCGGGCACCGGCGTGGCCACCACCCCGGTCGTTACGGCAGGCTGACTGTTCAAAAACCAAACGGCCCCGAGACAAACCGCCAGAACGACGACGGCCAGGGTGGCGAGCAAACGGGAGTTCATAGTCTCGCGACCTTAGCCAGCTTCCGCGAAATGCCAATCCCGCGCGCGTCCAGCACTTTCGCCTTCCGCGCCGCGATGCCCGCTGGTAACGCTCTCCGCCATGCAAATACGCCAGATCGACCACGCCGGTTTGCCGGTGCTTTTGCTGGAGGGAGAAGTCGATCTTTACCAATCGCCCGACCTGCGCGCGGCGCTGCACGTGTGGGTGAAAGCGAAGGCGCCCGCGCTGGCGCTGGATCTCACCGACGTTCCCTACATCGACTCCTCTGGCCTCGCGACCATCGTCGAGTACGTCCGCAGCGCGCAGGAGTTTGGCGGGAAGATCGCCCTGCTTGGCCTGAGCGCGCGCGTGAAAACAATCTTCGATCTCGTCCGCCTCGGCGAAATCCTCCCGATCGTGGAATCGCGCGACGACGCCCGCGCGCGGCTGCTTTCCCCGCCCGCTTGAAAGCCTACCTCGCGCTGAACGCGCGCATCCTTTACTGGACGCTGCTCGCGCCGTTCCGGGGCCAGCGGTGGAGCGTCGCGCAGGTCTTCCGGCAGATGGTGCTTATCGGTGTGCAGGCGCTGCCGATGGCCTGCCTCACCTCCTTCAGCATCGGCCTCACCCTCGCGATGCAATCCGCCGGTGAGCTGAAAAAACTCGGCGGCCTCAGCTACGTCCCCGGCCTCGTCTCCGTCTCGCTGTTACGCGAACTCGGCCCGCTCCTCATCGGCGTCATCGTCATCGGGCGCAGCGGCTCCGCAGTCACCGCCGAGCTTGGCACCATGAAAGTTTCCGAGGAAATCGAGGCCCTCGAAGTCATGGCCATCAATCCCATCCGTTTCCTCATCGTCCCGCGCTTCCTGGCCATGCTCATCATGCTGCCCACGCTCACCGTCTTCGGGAATTGCGTGGGCATGGTCGGCGGCTGGTCGGTCTGCCACTACGCGCTCGATTTCCCCACCGCTGCCTACATCCTGCGCTCGCTGGAATTCGCCGACGCCTTCGATCTCCACTCCGGCATCATCAAGAGCTTCGTCTTCGCCTGGCTCATCATCACCATCGCGTGTCACATGGGCCTCTCGGTGGAAGGCGGCGCGGAAGGCGTGGGCCACGCCACCACGAGTTCCGTCGTGTGGTCGTTGCTCATGATGCTGATCGCCAACGCCACCCTCACGGGGCTGTTCTTTTTTGCTGGCTAGCTGCGGTGACATCCAGCGCGCGGGTAAAACTGACGAGCCGCCGCAACAGCGCGTTGTATCGACCGAACGCATCATCGCCATGCGTTTTTGCCAGCAGACGGTGGAGGCGAATCTCCGCGTCGAGCGTCGCGGGCTGCATCGCCGGAACCGGCAGCCCGCTCTCGCGCAAGCGTCCCGCCGCGATTTCCACGAGCAGCGCCTCGACGCTTTCGACACCCGCCGTGACATCGCGCAACCCCGCGCGAATCAAATCGCTGCCCGGCAAATTTTCCATCGCGCTCATGGCTGGCAGACGGCGTTCACCCGCAGCGCAAAAGCGCGCGGCTCGATCGCGGGGAAACGCAGGAGCTTCGATTCGATCTCTCGAAAGCAATCCAGCAGGCGCGCTTTCTCCACCAGCCCGCGCTCGATCATTTGCCCGACATCGCGCCGATCGCGGTCGTGATCCCGCTCGATCTTTGCCAGCGCCTGCGCGTAAAAATCGTAGTGAAAAAAATCAATCCGCCCGTGCCGCGCAATGAACACGCTGCGGCCCTGCCACCCGTCGAGCGCCGGGATGAAATCGTCGGGTGAGGCGAGTTCGATGTTAATTTCGATCTCCTCCTTCAGCCGCGCCAGCGCATCAAAAATTCCCACGGGCTCCGGGTCGGGTTTGAGGTCCACATCCATCGTCATCTCGCGCCAGCCGATGAGCACCGCTGACACGCCACCCGTGAAATAAATCCGCCCCGGCTCCCGCGCCGCGCGCCCGAGTTCCACCATGAGTTTTTCAACCCGCTCGCGGTTCGTTTCGTGACGCATGGCCGGAAACATGGCGTCCTCGCCCGATCACGTCCACCAAATCGGGCCAGACTCACAAACTCGAGAACGAGGGCCATTTCCCCCCCCCGGTCATTTCCTCCCCGGCGCGCGCTCGCCTCCGAAGGCCGCGCGCAATCGCCGGTCGTCCGCGCTTTGTTTTCGGCGGCACGATCCCGGAGCCACGAGTTCGCCGATCCGTTTCCGCGCGGCCCGCCCGCGCTCCCAATCCTCCAGCGTGATCGCGCGATCCATCGGGATGATCGGCTCGTTCATGGCTGGGGTGGCGCGGTTTCGCGCCGGATGTTTTCCACCAGTTCGGTCAGTTCTTTCTCCACCCGATATTCCGGCAGCGCCGCCACGCGCGCCGCCTCCGCCCAATCCATCGCCACGCGTCCGCTCACCGCCGCGGCCGCCAGCTTTTTCGCGCAGGCCAGCGCCTCCTCGTTTGGCGAGGGATACACCGCGAGCAACACCCGCTCCGGCAGCAAATCCTCGGGTTTCGCGATGAAAAGAAAATCGCGCCCGTCGGCACTCACGACCTTGCGAAATTCCGTGCGCGCCAGCGACTCGACCTGCCCGAGGATGTCCACGAAAAGTCCCGCGACTTGAAACGTGCGCACGCTGCTGGATTTCGCGCCGAGCCGCTCCATCACCGTGGCGATCACCCGCAATTCCGGTCGCGCCCGATCGCGAAAACAAAGGTCCACATCGCCGCTCATGTAGTCGCCGTCGGTGAAAAACTCGATCGCCGAACCGCCCACCACCACCGTCTCCAAACCAATCGCGCGGAACGAACCCGCCACCAGCATCGCCACGCGCAGAGCCTTCCGCGCGAGGTCGCGCTCGGCTTCGATTTCGCGGATCTGCTCGGCAATTTCCATGGCCGCACTGTGCCCATCCCGCCGACAGTCCGCAACCGTGCGCACTTGCCATTTGCAGATGTCTCCCGAAACGCTTTTCCTTCCCGCCGCATGAACGCCGCGCCGTCCGCCCAGCCAGTCATCGAAGTCACCGATCTCGTCCGCGAATTCAACGGGCGGCGCGTGCTCAATGGCATTTCGTTCCAGGTTTTCAAAGGCGACACGATGATCGTGATGGGCGCGTCGGGCTGCGGGAAAAGCACGCTGCTTCGCCATGTCGTCGGTTCGATGAAACCGACCTCGGGCTCGGTGAAACTTTTCGGCGAGGAAATTACCACGATGAACGAGCGCGAACTCGCCGCCATCCGCCGCCGGTTCGGCCTGCTTTTTCAAAGTGGTGCGCTCCTGCAATCGCTGACTGTAGGGGAAAACGTGGCGCTGCCGATCGAGGAGCACACCAAGCTCGCGCCGGACATCATCGACCTGATGGTGAAGATGAAACTCGAAATGGTCGGCCTCTCCGGTTTTGAAAACTACAAGCCCGCTGAGATCAGCGGCGGCATGAAAAAGCGCGTCGGCCTCGCGCGGGCTTTGGCGCTCGATCCCGAGCTGCTCTTCAGCGATGAGCCGACTGCCGGGCTCGATCCGATCATGGTTTCCGTCGTCGATATTCTCACCCAGCAAGTCACGCGTGGCATCGGCATCACCGCCGTCGTCGTGACGCACGATATGACGAGCGCCTTCCGCATCGGCTCGCGGATGCTCATGCTCGGCACCGGCCCGAATCAGGGGAAAGTCCTCGCCATCGGCACACCGGAAGAAATGCGCGCGAGCGATAACGCGGAAGTGCAGCAATTCATCAACGGCGAACCCGACGGCCCCGTGCCGCTGAAGCTTTCGCAGGACGATTACGTGACCCGCCTGCTCGGCCATCCACGCCACAAGCACACGGCCTTTTCGACGCCCTAGCGAGATCGCGCGCGTCTGCCTGCGGCTGGCAAATCCCGCGGTTTTGGCAGCTTGGGATTGTGTTCGGTGCCACGGATTGAAATCCTCGTGCTATGCAGCCCCGTCCGCTTCGCACCACCGTCATTGGCAGCTATCCATTTCCCTCCTGGCTTGAGTTTGCGTGTCAGCATCTCGATCAGTTTGGCAAAGATGATCTCGCGGAAATGCAAAATGACGCCGTGATCGCGGCGCTGCAAGATCAGCTCGCGGCGGGGCTCGATGTGGTGACCGATGGCGAGCAGACGCGGCTGGATTTCAATTTGTCGTTTTACGGATTTCTCGAAGGCCTGGAGCTGGAGGGCGCGTCGCCGCGGAGGTTCGGACCGCCCGCGCACGATCAGCGCGGGAAGCACACGGTCGTGGGTGAATTGCGCGCGCCGCGCGGGCTCGGCGCGGTGGAGGAATTTCGCCGGCTGCAACAGCTCGCGCCCGCGGGGCCGACTTTGAAGGCAAGCGTGCCGGGGCCTTACACGCTGAGCGGACGGCTGGTGCCGAATGCGCAATATCGCGATCGCTACGCGCTGACGGAGGCGCTGCTGCCGATCGTGCGCGCGGAGCTGGAGGCGCTGGTCGCGGCAGGCTGTCGCGAGATCACGGTGGATGAGCCGTCGATGAGTTGCTACGCGCATCGGGAAGACGCGCGGCGTTTCGTGGAAATTTTCAATCGTACGGTCGCGCCGATCGTCGGGAAATGCCGGCTCTCGACGCATCTCTGCTTCGGCAATTTCAAGGGCCGCGCCGTGGGCCTGCGCCGCTACGCGCCGATGTTCCCCGCGTTCAACGATCTCACCGTCGATGAACTGCACCTCGAAATGGCGAGCCGCGAGTTTTCGGAAATCGCGATTCTGGAAAAGATCGCGCCGCATCTCGATGTCGCGGTCGGCATCATCGACGTGAAGAGCTACTACATCGAGCCGCCCGAGGAAGTCGCCGCGCGCGTGCGGCTTTGTCTTCAACACGCGGCGGCTGAAAGATTGTCGTTCGCGCCCGATTGCGGCCTGAGCCAGACGGCGCGCTGGGCAGCCCGGCAGAAGCTCGCGAACATGGTCGCTGGCGTGAAGATCGTGCGCGCGGAGTTGGGTCTGTGATCGCGGCATTTCGCAAGGACGACGAGCTTCTGGCGGACATCGCAAAGCCTGCGTCGTCGCCGCAGGAGTTGCGCGTCTGGTGGCTGGGGCAGAGCGGATTTTTGGTGAAGTGCGCGGGAAAAACTCTGCTGTTTGATCCGTATCTTTCCGATTCGCTGACGACAAAATACGCGGGCACCGACAAGCCGCACGTGCGCATGACCGAGCGGGTGATCGCGCCCGAAAAGCTGACCGGGATCAATGTGGTGACTTCGAGCCACAATCACACGGACCATCTCGACGCGGAGACGCTCGCGCCGCTGATGCGCGTGAATCCGGAGCTGGCTTTCGTCATCCCCGAGGCGAATCGTGTATTCATCGCGAACCGGCTTGGGATCAGCATTTCCGGGCCGGTCGGGCTGGATGATGGCGTGACCGCCTCAGTGGGCGGATTCGAGTTCCACGGCATCGCCGCGGCGCACAATGCGATCGATCGCGACGCGACTGGGCGCTGCCATTACCTCGGCTACGTCGTGCGCATCGGCGGGTGGGCGCTCTATCACAGCGGCGACACGCTGCTCCATCCCGGGCTCTTGGAGAAACTGCGGCCTTTCGCGATCGATGTCGCCTTCCTGCCCATCAACGGCAACAAACCCGAGCGGCGCGTGGCGGGAAATCTGAACGGACGCGAGGCCGCGCAACTCGCCCACGACAGCGGCGCGCGCTGGGTCGTTCCGTGCCATTACGAAATGTTCGAGTTCAACACTGCGTCGCCGGATGAATTCGTGGCCGAGTGCGAACGGCTCGCGCAGCCGCATCGGGTGATGTGCGCTGGCGAGGGATGGCGCGTGCTGGCCCCGAACTGACTCGCGCGTGGCGATTGATTTCGGTCGCAAAAACGGCGCTTGTGAAATTTTTCACAAATTGCCTTGCGAGCCTCCGTGACCATTCGCATTCTCACGAAATTGTGCGCCAAATGGCATCCATCGCCGCTCTTTCTTTCATCGTTTTCGCGTCCGGCGCGTGTGGTCCGCGCATCACAAATCAGAATGTCGCCGTGGTGAACCGGCAGAAAGCAGCGCTCGAGAAGGCGGGCAAGGGCCTGTCTCCAAAAGAGGTCGAGTCGATCCTCGGACAGCCGACCCGGATCGAAACGTTCAGCATTCCACTGGAGACACGCCGTCCGATTCTCGATGGCGTTCGTTACTTCTACCAGCAGGGGAACGAGACGCTCGAGCTTCATTTCGTGGATAACAAACTGATCTCCGAAGTCCCAAAGTTCACGGACTCGGAGAAAACCACCCCGGCACAACAATGAGATGAAAATCCCTGCCGAACTTTCAGCGCAAATCGAAGAGGCGATCAGCCATTATCCGGTGTCGAAACGCTCGGCGTCGCTGCCGCTGCTGCATCTTTGGCAGGAACATTTCGGCTTCATTTCCGACGAGGCGATCGCGTGGATCGCGGCGAAGCTGGAGCTCGCGCCGATCAACGTGCTGGAGTTGGTGACTTTCTATCCGATGTTCCGCCGCGTGCCCCCCGGGAAGCGCCATGTGCGCGTGTGCCGCACGCTGTCGTGCGCGCTGGCAGGGAGTTATGAGTTGAAGGAGGAGATCGCGAAGGCGGCGGGGATCGATCTGAAAAAATGGGCGCACGAGCAGCATGGCGGTCATGGGAATCCGGTCGCGGTGTCGCCGGATGGTGCGTATTCGATCGAGTTCGTGGAATGCCTCGCCTCGTGCGGCAGCGCGCCGGTGGCGCTGGTGGACGATCTATTCAAGGAGAATGTCGCGCTGAAAGATGCGGGGAAGCTGCTTAAGGCAAAGACGAGCGATGCTACGAAACCGAAAGTGCTTGCGCCGCACCCCAAGGAAAGGCGGATCGTTTTCAAAAACATCGACCGCGAAGGATGGACGCCGGACATCGATTGCTACGTGAAGGATGGTGGCTACAAGGACCTCAAGAAGGCGCTGAAGATGAAGCCGGAGGAGATCGTGGACGAGGTTAAGAAGTCCGGCCTTCGCGGACGTGGCGGCGCGGGGTTTCCGTGCGGTGTGAAGTGGGGTTTCATCAAGCGCGGCGGGCCTAAGCCAACCTATTTGATTTGCAACGCTGATGAGTCGGAGCCGGGGACTTTCAAGGATCGCTATATCATTCATCAGGATCCGCATCAGTTGATCGAAGGGATGATCGTTTCGTCCTACGCGGTGGGTGCGAACCTTGCCTATCTTTATATTCGTGGAGAGTTCCCGGAAGGGGCGCGGATTTTGGAAAACGCGCTCGCCGAAGCGCGGGAGAAAGGCTTTCTCGGAAAGAACATTCTCAAGAGTGGTTTCGATCTGGAAATCTATGTGCATCGCGGCGCAGGAGCCTATATCTGCGGGGAAGAAACAGGCTTGATCGAGTCGCTGGAAGGCAAGCGTGCTTACCCACGGATCAAGCCTCCGTATTTCCCTGCCGTGCTCGGGCTGTATCAGTGCCCAACGATCGTGAACAACGTCGAAACGCTCTGCGATGTGAAGCATATCATCGCGATGGGTGGCGGGGCGGAATACGCCAAGATCGGCAAGCCTAACAATACTGGAACGCGCATCCTCTGCGTCAGCGGCGATGTGCGGAAGCCGGGTTATTATGAGTTGGAGGTAGGTAGCGTGACGATGGGTGAACTCATCAACGACATTTGCGGCGGCTTGAAGCCGGGCCGGACTTTGAAGGCGGTGATCCCCGGCGGATCAAGCGCGAAGGTGTTGCGCGCAGGCGAGAAGTATAAGCTGAAGGACCGCGAGATCACGCTGGAGGAAATCCCGATGGATTTCGACAGCCTCGCCGCGTGCGGGTCGATGGCTGGCTCGGGCGGCGTCATCGTCATGGATGACTCCCGCGACATGGTCGAGACGCTGAATAACATCAACGAATTCTACGCCCACGAATCGTGCGGCCAATGCACGCCGTGCCGCGAGGGTTTGCTGTGGATGAAGAAGATCACGGATCGCATCCTCGCCGGAGGTGGCACCGAGCGCGATCCCGACATGCTCAAACAGATCGGCGACAACATCGCCGGAAAAACCATCTGTGCCTTCGGCGAAGCCTGCTCGTGGCCGACGCAAAGTTTCGTCGCCAAGTTCCGCGAAGAATTCACCGGCAAATCCCGCAAACCCACCCCACCGCCGATGCCGCCGGAATACAATTCCGACGAATTGATCGAGCACGAAACCATAGAAACCATTCGCGACGCGCGGACAAACTCGCCGCTCGCTCCGGCTGCGACCAAGTAAATGAGCACCGAAGCGCCGCCTGTAGTTCAAATGATCAACGTCCAGATCGACGGAGTCTGGATGCAGTTCCCGAAAGGCACCCGTGTCATCGAGGCGTGCGGGCAAGCGCAGAAATTTATCCCGCGTTACTGTTACCATCCAAAGCTATCCTCGCCGGGTAACTGCCGCATGTGCATGGTGGAACTCGGTACGCCGAAGATGACGCCGGATCGCAAGCCAGTCCTTGATGCGAATGGCAAGCCGGAGATCAACTGGATTCCTCGCCCGCAGATTAGCTGCGCGCAGGATGTTAGCGAAGGCATGGGGATTCGCACCGACTCAGCGATGGTGCAGGATTCCCGCAAGGGTGTGATGGAATTCCTGCTCATCAATCATCCGCTCGATTGCCCGATTTGCGATCAGGCGGGCGAGTGCCGGTTGCAGGAATTTTCGGTCGAATACGGGAACGGTGAATCGCGTTTCCTCGAGAACAAAGTCAAGAAGCCGAAGAACACGGAACTTGGCCCGCGCGTCACGCTGGATGCCGAGCGCTGCGTGCTTTGCTCACGCTGCATTCGCTTTATGAATGAGGTCGCGCAGGATGACGTGCTCGGCTTCACGGAGCGCGGCAGCTTTACCACCATCGGCTGCCATCCAGATAAGACTCTGGATTCTAACTATAGCCTAAACACCGTCGATATCTGCCCGGTCGGCGCGCTGACTTCGACGGATTTCCGCTTCAAAATGCGCGTCTGGTTCCTCAAGGAAACCAAGACCATCGACGTGAACTGCGGCACCGGCTGCAACATCACTATCGGCTCGCGCGACAACGTGATCTACCGCATCACCCCGCGCGAAAACAACGACGTGAACTCCGTCTGGCTGCCGGATTCGCACCGGCTGAATTTCAAATACGTCGCGCGCCCGGATCGGCTCAAAGTCCCGACGGTGAAAGGCGAAACCGTTGAGTGGCGGACGGCAGTCGCGATCGCCGGGCAACTCATCAAGGCACAGCCCGGTGAAGCGATCGCGCTCATCGCGAGCGGGCGCATGACGAACGAGGAACTCTACCTCGCGAAGCGGCTCGCGACCGTGCTCGGCGTGAAGCATTTCGACATCGTGCCGCGCAAGGGCGAGGCCGATGGCATCCTGATTTCCGCGGATCGCAATCCGAACACCAGTGGCGCGCGGCTGCTCGGCGTCACGGGTGCAAAGCCTGGCGCGAAGCTGAAGAAGATCGGCGAAGCGGTGAAGGCCGGTGAAATCAAATGCGTCATCACGCTCGGCGAAGATCTCGTGAAAGCCGGCATCATCGAGGCGGACTCGAAGCGCGTGACGATCATCGCCATGGACATCCTGCCAAACGCCACGACCGCTCTCGCCGCAGTCGTGCTGCCCGCGTGCGCGTGGGTGGAAAAGCGCGGATCAATGGTCAATGCGAAAGGCCGTCTCCAACGGCTGAATCAAGCCGTCGCCGCACCCGGCCAGGCGCGTGATGACTGGGAAATCCTGCGCGACTTGATCCAATCTGTCAGCGGCACCAATGGCATCTACATGATTGAAGATGTCTTCAAGGCAATGGCTGCGGACGTGCAGGAATTCGCCGGACTCAGTCTCAGCAAAATCGGCGATCTTGGCCTGCCGCTGCCCGCGGCGAAACCAGAGGAGCAGCCCGTCGCGTAATGGATTTTCTCTCTTCGATCCCGTGGGAAATGCTGGCGTGGTCCGTCGGCAAAACGCTCTTCCTGATTTTCGGCGTCGTGCTGCCGATGGTGAGCTACACTGTGTATGCCGAGCGCCGCGTCAGCGCGCTCATTCAAGACCGCATCGGCCCGAACCGCACTGGCTTCCCGCTCTCGCTGATCCCGGGTTTTAAGAAAGACTTCTCGCCCTTCCTTGGCGGACTAGGCCAGCCCGTCGCGGACGCCGTGAAGTTCCTACTCAAAGAGGATTTCGTGCCCGGCCACGTCAACAAACTCTACTTCTGGCTCGCCCCCGCGCTCGCGATGATGCCCGCCATCGTCACGCTCGCCGCGATCCCGTTCGGCAGCGAAATCTTCGGCACGAAGCTGGTCGTCGCGGACATCAATGTCGGGCTGCTCTTCATGTTCGCGATTTCGAGCGTCGGCGTTTACGGCATCGTCCTCGCCGGCTGGTCGTCGAACTCGAAGTATCCCTTCCTCGGTGGCATCCGCAGCACCTCGCAGATGATCAGCTACGAGCTTTGCATGGGCCTGAGCGCGATTCCCGTGCTGCTCATCTGCTCGTCCACCAGCCTTACAAAGATCGTCGATTACCAAATCGCGAATGGCTGGCTGCTGGCACCGATCACCGATGGCAGCATTGGCCTGCGCGAACTGCTGCTTTGGGTGCCGATCCTCATCGCCTTCATCACTTTCTCCATCTCGATGTTCGCGGAAACGAACCGCTTGCCATTCGATCTTCCTGAATCCGAAACAGAGTTAGTGGCAGGCTACCACACCGAATATTCCTCGATGAAATTCGCCCTGTTTTTCCTCGGCGAATACACCGCGATGATTGCTGGCAGCGCGCTCATCGTCGTGCTCTTCCTCGGCGGCTGGCACGTCCCATTTCTCCCGAGCGGCGCGCAGGGCTGGTTCTGGGGCCTCGCCAGCATCGGCACCTTCTTTGCAAAGGTCGCCGTGCTCCTCGTCATTTTCATCTGGGTGCGCTGGACGCTGCCGCGCTTTCGCTTCGACCAACTGATGAAAATTGGCTGGCTCTATCTCTTTGAAATCGCGCTCGTGAATATGTTCCTCACCGCCGGGATTCTGGCGTTCGTAAAATGAACATCGAACATCGAACGCAGAGTAGCTCTCCGCGCACGACCGGTCTTCGCAGGCTTCCTACTTCGATGTTCGATGTTCGACGTTCGACGTTCGACGTTCGATGTTCGACGTTCGATGTTCTTTCCTAAGTCATGGCTTACACCGTCCCACGCCCCAAGCTCACCTTTGCCGAGAAGATGTATCTCCCGTCGATCGTTGCCGGGCTCGCGATCACCTTCAAACATCTGCGCAAGATGCTCGCCGGAGAGACCAAGGTCGCGATGCAATATCCCGAGGAAAAGTGGGACGCGAATCTGCCCGAGCACTATCGCGGCGCGCCGACGCTGGTGAAAGACGATCACGACCGCGAGCGCTGCGTCGCCTGCCAACTCTGCGAATTCATCTGCCCGCCGCGTGCCATCACGATCGTTCCCGAAGAAATCCCCGGCGACTCGAAGTTCGCGAAAGTCGAGAA
Organism: Chthoniobacteraceae bacterium; assembly: GCA_031409335.1. Classification (GTDB taxonomy): domain Bacteria; phylum Verrucomicrobiota; class Verrucomicrobiia; order Chthoniobacterales; family Chthoniobacteraceae; genus JANLQB01. The sequence goes on along the minus strand of JANNWY010000310.1, from coordinate 31,347 downwards.
GCGCCCGAAGGAATTCAACATCGACATGATTCGCTGCATTTACTGCGGCCTCTGCGAAGAGGTTTGCCCCGAGCAGGCGATCTATCTGCGGAAAGACTACGCCATTACCGGCATCACCCGCGCCGAGATGGTGCACGACAAAGAGAAGCTGTACGAACTCGGAGGCGTGATGGACGGCCTCGTTCACAAGTGGAATCCGCTGAAATGAATTGCGGATTGACGATTGCGGATTGCGGATTGCAGAACGCCCAAGCGTTCCCGTCGGCTTGTGCGCGTCGCAAAAAGTCTGCAATCCGCAATCCGCAATCCGCAATCCGCAATCGCTGATGTCCCCCATCCTGTTCTATCTTTTCGCGATCATGACGCTCGTCTTCGGCGTCGCCGTCGTCGCGAACCGCAACCCGATCGCGAGCGCGCTCAGTCTTGTCGTGTCCTTCCTTGGACTTGCCGCGCTGTTCGTCGGACTTGATGCCTTCTTCATCGGCGTCATCCAAATCTTGGTCTATGCCGGCGCGGTCATGGTGCTCTTTCTTTTCATCATCATGCTGCTCGATTTGAAGGCCGAGACGCGGCGCAAGATCAACCCGCTGACCTACGCCGCGGGCGGTGCAGTGGCGCTGGGATTCGCGGCGGAAATGCTCATCGTCCTCAGTCGCTTCGCACCCGGCCATCAGCCATTCCCCGAATTGCCCGCGGGAGTGAAAGTCGATGACGTCCACGAGATCGGCACCACGCTTTTCTCCACGCACAATCTCCCTTTCCAAGTCATCGGCGTGCTCATCCTCGTCGCGACCATCGGCGTCGTCATTCTTTCCAAGCGCGAACTCAAATGACAATCACGCTCAATCACTTCCTCGCTGTGAGCGGGCTGCTTTTTACGATCGGCTTCGCCGGCGTGCTCCTGCGACGGAATATCATCGCGATCTTCATGTGCTTGGAGCTGATGCTGAACGCCGCGAATCTCTCGCTCGTCGCCTTCTCCCGCTACAACGTCGGTGCCAACGGCCTGCCGAATTACAACGCGCAAGTCCTCGTGTTTTTCATCATCACCGTCGCCGCCGCCGAGGTCGCCGTCGGCCTCGCCATCATCGTCGCGCTTTTCCGCGCACGGGCGACCACGCATGTCGAGGACATCGCCTCTTTGAAGTTTTAAGGCATGAACATCGAACATCGAACATCGAACCGTTTCGACAAGCTCAAGGCCCTGAGCCTGCCGAAGGGCATCGAACATCGAACGCAGAGAACCGCGCTGCGTGCGACCGGTCTTCGCAGCTTTCCGACTTCGATGTTCGATGTTCGATGTTCGATGTTCGATGTTCGCCTTTCTCCCTAGAAAATGGACCCGAATCTCGCCTGGTTCATTCTCCTAAACCCGCTCATCGCAGCGGTGCTCGTGCATTTCATCCTGCGCAAATCGCCGGGCACCTGCGCGACCGTCTCGGTGCTGTCTTCCGTGCTCGGATTGATCGCCGCAATTGCCGCATTTTCCTCCTTCTCAACTGCCGCCGGGCTGAAGCCAGATTTCAAATTCGTCAATGAAATCCGCTGGCTCGATTTCGGCACCGCGCTCCGCGTGCCGATCGGCATCGTCATCGATTCGCTCAGCGCCGTGATGCTGCTCGTCGTCACCGGCGTCGGCGCGCTCGTCCACATTTACTCGACCGTTTACATGAAGGACGACGCGGGCAAGGCGCGCTTCTTCGGCAACTTGTCGCTCTTCATGTTCTCGATGCTCGGCATCGTCCTCGCGAACAACTTCGCGATGATGTTCATCTTCTGGGAGCTAGTCGGAGTTAGTAGCTATCTATTGATTGGGCACTGGTTCACAAAAGACAGCGCCGCCGCGGCCGCAAACAAAGCCTTCCTCGCCAATCGCATCGGCGACTTCGGCTTCATGCTCGGCATCCTGATGGTGTGGGCGTGGACCGGTTCGGTCGTCTTTACGGAAATCGAGAAGGCGATCCCGACGCTCACCGCGACGCCCGGTTTCCTCACCGCCGCCGTGCTCCTGATCTTCTGCGGCGCAGTGGGAAAAAGTGCGCAACTTCCCCTCCACGTCTGGCTGCCCGACGCCATGGAAGGCCCGACGCCCGTCTCCGCGCTCATCCACGCCGCGACCATGGTCGCCGCGGGCGTTTACATGCTCGCGCGCGTGTTTTTCCTCATCCAGCTCAGCCCCGCCGCACAGGGCATCATCGCGTGGATCGGCATCCTCACCGCCGTCCTCGCCGCGCTCATGGCCACCCAGCAGGACGACATTAAGCGCATCCTCGCCTACTCCACGCTCTCGCAGCTCGGCTACATGATCTCCGCCATCGGCCTCGCCGCGCCCGGCCCGGCGATGTTCCATCTTTACACGCACGCGTTCTTCAAAGCGCTGCTCTTCCTCGGCGCAGGCGCGATCATCCACGCGCTGCATCACGAGCAGGACATCTGGAAAATGGGCGGCCTCGGCAAGTCGATGAAATGGACCTTCCGCGCGTTCACCGCCGGCTATCTCGCGCTCATCGGCTTCCCATTCCTCAGCGGATTTTTCTCAAAGGACGCGATCCTGCTGGCCGCGTATCAGAATAACATCCTCATCTTTCTGCTCGCGCTTGCCACCGCGTTCCTTACCGCGTTTTACATGACGCGCCTGTTCGTCGTCACCTTCCTCGGCAAGCCGCGCACCCACGCCGCCGGGCACTGCCACGATGGCCCGCTAATGATGACCGCGCCGCTCCTCGTCCTCGCGGTGCTCTCGATCTGCTCCGCCTACGGCACCGAGCATTTCTTCGAGCACGCCATCGCAGGTGCCAAGTGGCCCGCGCACACGCTGGTCGTCCCGATCCTCGCCACGCTCGCCTTCCTCGCCGGCACGGCTGGCGGCTGGGTGCTTTATTCCGGGAGACAGAAAGACCCGATCCTCATCCCCATTTTCAAGAACAAGTTCTACTTCGACGAACTCTACGCCGCGCTCATCGCCGGCACGCAGGACTTGCTCGCGAGCCTGTCGAGTTACTTTGACAAATGGGTCATCGACGGCGTGTTCGTGCGCGGCCTCAGCGGCGCGGCATGGGCGGGTGGATTTGTGCTCCGCTTTTTCCAGTTTGGAAATCTCCAGGGTTACGCGTTCCTCTTCGGCGTCGGCGTCGTGGGGCTGATCTTCTACATGCTTTTTGTTTAATGGGTATGCGCTTTCAGCAATCACCGCATCGGCAACCGCCGCAGTTGAGGGCCAAAGGCCCGCAAACATACCAGCCCAGGGCAACGCCCTGGGTAGCCATTGAAAATGGACCTAGCCCTGAAAGGGCGAGACATCTTGTGTCGCCCTTTCAGGGCTTTTCCATTTCTGCCGCAAACCCAGGGCGTTGCCCTGGGCTGGAATGTTTATGCACCTTTGGTGCTCTCGGAGACCCCCCGCCAACAACGGATAACACGCCCTGACGCGATGCTCAGCCTGCTCATCTTCATCCCACTCCTCAACGCCGTCGCCATCATGCTCGGCGCGCCGGCCCGCAAGAGCGCGCTCACCGCCGCCGCGACCAATTTCGTCATCTCGCTGTTCATCCTGCTCGGTTACGACCGCGCGCACGGCGGATTCCAGTTCGCATATTCCACGCCGATCGTCCCCGAGTGGGATCTGAAATATTTCGTCGCCGCCGACGGCCTCAGCGTCGTCATGCTTTTCCTCACCGCACTCGTCACGCTCGCCGCCGTCTGGGTCACGCCGAAGATCGAGAAACGCGAAGGTCTTTTCTACGGCTGCGTCCTGCTCATCGCCGCCGGCGCAGCGGGTGCGTTCGCCTCGCAGGATTTGTTCTTCTTCTACGCCTTTCACGAAGTCGCGCTCATCCCCACGTTCCTGCTCATCGGAATGTATGGCACCGGAGAGCGGCACAGCGTCGCGTGGAAAATCACCATCTATCTAGCCTTGGGTAGCTTCATCCTACTCATAGGTCTCGCCGACTTATACCTAGCTATCCCGGAAGGTTCCCGCACCTTCGACATGGTAAAGCTCGCCGCCGCCAAAGACCTCATCCCGGCGGATGCCCAGACGCGACCCTACTTCCTGTTGCTCATCGGCTTCGGCATCCTCATCTCACTCTTTCCATTCCACTCCTGGGCGCCGCCCGCCTACGCCTCCGCACCCACGCCGGTCTCGATGCTCCACGCCGGCGTGTTGAAAAAATTCGGCCTATACGGGCTCATCCGCATCGCCGTCCCGCTCCTCCCGGCAGGCGCGCAGCACTGGGCCTGGCTGCTCCTCACGCTGCTCGTCGGGAACATCATCTACATCGGCCTCGTCACCATCGCGCAGAAGAAACTCGACCTGATGCTCGGCTATTCGAGCGTCATGCACATGGGCTACATCTTCCTCGGCATCGCTGCGCTGAACGTTGTCGGTCTCAGCGGAGCCGCGCTGCTCATGTTCGCGCACGGCCTGTCCATCGCCGCGCTCTTCGCCCTCACCGGACAACTTCGCGAACGCTCCGAAAGCCTCGCCTTCGACCAACTCGGCGGCCTCGCCAAATCGCTCCCCTTCCTCAGCGTCGCCTTCGGCCTCGCCGCTTTCGCCTCCATCGGCCTCCCCGGCTTCGCCAATTTCGCCAGCGAACTCATGGTCTTTTTCGGTGCTTACAAACCCGCTGCCGTCGCCGGTTCCGCCGACCATTTCAAACTCGCCACCACCTTCGCACTGTGGGGCGTCGTGATCTCCGCCGTCTATATGCTGCGCGCCTATCGCGCCATTTTCTTCGGCGAGCCGGACAAAGACCGCGCCCTCACCGCTGACCCCGTCTTCGCCATCCGCCTCCCGATCCTGCTCCTCCTCGCGACCCTGCTCCTCGCCGGTTTCTTCCCGCAAACCTTCCTCGCGTTCATCACGCCGAGCATCGAGGCACTGCTCCCCAAATAAGGTATGAACGGCATCCTTCCACCGATCGCGCTCGAAATCATCGTCCTCGTCCTCGGTATTTTCCTGCTGCTCGCCGAGTCGTTTGCCAAAGATGGCGACAAATCCTGGCTCGCACGCACCGGCATTTTCGTCCTCGCCATCGTCTTCGCGTGGACCTTCTTCACCACCGGAAATCCTCCCGGCGAACTCGGCCCCGGCTTTTGGAATTTCTACTCCGCCGATGCCATCGCGATGTTCTTCAAACGCATCGCGCTGCTCACGACGATCATCGTCCTCATCATGGGCATCGAATACCGCCCAGTGCTCGCGAAATACATCCCCGGCTCCGCGGGCGACTCTGGCATTGGCGAATTTTTCTGCCTGCCCGTGCTCACCTGCGCCGGACTCATGTTCATGGCCAGCGCGGTCGATTTCCTCCTCATCTTCGTCGCGCTGGAACTCGTCACCATCAGCTTCTACATCCTCGTCGCCTACATGCGCCGCAGCAGCGCCTCGCTCGAAGCGGGCGTGAAATACCTCATCCTTGGCGCGCTTAGCACTGGCTTCCTCGTTTACGGCATCACCTGGATATTCGGCATCACCGGCGAGACGAACCTCGCGAAAATCACCGCAGTCCTACCCGGACTTTTCGCGGAAGGCGGACGCCTGCACGGCTCCGAAAGCGCGCTCCTGTTCGGCATCATGCTCGTGCTCATCGCGCTCGGCTTCAAAATCGCCGCCGCCCCGTTCCAGCTTTGGGTGCCCGATGTGTATCAAGGGGCGCCCACTCCGATCACCGCGTTCCTTTCCGTCGGATCAAAAGCCGCCGGGTTCCTCGTCCTCATCCGCGTCCTCGATCCCTTCCTCGCCGTCCCGACCGTGCGTGAAAAAGTCCTCGCCATCCTCGCCATCCTCGCCGTCGCCACGCTGCTCTACGGAAACCTCGCCGCCATGCCGCAGGACAACCTCAAGCGCATGCTCGCCTACTCCAGCATCGGCCACGCGGGTTACCTGCTCGTCGCCGTCGCCAGCGTGAACGCCGCCACCTCCACCTTCGGCAGCGCCGGCACCGCCATCGCCTTTTACCTCGCCGGTTATCTGCTCATGACGCTCCTCAGCTTCCTCGTCATGATCGTCGTCGCCAACCACTCGCGCGGCGACGACATCCTGCACTTCAACGGCCTCGGCAAACGCAGCCCGTTCCTCGCCTTCGGAATGCTCACCGCCATGCTCTCGCTCGCAGGCATTCCGTTCACCGCCGGATTCATCGGTAAATTTCTCGTGTTCGCCGCCGCCGTCAAAGAGCAGCAATTCGTCCTCATCGGAGTCGGCGTTGTCACCGTCGCCGCCGGTTTCTATTTCTATCTGCGAGTCGTTGCCGCGATGTATTGGCAGGAGCCAAATGACGATACCCCGATCACCATGCGTCCGCTCACCCGCATCGCGATCGGCGGCCTCACGTTACTCATTTTCGTCGTCGGAATTTTTCCCGGTCCCATCCTTTCCACGCTCCGCCTCGCCTCCGCGCCAGTTCACGCGGCAGTTCGCTGAAGTTTGGCGGACGGGATGCGTTGAGGTCCAGCGACGGCCTATGGCTGCCGACTTGGCGCCGGGCGCCGGAATTCCGCGAGGAAGAGGGTCACGGCGGCGGCGAGGAGCGCGGCATCGCGGAGGAAGAGTTGCGGGAAGTGCGTCTGGATTTTGTGCTCTTCCTTGCTGAAACAGCCGCATGAAATATCGAGTCCGCGCAGCCAGGCGCTGGTGAGGGCGATGAGGAAAACGGCGCTCATCGTGGTGAGCGCGAGGGTTGCGCCGAGCGGGAGGCGGCGCGCGATGAGCGCGAGGCCGGCGAGGACTTCGAGCCACGGGAGATAGACGGCGACGAGGGTGGAGATGACTTGCGGGGTAAGTTGGTAATTGTGGATGGCGCGGGCGAACTCCGGCGCGTCCACGATCTTCAGCGCGCCGGCGTAGATGAAGACGCCGCCGAGCGCGAGGCGGAGGATGAGCAGGATTATTTTCGCTGGAGCCATGCGTCCCATCCTTCCTGAAGCACCCAGACCGGGCCATCGACCTGGAGTTCTTCCTTGATGCGTTTCACGACCGCCTGGCTGGCATCGCAGCTCCCGCCGTCGCAATACACGACGATGTTTTTTCCCGGCTCCCACTCGTCGAGAAACGGGCCAACGAGGCGCACCCATTCGTCTTCATTCAAAAGCACCGCGCCGGGGATGTGCTCGCGCTCGAACTTCGCACGCGGCCTGGCATCGACCCACAAGACCTGGCTACCCCACGACTGCGCGGTGGCGAGCGTCACTTCGTTTTCGGCGAGCGGCGCGGGCTTTTGCCAGGTGAGCTGGATCGCGCCGGAGACGAGCGCGGGCAGGAGCGCGAGCGCGAGCAGGATGGCGAACTGGCGCAGCGCCGGGGCGATCTCTTGATGCGCGCGTGGATGGTGTAGCTGCGCGGCTGGTCGGCGGGAAAATCGGTTTCGACGGTGATCTCGGCGGATTCCTTTTTTGAAGTGTCCGACGGCGTGATCGAGACGACGTATTGACCGCCGGGCTTGATGGTTTCGAGCTTCGCGGCGAGGCGCGGGTTCGACGAGGCGACCCCTTTCACGCGCACCGGCGTGCCGGACTCCGCGTTGAGCTGCACGGTTTTCGCAGCGATGGCATCGCCGGTTTTCCAAAAGACCAGCGCGGGCGCGATCGTGAGCGGCTCGTGAATCCAGACTTGCAGGCTCAACTGCGCCGCGTCGGTTTTTTCGTCGGTGTCCACCGCGATGATTTTCCGATGCGGACCTTTGCGATCGCCAAAAGTGAACCGCACCGTGATCTCGCCCCGCTCGCCGGGATCGAACGTGTTCTTTACCAGCTTCGCCGAAGTGCAGCCGCACGACGTGCGAACTTTGCGGATCGTGACGGGTGCTTTGCCGTTGTTGCGGAAGACAAATTTCGTTTCGAGATGTCCGTCGCCTGGCGTCCGATGGAAACTCTGCGCGGATTTTTCCCAAACCAATCCCGCGCGCAGCGGGGCGGCGACGATGGCGAAACAGCAAATCGGTAAAACGGCGCGAAGCATTTTCGATATTTATCGCTTCGCGGATGAAATGACAAACCGCGAAATGAAGCGCGGGATTTTTTGCCGTGCTCCGAAAATCTCTCAGCGCCGGGAGCCGAGGATGCGATTGGTTTCGTTCAGATTGACGCCCTGGAACGACATGCGCAGCGTCTCGGGATTTGCCGCGTGCGCCATCGCTTCATCGCGCGTGATCCGATTCGCGGACACGAGCGCGCGGAGCGATTGGTCGAACGATTGCATGCCTTCGTTGCTGCCGAGTTCCATGAGTCCGGGCAGCATGTCGGTCTGGCTGGATTCGATCGCCTTTGTGACGCCGACGTTGTTGATGAGAATCTCCATCGCGGGAATCACCCCGGAGACGGTCGAACTGACGAGACGCTGGCAGACCACGGCGCGCAGGGTGGAGGCGAAAAGCTGGCGGGCGTAATCGCGCTGTTCGTTTGGGAAAAACTCGATGACGCGCTGGACGCTCTGCATGGCGTTCGCGGTGTGCAGCGTGGTGATGACAAGGTGGCCGATGTTCGCCGCGCTCATCGCCGCCATAGCGCTTTGGGCATCACGCATTTCGCCGATCACGATCACATCCGGGTCCTGCCGCAGCACGTGGCGCAGCCCTTGCGCAAAGCTCGCCGTATCGAGCCCGATCTCGCGCTGCTCGATGAGCGACTGGCCGTCGTCGAAGAGATACTCGATCGGGTCTTCGAGTGTGATGATGTGCTTGCGCGCCGTGCGATTGATATGGTCGATCATCGCCGCGAGCGTCGTCGATTTTCCGCTGCCGATGGCGCCTGCGACGATCACGATTCCGCGCGGCGCTTCCGCGACGCGACGGATGGTGTCGGGAAGATTGAGTTGCGCAAAATTGCGGATGTCGCCCTTCACCAGGCGCAGCGCGATGGCGACTTCGCCGCACTGGCGAAAGGCGTTTGTGCGGAAGCGGCCGAGGCCCTCCACGGCAAACGCAAAGTCGATCTCCTGGCCCGACGCGAAAACTTCGCGCAGCGGCGCGGGCGCGATTTCATTCACGACGGCTAGCAGCCAGGCGTTGCTCGGGGCTTCGCTTTCGACCGGACGGAGCTTTCGTTCGATGCGGAAAACGATCGGCGCGCCCGCCTTCAGATGAATGTCGGAAGCACCGGCGTCGCTGGCGCTGCGGAGGATGTTTTGGAATACGGGGTCCATGAGATTTAGGGCAGTTACTCTTGCTTTTGCTCCTGCTCCTGATCTTGATCTCCGGCGGAAGGATCAAGAGCAAGATCAGGGATCAAGATCAGGAATTAGGAGCAGGATGGCGGGACGAGGAGTTGGTCGAGATGGTCGAGGCAGAATTGTGACCACGTTTCCAATGAATCGCGCCGCGCGAGAAGCTGCGCGCGATCGAGAAATTGCAGTTCCGTGATCATCGCTTCGCCCTTTTGCACGTCGTCGCTTTCGAGCTGGAGAACGTGGACCACGCCGAGATGCACGCGGCCCACTTCGGTCGAGTCATCGTTGAGGATCGCGGCGATGCGATTGGTGTATGTCGCGCCGAGCTTCAGCTCTTCGGAAACTTCGCGCTGCACCGCGGCGTCATACGCGGCGCGGTCGAAGGTGAAGAGCCCTTCGTCGTGATCGTTCATGTGCCCGCCGATGCCGATCGAGCCTTTCGACACGAGCCGCTGCTCGCCCGCTTTTTTCCCGCGGACGTAATGCAGCACACGCCCGCCGTGGACGAGCACGACATAGGGAATGATCTGCTTCAAATCAGGATTCGTCTCCGCCGGCCCGCGCGGCGTGAAGAAGTTATTCTCGCGCGCGAGAAACGCGGGAAGGTATCGCTCCACATCAAAGTTCAGCCCTTGAAACGCCCCGAGTTGATCGAAGAGCGCGCGGCGGACGACGAGGATCTGTTCTTCTTTCATGCGCTCCATCTAGCGGGCTGGATGGAGCTTGGCAATGCGGGCTGCCGGGCTCGCTCGCTCGCCGGATCAAACGGCTCAGTCCAGCACGCGGATCTTGATATTCCGAAAGGCCACCACGTTGCCGTGATCCTGCAGGCAGATGTGTCCCTTTGCCGTCGTCGCGAAGCCCGGCATCTTCGCAAATTTCGATTTCGCCAGCTTCTCATTCCACTCCGCAGACCCGATCTCGTAGTCGAAATACTTCACGCCATTCATCCAGTGCTCGCACTTGTTGCGGTTGACCACGAGCTTGAAGACATTCCACTGGCCGACGGGTTTCGTCGTGTCTTTTTCGGTCTGGTAAAATTGGTAAAGCCAGCCGGCTTTCTGCGGGTCCTTGCCTTTCACGTTGTCCTGAATCTGCGCCTCGGGGCCGGTGGCATAAGGCGGTCCATCGGTTTCCTGTACGCGGAACATGATGCCGCTATTGCCGCCTTCGCTGATTTTCCATTCGATCGAAAACTCGAAGTTCTCGAACTTCTCCTTGGTGACAATGTCGCCTCCGCCATGCCGCACGAGCGCGCCGTCCTCGACTTTCCAACCCTCGGGAAGCGTTTCCTTTTTATATCCGCGCCACCACGCACCCGCGCTGCGCCCGTCGAACAGCGGCGTCCAGCCTTCGGTAATTTCCGCATCGGTGAGTTCGATGCGGGTTGTATCCGCGGCATAAGCGGAGGCGACGGCGAGTGCGGCGATGGTGAGGATGAGCGGGTATTTCATGGACCGCATTCAGCACCGGCGCATGGCAGCGGTCAAGCCACAGCCGCAGTGTAAAATCGCGCATCCACCAGTCGGGACCCGCCACTGGGCAGTCTGTGTGTCCCGACCTTTTTCCTTGGCTCCATTGCTGTAAAGGGCCTGCGTTTCTCCCGCAGAATTGTTTCAAAGCTGCGCGACATTCGCCGACTGTTGCCGTCCACTTTCCCACCGTTGGTCCATCCATGCTCTCGTTCTCCCTTTTCCGTTTTAGCGTCACGTTGCAGCCATCATTTTGGATCGTGAGCCTTGTGCTGGGTTGGGGTTCCATGTCCGGCGATCCGTTGCGGCTGGCACTGTGGATAAGTATCCTATTTCTTTCCATCCTATGGCACGAACTGGGACATGCCTTTGCCTTTCGAAGGTTTGGGATCGAGTCGGAGATCGTCCTTTATGCCATGGGCGGTTACGCGGCGCCGCTAAGTCGGCATGAGTTGACGCGCGGTCAGGACGTGGTGGTGAGCTTGGCCGGACCGTTGTTCCAGTTACTCATCGGCGCGCCGTTATGGTGGATGGATCAGCAGGGAATATTCTGGGAGTTCACCCAGAAAAGGCCATTCGCATGGGACGCGATCTGGATGGTGATGTGGATCAATCTGATCTGGGCGCTGGTGAACCTGCTACCGGTGCTGCCATTGGACGGCGGCCGGATTTTTCACGCAATGTGCGGGCCGCGACTGGAGCGGACTGCGCTCTGGATCAGCCTGTGCTGCGCGATCGCGGCCTGCGTCATCCTGATATCCCAGCGGATGACTTTCAATGGAATGTTCTTCGGAATGCTGGCGTGGAATAACTGGCAGCGGATGAATGGAAACGATGAGATCGCGTGGTGAGCGGATGCCTTGTGTTGCCATGGCAAGCGGGACGCGCCATCGGCAGGGTTTGCAGATTCCGCGTGCCAACGCGGCTCCCGCCTGCCTAGTTTCCCGGCTCATGGAAATCATCCCCATCGAAGTCTTCGGCGTGCATATCGATGTGCCGTTCCTCACGCCGCTCGGCTTTTCCCAGGCGCGGCTGGAAGAGTTTGGCGCGCAGCTTTGCGACAGCGTCCACGGCATCAATCTGCGCCCGGACCAGATTCGCATGAAACGCTGGGATGACCTTTTCGGCTACGAAATGCACGCCAGTTTCTTCGGCGACAATGGCACGCTCACGCGCACCGCCGATCGCGTGAAACTCGGCATCCGCAACGCGCGCACCGCGGGCGATTGGAGCATCATCCTGCAGGCGCTCACGCATTTTTACACGATCATGGATTTCAATCCGAAAACCGTGACCACGCTCGCCGCGCACGTCCACGCGCGCTTTCCGTCGGTCGAGGAGCGCGATCAGTGGATCAGCCAGTTTTCGCACAATGCGCTGGTCACGAAAGCGGCTGCGCTGGGTTACGTGCGGATCTTCGATTGGGAAAAGGAAATCCGCGTTCTCATCGAGCCGTCGAACGTGGTGCCGGACGCCGTCTTCTGCGGCTGGGACACGCAGTTTCACAACAGCCAGGAGTGGGATTCGTTTCTCGGGTCGCTGCCGACGATGATGGAAAACGCGGCGAATCTTTTCGAGCTAGGCTTCGAGCCGTTTAAGGAAAAGGTCTGACGGTCGGTCCGCCCGCGCGGCGCGCGGGCCTGAATCGTGGTGATGGTCTGAATTGAGGGGGTGATTCTCGCGGAAGGCGAAGGTGTGAAATTTCTATTTCCATAATTACTAGAATCGCGGAATGGAGGCTGCTCGCTACGGGGCCTCATCATGAAGGCCCGTTGTGTCGAAGCTCTTTTTCCTCCTGCAAAGCCCCCGCTTGCCGCGAACGGCCCAGTTTCGTTCTGGTTCCGGCGCTTTGGCGTCGGGGTGCTTGCCGCGTTCCTGGCAAGATCGTCCGCCTTCGCGGCAGGGCCGGAGATCGAGGTCGCCGGGCCGCAGGGGGACATCGCCCGGGGCGGCGTGGTCGCGTGGGGCTCCGATTTGCACGGGCAAACCGAGGCGCCGCCGGGATTGAACGACGTGCGGGCGATCGCGGCTGGCTACGCGCATGCGGTGGCGCTGAAGGGCGACGGCTCCATCGTGGCGTGGGGCTGGAACGATCGCGGCCAGGCGACCGTGCCGTTTTCGGCTCAGGGCGGCGTGCGCGCCGTTGCCGCCGGGTTCAATCACACCCTGGCGCTCAAAACCGACGGCACCATCGTCGCGTGGGGAAACAATGACTTTGGCAAGGCGACCGTGCCGCTGGCGGCGCGGAGCGGAGTGCAGGCGATCGCGGCTGGCTACACTCACACCGTCGCGCTGAAAGGCGATGGCTCGGTCGTCGCGTGGGGCGGCAATGAACACGGCCAGACGAATGTGCCGGCGGAAGCGCAAAGCGGGGTGCGCGCGATCGCGACGGGGGATGCGCACACGGTGGCGCTGAAGACCGACGGTTCCGTGATCGCCTGGGGCTGGAACATTCACGGTCAGACGGACGTGCCCGCCGAGGCGCAGAGTGGCGTGAAAGCGATCGCGTCGGGCGGATTTCACACCGTCGCGCTCAAGACCGATGGCTCGATCGTAACTTGGGGACGGAGCTTTGACGGCCAGTCAAATGTCCCGTCCGCGGCACAAACCGGAGTGCAGGCGATTTCAGCCGGCGGTTATCACGCGGCAGCGCTGAAGACCGATGGCTCCGTCGTCGCATGGGGCCGGAGCTTCGAAGCTCAGACGAACGTGCCCGCCGGGCTGACCGGAATCGAGGGAGTAGCAGCGGGAGAGTTTTACACGGTCGCGCTGCGCAATTCCACGGTCGCATTCATTCCTCAATCCATCGCCACGACTGGCGCGGCGACGACTTTCACCATCAGAAACTCCGGCGGCGCGCCGCTCCACATCACCGGGGTGAGCGTGAGCGGTGGCAATGCGGACGACTTCAAAGTCACGACCGTCGGCATGATCGGCGACGTGCCGGTCGCGGGCGCGACCACCTTCACCATCGCCTTCACCCCAGCCGAAGCAGGCGCGCGCACGACCACGCTGCGCGTCCTCAGCGACGATGCGGACGAAGGCACTTTCGACATCGCGCTCACCGGCGCGGGGATCCCCCCGCCGCCCCAGGACGACGCCGGATTCACCACGCGAAATACCCCGATCGACATCGACGTGCTGGCGAACGATCCCGGCATCAATCGCGCCACCACCGGCATCAGCTTCGACACGCTGCCGCGTCACGGCAAAGTGCGCATCGTCGGCGGAAAAGTCCGCTACACCCCGCGCGGCGCGCTGCCACTGGCGGGCGACTCCTTCACCTACCGCTACGACGACGGCCAGGGCGGCAGCGGCAGCGGCACCGTCACGATCGACAACATCGCCGCCTTCGCCGGCCACTACGACGGACTCATCGCAGCCGACCCAGCCGGCACCGGCGCGCAGCGTCACAGCGAGAGCGGCCACTTGCGCGTGTCGCTGTCAAAGACGGGCGGGCTCACCGGGGCGCTCACCTTTGGCGGAGCCCGGCTGATTCCATCGCGCCAGGCCAGCGCGCGTCGCTTCGCGTTTGCGGGCCGCGTGGACAGCGGCGGAAATTTCGTGCGCCAATTTCAGCGCCGCGGACGCGAGCCAGTCACGCTCACGCTGCACGTCGATGGTGAAACGCAGACCATCACCGGCACCGCGACCTCGACCGATGGCACCGCGCCATTCAGCTCGGAACTGACGCTCGCAAAATGCACCGCGGATCGAACGATCGCCGGAAAATACGCGATCCAAATCGCGCCCGACGGCACCCCCGGCACACCGGCTGAAGCGGGCGCAGGCAGCGTCAGGATCACTCCTGGCGGCAGCGTGATCGTCCGCGGCAGACTCGCCGACGGCGCCGCATTTTCGAGCGCCACATTTTTGCACGCCGATCAATCCTTCCCGCTCTATGCCGCGCTCTACGCCAGTCGCGGCAGCCTGCGCGGCACGTTGCAGATTCCCGTGGAAACGTCGCGCGCCCTTCCCGGCGCGAACGCCCTCGAATGGTTCAAGCCCCCGCGCCCGCGCGACCGCTTTTTCCCGGATGGTTTCGCGGTGACTTCATCCACGCTGTTCGCCGATTGACGCGCGGCGCGACCGTCCGCGCTTTTCCACATCGCGCGCAACGGCACCGGCGCGGCGACTTCACTTCGTTCTACTTGTCGTTGAAAGATCCTGCCGGATATTTCCCGCTCACGCGCCCCACCATGAAAACAACCGCCCTTGTCGTCGCCGCATTGCTCGGCTTCACCGCCCTCACCGCTCCCGCCCTCACCGTCACTCTCGATGCAGTGGAAGATAACACGATCTACTCGGATTCGTTTACCCAGCTCAGCAACGGACAGGGATCGTTCCTTTTCGCGGGTCGCAATGCGCAGGACAATCTGCGGCGCGCGCTCCTGGGTTTTGATTTCACCGCGATCCCTGCCGGATCGACGATCACCGGTGCCACGCTGACGCTGGTGATGGATCGCTCCATTTCGGGCGCGTCCGATTTTTCGCTCCATCGTCTGCTCGCGGATTGGGGCGAGGGCGCGTCGAACGCTGGTTCGCCTGGAGGCAGCGGCACGACCGCGCAGGCGGGTGATGTCACGTGGACGCTCGCGATTTTTCCGGGCACGGCGTGGAGTACGCCCGGCGGCACCTTCTCCGCCACGGCGTCCGCGACGACGAGTGTGGATGCGGTCGGTTCCTACCAATGGACTTCGGCTCAGATGATCGCCGACGTGCAGAATTGGGTGAACGCTCCCGCGACAAATTTCGGCTGGATTTTGAAAGACAGCGAAACCGCGCTTTCCGCGAAGCGTTTCATCAGCGCGGAAGGTACCGCCGGTTCCCGGCCCGCGCTCGTCGTCACGTACACCGCCGCCCCGGCGGACAGCGATGGCGATGGCTTGCCGGACGTTTGGGAAAATGCGCGCTTTGGAAATCTGACGACCGCGAATGCGACGACGGATTTCGACCGCGACGGCTCATCCGATCTTTCGGAATATCTCGCCGGTTCCTCGCCGGTAAATCCCGTGGAAAATTTCCGCGCCACGATCTCGCGCAACGGCGCGCAACTCCGCGCCTCCGCAAACGACCGCCCCGCCGTGGGCACCGGCTATGCGGGCCTCACGCGTCGCTACGAATGGTCCTCCGCGCTCCCCGGCACGCAACTCCGCTGGCGGCCCGCGACCGGCGTCGTCGCTTCCTCCGGCGGTGCATTCACGCTCGATGCGCCGTTTTCCCCGTCCGCACTTTTCCTCCGCGCCGAAACCCGGCTCGAAACCACGCCGCCCGGGCCGCCACCAGCCGCGACGCGCCTTCCCGACATCACCGCGAACTCGCGTCACTGCTTTTATTACGGCGGGGATTTCAGCCCGGCGAATCTCGCGCTGCTCGCGCAATTCGATGTCGTGGTGCTCGAGCCAAACGTCGGGACATGCACACCCGCCGTCGTCGCGGAGCTGCAGCGGCGCGGGGTGAAATACGTGATCGGCTACGTCAGCATCGGCGAGGATCCGGACTACGTTGCGATCAGCGTGGGAGATGGTTCCGGGCCGGTGCGCTACGCGGGCGGCGCGATCGTTTCGGGAAATCAGGGCGTCGCTTCCTACTACTTGGACCAGGCGTGGAATGGCACGGCTTACGTCAGCGACGGACTGCCGGATGTGAACGGCGTCTTCGGCAGTCGTTATGTAAATCCGAAC
Source organism: Chthoniobacteraceae bacterium (assembly GCA_031409335.1). Classification (GTDB taxonomy): domain Bacteria; phylum Verrucomicrobiota; class Verrucomicrobiia; order Chthoniobacterales; family Chthoniobacteraceae; genus JANLQB01. The sequence continues at coordinate 15,025 of JANNWY010000310.1, read as the reverse complement.
GCCGAATGGCGCGCGCAACTCGACGCGCAGCGCATCAATGGCGCGACCCGCAGCGTCGCCGGTTTCGCGCAACTCGCGGGTCGCCGATCGAGCGATACCGACACCGATCGCTCGCACAATTTCGGCTTCGACGGCTTCTTTCTCGACACCCTCGACACCGCCGCTCCGTACGCAAATGTCGCGGGCTACTACGCATGGACCGCACCCGCGATGCGCGACACCGTCCAGTTCGCGCGCGAGCGTTATCCGGCAAAAATCATCTACGCGAATCGCGGCGTGTTTTTCTTCAATCCCGGCCTCGTCAATCCGACTTACAACATCCGCCCGTACGACTACACGATCCGCCCGTTCATCCACGCGCTGCTTTTTGAAAGCTACTTTCTCGACACGAATGCCGGGAACCCCGGCGCGCAGCCGTCCTTCGGCGACAACAAACATAATTTCGCGCAGAAACTAATCGCGGAAGCCAACCGCCCGGACGGCTTCACCGTGCTTTCGCTCGATTACCAAATGAATCGCAACCCGGCGCTCTACGCGCAGGCCGTGAACGAATCCGCCGTGCAAAACGGCTGGGCCAGCTATCTCTCACCGGACGCGCTGCTCCAGACGCTCGGCACCTACGTGCGCGACAATCCGCCACCGCCGGACACCGCCGCGCCCGTCTGGGACAGCACCGGCTCGCCGCCCTTTTCACCGAACGACGTGCCGGATCGCATCGGCATCCAAAGCGCCATCCCCGGCACCGAGCCTGGCACCGCCGTCATTCACTGGGACGTTGCGCGCGATCAGACGCCGCCGGTGAAATACAACGTGTACCGCAGCACCAATCCGGGTTTTGCGAATCCGCAAAAATACAGCGCCGTCGCATTCCAAATTGGCGACGGCTGGGCGACCGATCCGACGACCGCCTTCGCAAACAAAATCACGATCACCGGACTCGCGGACGGCACGCACTATTTCCGCGTCCGCGCCGAAGACAGCGCCACGCCCGCGCACGAGGAAACGAACACCGTCACGCTCTCCGTGACCCTCGGCACAGCCACCGCGCCGCAGCCTTGAGAGGCTGGTGCATCTGAAAATCCCATCGCGGCGGCGGCGGATTTTTCCGCTACCACTGCCAAGCCGGATTCCGGATCGCCGCGAGGCATTGCGCGACGGTCAGCCCGCGGGCGGCGGCGGCACCATTTCGCGCGGTGAATTCCGCCCAGATGCGCCGCTCATTCGCGCTCGCGCGATCGCTGCCGCGATACGGCACGCGCATCCCGATCAGCAGTGCGAGGTAGCCCTGCAGGTCGAAAAGTTCCGCGCCTGGCGGGAGCGTGCGCCGCGCCATGCCGCTCGGGCCGTTCTCCTCAAAAAACGCGAGGAACTCCCCGAGATTTCCGATGTCCGTCTCCGCGCGACACCGCTGCCAGAATGGCGTGTCGAGGCGCGTGTTGTAGCGGTAGTGCATCGCCAGAAAATCGCGGATCGCATCCCACGCTTGGGCGATGCCGCGATTGTACAGCGCCACCATCGACGCGGTCGGTTGCAGCCGCGTATCGACCAGCACATCGACGAGATTGCGAAGTTCGAGCACGAGCTGCGCGAGCGCGGTCGCCTCGAGCGGCTCCACGAAACCGCTCGAATTGCCGACCGCCACGACGTTCTTCACGAAGTGCCGCGCAAACCGCCCGCTGCGAAATTTCACCACGCGCGTCCCGCCGATTTTCGGATTCTTGCGCACCAGCTCATCGCGCGCGGCATCGTCGGAAATCTCCGACGACGCGTGGACGTAGCCGCGATTGATGAAGTGCTCGTGCTCGATCTGCCACGCCCAGCCCGCGTCCATCGTCTCCGCCGTGGTGTAAGGCAGGATCGGCTCCGTGGTCCGCTCCCAGCCACCGATCACCGCACGGTCGGTGAACAGCGCGCGGCTGAAATCCACCCACGGCTCACCCAGCGCGCCGCCGATCAGCTCCGCGCGGAAACCGCTCGCATCCACGAACAAATCCGCCGCGATCCGCTCACCACTTTCCGCGACCAGCGCGATCACCCCTTCCTCGCCCGTCTCGACGCGCGCGATCGTCGCATCGGTAATCTGAACGCCGACCGCGCGACACGCGGCTTCGAGAAACGTGATGAGTTTCCGATTCTCGATGTGAAAACCGAATGAGCCAGGAGCAATGCGCGGAAAGCCCGCGCCATTGTTGGGAAAGCAACGGTCGCGCGCGGCAAGCGCGCAGACCGGTTCGCTGTCGTCGCACGATTCGTCGCAATAGAATCCGTGGCCGAGTGGCAGATCCGTGAGGCGCGCGTCGAACTGATTCGTGAAGGTGTAGAAGAACTGCTCGCGCGGCCCCCAGAAAAACCGCAGGCCGAGCTTCCAGGTCGGCTGCGCGATGGTAAAAAAATCCGCCTGGTTGAGTCCGAGATATTGAAACAGATGCTCGGGGAAAACCAGCGTCGTGCCCTCGCCCACGCCGATCGTGCCGATCTCCGCGCTGCGCACCACCCGCACCTCGAGCGCGGGCAGCCGCCGCCGCAGCGTGAGCGCCGCGAGCAGCCCCGCGCTGCCGCCGCCGAGCACGGTGATATTGGAAATCGGCTTGGCAAACATCGCGCTACTCCCGTGCCCGCTCGATTGCGCGGGCCGGCGCGTCCGACGAATTGGCCAGCGCGCCGTAGATCGCGCGCGCCTCTTCCGCACGACCCGCGGCGAACGATTCGTCCGCGCGTTTCAGCGCGGCGGCGGCGGATTCGATCCACGGAAATTTCCGCGCGGCTTCGCGAGTGCGCAGGATTTCGGCGTCGTTCAGCAGCGTGCCGGTCGTGCCGCTCGCCATCAGATTCGTGGTGTCCTGGCGATGCGGCAGGCTGAGGGCGTGGCCGAGTTCGTGCGAGGTGACGCGCGGGATCGGCTCGTCGATTCCGCCCTCGACCGGACGCAGCGCGGCGGTGTCTTTCACAAAAATCCCGCGCGGCATGTAGAAGCCATTCACATCGAGTTGCTTCACGTAATAGACGTTAAACGCTGTGCTGGACCGGCTTTCCGGCGGGACGCGCGCGGGGAGTTCGGCGTCCGCGTTGGCGAGCGGCAGCGCGGATTCGCGCACGATCGATTCGACGCGGAACTGAATTCCCGCCTGCGCCCACACCCGATTCATCTTCGGTAAAATGCGCGCGAGATCCTGCTCGGTGAGCGTCGTGTGCAGCGCGGGCGTATCCTGCGACGCGAGCAGATGGATGCGCAGTGGGACGATCAGCAAGTCGTCGAAATCAAACGCCGCGGCTTTTGGCGGCGCGGGTTTCAGCAGGTGCTCGCGGAGGAAAAGGATGTGCGCGAGGAATTGAAAATCCGCGTTCTTCTTTTTGGCAAAGCCGTGGCCTTCATCCTTCGCGAGCAGATACCAGCACGCACCGCCTCGCGCGCGGATCGCCTTCACCATCTGATCCGCCTCCGTCACTGGCACGCGAGGATCGTTCTGCCCCTGCACGACGAACAGCGGGCGCGTGATTTTCGCGACGTTGTTCAGCGGCGAAATTTTCGCGAGATGCTCGGCCATTGCCGGTTCACGCTCGTCGCCGTATTCCACGCGGCGCAAATCGCGGCGGTAGTCCTGCGTGTTTTTCAGGAAGGTCACGAAATTCGAGATGCCGACGATGTCGATCCCGCAGCGCAGGCGGTCGCTGAAATGGACAAGGCTCGCGAGCACCATGTAGCCGCCGTAGCTCCCGCCCATCACGCACACGCTCTTTGCATCCAGCGCCGGTTGCGTCGCGATCCAGTCGAGCAGCGCGCCGATGTCGCGCACGGAATCCTCGCGCTTAAATCCGTTATCGAGCGCGAGGAAAGTTTTTCCATAGCCCTCGGAGCCGCGCACGTTTGGGGAAATGAATGCGCAGCCAAGTTCGTTCGCGTAGTAATTGCTGCGCCCGAGAAAGTCGGGTCGCGACTGCCCTTCTGGCCCGCCGTGGATGTTCACGATCACCGGACGCGGCCCCGGAAATTTCTTCGCATCGGGTCGGTAGAGAAACGCGGAAACGTTCTGCCCATCAAAGCTCGCGAACCGCACCAGCTCCGGCTCCGCAAACGCCGCCGGATCGAGCCCGCCCGTTTCACTCTCCGTCCAGCGCGTCACCGCGCCGGTCGTCACATCCAGCGAATACGCATCGCGCGAAGCCCGCGCCGAGCTGAGCGTGAAGCCGAGATCGCGCCCGTTCTCGTGCCACTCAATGCCACCGATCACGCCCACTGGAATTTTAGGCTGCGGCCGCTCGAAGTTCCATCCCGCATTGAACAGATGCATCACGCTCGCGCCATCCTCGCTCGTCACAAACGCGATCGTCTTGCCGTCCGGCGAAAGATCGAACTGCTCCACATCCCAATTCAACCCCGCGCTCAAAACTTTCCGCGCGCCGCCCGCGAGTTCGATCCGCACGAGCTGCGTGAACTCCGAGCCCGCATCGCTCACGACAAAAATGCTCTTCCCATCGCGCGCAAACTTCGCGCCCGCATGAACCGCCTTCTCCGGCGTGAGCGGCGTGAGTTTCCCCGATCCGATCTCCAGCAAATGCACATGACTCAGATTCGCCGACACATATTCCGAGATCAGCATTTTCGTCTCATCCTCGCTCCAATCGCTCACGCTCCACCCGCCGCCGCTCCGCTCCAGCACGAGCTTGTCGGTCTTCGGCTCACCCGGATTCATCGTGAAAATGTCCGTGTCCTTTCCCGTGCGTCGCGTGGAGGTGTAGGCAAATTGCTTCCCGCTCCGCGTCCAGCGCGGCCCGCTGTTTCGCGACTTGCCATCCGTCAGCAGCGTCGCGCGCCCGTCGGCGGGATCGAAGCGGTAAAGCTGGTAAAACTCCCCGCCGCCCGTGTCCTGCGCGAAGACGATCGCATCTCCGCTTTTCGGCCGAAACGAAGCACCCGCAATCGGCTCCGCGCCGAACGTGAGCTGCTTGCGATCCCCTCCCGGCATCTTCACGAGATGAAGCTGTGCCGTGTCCGCAAACCGTGTGCTGATCAGCATCTCCCGCCGCAGCGGATGCCACCCCTGCATCGCCGCCGCGCGGAATTCCAGATACCGCCCCGCATCCGCGCGCAATTCCGGCGGGATCGGCGGCAGGCCGTCGGCAACGAGATTGTCCGGCACTTGCGCAAAGACCGCTGCGCTGCTGAGGAGAAGGGCCGAGAGAAGAAAACGCATGGAGTCTTTGTATTGATTCCTGCAGTGTCGGCAACAATCCGCTACGCGATCATTGAAAGAGCAATGGATGTTTGGCAACGCGGCGTTACGTCAGCTCTCCTCGAAATAGTCGCTGTCGATCTTTTTGACGTGGTAGGCGTGTTCCTCGGCGACGCCGATCCCATGTTCGATCATCAGCTCTGCGAGCCGTTGACCGTCGATCAGGATGACTTTCTGGTGGAGTCCTGCTGCGTATTCACGCGCGTTGTCGTGAAATGCACTCGTCGTGATGAAGACGCCTTTGGCTGCCTTCTTCCCTGCCAGCGCGCCGACGAAGTTCTGAATCTCGGGACGTCCGACGTTCGACTTCCATCGCTTCGCCTGGACATAAATCACATCGAGGCCCAACCGGTCCTCGTTGATCACCCCGTCGATTCCTTCGTCGCCGGTCTTCTGTGTTACGGCGGCTGCTTCTTTCCGCGATCCGCCGTATCCCATGGCTACGAGCAGATCGAGAACGACTTGTTCAAAGCGAAAGGGATTCACCGTCCCCAGTCTCGCCAGCAGATCCGCCACCAGTGTTCCGCTCAGCTCCATGTATGCAGCCTCGATTCGTTCTTCGGGGGTGCCTTCTTCTTCAGGCGCTTGCAGCCGAGTTTCTTTCGCATTGGCGGGATCACTGCCACTCGATTTCCTATCGGACACGAACTTTCTGAACGGTTCAAACTGCATTAGAAAAGCGCGATCGATCACGGCAGGCTTCTGCGCCGCGACTGCCTTCCCTTGGTCCGTGATCTGGTAAAGACCCTTTTTCAACTGCGTCAGCAATCCCGCACGATAGAGGTCAGAACAGGCCCAACTCGCTCGGGCATTCCAGCGAAGCTGAACGCCGCTGGGGACCAATTCGTTCAAGTCATCCTCGGTTAAATGAAAGATTGGTGCTAAAACCTCGAACACCTCTTTAATGCGATGAGGATTGCCATCGGCAAAGAAGGCGAGTGCGGGCGCTTTGATTTCGTTATAGGGAGGGATTGGCATTGGTAGTTCAATAGGCGAAGGGAATCGTGGGTCAACTCCGTTGCCTGTGGCGCGGAGCCCAGCCGCTGCGAAACAGAGTTTCGCCCCTTCTTGCGGTCCCAAACGGAGTTTGGGACCGAGGATGGGCCGGGAGCGACCATCGGAATGCGCGGGAGTTCGCGGCGGAGGTTGGCAACGTAGCGGGTGCGATACTCCGGGTGATGCAGCACCGCATAGACGTAGTGGAAGATGTCCCACTTGGTGATCGCCTCGTCGCCGTAGTGATTCTGGAACCGCACCAGCGTCGAGAGCGGGATGGCGCGCCTATGGAACGACAACGAGAGCGGGAGAAGTTGGATCATCGAGGTTCGCCATCCGACTCTCGATCGATGCAAAGCGCAAACTGTGACGGCTCGCGAGTTTCAAGAGGTAAGCATCCGTCCACTGGAGATGTCCCTGCATTGAACGCAGCGACAAATCAACGAATGACAGATCGTCGGGAAGGAAAACGTGCCCATCTGCCTCAACCAACTCTTTCAGTCTTGCATGCGCGGCTGACATGCTCAGCCGAGGCGGTTGCGGGACTTTCTCGGCGTCCTTCCAAGGTCGAGTTGCAAACCGAAGGAAGCCACCCTGCGTGGTGGGACATGTGTAGAAATGTTCGAGCCCTTCGACGAAGGTCCGGGCGCGTGCGTGATGCATGTGGTCCTCGAAAACCGACGCGATGAGGACGTTCACATCGAGTAACGCTTCAGTCGTCGAAGGCATCGTCTATCTCAGCTTGCACGATGGGTCTCCCTGTCGCCTTAACCACGGGAAGTTTCCGCCTACGAGTCTGGACTTGTAGGATCGCAGGTTGCCGATTCTTCAACAGCTCTTCACTCGCCACCGGAGCAAAATGTCCCTGCGAGTTGAATGGTATCGGAGCAGTCCACAAACGAATGCCAATATTGATGCTACGATCTCCGCTTCCAGCTTGGTGAAGCGAATAAACTGATCCACCAAGAGTGCGCTGTTCTCGGATCGATGGTTGGCGAAATACAGTATTCATGATTCTGCGAGGGGTGAGAACTGGACGCCATACACTGTCGTAGCTTCTTCGATAACGCCAACGAGCGTTTCAAAAGTGCTCTGCCAGTCTTCCGACGCGCCCAAGTTGGTTTGCCACGAAAAAAACAGACTCTGAGGCGCATTGAACGACGGCTCAATGGCGACACGAACCGCGTCTGGCCATCCATCAAGCTGGACGTAACCCAAGGCTCCCGGGCTAGTCACCCGTGGATCAGGCCGGAGCCCTTTGAGGAACTGCTCTCGATGGTCAGTTGTTGGTAATGATGCGTGGGCGTTTGCAGAAAACATCAGCGGAAGTTTCTCCTCCGATGCGGCGAATCGAGCAAACCGCATTGCTGCTCCGCGAAGCAAATCGGCATCCTGCCGTGTCCTCGCTCCTCGTGCGAAGAGCACCGCCTTTTCTGCATCGCGGAGAAACGTCGCGTTACCGCCATAGAAACTCGCGCTCAACACGTAGTCGAAGATGATGTCGGTGTGCCGAACGCGCACTTGGTCGGGCCGCAGTGCAAAGCCGTCGGTAGAATCTGTGAGCCACTCCGCGATTTGATCGATCTTGTCCTTCGCAAAGGGCTTTGGCCGCGGAAAAAAGGCTTCCAGCGTGATCGAGAATAGTTGGACGACGGCTTCAATCATCGGTTTTCGCTACTGTTCGAGGGTTCAGCTACTCAATGCAAGCTCTACGCCAGAGCGCAGCTCGTGCCGGTATTTGTGCTCCAGCCGCGTCTTCGGCAGACGGCGGATGAGATTGACCATGAAGTTGCCGGTGCCGACGAAGGGATCGATGACGTGGACGCCGGGATCGCCGAGCGCGCGGCCAAACTCCGACTTCAAAACCTCCTCCACGCTCGCGAGCATGAAATCGACAATCTCTTGCGGGGTATAGACGATGCCGAGGGTATCCGCGCGCTCGACCGCGAAGCCCTGGAAGAACTGCTCATAGACCGTGTTGAGGAACTTCTGCTTCTCGGAAAAGTCCGGGATGGTGTCGGCGACGTCTTCGATGGCGACGTAGAAGCGGTCGAGTTCCTTGAGGAACTTATCGCGTGAAAAGGAGCGGCTGGTCAAGGCGATGACAACCTTCTCGATCTCGGCGGCGATGTTGTTGCGCTGCATGAACTCGCCCACGTCGAAAATCTTGCGGAAGATGCGCTCGGTGAGGATGTGCTGGATGAGCATTTCCTCGACGGCTTCCACCCGCAGGTGCGGATTGAGCGCTTGCTGGCAGAGAGCGACGAAACCGTCGAAAGCCTCGGCGAACTTTTTGTTCACCTTCTTCTCGGCGCGGACGATGTCGGTCATCTGCTTGCCGATCTCCGGGAGCCGGTCCTTGAAGTCGGCGACGGCCTTCTCCCACTCGTCGAAGGCCGGGGCCTGATACTCGAAGAAGCCTTTGAGAACGGTGACGAGGTTGTCCGGCTTGGTGATGTCGAGATCGAGCGCGCGCGCCATCCTGCACGAGCACAGCGCGGGTGGGCGACTGGAAGAGAATGTTGTCGCGCGGGTAGCCGAGCTTGAATTTCTTCGTGATCTCCTTGTCGAGGTCGTCGGCGGTGTCTTTCGCCTCCCACAGGCCGTGCATGAGGCGGAAGCTGTCGAGCAGCGCGCCGTCGGGCGTGATTTTCGCGCCCGCTTTGGTCTTCAGCGAATACTCGGGGACGAGCTTCCACTTGTCGGCCCGGCCTTTGTTGACGAGCGAGGTGCAGTCTTCCAGCAACGCCTGAAACGCGGCGCAGACGGCGGTCTCGTGCTTCACGCCGAGCTTGGCAAAGTCGGCGAGCGAGGCATGGTAGGCGGCAACTCGCTTGTGATTGGGCTTGAGGGGCAGGGTCCGCATGAATCCCCCGGCATGTAGCGGAGCCGGCTCGCGATGGCGAGGGGTCGTTGCAAATTCCGGCCCGGCGCACGGGTGCCTCGCATGCACGGAGTTGACTGTGGCAGGCAGGGAGTGGCGGCAGAAGCGCCCCGCAGTTCTAATCACCCGCCCATCACCGGCCAGCGCCGGTTCTGTTCAATGCGTCACCTGCACCCGAATGAATCGCGCCGCGCTTTCGCTGACATTCACAGTGTCACGCACTTCCACGGTTTTCGGAGTCGGCGTGGAATCGTCGCCGGAGACGTAACCGGGACCGGAGAACGGCGCGCCGAGCGTGCTGATGGCCAGCATCGACCACGCACCCGCGGGACTGTCGGCGGCCTGGACTTCGATGGTCACATCATTGTGTGCCGGCTCGCGCTGGATGAAAACGCGCAGCCGTTCGCCTTCTCGCCGTCAGGGGTGGCGACGCCTATCGCGGCAGGCGTCCGCCACCCCGGCGTCCGGTTTTCATGGTAGGGAGATTTTTCCGAGCAGTCGGCTAGCGGCGCGCGCGGCGACGAAGGCCCAGCACGGTCGCAAATCCAGCAGCCAGCAACCCCGCGCTCCCCGGCTCCGGTACGGCGGTCGCCGAGACGTTGTCGTAATAAGCAGTGTAATTGCTCTTCAAATTCGTGCCTGCATCGGGCCGCGAATAGACCACGAGCGATTCGCGCACGAGCACATCGGAGACAACGCCCGGCTCGAACGCGAACGCACTCGACGAAGTGCCATCGACGGAAAACGTGTAAGTATTCGCCGCGAAATCCACCAGGATGCCGAGCGTGTGCCAGGCGTTGAGCGCGATCGGCGTGGGCGTGGTGAAAATAGGGATGTCCACCCCGGTGCCGACGTAGCCATAGACGAAGCCATCCGAGGACAGCGATAGCTCCCCGGCAAACCCATCGCCGATCCGCGCAGCGATGTTTGCGGAAAAGAAATCCCCGGTCCCCAGCGTCGGTCCATCCAGCCGCACGCCGGCCAGAATTTGGACGCTGGACGGCCCTCCTGCTCCCGCATCGTAACCGATCGGGCGGCGATACGAGCCGACCGCCCCATACGGGGAAACCTCGGGCGCGGCGACCAGATCGACACCGCGCACCCGCACCGACTGCGTTCCGCTCTGCGCGACGGAATTGGTGATCGTGGCCGCGTTGGGATTCAGGAAAGGCGGGATGGCGGTGGACCAGCCGTCCTGGCCGAGCAGGATCGAGCCATTGGCGAATGGTGGATTTTCAAAGCCGGTCGAGTAGAGGACTTGCGCCGATGCGGAGTGCAGCCCCGCCGTTAAGATGATGGATGCCAGGATCAAGCCCGTCGTTTTCGTCGCGCCCGCCCCGTCTGATTTTCTGAATGATGTGTTCACGTTTAGTTCTTTCTTGTTGAGGTGATGACTTTTCGAGGCCAGCCGCAGCGGGCGCGAACCGGAGTTCGCGACCGCCCCGACCCAGCCTTCGTCTTCACCCTCTAAAGAAGGAACCGCCGCGCAGGATTTCAGGAAAAGTGAACTTTCTTCCCAAACGCCGCCTTTTCACCCGCGGCGCGCCGCTCAACCAGCGCCCCGCTGCCGCTCGAGCAGTGCGCGCAAGCGTTGCACGTCCACCCGGTCTTGATCGCGGTAGGTTTCTTTCGATGCGATCAAGGTGGGCAAGGCGAGGAAGGGGATCTCGACTCCTTCGATCGTGACCCGCAGCGCGGTCGGCACCGCCTCGGCGAAGGTGACTTTCCAGGCGCGCGTGCTCACGTCCACCTCGACCTCATCCGCGATCTTGACGACGACATTCTCGATCAAATCCTGCGGCGTGAGCTCCGCGGCGGCGTGGTCTTCGAGTTCGGAGAGCGCGGCGATGATGCGGGCGTGATTCGAGAGGTCTTCGGGGATGAGAATGTCCACGTCATGCGTGTCGCGCACATAGCCGTGGAGGATGGCCGCCTGCGCGCCGACGATCAGATACTGCGCGCCGTGGCGATTGAGCAGCGCGCAAACCTTCGGAACGGGACTCAACTCGGGCATGGCGCGCGATGGTTCACCAAAGCCAGGGGTTCGGGTGTTCGCGCCGCCAGCGTTCCCATTCCTCCCAAGTCCGCGCTTTGAAGACGAACCCCCGCGGCCGCGGATAGGGCGACATGGCGATCGCCGCGTGGTATTGTTTCGCCGCGAGCGCGTGACACTCCTGCGGCGTCCCCGGCGGTTTTCTGCGTCCGACGACTTTGAGCGGATTCATCGTCGGAGTTCATACATGCTCCATTTGAGCGAGCAAAGGACTGGAAAGGAGAAATTCACAATAGATCAGGGAACCGCAGCGCGGCTTCCTACCTCTTCTCCGGGAACTCCGGCCACGCCCAATCCAGTCCCATCGTTTTCAGCCGCGCGCGGATGCGGCGCAGATCCCAGATGTGCATGGCCCTCGAATAGGCTGCGGCGGTGACGAGCTGCGTGCCATCCGGCGTGAAGCTCATCCACGTCGCGCGATCGCCGAAGGGGTCGGTGAGTGTGGCCACGAGACGGCCTGTCGCCAGTTCGGTGAGTTGGATCACGCCCGGCGTCACTTCCACGGCGACGAGTTCTTCATCGGGGGAAAAGGCGGCCGGGGTGGGATAGGCGGAGGCGTTGCGCGGCACCCGGCGCACGCGCTGAAAAGTTTCGACGCTCCAGAAGCCGCACTCTTCCATGAGCATATTGACCACTGCGCGGCTGTCGGGCGTGAAGCCGATGTTGAGCGTACCCGGTGTCCACTCGTGCGCCATTTGCCCCGTTTGCACATTCCACAAGCGGACCAACCACGAGTGCCAGCCTGCGGTGGCAAGCCACTTCCCATCCGGGCTCAGCGCGACGTATCCGACGCTGGGATGCTCGAGGAGCGGCGTCCGCATCGCGCCGGTCGCCGCGTCGAGGACGACCGCGACGCCCGCCCGCTGGCTCGCGACGGCGATGAGCCGGCCATCCCGGCTGCGGCGCGCGCTCTCCGGGATGGGAAAAGGCAGCGTCATTCTTTGCGGTGGACCCACTTGGAACGGCTGGGCGGAATCCGTGCGTTCGGGGATCGGCCAGCGATGCACGCCGGTGTCGCCGCACGTCATCAACTCCCGCCCGTCCGGCTGAAAGAAAACCGATCGCGTGCGGAGGATCGGGAGGAAGGCCGCTTCACGACCGCTGGCGATTTCCCAAACGCGCACGCCGTCATCCATCGCCATCGCCACCAGCCGTCCGTCCGGGCTGATGCCACCGTCGAGATACGCGCCCTGCCCCGCGCCGAGACTGCTGACGATCGTGCGATACTCCGGGCAAGCCGCGACCTCGAGAAGCTGCCCGCCATCGCCATTTGCAAATGCGCCGATCCACAGGCCATCGGTGCTGAACCCCATTGAGCTGAGCCGGTGGGAAAACTGCAACACCTGCCGCCCCGACGACGGTTCCCACATGCGGTGGACTGCATCCCATCCAGTCGAGACGAGCAGGCTGCCGTCCGGATGAAAATAGAGATAGGTCACCTCCTGCACGTGCCCCTCCAGGCTCGCGACTTTGCGCTTTGCCGGCACGTCCCAGATTTGGATGCGCGGGTCCGAACCGCCGACCGCGAGATGTCTTCCGTTAGGGTGCCATGCGAGGCAAAATACGTTCATCGCGCCCACGGGCAAATCGGCGGCGTGAGTGCCATCGACGGCGTAAATGGAAACGACGTTCGCACTCTTGTAGCCAACGGCGAGCTGGCGATCGTCCGGATGAAAAGCGAGCGCGTGGATCGTTCCACTCGTGCGCCAGCGGTTGATCTCGCGTCCCATTTCCAAATCGTAGCGCACGATCTCATCCTCATTCCCCGCCACGAGCTGCCGGTTATCCGCGCTGAAAGCCCAGCACTCGCATCGTCCCGGCTCATCGCCAAACACGGCCTGGCCATCGCTCAAGCGCCAGATGCGCAGTTTGAAATCGGTATCTTGCTGCGCCACAAAGCGTCCATCGCGGCTGAGGGTCATGTCGCGCCTCAGCCGCCCGGTTTCGATGCGGCGCACCTCGCGCCCGTCTGGGATCGAGTGCAGGATGAGTGTCTTTTCATCCTTTTTATCCACGGTGACCGAGAGCCGGTACGCGCCATCGACATCCTCCGGTTGATCATTTTTCCAACTCGGACCGGGGCGCACATCCGGCAGCGCCATCGCGGCGATGGCTTCGTCGCGCAGTCGCTCGTCGGGATGGATGGCGGCGGCTTTCGCCAAAGCATCAAGGCTGTCGAGCCGCTGCCCCGGCTGCCGACTGAAGCGGCCTGCGCGGGCGGAACTTAGGAGCGCGTTGAAAAGCTGATCCTTCGCCTCCCGCGCGCTGGTCTGCGACTCCACCAAGGCCGCGCCCTTTTCCCAAAGTGCAATTCCTTTTTCCGTGAGGGCTCGATCTTTTTGGTCTTTTTCTTTGGTGATTCTTGCCACGCTTCCGACGAGGACGATGAAAGCCAGCAAAACAGCCAAGGACACCATTCCCGCGGCGACGAAGGCTAGTTTATTGCGGCGGACAAGTTTCGTGAGCCGATATGCCTGACTCGGCGGTCGCGCGAGCACCGGCTGATCGGCGAGATACCGCTCGATATCCTTGGCCAGTCCATTGGCGGTGTCATAGCGGCGCACGCGGTCCTTTTCGAGCGCCTTCATCACGATCCAGTCGAGATCGCCGCGGATTTGGCTGGTAAGCTTCGCCGAATCGGTCTGTCGATGCTGCGCGACACGCATCCGCATCTCACCAGCCATCGTCTTGAGGAACATCGAAGGCGTCTGCGGCTCCTGCTCGCGGATGGTGCGGCGGATTTCATCCAAGCCCTGCTTCATCAGTTCCTCGGGATCGAACGGCGTGCGGCCCGTGAGCAATTCGTAAAGCAGCACGCCGAGGCTGTAGATGTCGCTGCGCGTGTCGATGTCGAGACCGCTCATCTCCGCCTGCTCCGGCGACATGTAGAGCGGCGTACCGATCATCTGCTGGAACTGCGTGTAGATCGTGAGGTCCGTGAGCCGCTGCTTCTGCGTCGCCTTGGCCACGCCGAAGTCGATGACCTTCGGCACGGGCACGCCGTCGTGCAGGGTGACAAGGATGTTCGAGGGCTTGAGGTCGCGGTGGATGATGCCTTTCTGATGCGCGTGCTGCACCGCCTGGCAGACCTGGATGAAAAGCGCGAGCCGGTCCGCGGTCGGGAGATTCGCCTGATCGCAGTAGTCGGTGATCTTGATTCCGCGCACCAATTCCATGACGAAGAACGGCCGGCCCCACTGCGTCGCGCCGGCGTCCAGGACTTTCGCAATGTGCGGATGATCCATCATCGCCAGCGCCTGCCGCTCCTGCTCGAAACGCGCGATGACTTCCTTCGTGTCCATCCCCAGCTTGATGATCTTCAGCGCGACGCGGCGCCGCACGGGCTTCTCCTGATCCGCGACCCAGACCGTCCCGAAACCACCCTGGCCGATTTGCTCCATCAATTTATACGTGCCGATCTGGTCGCCGATTTCCTCGGGCTTCAGGCGCGCGAATTCGGCTTCGATCTCCGGGGTGATTTCCGCCGCGTCTGCGTTGGCAAAGACCGCGCGGCCCACGCACGTCGGGCAGAGCCCTTCCAGCGCGTCGGAGGTTAGGTTCGTCCCGCACTGCGGACAGGTTCGTTCAGCGGCCATGTGACTGTTTTTTGAAAGAAGGAAACGCCTCCGAGGATTACACGCTCTGACTCGATGGCTGGCATGTGGATTGAATGAGCCGCTGCCACTCTTCTCGAAACGCGGCAGCATGGCGAGCCTGCGGTTGCCGCCGTGAAGTAGGGCAGGCGCCCCGTCGGCCAGCAGTTCGTGGGGGGGGCCCCCCCCCCCCCACCCAGGGCCCCCCGGGGGGGGGGGGGGGGGCCCCCCCCAACCCTGCGCCGGGGGGGGGGCCGCGGGCACTTGG
>JANNWY010000309.1:0-4938 GCA_031409335.1 Chthoniobacteraceae bacterium | reverse complement strand
CGGTGACGCAAGCCGCCGAGCCCGTCGGTGCCACCGAGGCGCTGCCCAGGATCGGCGCGTATCACGTCCTCGCGCCGCTCGCCGCGACGGAGCGCGATGCCCTCGTGCTTGGCTACGACACGAAATTGCTGCGCCGCGTCTGGATTCGCAAAACCACCGCCGACGCCGCGCCCGTGCCCGCCGCCTTGCGCAATGCCGCGCGTCCCGGCCGGCTCCGCTGGCTGCAAGGACATCGCGACGGGGCCGAGTCGTGGGATGCTTTCGAAGCCGCGCCCGGCTCGCCGCTCACCGCGCTGCTGGCCGCACCGCAGCTTTGGAAAAACGTGCGCCACTGGCTGCTCGACCTCGCCACGGAACTCGACGCCGCCACGCGCGACGGCTCGATGCCCGACACGCTCTCGCTCGACCGCGTGTGGATCACCGCCGAAGGCGGCGCGAAGCTGCTCGATTTCTCCGCCCCCGGCAGCGCGCCCGTCGCCGCAGTGGAGCCGGGCATTTTCCTCAATCAAGTCGCCATCTCCGCGCTCGAAGGCCGCATCGCCACGGCGGAAGAAGCCCGCACCCGCGAGCCGCGCCTGCCCGTCGCGATTCGCGCTCGTGGCGTGTTGCGCACCCTGCGTTTGAGCAGTTTCCCCGCGCTGATCGAACAGCTCAAGGCACTCGTCCAGCAAGTGCCGCACATCACCCATCGTCGTCGCCTCGGCCTCGTCGCCGGATGCGTGGCCCCGGCGCTGGTGATGCTCGGGATGATGTCCGCCGGCACGAAAATGCTCGGGACCATCCAGCGACAGTCGCCCGAGGCGGTGCCGTTGCGGGATGCGCTCATCGTCCATTCCTTGATGTCGGAAAGGAAACTCCCGACCAGCGACGATCCGAAGATCCTGGTCACATCAGCCGAGATCTTCATCGCGGCACGTTTCGGGAATTTCATCCGCGATCCCAAGGGCTGGAACTCCCCGATGGCGACCGCCGGAATCCCGCCGAAGATGCGTGCCGAGGCCGAGCGCATCGCCGCGACCTATCCGAATCCCAGCCCCGAGGAGATCAAGCGCGCCCGTGTCGTGCTCCATCCCGCGCTTGATGCGCAGGGTAATTTGAACATCTCGCCGGACACGAAAGACGTGAACACGGTCGCCACCCAGATCGTCTGGTGGGCCGCTGGCGGCGTGATGCTCTGGGCGGCCTTTTTCAGCATCGTCGCCGCCCTCTTCCGCGGCGGCCTGCTCATGCGCGCGCTCGGTATCGCCGTGGTGCGGCGCGATGGCGCGGATGCCTCGCGCTGGCGGATGCTCTGGCGCGCGTGCGTCGCCTGGTCGTGGCTGCCGCTGGCCACTTTCGCCACCGCGCTGCTCAACAACCTTGGCTACAAGGAAACCTCCGCCGCCATCGTCGGCCTGCCCCTGCTCTGCCTCCTGATCTGGTCCGCCGCCATGCCCGTCCGCAGTCTCCAAGACCGCCTCGCCGGGACATGGCTGGTGCCGCGATGATCGAACGATTTTCTCCCACGTAGTTGCGCCCCGTTATCTATGACAAAATCTGAAAAGAAAAAAACGCTGACCGCAAACGCCTGCCTTTGGATGGCGCCGATCGTTGTGCCGGTGATCTGCCATTTCGGTTTCGCAGGAACCAAGTTTCCGTGGCCGATCATCATTCCAATGCTGTTGCTTTGGCCTGCCGTGGCTTCCAACCAGATGCTCTCCAAGGCCATCGGAGAACCCGCAGACGATCCGGTGAACCCGACGACCCAACAAAACAGCAGCCCATAGTGCTCCTGACGGACTTAACAGAATTGTCTCTCATCAAGTAGTGAGGCCGCTACCGAAAGCCAATCACCACCTAAAACACCAACATGAATCCATCACCAACTCCAGGCGCGCCGCTCGACGCCCCATCAATCGAGAAAGTTCGCTCCGGCCAACGATTTATTTTGTTCGCCATCTTACTGAATCTTGTTCTCGTCGCCGTTGCTTTCCTCGCCCCAAAGACTGATGCAGCGATGGCGGTCTTCGGGATTTTCAGCATGGGTGCTCTCTTATCCAGCGTCGTCTTGGGGATAGTGTGAGTCGTCCGACTGAGTTCAGTCCTTGGCTACGGCATTGCCGCGCGCATCCCAATCATTATGGGTCTTTTTATTCCACTCGTCAGCCTGCTCGTGTTGTTGGTTCTCAGCAGCAAGGCAACCGGCATTTTACGTGCTGCCGGCTACAAGGTCGGCCTTTTGGGAGCAGCCCCGAAAGCGGCCTAGCCTATGTGACAAATGGGACTGATGCTCCCCACGAAGAATCCCTGTAACCTTTCCCGGAAAAACTTTCTGTAACGGTCAAATGGAACCTCCAACCAACTCCGTCCTCAACTGCCTCGAATGCGGCGCGCCGATTTCCGCGGACGCGAAGGGGCTTTGCCCGCGCTGCCTGCTGAAGCTCGGCCTCGCCAGCCAGCTTTCACCGGGCTTCATCGAAACGGGCGCGGATCCGCTGCCGTTTCTCGGTTTCGATCCGGTCGATCCGTCGAAGCGCACGGTCATCGAGCCCTTCGAGTTTGGCGGCTATCGCATCCTGCGGCTGCTGGGCAAAGGCGGGATGGGCGCGGTGTATGAGGCGGAGGAACTCGCGAGCGGGCGGCGAGTCGCGCTGAAGGTGCTCGGGCATTCGCTCGACTCGGCGGATACGCGCAAGCGGTTCATCCGCGAGGGACGGCTCGCGGCGTCGATCAATCACCCGAACAGCGTCTATGTCTATGGCACCGAGGAGATCGACGGCGCGCCGGTCATCACCATGGAACTCGTGCCCGGCGGCACGCTGCATGAGCGGGTCAAGGACGGCGGGCCGATGCCGGTCGCCGAGGCGGTGGATGCGATATTGCAAATCATCGCGGGCCTCGAAGCGGCGCATGCCGTCGGCATCCTGCATCGCGACATCAAGCCGTCGAATTGTTTCATCGAACCGTCGGGCACGGTGAAAGTAGGTGACTTCGGGCTGTCGATCTCGACGCTCTCGCGCGGCGATTCAATGCTCACGCTCGCCGGCTCGGTGCTCGGCACGCCGGAATTCTCCTCGCCCGAGCAGCTCCGCGGCGAGGCGCTCGACGTGCGCTCGGATATCTATTCGGTCGGCGTGACACTCTATTACATGCTCACCGGGAAGACGCCTTTCCAGGCGGAAAATCTCGTGCAGCTCCTCGCCACGGTGCTCGACAAGCCGGCGCCTTCACCGCGCGTGCAGCGGCCGGAGATTCCAGAACGGCTCGCGCGCGTCGTCCTGCGCTGCCTCGCCAAGCAGTCGGGCGATCGGCCCAAAAACTACGACGAATTGCGCCGCGCGCTTCTGCCTTTCACCTCTACCGCACCGACGCCGGCGACGCTCGGGCTGCGCTTCGTCGCGGGCGTGGTCGATAAGCTGATTTTCATTGTTGCCCGCGGGCTTCTGCCGGCCCTGTTTTTAGGTAGTTACGATGCCATGACGAACCCCGACACCATGCGCTCGTCGGAGTGGTACGTCTGGTTTGCCATCGGGTTGTTTCTTTTCGAGTTCGCCTACTTCGCAGTGAGCGAGGGCCGGTGGGGCGCGACTCCGGGCAAGGCGCTTGTGGGACTTCGCGTCGGCGGCCTCGATCGCAATGCGCCCGGCATCCCGCGCGCTCTGCTCCGCGCGCTGATTTACCGGGTGCCAGCGATGGTTGCTTTCCTGCCCTTTATTGAGCCGGACTTAGCAAAGTCGATGGCCTGGAACCTCGGCGTAGGCGCTACGTTTTTGCTCTATCCCGCGCTGCTCGCCGTGACCGCGCGGAGGAGCAACGGTTTTGCGACCCTCATCGACCTGCTCACGAAAACGCGCGTCATTCAAAAATCCGCTTATCAGCCGCGCGAATCGTTCGTGCAGATCGACGAGCCGGTCGCGACGACCGAAGCGATGCCGCAGATCGGGCCCTTCCATGCGCTCGCAACTCTCAGCTCGGACGAACAGGGTGAGCTCGTCCTTGGCTACGACACAAAGCTGATGCGCCGCGTGTGGATACGCAAAGTGGCCGCCGACGCCGCGCCCGTCGCCGCAGAGCTGCGGAATGCCGCGCGTCCTGGCCGCCTGCGCTGGCTGCAAGGGCATCGCAACGGCGTCGCGTCGTGGGATGCCTACGAGGCCGCGCCCGGCGCGCCGCTCACGAGCCTGCTGCGCACGCCCCAGCCGTGGAAAAACGTGCGCCACTGGCTGCTCGACCTTGCAGAGGAATTCGCCGCGGCCCAGCGGGATGGCTCGATGTCAGCACAGCTCTCGCTCGACCGGGTGTGGATCACCGCCAGCGGCGGCGCGAAGCTGCTCGATTTCCGCGCCCCCGGAGCGGAAGCCGCCGCAGAGCCGATCCCCAGCGTGGAAGCTCCCGCCTTTCTCAACCAAGTCGCGATCTCCGCGCTCGAAGGCCGCGTCGCCACCGCGGAGGAAGCACGCACCGGCGAAGTCCGCGTGCCGGTCGCTCTCCGCGCGCGCGAGCTGCTCCGCGGGCTGCGCGCCGCCAGCGACTCTGGCGCGCTCTCCAGTCAGCTCCGCGCACTCCTCCAGCAGCGTCCCGCGATCTCACGCCGCCGCCGCCTTGGGTTGATCGCCGGCTGCGTGATCCCGTCGCTGATCATGGGGGCATTCGTGATTGTCGGGATGACGGCCAATTCCACCTGGTTCAAAGAAAATCCCGACGTGATGCGGCTGAAAACCGCGCTCGGCATTCACAAGCGGATGCAGCAGGGAAAGTTTCCCAACGGCGTCGATCCCGCCATCGGCGTGGAGCCCATGGAGACCTTCATCGCCGGCCGCTTCGCGAATCTGATCGGCAAACCCGGCGTGTGGTCGTCGCAGAACGTCACGATCTTGTTTTCCGAAAAGGGGCGACAGGACGCCGAGGCAATCGTCGCGCGGCGCGGGCACCCCACCGAGGAAGCACAGGCCGCCGCCC
>JANNWY010000308.1:0-2600 GCA_031409335.1 Chthoniobacteraceae bacterium | reverse complement strand
AGGCGTCCGGGGGACACCTGCTTTAGTTGCACGGTAAGTTTCCCGGTCTCCATCCGGGTCACGTCGAGGAGGTCGTTAATATAGACCCGCAGTTGGTCGCAGCTCTCCTTGGCAAGGCTCAGGTATTCCAACTGGTCGGGCGCCAAGGGGCCAGCGAGCCCGTCCATAACGATGGAAACGAATTCCCGCGCCGAAGTGAGTGGCGTTTTCAGTTCGTGAGAAAGCGTGTGATAGAAAGTTTTGATTTCCTGATTCCGGCGCTCCAACTCACAGTTGCTTTTCTGGAGTGCGCTTTGCGTGCGCTTGATTTCCTCCTCGCCTTCTTTGCGTTCTAAGAATTGTCCGAACTGCTGGCCGATTGCCTGCATGACCTTATCCAATTCTTCGTCAGGCCGAGCGATGTTGGTGTCGAAAAACTCAATCACTCCCGCGCACTTTTGCCTGCAGAAGATCGGCGTCGCGACACAGGTGTGGAGTCCTGCCGATGCCGCGAAGCGAGCTCGCGGGAAGTTGGAATCTTCGGCCACATCGGTAATCCAACAGGAGCGTCCGGATTCCCACACTCGCCCCGGCACGCCTACGCCCCGTGCGAAGGTCAGCTCCCGCGTCGCCTTCCCAAATTCCGGAGCGCAGAATTGCTCGTCGTTCCAGTACTCGAGACAGAGGAGCGCATTACCCTTGTCCTCTACCTTCCAAATCGCGCCTACCTTGAACCCAAGGCTCTCGCCTGCTGCGTGCAATAGCCTGCCGGCGCCGAGACTGATACTGGTGGACTCCAGGAGAATACGACTGACGGCATGCTCCAATGCGAGCCGGCGCTGGATGCGGCGTTGCGCCACGAGGGATCGCCGCAATTCCAACAACGCCATGACCTGCCGGCCCAGCCGCTCGAGCGCGCCCCGCTGCTCCAGGCTGAGAGAGCGCGGGACACGATCAATGACGCAGAGCGTGCCAAGACTGAAACCGTCGGTCGTGGTGAGCGGCATCCCCGCGTAGAAGCGAATATCCGGCGCACCCGTCACCAATGGGTTGTCATAGAAGCGATCGTCCTTCTGAGCATTAGAAACTTCCATGATTTCCGTGCCGAGAATGGCGTGATCACAGAAGGCCAATGCCCGCGGGGTTTCGGTCGCTTCCAATCCCACCCTGCTCTTAAACCACTGGCGGCCCGCATCCAAAAGCGAGATGAGCGCGATGGGCGTGCCGCAAAGCTGCGAGGCCAGCCAGGTAAAGTCGTCAAACTCCGCCTCCGCAGGCGTGTCGAGAATGTCGTAGCGATTCAGGGCGTCGAGACGCGCCGATTCCAGGGTAGGCGGTAACTTTGCAGCGGCGATCATGAGAGGTGGGCTTGGGGATGGAGCGACTTCCCAGCGGGCGCGCGGAAGGCAGTTCGGTCGCTGAGTGAGTAAACCCTCACGTGCTCGGGGTGCGGCACGCTCGGGCGTTCCATGTGCGGAGTAAGGGAAGGTAAAGGGCGGCCATGAGCTTCTTTCAAGCATCGGCGGTGCCACCGAGTTCCCCGCGCGCGCAGGGCGCTCGAGTTTACGCGACGCAGTGAAAGGGCATCGCCGTGGGCGATTGCGCGAGACTGCAAGGAATTTGCTTTTGCGCCCGCCGCACCGGATCGAGCTTCTCCACGCAGACCTCCAGCGCCTCCATGCGCGGCGACCAGTGCCGCACATGCTGCGCACGCTCGGCGGCGAGGGTCTGCTAAGATCATCGTCAAAATCCAGCCGTGAGCGGCCCGTCACGCGCTGGAAATTCCGGACCTCATAAAACGCCACCGTTGTGGCCCAAGCGATGAAATCAGTGCCGGACTCGAAAGTGCCAAACCGCTTCCACATCACCACGCTGGCCCGTTGCATCACATCCTCCGCATCGTGCCGGTTCGCCACCAGCGACATCACATAACGCAACAACAGCGCATGCGCCCCATTGAGCACCCGCACAAACTCCTCCTGCCGCTCAGGCGAGAGCGGCGGCGAGGTGCATGGAGCATCATTGTGCATCACCTGAGGTATGTATGCCCGTGGAGCATGTTTACCGGAATAAAGTTCAGTTACTAAAACTCAAACTTCCGCCCACCGCCCGGCGGCCTTGTAGCTGAAAGGCTCCCCACCGCTTGCCTCTCCGTTACGGGACATGTCCGATCGAAAATGAATGCCAACCCTGAAGGGTCTTATCCGTCCGGGAGGTTGCGCGGGAGGGCGAACCCCTCTCAACGTTTATTCCATGTCCTTGCCTCAATACCCGGAGTGCCGCCCCGCGCGCAACCTTGGGCTGGCGGCCAGAACGCCGATGGCGTTCTTGCAGTCGGACTTTGCAAGTCGTATGAGCCGCAATGAACCCGATCCACCAACACTGCGGGCGTTTCCAGTCCACCACCACGCGCCGCGATTTCCTGTAAGAAGAAGGTTCGATTTAAGAATCCCACTCGCCGACGTCCTGCTGCGCGACGTTTCACATTTTAGGAAGCGAAGATCGACTTTCCCCTCCATGAGCGGCTGGCAGCAGAGCCGGAGGAATTCGGCGCGCTGAACGAGCGGCTTGCCGGCTTCGCAGCCAGCGCGCATAGTCGCGCCATGACTGCAACGCTCGAC
>JANNWY010000307.1:0-142406 GCA_031409335.1 Chthoniobacteraceae bacterium | reverse complement strand
CATCGCACTCCCAGCGGTCGCGGAAATACTGCACCTGCGTCATGTAGCCGTGCCGCTTCCCGAGCGACCACAGCCGCGTGCCGATGAGGAAAATGGTGAGCGGAATGATGAGCCCCGACGATGAAGCCATGAGCCCATAGACCCCGATGCCGCGCTGATAGGCGAGGCCGGAGCTGCCGAGGATGGCGAAGGCCGTCATGTTCGTGCCGAAGACGGTGAGCAGAAACACCCACGGCCCGAGCGACCGGCTCGCGAGGAAGAAATCCTCCTTTGAGCCGGTGCTCTTGCGGAAGGCAAACATCCCCACGTAGAGGATGATCGCGAGGTAGATGAAGACGACGATGGCGGGGATCATGGCTTCTTGGTGGGAGGCTGTTGGTCGCCGGGCGCTTCATCTTCGAGATGCGCGGGCCAGGCGAAGCGCACAAGCAGCGCCATGGTGAACGCGGCGAGCACGGAGTAACCGAGGTGATAAGTCAACCCCGGCGGCAGCAGGCCGAAGAGGAGCGGGCCAGACTTAGTCCAGTTCCACACATCCTGATGGAGCGCGAAGACGATGAGCACCCAGAGCACGAGCAGCCAGTGTTTGGTTTTCATGAAGGGGTTTGCGAAAGCTTTGCCCGGAGCGCATCGAGCTGGGATCGCAAACCGGCGAGTTGCTGGTCGAGCGCGGTTATATCGCTGAGCACGGTGCCTTTTTCCGCAGTGGCTCGGGCGGCTTCCTTCAACTCGTCGAGTTCGGTGTGCATCTCGGCCATGCTGTTCATGACGATGCCGATGAAGAGGTTCAGCATGATCATCGTGCCGAGCAGGATAAAGCTGACGAAGTAAGGGGTGGCGGCGAAGGGCGCGGCAGCTTGCGCGCCGTCATACATGGTCCTCCAGTCATCGAGCGTGATCATCTGGAAGAGTGAGAGCAGGGCGGCGGTCAGGCTTCCAAAATACTCGGGGGATGCCTTCCCAAACAAATGGACCCCTGTGACGGCATAGATGTAGAAGATCAGACCGAGGAGTAGTCCGACGTAGCCCATGGAACTCAGGCTCTTGATGAGCGCGCCGACGAGGAGTTGCAGCTTCGGCAGCGCGGTGACGAGTCGCAGCAGCCGCAGCGTCCGCACGAGTCGCAGCACCGCGGCGAATGGGCCGCCGACCGGCAGTATGCAGAGCGCGACGATGGTGAAGTCGAAGACGTTCCAGCCATCGCGGAAGTAGTCGAGCGGGCGGCGGCCGTGGGAGACGAGTTTCAGCACGATCTCGAGGATGAAGATGGCGAGCACGGCGGCATCAAGCGCGTGCAGTAAGGCACCGTGTTGCGCGAGCATGGCGGCGCTCGTTTCCACGCCAGCAAGCACGCCGGCGAGGAGGATCACCGCGATGATCGTGGCGCGGAACGGTCTCGAATCGACGATGCGTTTTGCGAGGAGGGTCATGCGGACGCGACTGAGGTTTCCATGGGTCGAGGGGTGCCGGCGGGCTCGATGAGGATCTTGTCCACGGAGGTGCGATCCATGTCGATGATCTCGAAGCGCAGACCAGCGGAGGTAAAGCAATCGCCCTCGCGCGGATGACCGGCGAGTTGATCGCTGACGAACGCGGCGAGGGTGGCGCTGGCGTCGGAAGCGGGCGGCGCGATGGCGACACCGAGCAGGGCGGCGAGCTTGGCGAAATCGTATTGGCCATCGACCAGCCACGACCCATCCGGGCGCTGCCGGGCTTTGGGCTGCAGGCGATCTTCGAACGAGGGAATGTCGCCGACGATGGCTTCCAGCACGTCCACGAGGGTCACGAGTCCGACGGCGCGGCCATCCGCTTCCCGCACCACGGCGAGATGCACGCCGGTGCGTTTGAATTGGTTCAGGACATCCAGCACTGGCTCGTCCGGTGCGACAAAGAGCGGCGCGGTGAGCAGATCGGCCACGCGCACCGGGGCACCCGCGGCGAGGTTTGCGTAGATGGCTTTCACCGCGACCACACCGACGATGTGATCGCGATCATGCGCGAAGACCGGGTAGCTCGAATGGCCGGAGACGACGATTTTGTGCCAGAGCGTTTCCTGGGTATCAGCGGTGCTCACGCAAACGAGCTTCGCGCGCGGCGTCATGATTTCCCGCACGGGCCTGCGATCGAAGGAGAGCACGGAATCCACCATGCGCGGCTCCTCCTTGAGAAAGACCCCACTCTCCCGCCCTTCGCGCAAAAGGAGCCGCACTTCGTCTTCGGAAACGCTCGCCGGTTGGCTGGGTTTGATCCGCAATAGGCGGAGGAGGAGATCGGTCGCGCCGCTCAGTAGTTGGACCACTGGCTGGGCGAGGCGACTGAGTAACTCGATGGGTCGCGCCAGGCGGCTGGCGATCTTCTCCGGTGCGGCCAGCGCGATGCGTTTCGGCGCGAGTTCGCCAATGATGACCGAGAGGAAGGCGAGCGCGACGACGACAAGACCCACGCTCACCGCATCGGCATACGGCGCGAAACCCGGCAGCGGCTTCAACCGCGCGGCCAACTCGCCGGCCAGCGTCGCGCCGCTGAAGGCACCGGCCAGCAGACCGATCAGCGTGATACCGATCTGCACGGTGGGCAGGAAACGATTCGGCGTTTCCGCCAGGCGCAGCGCCGCGGCCGCACCCGCGTTGCCGTCCGCCGCCATTTGCTTGAGCCGCGACTTGCGCGACGACACGACAGCCATCTCGCTCATCGCAAAGACTCCATTCGCGATGAACAGCGCGACGACGATCAGGATTTCGACAAAGACGACGCTCATCAGGGCTGCTCAGGAGTCGTCCCCGGGGCATGGCCGAGGCGCAGCACGGCTTGCTTCGGTCGCAGCAGCGACACGATGATCGAGATGGCGAGCACCGAAACGATCACGCCGAGCGAGACGAGTGTGTCGATCTTGTAAGCGGTATGCCCGAGTAGCATCTTCACACCGACGAAGGCGAGCACGACACCCAGGCCGATCTTGAGGTAATGAAACTTATCCATCACTCCCGCGAGGGCGAAGTAGAGTGAACGCAGGCCGAGGATGGCGAAGACGTTCGATGTATAAACGATGAACGGATCCTTGGTGACGGCGAAGATCGCGGGGATCGAATCGACCGCAAAGATGAGATCGGAGAACTCGACGAGCAGCAGCACCACAAAGAGCGGCGTAGCCATGCGGATGCCATTTTCCCGCACGAAGAATTTATCGCCCCGATAGTCGTTCGTCACCGGCATGAGCTTCTTAAACCACCGCACCAGCGGGTTGCGCTCGGGGTGGATTTCCTCGTCGCGCTTCACGATCATCTTGATGCCCGTGAGAATGAGGAACGCGCCGAAGACGTAGATGATCCAAGTGAAGCGTTCGATCAGCGCCGCGCCGAGGAAGATCATGATCGCCCGCATGATCAACGCGCCGAGGATGCCCCAGAAGAGCACCTTGTGCTGATAAAGCGGCGGCACCGCGAAGTAGGAAAAGAGCAGCGCGAAGACAAAGACGTTATCCACGCTGAGCGACTTCTCGATGACGTAGCCGGTGAAGAACTCGAGCCCCTTCTGCGATCCCATGTAGTGGTAAACGCCGACGTTGAAGACCAGCGCGAGCGTGATCCAGACGACGGTCCACGCCATCGACTCCTTGAAAGTCACGACGTGCGCCTTCCGATGGAAGACGCCAAGGTCGAGCGCGAGCATGAGGAGGACGAAGACGTTGAAGCCGATCCAGAGCCAGAGGTTGTCAGTCATTAGTTACGATGGTGTGTGGAAACGTTGATGGTTAAGCCGCAATCTGCCCCGCTTTGCAACGGGGCGCGCGCGGCTAGGACGATGCTCATCAGGGTTCCGAAGGGGTCACAACCGGAGCGTGGCCGAGATGCAACTCCGCTTTCTTCGGCCGCAGCAGCGACACGATGATCGAGGTGGCCAGCACGGCAACGATCACGCCGAGCGAGACGAGTGTGTCGATCTTGTAAGCGGTATGCCCGAGCAGCATCTTCACGCCGACAAAGGTCAGCACCACACCGAGACCGATCTTGAGGTAGTGGAATTTGTCCAGCACGCCCGCGAGCGCGAAGTAGAGCGAGCGCAGGCCAAGGATGGCGAAGACGTTCGAGGTATAGACAATGAAAGCATCCTTCGTGACGGCGAATATCGCCGGGATGGAATCGACCGCGAAAATCACGTCCGAGACTTCCACGAGCAAGAGCACGACGAAGAGCGGCGTAGCCATGCGGACGCCATTTTCGCGAACGAAAAATTTGTCGCCGCGATAGTCGCTGGTCACGGGCATGAGTTTCTTAAACCAGCGCACCACCGGGTTGCGCTCGGGATGAATCTCCTCCTCGCGCTTCACGATCATCTTAATGCCCGTGAGGATGAGAAACGCGCCGAAGACGTAGATGATCCACGCGAACTTCGTGATGAGCACTGTGCCAGCGACGATCATGAGAGCGCGCAGGACGAGCGCGCCGAGGATGCCCCAAAAGAGCACGCGGTGCTGATAAAGCGGCGGCACCGCGAAATAGGAAAACAGCATCGCGAAGACGAAGATGTTATCGACGCTCAGCGAGTATTCGATGACGTAGCCGGTGGTGAATTCCAGGGCTTTCTGCGCTCCGGCGTAATACCAGATGCCCATGTTGAAGAGCATGGCCAGCGTGACCCAGGCGACCGTCCAAGCGATGGCTTCGCGAAACGAGACCACATGTGCCTTCCGGTGGAAGACGCCAAGGTCGAGCGCGAGCATGAAGAGGACGAAGAGGTTGAAGCCGATCCAGAGCCAGGTGTTGTTAGTCATTCAATGATTTTCTGCGAAGCGAGATGAGAACGCTGCCGGAGGCGATCAGGCGCGCGTGGGTAACGAAATGTTTGGCGAGGGCAGCTTCGTGGTGGCGGTGAACGCTTCGAACGCATCTACGTTCCGCAACAGCACGGTCTGCGCGACGGCGATGTCGTCGATGAGGCCGATCGCCCCGAGGGTGTCGGGGATGAGATCGCCCTCGCGGGCGAAATAGGAGACAGCAAAGGCGGCCTCGAGCGCGGCACCATAAGGCATGTCGCGATACTGATCGGTCCACACCAGTTCGACGATCTGCGAAAGAAAGTGGAGCTGCTGCTCGGCGTCGGGATATCCGGCTTCGCGCAGAAGGCCAAAGCGTTCGCGCAAATCCGGCAGGTCGGAGACGAGCTGCTGGACGGATGCCGGAGTGAGCAGGGATGCTCCGCGGGTGATGAACGCAATGAAGTCTGCGCCGGTGAGTTGTTTGGTCTTGGGTTTGGTTTTCAAAATGAATTTGTAGTTGGTGCGCCAATGCCTTCCGTGATGGGCGAACATGGCGCGGGTTTTCTGTTAACGACGGGCGAGAAACCTTATACGAGCGTCGAGCGGCAGCGGAGGCGGCTCGGCACCGCGCTCCCGGCGCGCCACGCTGTCGATGGGCAGCAGCGTGATGTTGCGCCTGGCGATGCCAAAGCGTCGCGCCAGGAGGGCGTGCCGATTTTCATGCAGCAGTACACAGGCAAAAAGCGCGACGAAGAAGCCGACGCCGCCAATGACCGCGGCAAGCGAACTATGGACGAACCAATGCGTGATCGCGATGAAGCCGAGCACGAGTAGGAAGGTAACGTGCAGGAACACGTCGATGCCGAGCATTCGGCCAATTGTGAAGGACCGATGCATGGAGTATCGGGAAGTGCGTGGTGAAGAGTTTTCAGTGGCGAGTTTCGGGCTTCAATGCGGCCCACTCGAGGTCGTGCGTGGCGCAGTATTCTGCGAAGACATCGGCGTGCCGCGAGAGGACGCTTTCGGTGACGGCAGCGTCATCGAGATAGCCGACTTCCGGCATGTCATCCGGCATCATGTCCATGTCTTTCGCGGCGTAGAGCAGAGCGAAGATCGTTTCATTGCGGACGTCCTCGGACACATCCGGCGGAGCGGCCTCGAAGAAACTCGCGAGGAATTCGAGTTGCCGCGCGAGCAATGGATGCGCGCGGCGCACGTCGCTGATCTTCTCGCGAAGATCGTCGGAGCCGTCCGCAAGACCGCGTGCCTCGTCCGGACCGAGTATCCGGCCGCCGTGCTCGACAAAGCGATCGAGATTCAGCCCCTCTTCGGAGACGTAGTTCATGTATGAGGAAAGGGTCGGGTTCAATTTTTTCATAGGTTCGGCAGGCGTGTCTGTTGAGATGAGTTGCTGGTGATCTAGGTCCGTCCGCCGACCGGCGCACGCGGCGCGGGCGAAGTCTTCTTGATTGGATTGGGTCCGCTCCGGACGCGCTTTTCGTGGCGGTGATCAATGCGCTCATCGAGCTTTCCGAACAGCTTGCCCAGCGCGGCGCGCAAGGTGTGATCGACGGCTTCCGCGAGGACGTCCGGCCCTGGCGTCACAAGATGCGCCGAGACCCGGAAGGGAGGGCTCTCTTCGAGCCTGCGCTCGATCATTACGCGAGCTTCGTCGATTTGCAGAGCCTCGCGCAGCGATTCCAAACGCTGTTCAATCAGCGCGATGAAGGATGGCGAGGGTTGATGGTGGCGGTGAGTGAGGATGAATTTCATGGAGCGCCGACTTTCACTGCGACATCCGGATTCGACAAAGACGCAATCTCGCAGCTACCGTGAGCTTTTATGGAATCCAAGAATCCAGCAGACGAATGGCTGAACTATCATCACCTCCGTTACTTTCACGCCGTGGCCCGGGAGGGCAGCGTGCGGCGCGCTTCGGAGAAGTTGCGCACTTCGCAACCGTCGATCTGCACGCAGGTAAAGCAGCTCGAATCAGCCCTCGGCGAAACGCTTTACCGGCGCAGCGGTCGCTCGATCGTGCTCACCGATTTTGGACGGCTCATCTACGGCTATGCCGATGAGATTCTCGCGCTGGGTCGGGAGCTGCTCACCATCGCCAAACGCGCGCCGAGCACCCGGACGCTGCGGCTGCACGTGGGGATCGTCGATTCCTTCCCAAAGCTGCTCAGCCTCGACATCCTGCGCCCCGTCTTTGCGCACGTGCCGACCGTGCAAGTCAGTTGCCGGGAGGGAAAGCTCGACGATTTGCTCGGGCAACTCGCGGCGCATCGGCTCGACGCCGTGCTCGCCGACGAGCCGCCTCCATCGGGCAGCAAGGTCAAGACCTTCACCCATCCGCTCGGGGTGAGTGGGGTCACCTTTTGTGCCGCGCCGACGCTGGCGCGAGAGCTGGCCGGCCGCTTTCCCCGAAACCTTCATGGCGCACCCATGCTCCTGCCCACGCAGAATACCGCGCTGCGGCGGGACTTGGAAAAATGGTTCCGCACGGTGCGGGTCGAGCCTGTGGTGGTTGGCGAATTTGAGGATGCCGCGCTGGCGAAGATCGTGGCGACCGAGGGCGTCGGCATCACCGTCGTGCCCACTGTCGTCGCTGCGGAAGCGATCGAGCGCTACGGCTTTATCTCGGTGGGAAAGACGGAGGCGTGCGAAGTCCAACTCTATCTCATCACCGCGGAACGACGGATCGAACATCCCGCTGTGAATCTGTTGGCGAGGACGGTCGTGGCGCGGACGAAGAAGGCACGGCCGGCGAACGCGGCGCGCTGGAAGCGGTGAGATCAAATCGTTTGCGCAGGGTCAGGAGAAGCCAAGGAGCAGGCAGCCGCCGCGCAGGCTCCAGGCAGCCGTCCGCCACCAATTCGTGGCCACGAGCTGGCGATGCACGTCGGCGTCGAAGCCGGCGGCGAGGCGGTTGTGGAGCGGGATTTGCACGCGCCAGGTTGCGAGCCAGTTGAACGCCAGCGGGACGAAGCTCGCGAGCAGCCACGGCTCGCGCGCGCCACGAACGAGGAGCAGGATGGCGGTGAGAAGTTCCACCGCCATGAGCGGCGCGACGATCCAGGTGATCTGCCGCGTGTGGCGCGCGTGGTAGCTGCGGAAGGCGTCGGCGCCGACTTGCGCGAAGAGCGGGTAGTGGACGAGTTGCACCGTCCAGATCAGGCCGACGAGCGCCCACGTCGCCGCGGCGTGAACCGCGAGCAGGGTCGTCATGCCGCGGTATTGCGGACCCACGCGTGTTTCAGGATGAGCGCGAAAGGCACCCACCAGATGAGGTCGTTGGTCACGCAATTCAGCGCAAAGCCCCACGGCAGCGCGCTCGTCCACAACGCTTCCACCATCCCGAGCGGACCCAACACTTTTCCCAAAAAACCGACGAGCACGATGGGCCAGTGGCGCACGGGATCGAAGGCGGCGATGGCATAGCCGAGCCCATACACGCCGACGATCATCCCGATGCATTGCCAGAACTGCGGGTAGTTTGGCAGCGGCATGTCGAGCCAGCGAAAGATCACATTCGGAAAGAGCACGGCGAACGCGCCCCAGAGCACATTGTAAGCGCCCGCGGCGAGGAGAACATTGCGCATCCAGCGCGGCGCGGAGGTGGTCGTGGTCATGGCATCGGCAGAATAGAACGGCTGGTGAACGTGGCGCGGACGCGGGGAATTGCAGAAGACGCTCGAACTCGGGCATTGCCGGGGGCGGCACGGCGGACAAGGATGCGCGGTTCATGCCCACGCTGAACTGGATTGGAAAAGACGCGGTGGTGAACCACCATTTGCAGGTGCCGTTTGACCTGCTGCACGACGTGCCCGAGCTGGGCTGCGGCGCGCCGGGCGAGGGCAATCTCATCGTCGAGGGCGACAACTTTATTTCGTTCCATGTGCGCTTCCCCCGCCGCGCCGCTCGCAACCGATAATGCCGATTACCTCCCCAGCGATCGCTGCGTTTGGTGCGGCGGCTAAACAGAAACTCTCCAATATAGCGGCCAACGGCGAGCCGGAGGACCAGCTCCGCGCGCCCTTCGAGCAATTGCTCGGCGACATGGCGGAACTCGCGAACATCCCGCGCGCGAAAGTCACCGCCGTCGGCGAATCGTCACTCAGCGAACTGAAGACGCGGCCCGATTACGCGATCACCGTCCATCACGCGCTCGTCGGTTTTGTGGAGTTGAAAGCGCCGGGCAAAGGTGGCGATCCGCGCAAGTTTCGCGACCCGCACGACAAGGCGCAGTGGGAAAAGCTGCGCTCGCTGCCAAACGTCCTCTACACCGACGGCAATGCGTTCAGCCTTTGGCAAAACGGCGAACTGGTCGATGCCGTCGTCACGCTCATCGGCGACATCGAAAGCTCCGGCGACAAACTCGCTGCGCCGCCCGGCCTGCTCGCGCTGTTCGAGAATTTCCTCCGCTGGGAACCCATCCCGCCGCGCAGCGCCAAAGACCTCGCCCACATCAGCGCCCGCCTCTGCCGCTTCCTCCGCGATGAAGTGACCGAGCAACTCGCCCTCGGCAGCGAAGCCCTCACCGCCCTCGCCACCGACTGGCGCAAGCTGCTCTTCCCCGACGCCACCGACGAGCGGTTCGCCGACGGCTACGCGCAGGCCGTCACCTTCGGCCTGCTCATGGCGCGGGCGAAGGACATCCCGCTCACCACCGGCCTCCAGCAAGTCGCCAACGAACTCACCAAATCGAACTCGCTGATCGGCGCCGCGCTCCGCCTGCTCACCGACAACGCCGAGAATCAGGCCACGCTCAAGACCTCGCTCGGCACGCTCACCCGCGTGCTCGACGCCGTGAACTGGAGCAAAGTCAGCAAGGGCCAGCCCGACGCGTGGCTCTACTTCTACGAGGACTTTCTCGAGATCTACGACAGCGCGCTGCGCAAGCTCACCGGCTCCTACTACACCCCGCCGGAAGTCGTCGGCGCCATGGTCCGCCTCGTCGATGACGTGCTGCGCAGCGACCGCTTCCAGCTCCACGCCGGCCTCGCCTCGCCCGTCGTCACGCTCGTCGATCCGGCCACGGGCACCGGCACCTTCCTGCTCGGCGTGCTGCGCAAAATCGCCGAGACCATCGCGGCGGATGAAGGCGCGGGCGCGGTCCGCGGCGCGATCGACGCGGCGGTGAAAAGGCTCATCGCTTTCGAGATGCAGCTCGGTCCGTTCGCCGTCGCGCAGCTCCGCATCCTCGCCGAGATCGTCGAGCTGACCGGCGCGGTGCCGCAGGAGTCCGTGCGCATGTTCGTCACGAATACGCTCGGAAATCCCGACGACGACGAAGGCTGGATTCCCGGGATGCTCGCGCCCATCGCGCAGTCGCGGAAGGCCGCGAACAAGATCAAGCGCGACGAACCCGTCACCGTCGTCTTCGGCAACCCGCCCTACAAAGAAAAGGCCAAGGGCCGCGGCGGCTGGATCGAGGGCGAAGACGCTGCGGCGGAGAAAACCGCACCGCTCGCCGAGTGGATGCCGCCGCGCGAGTGGGGCGCGGGCGCGCACAGCAAGCACCTGCGCAATCTCTACATCTACTTCTGGCGCTGGGCGACGTGGAAGGTCTTCGATCACCACCCCGCGAACCGCGCCGGCATCGTCTGCTACATCACCGTCGCCGGCTTCCTCGGCGGGCCGGGTTTTCAAAAGATGCGCGATTACCTCCGGCGCACCTGCGACGACATCTGGGTCATCGACTGCTCGCCCGAGGGGCATCAGCCGGAGGTGAACACGCGCATCTTCCAGGGCGTGCAGCAGCCCGTCTGCATCGTGCTCGCCTCGCGCTCGGCGAAGAGCGACCCGAGCGTGCCGGCGAAGGTGCGCTTCCACGCGCTGCCGACCGGCCATCGCACGGAGAAGTTCAAGGCGCTCGGCGAACTGCGGATCGGCATGGGCGAATGGATCGACTGCCCGACCGATTGGCGCGCGCCGTTCCTGCCAGCCTCGACGGGCGCGTGGGCGACGTTTCCGAAACTCGAAGACCTTTTCATCTACAACGGCTCGGGATCGATGCCGGGGCGCACATGGATTATCGCGCCGGATTCTGAATCGTTGGAGAAGCGGTGGAGAAAACTCATCGCGTCGCCGAAATCCGAGATGGACGCTCTTTTCCAGCCGCACCTTTCTGGCGGGAAGCTCGGTGACAGGCACAGTCAACGCGTCGTGAAACAAGGTCTTCCCGGTTATGAAGCACGACCAAAACCCGTCGCGGACGAAACCGGCGGGTGCATTGCTCCAGTGCGCTACGGGTATCGGTCATTCGCCGGCAGTGGATCATTCCCGACAACCGGTTGATCAACCGTCCGAACCCCGAGCTGTGGGGCATGCACTCGGATCGCCAAGTTTATCTCACCGCCATGTCGCGCACGTCGCCGTCCTCTGGCCCCGCGCTCACAATCACCGGCCTCAATCCTGATCTTGATCACTACAAAGGCTCGTTCGGTGGCCGCGTCTTCCCGCTCTGGCGCGATGCCGGCGCGAGCAGCGCGAATCTTCCGCCGAAGCTGCTGCCCTGCCTCGCGCAGCGCCTGGGCTGCGCCGTGAGCGCCGAGGATTTCCTCGCCTACGTGGCCGCGACCGCCGCGCACCCGGCCTTCACCGCGCGCTTTCAAGACGACCTCTCGACGCCCGGCCTGCGCCTCCCGCTCACCGCCGACGCCGCCACCTTCACCGCCGCCGTCGCGCTCGGGC
Source organism: Chthoniobacteraceae bacterium (assembly GCA_031409335.1). Taxonomy (GTDB): domain Bacteria; phylum Verrucomicrobiota; class Verrucomicrobiia; order Chthoniobacterales; family Chthoniobacteraceae; genus JANLQB01. The sequence goes on along the minus strand of JANNWY010000307.1, from coordinate 130,951 downwards.
GCACCGTCATCTGGCTGCACACCTTCGGCGAACGCCTGGCCGATCCCGACCACGGACGCCCCGCCCAACCGCCGCGCCTGCCCGAAGCGAAACGCCCGCGCGTTCCCGCCGCCGGCGCGATCCCACAGACGCCGGAAGCGATGCCGGATGCGCTCAGCTACGACGCGGGCAAACAACGCCTGTCGATCGGCAGCGGCTACGTGGAGAACGTGCCGCCCGCCGTGTGGCACTACGAAGTCTCCGGCAAGCAGGTGCTGCTGCAATGGTTCAGCTACCGGAAGCGCGACCGCGAGCGCCCGATCATCGGCGACCGCCGCCCGCCCTCGCCGCTCGGCCAGATCCAGCCCGACCACTGGCTCGCCGAATACACCACCGAGCTGATCAACGTGCTGAACGTGCTCGGCTGGCTGGTGGAAATGGAGCCGCAGCAAGCCGCGCTGCTGGAGAAGATTTGCACCGGGCCGACGATCACCGCCGAAGAATTGAGTGCAAGTGGCGCGCTGGAAACCATCGCCAAACCGACGCGGAAGAATGCGGATGATTCGACGGGCGATCTTTTCTCATGAGCCTCGCACGCTACACCGTCGCCCGTTTTCACAAACGGGTGGAGAACACCCGCACAAAGCCCTGCCTGGTTTTCTGCGAGGACGTGCGTGGGGAGGAAGCGGAGTTTTACCTCAAACTCCGGGGCAGCGGCGAACGCGCAGCCACGGGACTTGTCTGCGAAATCATGGCGTCGCAATTTGCTTCCGACCTCGATCTTCCAATCCCGGAAAGCGGTCTGCTGGATGTCACGACCGAGTTTGCGACGACCGTGCCGAACCTGGAAATTGCGGAGCAACTCGCCGGCGCGCTTCACGGCGTGCTGGTCGAGGTCATGGCATCGGTGGGAGGGAAACGGTTGCGGTGCCGGGCGCGGACGCGGGAGATTGGATTTCGTCGCGTCCCTGAGCTGTGGCTGGGTCGTTGTGGTTCCGATGACTTTCGATCAAATCAAGCTGGCCCGCAGTCGTCTGCGGCTCGGCATCACCAATGTCGGCTTTTGGGTGCTGATCGCCGCTGGCGGACTTTTCTGGCTGACCGTCGGCGACGGGTTTTCGCTCGCGGCGCGGCACGGCGCGCTCCTCGTCATTGCGATCCTGGCTGCCCAGGCGTTGTTTGATTTCATCGGCGGGGCGTGGCTGATGCCGCCGCCTCGGCCCGCGAGCGCGGATTTTTTGCGGCGCTGGTTTCCTGGTGCGCTCGCGCACACGCTGGTGCTGGCGGGCGTGGGCCTTCTCAGCTACGCGAGTTTCATCTTCACCTCCGGATTCGCGGTGGCGGTGCTGCTGGCGTCGATCGCGCTCGCGCTGGGACGCCGCCAGCTCTTGCAGACGATCGGCGGCGCCTCCTTGACGGAGATTTTCCAAGAGGGGAAAACTGGGATCGTCGCTGCGGTGGACGACCCGGCGTTCACCGGCGGGGTCGTCGGATTCGGGCGTCGGGCGGTGAGCGTGCTGCCCGCGAGTTGGCGCGACACTTTGCCAAAAACGGAACTCGCCGTGGAAGCCCGTCGGCGGCAATGGCAGATCGAAAACGGGTTGCCGGCGCGCGCCTTCTCGCTCGTCCTGAGTTGGAATCTTTTGGGCACCGCGACTGGCTCGATGGTCTTCGGCTTCGCCACGCGCGCGCGCGCCGAGGCGCTGCTCGGTCACGCCTGCTGGATGACGCTCTGGACCTTCGGCAGCTTGCTCGTGCTGCCAGTCTTGAGCCGCCGCGTCGTCTTCGCCGCCGACCGCGCCGCCGCCGATTCCGGGCTCGATCCGCGCGCGTGGATCACGCGCTTCCCCGCGCTCACTGGCGAGGACGGCAGTTCCAGCGCCACGGTGCAGACCATCTTCTACCCGATCCCCGCGGCCGCGCTGCGGCTCCGCGCCCTCGAAAATTCAGCGTCCGGTTTCATCCCCGGCAATCTCGCGCGCAGCAATCTCTACTACTCATGGGCGACGCTCACGCTGCTCGGCCGCGCGGTGCATTGCAATGTCGGCCGCCCCCCGCTTTGGGTTTTCCCGCCCTTGGCGTGACGCTCCCCGCGGTGCGTCTCATCGCAGCGCCCGCCGATCAGCCTTTGAGAAAGCTTTTCAGCATCCAGATGGTTTTCTGGTGAATGGTGATGCGCCCGACCATCAGATCCTGGGTCTCCTGATCGTTGGCCGCGCCCGCCGCATCGCGCGCCTGGGCCGCATCGGCCACGAGCTTTTCATTCCCCGCGATCAGCATCCGCACGTAATCCTCCTGCGCGAGCGGGGCCGCGAATTCCTTCATCTGCGCGACCCCAGCCAGCTTGCCCAGACCGCCGATGGCGTATGCTTCCAGCGACCGGATGCGCTCGGCGATTTCGTCGATCGCCATGAAGAGTTCCTCGTATTGCGTTTGAAACGCCGTGTGCAGCGCGAAGAAGCCGGGGCCCTCGACATTCCAGTGCGCGAGATGCGTGAGGGAAAGCAGCGCGTAGGAATCCGCGAGCACCTGATTCAGGCTGCCGGATAGCTGAGAGTGGCTCTTGGTCTTGGTCGTTTTTGAGGTTTTCATAAGTGGAAAGTTTTCCGCGTGTTTTGGCGTAAAGTCGAATGTTTCGCAGTTGCGCTGCAACCAAGTCTGCGGCCTTGGAAGGTGCTTTCGCGAGTCTCTTGCGACCTTTTACAAAACCAACCGTGCAAGTCCTACGAATCCGGGATGGGTTACGTGACAATTATTCTGCAAGCGATGGTGCTGCCTCGATCCTTGTCGTGTAGGTCATCCGCCACGACAGCATCATCGGGAAATTCAAACAGGATCGCATTCCGGATTGGCTGCGCGACATCCGCGACATTTTTGCCGGTTGGGAGATTCGCTTGCGGGTCCGGAGGCTGCGCGGCAAGATGACGGTGAGTCAAATCCGGCTCAATCATCCACCGTGGAAACTGCTCGCATCGTTTTGCAACTCATCGTCGCCCTCGGCATCCTGAATGTATGGGTCCTCCGCGCGGGCCGGAAGACCCGGTATCGCGGCGGCGATGCGATCAGCATTCGCGAGGAGTTTGGCACTTACGGGCTGCCATCCTGGTTCATGTATTTGGTCGGCGTGATGAAAGTCGGACTGGCTCTGACCCTACTGGCGGCCATCTGGATTCCCGGTCTGGCCCGACCGGCGGCGATCGCCCTGGGAGTGCTCATGCTGGGTGCGTTCGTCATGCATTTGAAAGTGAAAGACCCGATGCAAAAAGCGCTGCCGTCCATCGCCGTGCTCGCGATGTGCGCGGCCATCGCCTTGCTCTAGGGCGTGTTTGTAAGCTGCCAGTGTCGGCAGCCCGAAGGGCTGAGACAGGCCAACCCACGGCGTTGCCCCATAAGCGCTAACTGGTTTTGGATAAATCCACCGGGATTGGGAAGCTGCGTGGCCGACGTGGTCGAGGGCGCTCCGCCATAGGGCAAACGCATCAAAACGCGGATCACACGTCGCAGATGCCGACAGCTTGTTTCAGCGAAGCGATCGCATCCGGCCTGGCCGGGATGAACTCCTGCGCGACGTGGCCCTTGAAGCCGGTTGCGACGATTGCCTTCATGATCGGGGCGTAGTTCAGCTCCTGCGTCTCGTCGATCTCGTTGCGGCCGGGGACGCCGCCAGTGTGGTAGTGCGCGAAGAATTGATGCTCGCGTTTGATCGTCGCGATCACGTCTCCCTCCATGATCTGCATGTGGTAAATGTCGTAGAGCAGTTTGAAATGCGCGGAGCCGATCTGCTTGCACAGCTCGACGCCCCACGCGCTTTTGTCGCACTGGTAATCGGCGTGATTCACGCGGCTGTTGAGCAGCTCCATGACGAGGATGACGCCGCGTTTTTCGCACAACGCCATCAGCCGTTTCAGGCCTTCGGCGCAATTCTTGATGCCGCTCTCGTCGTCCAGCTTCTCGCGATTTCCCGAGAAGCAGATGAGATGTTTCATCCCCGCATCCGCGACCGCGGCGATCTGTGGTTCATATGCTTGCACGAGCAAATCGTGGTGCTCCTTGCGATTCCACGCGCGCTCGATGCCGCCGAGCGTTTTGCCGTCGGGTGCTTTGACGGTCGGGTTGCTCACCATCGCGCAGGTGAGATCGTATTTTTTTAACGTCGGAAAATCGGCGGGTTGGAGCAGGTCGATCGACGTGAGGCCCATCGGTTTCCCGGCGGCGCAGAGTTCATCGAGGCTGATTTTCGAGTAGCACCATTTGCAGGCGGAATGGTGGATGTTGCCTTTCGATCCCGTCGCGGCATTGGCGGCGGAGAGGCGCTGGGAAATGGATGCGGCGGCGAGAGTGGCCGCGGAAGTGGTGAGGAAGGAGCGGCGCGAAAGCGATTTCATGCGGTGACGCTAACCGGCCCGCCGTTTCGCGCCAAGGCGGAACACGACTCGACAAGGCGCGGTTTTCTCGCCGATGATCCTGGGGAATGATGCGCGCCATGATCCGAAAACGAGCCACGACCGCGTGGATTTCCGGCCTGTTTTTTTCGCTCACGATTTTCCCGGCGGTGTTGTTTTCCTCATGCAAAAAAGCACCGCGCAAGCCCGCCGCGAAGCCGGTGGCGCCACTGCAAAAACAGGGTCCCGCGGACGCCGATTTCCGCGAGGCGCGGGCGGATATCCTGGTGGGAAACTACGCGGACGCCGCGGCGAGGATGCGCCGCCTGAACGCGCGCAATGATGTGCCGGCGGCGTTGCAGGATTGGGTGATGATTTTTGGCGGGATGGCGGAATTGCTCGAAGGCCGCGAGAAGGAGGCGCGTCCGCTTTTCGCCCAACTGGCGGAGCGCTGGGCTGCATCGCGGACCCAGGGAAAACTCGCGCCATTTCTGTACGATCTCGGGATCGTGATGAGCGGCGACGCGACGGTGCCGGGGCGCGGGGCATCGCGTTACGATCGGGGAAATCACGAGGCCATCGCGCTGTATCTGTTCGCGCTGAAAAACGAAAACCTCGGGGCGCTGGACGACGCGATCACATTCTACCGGCAGTTCGCCACGGCGACGGCGCTGGGGCCGGAGTTGTGGGTTGGCTTCAATCCCGAGCTGAAAAGACTGCGGCAGATCGCGACGGACATTTGCGAATACGAGGAGCTGGTGGATACCGCCACGAAATCCCGGGCGAGTGCCGCCAGCGAAGAGACGATCGAGAAGGCGGTGAACGAGGCGAAATCCGTGCGGGCGCGGATCAAACACAACGGCAAACTGATGGCGTCGCTCGACCCGCAACTCGTTGAGAAAAAAGCAGTGATGGCGGCGCAGGACGACGCCGATGCGGAGGCCTTTCCGCTGGCGAAAGCAAAGTGGATGGAGCTGTGCGCGAAGTATGAATTCGGCGACGCGAGGCGGGCGATTTTTGAAGCGAAACTGACCACCACCCGGCGAAAGAAGGAGCAGGAACTGATGGCCAGCCAGGCGGCGTATCTCGATCAGTTCAAATTTTTTCTACTCCTGGAAATGCGCGACGAAGGCTACGCGAAACCCGTGACGCTGAAGAATGGTGAAGCGGTTGAACGGGGGATCGCGAAGCTGGATGACTCGTTCGTGTATCTGCGGACGAACGCGGGCGAGAAGCAGGCTCCGTGGAGTGCGCTCGCGGCGGAGAGCTATTTTGCGATGGCGAAATCGCTGGTGACCGCGGATGAGGATGCGGCCAAGGCTTCCGTGCGAAAGTGGAATCTCGGAAATTTCGCGGCGTTCATCGGCAAGGCTGACGAAGCCCGCGCGCTGCTCAGCGAGGCCGCGAAGTTGAACCCGGAGTACGAGCCGGAAGTCGAGGGATTGCTCGGCTTGTGGGCCAAGCCGTAGCCGCGCCCGCAGGTCGCATTTTCACGCGAGAATCTCGCGGATGACGTGACCGTGGACATCCGTGAGCCGACGGTCGATGCCGTTCTGCCGCACGGTGAGCTTTTCGTGATCGATGCCCATCAGGTGGAGAATGGTCGCGTGCAGATCGTAGCAATACGTTTTGTTTTCCACCGCCTGATAGCCCCAGTCATCGCTGCTCCCGTACGAAACGCCCGCTTTCACGCCCGCGCCCCACAGCCACGTCACGAACGAGCCGCCATTGTGATCGCGCCCGAGCGAGCCTTGCGCAAAAGGCGTGCGGCCAAACTCGGTCGTCCAAATCACCAGCGTGTCCGAGTCGAGGCCGCGCGATTTCAGATCGCGCAGCAGCGCGGCGATCGGCTGATCCACGCTCGCGGCCATCGGCGGGAGTTCGGTCTGAATGTTGCCGTGATTGTCCCAATTATTCACCGCACCCTGCGGCCCGCTCCAGACTTGCACGAAACGGACGCCGCGCTCAATCAGCCGCGTCGCCAGCAGACAGCGCCGCCCAAAATCTTCCGTCACCTTATTCCCCAGCCCGTAAGCCGTCCGCACCGACTCCGGCTCGCGCATCACGTCGAAGGCTTCCGGCGCGCTGAGTTGCATTTTCGCCGCGAGTTCGTAGCTGGCGATGCGGGCGTCGAGCCGCGAATCGCCCGGATTTTCCGCCGCGTGCGCGCGATTCATTTTATCCAAAAGCGCGAGCCCCGCCCGATCCGCCTCGCGCGTGGCAAAAGCATATTTTTCCGACGCAAAAAGATCCGGCACCGGACGCGGCGACGCCGCATTGATGACCGTGCCCTGATGCACCGCCGGCAGGAAGCCGCTCGAAAAACACCCGCGCTGATTGTACGGCAAACCGCGCGCATCCGGCAGCACGACGAAGGTCGGCAAATTGTCCGCCAAATTTCCCAGCGCATAAGAAATCCAAGCGCCCATGCACGGAAACCCCGGCAGCAAAAACCCCGAGTTCATCATGTAAGTCCCCGGCCCATGCACGTTCGTCTTCGACTGCATCGCCATCAGAAACGCCATCTCATCCACGAGCTTCGCCTGCTCGGGAAAAACGCTACTCACCCACCGCCCGCTCTGCCCATGCCGCGCGAATTGAAACGGGCTCTTCATCATCGCCCCCGGCATCCCGGTCTGCCCCTCCGGCTTCTCCTTCGGCCCGAGCATCTGCCCGTGGAGTTTTTCCAGCGCCGGCTTGTAGTCGAAGGTGTCCATCGGGCTCGCCCCGCCCGTCATGAAAAGCTGGATGACGCGCTTCACCTTCGGCACATGATGCTGGATGCCCGCGGCCAGCGCCTCGCGCGAAAAGAGCTGCGAAACCGCCAGCCCACCAAAGCCGCCGCCGAGATTCCACAGGAAATCCCGGCGGCTTTGGCGAGGTGTGGCTTTCATGGGTGGCGCGATCACCGCGCCACAGTCTTAATCCACACGCCTTCCGCACCTTGGCGGAAAACTCAAGCACCGCACCAACCTGTGCATCGTGGCTTCCAAATGAGCGGCTGTTCAGCGAACGACGCGTATCCTGCCACCTGGGGCGACCGGAGCCGTTGTTGAAGGTGCTGCCTTTTTCGTGGCCGCGATGATCTCCTTGTATTTCGGATCGGCGGACCACGTTACAAATGTCTCCCTGTCATTGGGCTCCCGCATCTCGATTCCGTGCTTTTCCAAGAGCGTCGTGCGGATCAATTCGATCGCTTGCGTCTTCGGAATTGGCTTGTCGATCTGAATGGAAACCCGGCCCCAAACCTCCAGGTCCAGCCAGACTTTGCGTCCCGTCAGGCGGGCATAAAAGTTCAGCACAGATGTGACGTCGGATTCGGGAAACTGGAGCGTAGCCGCATCCTCTGCCGCGACAACGCCGACAGCCGACAGCATTCGCATCGCGACGATGGTGGCGCCCACGGAATGGACGCGCGGATTCGCGCCGATCATGCAAACGTCGGCAACTCGAATCCCTTGCGGTATTCGCGGCGCACGATTGTCTTTGTCGCTTCGGCGTGGTTCGGGAAGGTGAGCGTGGCTTTATCCCAGCGCAGTTCCGTGTTGGGAAAGCGTGAGGCTTTGGCGCAGAGCAGGCCGGCTTCCGCGATCTTGGCGGCGTAGGAAAACGGGGTCTGCACGAATGCGTCGGGCTTGCCGAGAATCTTGTCCACCCACGAGTGCCAGTGATTGCGCGCGGTCGGCGTATCGAGACCAGGGAGCGTCTCGAAATCGCCGGGGTTGCCACCGATCCAGACTTCGGGATTGCCCTCCGGCTCGACCATCAGCACGCCTTTTTCGCACACCACGAGCGTGCCCGTGCCCGGCCACTTTCCGGGCGGCAGCCCGAGCGAGGCGCGCGAGGGGGCTTGCGATTGGTCGGCGTAGTTGACGACGAATTTGCCATTCGCGAAGCGGTCCTCGGGCACCTTGTAAGTCAGCGTCGAGCGCGCGTGGCGCGTGTGGTAAAAGCCGGTCGGCTCGTGCTGGTTCGTCTGCACGGCGATGGGAGAGGGGAGATCGTAGGCGAAGTAGAGGATGTCGAGCAGATGCGTACACCAGTCGCCGAGCTGGCCCGTGCCGTAGTCCCACGAGGAGCGCCATTGCAGATTGATGAGGCCGGGACGATGCGGCGCGTCGAGCGCGCAACCGAGCCAGAGCGTCCAGTCGATATTCGGCGGCGGAGGCGTCGGCTCTTGCAGTCCGCCGTACCAAAAATATCCCTGTGTTCCCGGCGGCGGACCACCGACCCACACATGCGCCTCGATCGCTTTCCCGAGCAGCCCTTTCTTCAAAATATCCACCGCATACTGCCGCCCCACCGGCCCCATGCGCTGGTTGCCGGCTTGCGTGATGAGATTCGGACACGCCTTGATCGCGCCCTCGATCGCCGCCACTTCGGAAAGCTGCTGCACCAGCGGTTTCTGCCCGTACACATGCTTGCCTGCTTTCATCGCCGTCATGTCGATCACCGCGTGATTGTGGTCCGGCGTGCAAACGACCACGGCGTCAAACTTGTCCGAGTGCTTTTCAAAAGCCTCGCGAAAATCGCGGCAGGTGAACGCCTCGGGATGCTCCTTCGAGATTTTCTCGATCGTGTTCGAGTCGATATCACACAGCCCAGTAAAGACGACCGCCGGGTGCTTTTTGAGCTGCATCCGATCGTGCGGCGCGATGCTGCCGCCGACGCCGATGTGCAGGAGTTGCAGCTTGCTGTTCTTGTTCGTCTGGGCGCGCGCGCTCAGCGAGAGCGACGCGATGCCGGTGGCGAGCACGGTGCCGGTTTTCAGGAAGCTCCGCCGGGTGACCGGGGAGGCGGGAGCGAGGGTGGAAGGCGTTGTCATCGCGCGATGATGCACAGGGCGCGTGCAATCTCAATCTCCGGTTTCATGCGCCCAGCGGCGCACGAAAAGGAAGTAGCGCAGGCGCCCCGCCTGCCGGCTGTCTGGGCGGGCGCCTCGCCTGCATGTTCGTTCCCGGGAGGTCATGCAGGCGGGGTGCCCGCCCGGACTGCCGGCAGGCGAGGCGCCTGCGCTACTACAGCCGACAGGCGAGGCGCCTGCGCTACTACAGCCGACAGGCGGGGCGCCTGCGCTACTTGCGCTCACGGGATGAAGAGAAATTCGTTGCTGTTCAGCAGCACGCGGCAGAGCGCGGGCAGGCCATTCGCGCGGGTGAAGTCGGTGAAATCGCGGTGTTCATCCGCGGTCGGATTGCGCAGCCAGACGAGGCGCACGGCGTTGCTGATTTGTGCCTCGAGCGCGGGCGTTTCGAGCGCTGCGCGCTGCGCCAAAGCCGCGCTGTTTTGCAGGATGAAGTCGTTGTTGAAAAGCGTGAGGGCTTGCAGCGAGGAGACGGAGAAATTGCGCGCGGGGGCGAGCAGGCCGAGGTCGGGGAAGTCGAGGGCTTCCATGAAGGGATCGGCGATGCCGCGCCAGACGTTGCGGTAAATGCTGCGGCGGCCTGCGCCGGGGCTGTTCCAATCGTAGGCGGTGTAGTCGAGCGCGGGCGTGGCTTGCGGGCCTTTGCTGGCTTTGAAATGGCGGATGCTCGGGCCGGCCATCGTCAGGTCGAGCTGGCCGGAGGCGGCGAGGGTGAAATCGCGCACGGCGTCGGCGTCGAGGCGGTGGCGGTTTTGCCGCCAGAGCAGGCGGTTGTCGGCGTCGAGTTTCGCGGCGTCTTCGCGCAGCGCGGAAGACTGCCGGTAGGTCGCGCTGGTGACGATGAGACGGTGCAATTTTTTCAGCGAACCGTGCGCGTCGTCGCGGAACCAGACGGCGAGCCAGTCGAGCAATTCGACGTGCGAAGGTTCCCCGCCCATTTTTCCAAAATCGCTCGGCGTGTCGCAGAGGCCGCGCCCGAAATGGTGGTGCCACACGCGATTCACGATGCTGCGCCACGCCAGTACGTTGTCGCGGTGCGCGATCCAGTCGGCGAGCGCGGCGCGGCGTTCGGCTTCGTCCTTCGGGTTTTTCAAAATGAAACGCGCGGGCAAATGGGTGAGCGCGGACAGTGCGCCGGGCGCGGCGATGGCGCGCGGTTTGTCGAAGTCGCCGCGATGCAAAATGTTCACGACCTTTGGCTCGGGGAGCGCGCGCGACTGCATCGCGCCCTCGCCGGATGGGATGTTCACCGCGGCGGCGGCGGCGAAGACGATGGACTGCGGCGGAAGCCTGGCCAGTGCTTGATTCGCGACGATCCGCAGCGCGTGCGCGGCGAGCGCGATGCGTTGCGTTTCCGTGCGCTCGGTGGCGGCGAGTGCGGCTTCGATTTCGCCGGGAAGTGCGGTGGCGTTGGCAGCGGCGTCGGTCGTCACCGCGAGGCTGAATGCGCCGATGAGATGCGAGCCGCCGTGCGCCTGGCGCAGTGTGATGGAAAGCCGCGCGCCCGCTTTCAGCGTGAGCGGTTCCGCGAGCGCGAAGACCGCGTGATGCGCCTGCCCGACGGCGGGATGAATGCCCCACGCGGTTTTAATGTCACCATCCAGACCGCGCTCGATGCCCCATCCAGCCTGATTGAAGTCCGCAGTCACGCTGGAAATTTTCGTCACGCGACCTTCCGGCGCACCGGGCGCGAAGATGCGGAGTTCGATTTCGGAAAGGTGCAAATTTCCGTTTTCGCAGCGGCCCGGCCCGCGCATCGGCAGCGAATCGTGCGGCAGCACATTCAGCCGCAGCGCGATGATACGCTCGGGCAGTGTCGCGACCGTGACCGTGTAAGTGTCGCGCTCCGGCAGCACGCCGCTGGCAAGGATGACGCCGTCCGCGTCGCGCGTGAGCGTCGCGCCTTCCGCGGAGAGAAACGTCTCCGCATCCAGCGGCTGCCAGCGCGCTCCCGCGCCGCGTTGCGCGAGCCACTCATCGGTCAGCGACGCGTTTTCAGCGGCGAGCAGCACGGCGGCATCGCGCTTGTCCGCGGCGGCGAGCAGCGATTGCCAGCGCTGCCGCTGGCGCTTTACCGCGAGGTCTTCATCGTAGGAAACGTCGCCTTTCAAAATGCCGGCGAACACGGCTTGCAGCGCGTAATAATCCTCCTGCGTGATGGGATCGAATTTGTGCGCGTGGCAGCGCGCGCAATTCGCCGTGGTGCTGACGAAAGCGGCCATCGTCTGTGTCACCAGATCGTCGCGATCGAGGTAGTCGAACGTAACCGGCGCGGTGCCGAAGGCGCTCAGATCGAACGTCCCCGCGCCGAGAAAACCGAGCGCGGGAGTGAGCTGCGGTTCATCGGGGAAAAACACGTCCGCGGCCAATTGCTCGCGGACGAAGCGCGGCCACGGCGCGTCGTGGTTCAGCGCGGCGATCACGTAGTCGCGGAAGCGCCACGCGTGGTCGCGACCGACGTCGTGTTCAAAGCCGTGCGAGTCGGCGAAGTGGATCGTATCGAGCCAGTGCCGCGCCCAGCGTTCGCCGTGGCGCGGGCTCGCGAGCAGGTGGTCCACGATCTTTTCATAGGACTCAGTGGACCCATTCGACTCATGGGAAAAGGCGTCCACTTCCGCGGGCGTTGGCGGCAATCCGGTGAGATCGAAGGACACGCGGCGGATCAGCGTGTGCGCATCTGCTTCCGGCGAAGGTGCGATCTTTTTTCCTGCGAGTTTTGCGCGGATGAAAGCGTCGATCGGATTTGCGTCGCTGCCCGGCACCGGCGGTTTCACGAGCGGTTGCAGCGACCAGTGCGGCTTGGTGTCGGCAGCTCCGGCAAATTCATCGGGCCACGCTGGCCCGGCGTCGATCCACGCGCGCAAGGTCGCCACCTGTTCCGCGGTCAGCCGCGTCGCGTCGCTTTTCTTCGGCGGCATCAGCATCTCCTCATCCTCGCCGCTCACGTAGCGGATCAGCGGACTCGCCTTCGCATCGTGCGGCACGATCGCCCGCTCGCCGCTCTCGCCGCCTTTCAAAGCCACCGCGCGCACATCCAGCCGGTAGCCATTCTTCTGCTTCTCCGGCCCGTGACAGCCAAAGCAGCTTCGCTCCAAAATCGGGCGCACGTCCTTCACGAAGTCCAGCGCATCCGCGGCGAACGCGAACTGCGCGAGCATTCCAAAAAAGCACGCCACGACCGCCGGTCGGAAATACGGGGAATTCTTGGCAGGCATGGGCATCAACGCAATCGCGATGCCGCGCGGATTCTTAACGCAAATCCGAACGCGGAAGGCGTCCGAAAAACATCACGACGGCTCCGAGCAGGAGCGCGGTCGCGCCTGGCTCGGGGACTGCGGCGGCGGACGACACGGCTGCTTCGAAATTTGCGAACGCTGGCTCGAAAGCGAGGCCCGGCGCGGGCGCGGGCGGCAGCGCGCCCAATGAGAAAACCGCGCCGTCGCCGATGTTCAACGCGGTGAGGGTCTGGCTGACGCTGGTGTTGGTTTCGGCGTTGGAGTTGATCGTCGAGGTGCCCGTGCCGAGCGCGCTGGTGAGATCGGTGCGGCCCGCGGAAGTCGTGAGCGTGTCGTAGGTCTGGGTGCCGGCGAGAGTCAGTGTGCCTGTGCCGACTTTCGTCAAACTCGTGCCGGTGACGGTGCTGCCGATGCCGAGCGTGACGGCGTTGCCATTCGTGTCGATGCGTCCGCCGCCAGCTCCGAGCGTGACCGTGCGCGCGGTCGTGGAAATCGCGCCGCCAGCTTGCAGCACTGCGCCACCACTGATTGTGACGGGACCCGCCGCGGCACCGAGCGCAGCGTCGGCGTTCGCATTCAAAATGCCGCCGGTGATCGTCGTGCCGTCGGCGTGCGTGTTCACGCCGGTGAGCGTCAGCGTGCCGGCGTTGGTCTTGAGAAGTCCGCCATTTCGCACCGCGGGCGCGATGGTCAGCGCGCCCGCGACATCGAAGGTGCGGGTGGCCGCGGCGAGATCGACAAACGCATTCGACAGCGTCGGATTCAATCGCGCGATGCTGCTCGTGCCGGTGGAAATCACGTTGCCGCCGAGGGTCACGATGCTGCCGAGCGACGCGGCATTCACGGTGCTCGGCCCGGCGTTGAGATTGATCGTCGCGCCGGTCAGCGCGAGTCCGTCCCCACCGACATTCAGCCGGCTCTGATTGTTTGCCGTGCCGCTGCCGCCGTCGAGGTCGAGCACGGCGGGCGCGGTGAGTTGCACGGAAGTCGCGGTGAGCGCGCCGCCGCGCTGCACGAGCGCGTTTCCGCCGAGCACTTTGAAATCGCCGAGCACCACGAACGGCGCGGGCGTCGCGCCGGGACCGCGCCCGCTGAGGAAGGTGCCGCTGTTGACGGTGACATTCCCGACGGTGTCCATCACGCCCGTCGTCGGCGCGGCGAGCGTCGCGCCCACGCCGGAGCCGAAGGTGCCGCCGTTGATCGTGATGGTCGCGGTGTTTGGAATGTGATCCGCGAACTGACCGGCGGTCGCGCTGTAGGAAACGGTGCCGCCGGTTTCGATGACGAGATTTCCACCGATCGCATCGACGCCGGAAGTTTTCGCGAGCACGAGATTGCCGCCGCTCACCGTCGTCGTTCCGGTGAACGTATTTGCCGCCGCGCCGCTGAGCGTCGTGATCCCCGCGCCGGTCTTCGTCAGGATGCCGGTGCCGCCGATCGCGCCGCCGGCCGTGACCGCCGCGGGATTGTTGAAGGCGAGGATGGCGTTGTTGGTGATGACGCCATTGCCGATGCTGCCCGAGGCGACGCCATCGCCGATCTGGAGGATGCCCGCGGCGATCGTGGTGCTGACTGGATTGTTCGCAGCGCCGGTGAGCGTCGTGGTGGCGGAGCCGTTTTTGGTGAGCACGCTGGCGATGGTGATGTTGCCGGAAATCGCGCTGCTGCCCGCGCCGTTGAGCGTCAGCGCGGTCGCGACGTTCCCGGAAATGCTGGTCGTGCCGCTGGTGTTCACGACGACTCCCGCCGCTCCGCCGATCGCTCCGCTCAGGGTCGCAGTGCCCGCATTTTCCAAAGTGAACAAGCCCGCCGCGGTGATCGCGCCCGCCTGCGTCAGCGTGGAGGCGGCGGGGATGCGCACGGTGCCGCCGCCCGCGCCGACATTGAGCGCGCGATTCGTGCTGCCCGTCGCGCCAGTGAAATCCAGCGTGCCGCCATTTGAGATATTCACGATCGCGCCTGCTCCGAGCGGACTGTTCGCCGCGCTGTTGGCGACTGCGTTCACGCTGATCGTGCCCGCGCTGATGCTGACGGGACCGGTGAAGCTGTTCGTATTCGAGATCGTGAGCGTGCCGTTGCGCGTCTTCGTCAGCCCCGTGGTGCCGGCGATCGCGTTCGTGCCGCTGAGTGTGTAGGGGACCGCGAACGAGTTGTCGAAAACGACGCTGTCCGGTGCCACGTTTTCCACATTCAAAACGATGTCGCGCACGCCACCCGCGGCCGCGTCGTCGAAGAGCGCGTTGTCGCCGCTGATGAAGTCGGTCGTTCCCACGCCGATGATGAGGCTCCAGTTTTTCGGCGTGCCGAGAATGGCAGTGCTCCATTCGCCGCTCAACGCGCCGCTCCAGCGCGGGGCATCGACGGCGGTGACGGTGAGTTCGATGCGCGTGGCGGCGAGGTTGTTCGCGAGCGTGGCGACGATGCGCGGATTTGGCAGCGGGGCGAGGGTGAAAGCGGAGAAGCCAGTGCCGCCGATCGCGCCGCTGTAGTCGATGACGGTGTGCGTGCCGAGCGCGGGCAGCGTCGTGAGCAGCTTCAGCCCGACCGAGCCGGCTGCGCCGAAAGCAGCGAGTCCGTTTGCGGCGGTCACGTTGATGTTTCCCGGCACCGCGCCGGTGGTGAAATTCACCGTCGCCAAGTCCGCGTCCGCCGCGCCAAAGGTGAGCGCGCCCGTGGTGAAAGTGCCCGCGTTCGCGTTGCCGGGATTGAGCACCGCGCCGTTGGCGACCGACGTGCCGGCGAGCACCGTGCCTGCGCCAGAGAGCGTCGTATTCGCGCCGAGCGCGAGCACACCCGCGAGCGAGCCGGTGAGATTCAATCCGCCCACGCTGACAGTCGTCGTGCCGAGATAAGTATTCGCGCCGCCGAGCGTGAGCGTGCCCGCACCGGTTTTGTTCAGCCCAAAAAATCCCCCGATCGCGCCGGTGATCGCGACCGCGCCGGCGTGATTGATCGTCGCGCTGCCGTTCAGCGTGCCGCCGGTGAAGCTCGCCTTGTAGCCATTCGCGCCATTGATCGTGAGCGTGCCCGATCCGGCGGTGAGCGTGCCGAGGACGAAAGTGTTGCCGCTGTTTGCGCCGTTCACGCGATCGAGATCGATCGTGCTCGCGCCGCCGACGGTGAGGTTGTTGCCGTACGCGAGCGTGCCATCCACACCGACGCCGTTGTCATTCAGGCGCAAAAATCCCCCGCTGAGATTCACCGACGCCGTGCCGAGCGTGCTGCCGGTCGTGGCGGCGGGAATGCTGCTGAGCCGCTGGCCGGACGCGACATTGAAAACGCCGCTGAAATCGTTCGCGGTGTCGGTGAGAATCAGCGCCTTCGCTCCCGCGTTCGCCGTCGCGCCGCCGACGACGTTGAGCGTGTTCGCGCCGGAGAGTTTGCCGGAAATGATGATGCTCTGATTGTTCGCGGGCGCGGTGTAATTGATCAGCTCCACCGACGAATTCGCCGCGACATTCACCGGCCCGGCGAATGTCCCGAGATCGTTCGTGCGGGTGCCGAGGATGCCGCCCGCGAGCGTCACCGCGCTGTTCAACGTCAGCCCGCGCACCGCGACGCGTCCGCCGGGATTCGCGGTGATGGACGCGGCGCGGAGATTCGCGCCCGCGAGATTCACTTCGAGCGTCGCGCCGCTGTTGATCGCGATTGCGCCCGTGCCGAGCGCGTCGTTGTTCGTCACCTCCGTCACGCCCTCCAGCAGCGTCGCGCCCGTGGTGAAAGTGCTCGCGCCCGCGAGGATCACGCGCCCCGCGCCGCCCCGCACGAGACCACCCGCGCCCGCGCTGATCGCGCCGCTGATCGTCATCGTGCCCGGGCCGCTCGCGGTGAGCGGATTTGCGCCGACATCGGTCGCGCCGAGCGTGAGCGCCGCGCCCGTCGCCACGGAAAAAATGGCCGCGCCGGAAAGCGTGGTCGCACCGAAAGTGACGCCCGCCGTTCCCGAAGTGCTGAGCGCGCCCGGCGCGATCGTGAGCGTCTGCGCGCCGATCGCGAGCGTGCCCAGCGTATGCGTCACGCCCGCGCCCGCCGCCGCGCGATCACTGGTGATCTGGGCGTTCGCGGTGACGACGGTGTTGCGGTTGAAAGCGGTCGCCGCGTCGTTCGCGAGTTGCAGTTCCCCGCCCGCGAGCGTGAGCGTTCCCGTGCCGAGCGCGCCCGCATTTCCCGTGGCGCGCAGGATTCCCGCCGAAAGCGCGATGCCACCCGTGAACGTATTCGCACCACTCAGCACGAGCCTGCCCGCGCCAGTTTTACTGAGGCTCCGCGCGCCGCCACTTTCAGTGATGACGGCGCTGATCGAGAGCGCGTTCGCCGTCACGTCGATGCCGCCGCTTGCGTTGAGTTGCAGCCGCAGCGGCCTCGGCGTGGTGCCATTGCTGCCCGCCCCTTGAATCGTGTACGCGAAATCGCCGATCGTCGAAATGAGCGGCACACCCGCGCCGCGTCCGCCATTCAGGATGAGCACCATGTCCCGCGAGGTGGTATTGTTGTTCAATGTCACCGCCGCCGTGCTGTTGAAGGTGAGATCCTGAATCTCGGTGGTTCCCACCGTCGCGCTCGGATTGAACGCCGCCGCCGAGCCGCGGACATCGATCAGACCGGTCGCGGCGATGATCGCGTTGTCGCCCGCGCCCGGTATCGCGCCGAGACTCCAAACGCCGATGGTGCCACCGGCCGCAGTCGTCGGCGCCCACGAGACGCCCGGCTGAGTGGCACCGCCGGTGCCGGTGAGCGTGTCCGCCGCGCCATGCGCCGCGAAGGGCGCAAGTGCGAAAAGAGTGGCGATGCCGCGGGTGAGGATTGCGTTGGTTTTCATAGGGGAAGGTCTTCCTGTCGGGGCAGCGGGATCGCCCGTGTTTGAGCCGGCACTGTGCGGCGGATCGCCGTTCACACGCGCCGACGGCGGATGCCGAGCAGTGTCGCGAGGCCGGCGAGGATCATCGCAGCGCTGCCGGGCTCGGGCACGGCGGCGGGCGAAACGGCGTCCGCGAACGAGGCATCGAAGGCGATGCCCTGCTCCGGCGCGGGCGGCAGCGGCGAGCCGAGCGTGACGACGGCACCTGCGCCGATGTCGAGCGAGGTGAGCGTTTGCGAAGCACCGAAATTCACCTCGCCGGCGTTTGCGGTGACGGTCGATGTGCCGGTGCCGATGGTCCTGCTGACATCGGTGCGCCCGGCGTTGTTCGTGAGCGAGGTGTAGCTCTGCGCGCCTTCGAGCGCGAGCTTGCCGCTGCCGGTTTTTAAAATGCCGCCCGCCGCGAGGTCCGCGAGCGTGCCGACATCGGGCGCGACGGTGAGGACGCCGGTGACATCGAAGGTGCGTACTGCGCCGTCGAGATCGACAATCGCCGTTGAGAGGGTGGGACTGAGCCGCGCGAGGCTGCTCGTTCCGGTGGAGGTCAGGGTGCCATTGAGCGTCAGGACACTCCCGACGGAGCCGGCGCCGATGGCGTTCGGTCCCGCGTTGAAATTGATCGTCGCGCCAGTCAGCGAAAGTCCTCCCGCGCCGACGGTGAGGCGGCTCTGGTTTTCCGGTGTGCCGCTGGCACCATCGAGATTCAAGACCGCGGGCGACGCGATCTCGACGGAGTTTGCGGTGAGCCAGCCACCGCGCGAAACCAGCGCGGTGCCGCCCGTCATTTCCAATGCACCAGTGATGACAAACGGCGTGGGCCGAACGTTGGCCGCGCCGCCAGGGCCGCGTCCGCTGAGGAATTTCCCGCTGCTGACGCTCACGTTCGCGACGGTGTCCGAGACTCCCGCCGTCGGCCCGGCCTCCGTGTTTCCCGAACCCGATCCGAAGGTGCCGCCATTGATCGTGATGCTCGCCGTGTCCGGGATGTGATCCTGCAACTGCCCGGCAGTGGTGCCGTAGCTCGCAATCGCACCGGTCTCGACGATGAGATTGCCGCCGATCGAATTGATCCCGCTCGGACTCGACAGAATGAGCTCGCCTTGCGTGACGCGCGTGTCGCCGGAATAGGTGTTGTCAACCGCGCCGCTGAGGATCACCGCGCCCGCACCGACTTTGGTGAGACCTCCCGTGCCGGAGATGAATCCGCTCGCGGTGACGTTGCCCACGTTGCGGATGGTTGAGCCGCCGCCGTTGATCGTGATGTTGCGATCGAGCGTGGTCGCGACCGCACCGGTGTAGTCGAGCGTCCCGGCGTCGAATGCCATCGCCGTGCCAGTGCCGAGCGGGCTGTTGACTCCGAATGTGGCGATGGTCGGAACGCTGACGGTTCCACCGTTGATATTCACCGCGCCGCTGAAGGTGCTGAGGCCCGTGAGCGTCAGCACGCCGCTGCCGGATTTTGTGAGATCGCCAGCGCCGCCGAGGACGCCGGTGAGCGCCAGTGCGGTGGCCGTTTTCACGGTCCCGCCGCCCGCGTCGATCGTCGTGGGGCGATTCGTCGTGCCGGCAGCTCCGGTGAATTCCAGCGTGCCGCCATTGAAGACGAGGCTCGATCCCGCGCCGAGCGGGCTGGCGACGCCGCTGTCGGCGACCACCGCGACACTCACGGTGCCGCCATTCATCGTGACGGGGCCGGTGAAGCTGTTGGTGTTAATGATCGTGAGCAGCGAGGTCGCAGAGCCGTCGCCGTTCTTGGTGATGCCAATCAGTCCTGCGATTCCGCTACTACCCTGGAGGGTGTATGCCTTCGTCAAATTGTCGAAGATGACTTCCTGCGGCAGCACGTCGGCAACGCTGATATCGACGAGCGTCGTGGTGGCGGTGTCGTTAAAGAGAACCTTGTCGCCAACGAGGAAGTCGGTGCCGGAGTTATTCGAGTTGAGCGCCCAGTTCTTCGCCGGCAAAATCGTATTGGTGCTCCACTCGCTGCCCTGCGCGCCTCTCCATTTGGGGAAGTCGATGGATGAGACGTCCAAAAAGATCGTGGTGATGAGCGGGTTGGCGTCGTTTTGCAGCGTGGCTGTGGTTCGTGGTGGAAGCGTGCCAAGGGTGAAAGCCCCGAAGCCGTTGGGGCCGCCGATGACGCCGTCGTAGTCGATGAGCACATGCTGGCCGATTGCCGGCTGTGCGCCGATCACGTTGACCGTCACGGAAGCCAAGGGGCCCGTTGCGGTGAGCGTGTCCGTGCCTGAGACGACGATCGAGCCACCCACATTCCCACCCGCGGCACGGACGATCGCGCTCGCGCCGAGCGTGAGCGGGCCGGTGGTCAGCGTGCCGACTCCGAGCAGATCGCCGCCTTCGATCGTGCCGCCGCTGAGGACATTGGCGGAACCCGCCACGCTCCCGGTCCCGGCGAGCGTCTGGCCCGCGCCGACATTGAAGCCGCCGGCGACGAGGCTCACGTCGAGCGTCGCCCCCGTCCTGATGTCGATGCGCGGCGTGCCAGTGAGCTGGCCGTTCGTGCCGAAGGTGCCTTCGTTGACGGTCGTATTTCCCGTGTAGCTGGCGTTGCCATTGATGCCGAACACACCAGTGCCATTTTTCACGATGCCATAAGTGCCGCCGCCAATGCCGCCCGCGAGGATGAGCGGCGCAGTGGTGGGGCTAAAGGTCACGTCGCCCGCGCCGGTCACGCTCGTGAGCCCGGTGAAGTGCGCCTGATAGCCATTGCCGCCGGTGCTGCCGAGCGTGCTCCCGCCAGCGATGGCGAGCGTGCCGAGCTGGATCGCGTTGCCGCTGAAAGTGCCGGCCGCCTGCCGGTCCACATCGACGCTCGCGACGCCGGAGTCCACGGTCACGTTATTCCCAAAAGTGATCGTCCCGTTGTCCGCCGCGCCATTGTCTAGCAGCCGCAGCCGTCCGCCGCTGAGGAGGACGGGGCGGCCATTCAGCGCGCTGCCGGTGCCCGCGAGCCGTTCGCTCGTGAGGGTCTGGAATTGCGTGGCGCGGAACGTGCCGGTGAAGGTGTTAGCGTCGTTCGTCAGCCGCAATTGCGCAGTGCCGCCGCTGTCGGTGAGCGGGAGATTTCCGGTCAGTGTCAGATCGCCCGCGCCGGTGAGCACGCCGCTGATCGTGAACGCCTGTGTGCCAGTCGGCGTCGAGACACTGCGGAGTCGCGCCTCGGAATTCGCGACGACATTCACCGTGCCGGTGAAATCCGTCGCAGCGCCAGTGCGCGTGCCGAGCGCGCCGCCATTGAGCGTGATGCTCGCCACGGGCACGATCGTGTTTTGCCCGGCGAGTTCGCCGCCGGTGTTGATGGTAACGCTGCCGCTGCCGAGCGCATTCGCGAGCCCGTTGCCATACTGCACGGCTCCGCCATTGATGATCCAATTCCCCGTGAAGCTCGTCTGGTTGGCACTCATGCGCAGGATACCGGGTCCGGTCTTGGTGATCGTGTTGGCCCCGATCAGCCGGTCCGCCGTGCCAATAATGACGCCCAAACCGATTGCCCCATTTGCAACATTGATCTCCGCGCCCGCCGCGCCGGGAGTGATCGTCGTGGCGGCATTCAGCGTCTGATCGCCAGCCGTGTGCGCAAAGGAAAGCGCCGCGTCGGCGCCGTTGATCGCGATATTCCTTGGCCCGAGCGCCGCCGCCGTGGCCGTGCGCAAGCTGCCCTGCGTTACCGAGACGCCGCCGCCGCCGGTCCCGGCGCTCGCCCCGGTCAGAACCAGCGCCGCAGTGCCGGTCTTGATGAGCGTACCCGCGCCATTCAGGGATGTTGCCGTGACATCGGCATCGGTCTGGATGGTGGGCGTCCCATCCGGGTCGAATGGGGCAGTGATCGGACCCGAGATCGTTTGCGGGACGGTGGCTTGAAGCACACCCGCCTCGCTGATCGTAAGGCTGGAGAACGTGTTCGCATTGCCGAGCGCCGCATTCCCCGCCCCCGATTTGATGAGCGCCCCGCTCATGCTGCCCGCACCGCTGAAAGTGTTGGTTCCGGAGGCCGCGGTGATGTTAATCGTGTTGAGGGGCACGCTTCCCTGCACGTCCAGCGCGGCACTCCCGGGCTGGCTGAAGAAAGCATTGTCATTGGCGCCCAACGCAGCCGGGTTTGCTCCATTCAGCCAGACATTGCCCCCGCCAATCTGAACGATGCCATTCGGAAATGTATTGCGGTTGTAAACGAGGTTGTTCGGAGCCGAAAGAAAGTTGACCAGCAAATCGTCGATGCCGACTATCCCATCCGCGCCGCTGTCATTCAGGCTGCGCCAGCGCAGCGTGATGAACTCGCCCGGTGCCAGGGTGAGGCCCGCGTTCAGGCCGACGGCTTTTATTTTCGCCGGGTTCTGCACTTGCCCCGCCACCGCGACCGAATCGAAATACTCAAGCCCCGAGATGCGCGTCCAGCCCGTGTCTTCGAGCGCGGCATTGGCCGCATAGAGCGCGCCGTTGGCATGCACCGCCGTGCCCGCCAAGTTGGTGATGGCAGCGCCGCCGACCTGGTAAAAGAACTGGAGGCCGTCGAGCGCACCCGCAGTCGCCTGACCCGCATACATCTCCCCGTTGAAGGAGATATTGCCGATCGACAGCGTATTCCCGCTGGTATTTTCAAAGACGACGCCCATCGCGGAAGCGCCGTAGCCGGTGGTGGTCGCCCCCCACGCCAGCGCCCGCTCCGTGCCGGTGCCCGCGCTGAAAAACCCGCTCGCCCGCGCGGCGCCCGTCGTGTACGCCCCGAGCGGAAGCGGAGCGAGCACCCCGGTGGCGGGGAAAAAGTTCATGCTCGTCGCATACCAGCCAGCCAGCGTGGTGTTGTCCGTCCAATTGCCCGCGACAGTCGGGAGCGTGTCAAAATTTTGCGAATAGACGCTCGGCGCGCCGATCGAGATTTGCGCATGGACCTGCGGCACGGTGAGCACCGCAGCAAGCAGCGAGGCGGCGCTGGCGGAAAGGATGGTGCGTTGCAATGACGATGAGCGTTTGAAGGAAGCGGAGTTTGTTTTCATGGGATATGTGGGGACTGGTTTCGGCGGGCGGTTTGGAACTGCATCTCGGCGCAGCGTAGCGCAGTTCGACTTGATGGGGTTTGCGGGAGGATTTGGGTGGGAGCGCGGCGGTGAAGTGCGTTCCTTTTAATTATCGTTATTGTGTAACGTCTCGTCTGTGCCGCAAGCTCAATCTGCTGGTGCGCGAAAATTCAGCCCCGCATTTTCCCTCAAAAAACGTCCACCAGCAGCGCCACGGAAAAGAAGCCCTGTGGCAGGGCCGCCTGCACGTAGATCGTCCGAATCTGCCCGTTGCCCGCGATCTGATTGATCGCCGGACTCCCGGTCGGTGATGTGGAAAACGAAATCCGCTGCGGCGGGTCCGACATATTTTGGCGGAAATGCACACCGTAATTCCCGAGCAAAATCGTGGGAAATTGCAAACGCAGGCGCACCGCGCTCGACGTTTTCTCCTGCACGACGGCGTTGCAAATCGTCATGTCGATGCCCGGCACGAGCACCGTCACCGTGTCCACGCCGTCGAACTCCGTTTCATACCGAAGCAGATCCACCGTGGCCGGGCCGTTGGTCACCTGCCCCATGAAATCGTACCGCGAACCATGGCAGTAACACTCCATCGCGAACGGCCCATCGCTGAACGGCTCGACGATGCAGCCCGCGTGACTGCATTTTGTATCGACCGCGAAAAACTGCCCGGCTTCCACGCGCGTAAGCACAAACGGATAAATCCCGCCCGAAGGATCGGCGAACGCAAACCGAACCGAACCGTACGGCAGTTGGAACGTGGGATAAGCGCTGATCTTGATCGGAATCCTCCCGACCGCCAGCACCGCGGGCGTCACTTCGGCGATCACATTCGCCGTCCACATTTTCCCGCAAAACCAGGACGCCGCCGTGCTCACCGCGAAGTGTTTGATGAACTGACGCCGGTCGGGACGTGAGAGAGGGTTCTGGTCGTTCACGGGATTTTCGTGGCGTGACGCTAGGATCGGTTCCGCTGTTGTCAAACAGACGGGCGAAAGGGCAGGCGCAATCGGCGTCGCCCAACCCGCGGCATCACATCGCCGGACGCAACACCACGCGCCGCAAATCCATCACCGCGCCGCCCTTCTTGCTTTGCGGTTTGACGGCCAGCGTTTGCGGGCCGGCCGGTAGCTCCACCTCGCCGATCGTTCGCAGGATCATGTTTTGAAAATGGCCCGTGCCCTCGACGGTGAATTTCAGCGTCTGCCCAGCGATTTCAACCGCCACTTCCGAGCCGCCGCCGCTGCAACCCTGCTGGATTTCCACTTCATACTTGCCCGCCTTCGCGACCTCGAAATCCCAACTCACCCAGTCCTCCGGCTTCGTCCAAAAACCGATCACATTCTTGTTCGGCGCATCTTCGTAGCGCGCCTGCGTGCCGTGGACTTTCGCATCCTTCGCGTGCAGCCGGATGTCGCCGCCCGCAGGCGTCACGCGCGGGCGATTGCCTTTCGGCGCGGCATTCATGGCCGCCCGCCATTCGGTCAGCTTCGCACGCACTTCGGCCGCGTTCGCGCCCTGGCCGATGAGACTCGGATCGATATCCGCATAAAGCTTCCGGTGAAGCGCCGCGTCGAATTCCGCATTCGGCACGGGCATTTGCGCGCCGACTCGCTTGCGCCACGCGTCGAGCAGCGCTCGCAATTCCGAAGTGCGCTCGGGTCGATCCTTCGACAGGTCTTTCGTTTCCCCAATATCCTTGTTCAGATCGAAAAGCTCCAAGCTCCCGTCTTCATAGTTTTCGACGAGCTTCCATCCAAGCTTCAGCACCGCGCCGGCAGGGCGTCCGCCCTGGTTCGTGTAGTTTGGGAAATGCCAGAACAGCGCACGTTCCGCGAACTGCTCGGGATGGGATTCGGTGTCTTTCAGATACTTGATCAGGCTCACCCCGTCGAGCGGGCCGACAGTCTTCGCGGGATCGATGCCAGCCGCTTCGAGCAACGTCGGCATGAGATCGGTCAGCACAACCGGCATCTCATCCACCACTCCCGGCTTCACTTTTCCCGGCCAGCGCACGATCAGCGGCACGCGCAGCCCGCCTTCGTAGAGAAAGCCTTTTCCCGCGCGAAATGGCGCGTTGTAGGTCGCCGGCGTGAGCGGGAGTTCGTGGACGTGCAGCCCGCCGTTGTCGCTCGCGAAGACGAAAATCGTGCGCTCGGCGAGGCCCGCTTCATCAAGCTTCGCCATCACGCGGCCCACGCAATCGTCCATCGCTTCGATCATCGCCGCCATCATCGGATTCCACGCGTCGCGATGTTTCTCGATCAGCTCCGGTCGCGCACCGAGCGGCACGTGCGGCGTGTTGTGCGCGAGGTAGAGGAAGAATGGGCGAGCCTTGTTTTCCTCGATCCAGCGAGTTGCCTCCGCGGTCAGTCCGTACTCGCCTTTTCCACCCTCGTCCGCGCCCGGCTGCGTGTCCGCCTTTCCCGTGAACACATGCTCGAATCCCTGCGCCTTCGGCCCGAATCCCTGCCCGCCGAGATGCCATTTCCCAATGCAAGCCGTTGCGTAACCCGCATCGCGCAGCAGCTCCGCGAGCGTCGTTTCCTCCAGCGGGAGCTGCCCCTCGATCACCGGTTGCTTCAACTTTTGCGAGGGGGCATCCGCGCGGCCCGGGAGGAAATTGGTGAGATGCAAACGCGCGGGACACTTCCCCGTGAGCAGCGCCGCGCGCGACGGCGAACAGATCGGCTGCGCGCAATACGCGCTCGTGAACCGCATCCCCTGCGCCGCGAGCCGGTCGAGATGCGGCGTCGGCTGATCCTTCCGCCCGTAGCAACTCAGATCGTTGATCCCGAGATCGTCGGTGAGGATGAAGACGATGTTTGGTTTTGCGTCCTGAGCGAAGACGGTGCTGCATCCGGCGAGCAGCATCGAGAGAAAGGCGAAGAGTTTTTTCATGGCGGGGATATTCAAACGTGGATGCTGCATACTGCACGGCTCGGCGCGAGGTCGATGTGGAAGAAACGAATGGAAGGCCGCTGCGCGGGGCTCAACGTCCAACGTCCAACGCTCAACTTTCAAAGGAGCAAGCAGCGTCCACTCGGAACTCGGCCTTTGAACGTTGAACGTTGAAAGTTGGACGTTGAATGTTTCCCCTTCCCAAAAAATGAAAGCCCTCCCCGCCTTGATCGCACTCGTCATTTCCTCGTCTGCTCAGGAGCCGCTCGATGCGGAACGCGCCGCCGCCTTCGCGAAGCTCGCGCTGAAAGGCATCGACCAGGAATTTCCCAACAAACCCGGCGACGTCCTCGCCAAGCCGGAAGACCTCCGCACGCCGCGGCAAATGCATCCTGCGTTCTTCGGCTGCTTCGACTGGCACTCCGCGGTCCACGGGCACTGGATGCTCGCGCGGCTGCTGCGCATCCAGCCTGCAATTTCCAACGCCGCCGAAATCCGCGCGCGCCTCGAAGCGCATCTCACCGCCGCAAACATCGCGATCGAAACTGCCTATTTTGAAGACAAAAAGAATCGCGGTTTCGAGCGCATGTATGGCTGGGCCTGGGCGCTGCGGCTCGCCGCGGAACTCCGCGCGTGGGACGATCCCGACGCTACGCGCTGGGCCGCGAATTTCGTCCCGCTCGAAACCAAACTCGTCGCGCTGACGAAGGATTATCTGCCGCGCCTCACCTACCCGATCCGCACCGGCGTGCATCCCGACACGGCCTTCGCGCTCGGCCAAATCCACGACTACGCGAAAGCGGTGAAAGACATCGAACTCGCGAGCCTCGTCGAACAACGCGCCCGCGATTATTTTCTAAAAGACCGCGCCTATCCCGCCGCCTACGAACCGTCCGGCGAAGACTTCTTCTCCCCCGGCCTCAACGAAGCCGACCTCATGCGCCGCGTCCTGCCCGCCGCCGAGTTTTCAAAATGGCTCACCGATTTCATGCCCGCGCTGCCCGCCGCCTGGACCACGCCCGCCGAAGTCAGCGACCTCTCCGACCCGCGCATCGTGCATCTCGTCGGCCTGAATCTCAGCCGCGCCTGGACGCTGCAAGGCATCGCCGCCGCGCTGCCCGCGGACGATGCGCGCCGCGCCGCGATCGACGCCGCGATGAAAGCGCACGCCGAGGCTGGCCTGCGCTACGTTTTCAGCGGCCACTACGAAGGCGAACACTGGCTCGCGACCTTCGCCGTGTATCACCTTTCCCGGAGCGGCTTGCCGTGATCGCGCGCGGCGTTTAGCTTCGCGGCCCTTTTCCCAAAAAAATATGAGCCAGCCACAGCAAGAAAAAACCGCCATCACACCCCGCCGCGACGAGGATTTTCCCGAGTGGTATCAGCAAGTCGTGCGCGCCGCCGACATGGCGGAAAACTCGGACGTGCGCGGCTGCATGGTCATCAAGCCGTGGGGCTACGGATTGTGGGAAGCGATGCAGCGGACGCTGGATCGGATGTTTAAGGAGACGGGACATAAGAACGCTTATTTCCCGCTATTCATCCCGCTCTCATACCTCGCGAAAGAAGCGGAGCACGTCGAAGGTTTCGCAAAAGAATGCGCGGTCGTGACGCATCACCGGCTCGAATCGGATGGCGCGGGCGGGCTGCGTCCGGCACCTTCCGCGCAGCTCACCGAGCCGCTCGTGGTGCGGCCCACGAGCGAGACGATCATCGGTGCGAGCTACGCGAAATGGGTGCAGTCGTGGCGCGACCTGCCGATCCTCATCAATCAATGGGCGAACGTGGTGCGCTGGGAATTGCGCCCGCGGATTTTTCTGCGCACCGCGGAGTTTCTCTGGCAGGAAGGTCACACCGCGCACGAGACCGAAGCGGAGGCGCTGGCGGAGACGGATTTGATCCTCGGCATTTACGAAACATTCGCGCGCGACTGGCTGGCGCTGCCCGTTTTCACGGGCGAAAAAAGTGCGGGCGAACGTTTTCCCGGCGCGGTGAAAACGCTGTGCATCGAGGCGATGGTGCAGGATCGGAAGGCGATTCAGGCTGGCACGTCGCACTTTCTCGGACAGAATTTTGCGAAGGCCAGCGGCATTCAATTCCTCTCGCGCGACAACAAACAGGAACTCGCCTGGACGACGAGCTGGGGCGTGAGCACGCGCCTCCTCGGCACCGTCATCATGGCGCATGGCGACGACGACGGCCTCATCCTCCCGCCGCGCGTCGCCCCCGCGCACGTCGTCATTTTACCCGTCACGCCAAAGCCCGAAACGCGCGACGCCGTGCTCGCCGCGGTGGAAAAACTCGCGGGTGAATTGCGCGCGCAAAGTTACGCGGGCGAACCCATCCGCGTGGAGATCGACAAGCGCGACATCGGCGGCGGGCAGAAGAATTGGGAATGGATCAAAAAAGGCGTACCGCTGCGCGTCGAGATCGGCCCGCGCGATTTGGAAAAGGGCAGCGTTGCCGTCGCCCGCCGTGATCGCGGTTCGAAGGAAAAAGAGTTTTTGCCAACGGCGGATTTCGTCGGAAAAACCGCGACGATCCTCGACGAAATACAGTCCACGCTCCTCGCCCGCGCCACCGCCCTGCGCGATGCGAACACCGTGAAGATCGACACCAAGGAAGAATTCTACGCCTTCTTCACCGCCAAGAATTCCGACAAACCCGAGATCCACGGAGGCTTCGCGCTCGCGCATTGGAACGGCTCCGCCGAAGTCGAAAACAAGATCAAAGAAGATCTCAAAGTAACGATCCGCTGCATCCCATTTTCCGGCACGGAAGAAGACGGGAAATGCATCCTGACCGGCGAGCGAAGCGCGCGGCGCGTGGTGTGGGCAAAGAGTTATTGAAGTGACTTGCTTGCCCGACCGTGCGGCACCATCCAAAGCACGCCTCTCCGCTCTTGGCGCGAGTGGAAAGCGGTGTCATCTTGCGCACGCCATGCCGATGTCCGCTGATTCAGATCCCGCTCTTTTCCCATACGATACGCGGCCTGCGGAGAGAATCTCGCGCCTGCGCTTCGAGACGGTCGCGGCGAAGATCCAGGCGGACCCTTCCCTGCTCGCCATCCCTCTCGCCAACATCGCCCGCTGGCTCGCGCGCGGGCACGCCAGCCGCGACCGGCTCGAAGGCTGGCGCACGATGATCGAGGCGGCGCAGCAAGACGCCGCGGCTTTTGAGAAACTTCTCGCCCTGCTCGTGGATGAATCTCCCGACGCGATGCAGTGGAAAGGCTTCTCGCCATTTCCGGGCATCCTGAATGCAGGGGATCTCGACCGGCTTTCGTGGACATCGAGTCATTGACTCAACTCATCGGTCGTGTGCAGGCGATCGTCCCGGAGCAGCGGATCATTCTTTTCGGATCGTCCTCGCTCTTCGCCTCATTCCCAGCCGATCCACCGGCGCGGCTCGGTGTCGAAGTCACCCTCGACGCGGATTTTCTGCTCGATCCCGACGATGCAGGATTGCGCGCGCGGCTGCTGGAGAGCCTCGGGAAAGACCACGAATTCCACGACGCCACCGGTTACTACGGCGATTTCGTGGATCTGCGCGTTTCGGAAAATTTCCCCGCAGGCTGGCGGGAGCGGCTTGTGCCGATGCCGGGATTCGAGCGCGTCTTCGCCCTCGATCCCGTGGACATGGCTGTGTCGAAAATCGCCGCGACGGCGGGCGCGCGGCTTTCCATCCGCATGGGACGTGGCGGAGTGGATCGCGGCATGAAGGACATCAGCGTCGTCAGCGCGCTGCTTCGTGCCGGACGCATCGACGGGCAGGCGATCGAACGTCGGCTGGCGGCGATGGACTATCAGCCTGCGATGATCGTCGAGTCGGCCCGGGTCGTGGATGAAATTCGGGCGCACGCAGGCGGGTAACGCGCGCTGCTTCCGCTCGCCATTTTCCGCGAACGCTGATACCTCGCCGCCATGCCCAAAGTCCGCTCCGGTCTTGATGTTCTCGTCGCGCAGGAATTCGCTCCGTTGCGGGGCTTGCGTGTCGGCTTGGTCACGCATCCGGCGGCGGTGGATGCGCAGTTGCGGCACGCGATTGATCTTTTTTCGACGGCACCGGGCGTGAAGCTCGGCGCGATCTTTGGGCCGGAGCATGGCTTGCTGGGGCAGGCGCAGGATTTGATTGGGATCACGAGTGCGGAGTCGAAGGTGCCGGCGGCGGTGCCGGTGCATAGTTTGTATGGCACGAAGCCGGAGAGCCTGCGGCCGACCGAGGAGCAAATGAAGGAGCTCGATGCGCTGGTGATCGACATGCAGGATGTGGGGAGCCGCTACTACACGTTTCAGGCGACGATGCGGTATTGCCTTGATGCGGCGCTTTCGCGCGGGATGAAAGTGTGGGTGCTCGATCGCCCGAATCCGCTCGGCGGCGTGGCGGTCGAGGGGCCGGCGCTGCGGGCCGGGTTCGAGAGTTTCGTGGGAATTCATGACATCGCGACGCGCCACGGATTGACGATGGGTGAGCTGGCGATGCTCTATCAGCGCGAGCTGAATCTCGATCGCGGGGAGCTGTACGTCGTGCCGTGCGAAGGCTGGAAGCGCGCGCAATATTTCGACGAAACCGGCCTGCCGTGGGTGCTGCCTTCGCCAAACATGCCGACGCTGGAAACTGCCGTGGTCTATCCGGGGCAGTGTCTCTTTGAAGGCACGAATCTCAGCGAGGGTCGCGGCACGACGCGGCCTTTCGAGATCTGCGGCGCGCCGTGGCTGGATGCGACGAAGCTCGCGCGGCGGATGGAGGACGAAAAACTGCCTGGCGTGCGGTTCCGCGCGCTGTGGTTCCGCCCGACTTTTCAAAAGCACAAGGACAAGGACTGCGGCGGCGTGCAATTGCACGTGACCGATCGCGCCACCTTCCAGCCAGTGCGCGCGAGCCTCGCACTGCTCGCGGTGATCCGGGAAATGTCGGGCGCGCAATTCGCGTGGCGCGGCGAGGTTTACGAGTTCAAGAAAAAGCCGATCGCGATCGACCTGCTGTTTGGCTCATCACGCGAACGCGAGCATCTCGATGTGGGAAAACCGTGGCGCGATCTGCTGCCGGAGTGGGCGAAAGAAGAGGCCGCGTTCGAGCACCGGCGTCATATGACCTTGCTCTACGATTGAGTGGGAACGTCCGCGGCCGCGGTGTGCCCTCGCAGAAGTGCGGATTCAACCACCCTTCTCGCGTGATTGGTCCTCCTGGATCGCTTCGACGGTGAACATGAACTGCACAAGTTCCTTGAGCTTGCCGGAGCTGGGACCGTTCAGGCCATCGCCGTAGCGGGAGTCGTAGTTCTTCGTCCAGTCGGCAGCCAGCTTGTAGCCGTCACTCGGCGATTTCGTCCATCCCAGATAGAGCGCCAGCCCTTCCTCGACCAGCAGCAGCGGCCAGCAGTGGATGATCCGCACCGGCCCCCATTGCTGCTTCTGGAAGTCGCTGTGAAAATCCCGCGCCCGGCCGTGCAAGCTCTTCGCCGAATTCCAGTTGATCTTTTGGAAGTAACTCTCCCGTGTCGCCGGGGAACCGAGCAAAGCGCGCGTTTCGTCCAACAGCGCGCCCGCCTTGCCCTTCGTCTTGCCCTTCCGGCCTGCTGCCATGCGCGCGATCCACAGCCCAAAGGCGGACAGCCGGCCCGGATGCTCGAACCATTTTTTCAACACCGTCAGGCGGGTCAGCGATGCGTTTCCCTGCGCGTCGATGTCGTCGATGATCTTCAGGATTTTTTCTGGAGCGGTGGTGCGCATGGTTTGCGGTGAAAGGCGCGACACTAATGCGATGGAAATCACCGCGTCCAGTTTCACCTGCATGGGTGTGATTGGATGTGGTGCAAACACGGCGCTCGCTCTTTGTCCCGGAGGGACAGCGGAGATTATACTGCCACGCATGAAGTTTTTGGAAAATTGGGCAGTGGCATGATTTGAAGTTTGGCGTTTGAAGTTTGGCGTTTGGCGTTTGGCCCGCTGCAAGCGCCATCGCTTCGGATGACGGGTGAACAACCGCGAGGCCGCTGCGCGGGGCTAAACTCCAAACTCCAAACGTCAAACGCCAAACGCCAAAGGACGCAGGCCCAGTTCACAAAACTTGATGCGCGGCAGTATAATCACTCTCGGTTGGGAGCCACTTCGATCTTTGGCGTCGAAACACCGTGCCGGTTTCTGTGAAAAAAAGAGCGGCTTTCTTCACATCGCATCGCCTCGGCGTGGGGCGGGCTCCAGCGACCGCTTGTGTCGTCGGAATGTTACAAACCTTGGATTGAGCGCATCGGTGCCGCGGAGGACGATGTGATCGTTCTCGGTGGCTCGGGGGATCTGCCGGGAACGAACTTGGCGTCGTGTGGAGATCGCGCTGTCGTGAGACACCGTGAATCACATGACGGGATAACGGCCCGCTTCGGTGAAAACCGGGGCGGGCCAAGTTTTTTCAGCGATGCAGTGGGTTCCGTCGCGTCACGGAATCGCGGGTGCGGGCAGCACCCGGTGGCAGGGCTTGGCGACACTTCCCACGGCATGGCAAACCGTGAACGCAGCCGGAAATGACGGTTGCCCGATTGCTGCCGCTTCGGCGGAGCACCGATCCCGCGACTGCACCGCGCGTTCAAGCTTTCCAGCGAGACACCCCTCGTACGGCGCTTGCGAAAGTAGTCCACGACTTCAGTCGGCCAAGACGTGGCCTCGGTTTAGCCGACTAAAGTCGTGGACTACTCTGCTGCTCCCCTCGCGCGCTGGCATTCCCGATCGGCCCGATCTCAATGGCGAATGGGTATTGCCTGCGCCGAAACCGGGCGAGATTTTCATCCTCGCGCCTGCGCGGAAAGGCGCGACGACCGGGTTGCTCACGTTCGAGCAACCGCACGCGGCTTTCGTCTTTTCCCACTTGAGAGTGGCAGTCCCCCGTCAAGAAAACTGCCGCCACTCCTTCCTTCCTCGGTCGAAATTGTTCACCCCAAGCGTTCGACGCGCCGCGCCCGCTGTCCCCGCTGCCGTTCGCGCCAGCCGACGAGCCCGAGCAGCCCCATCACGGTCGCGACGCTCGATGGCTCCGGCACGGGCACGATTTCAAAGTAGCCGCTATCGAGCGAGATTTGCGACGCGCCGACTCCGTTGAAGGTGATCTGATTCAGGAATCCCGCGGTGCTGATATCGTGTTGGAAAATCAGCCGGTCGTCGCTGGCCGTAAGGCCGCTTTGGTTCAGATCGTAGCCGCTCGCAACGCTGGTGTAGTTGAGGATGTTCAGGGTGAAAGCGCCGGGCGCAAAGGTCGTGAAGACCAGCGTCCCCACGCCGCCCGTGCCAAAGTCCAGCGTCGAGTTGGCCGACAAGGTCAGCAAGCCCAGACCCACACTGCTCGTGCCCACCGTCAGCACCCCGGCGTTCTTCTCCATTGCCACCCCTTCACTGACATTCACTCCCGCGGCCAGACCCAGCGTCCCGCCAGCCAGCGTCACCCCAGCGGCGTTGGCGATGCGGTCATTGTTCCCCGCTCCGGCCAGCAGCAGCGTCCCGCCATTGTTCACGGTGATGGACGCCGCCGCCGCACTGCCGGTGATCTTGCCAAAGGTCGTGGTATTGTTGTTGTCCACGCTCAAGGTTCCGTTGCTCACCAGCGTCGTGCCAGTGTAGGTATTCACGGCGGTCAGGGCCATCGTGCCCGCGCCTGCCTTGGTCAATGCCCCGTTGGTGATGACCGCGCTGATCGCGAGATCGGTGGCCGCTGCGCCTTCCGCGACGGTGAAGGTGCGCGCGCTTGGCCCATCCAGATCGATGTTCCCCTTGTTGGTCAGCGCCAGGCCGCTGGCGATGGTCACGGTGGAGTCGCCACTGGTGCTGACATTGCCCCTGAGCAGAAGCTTGCCGGCCACGCCATTATCGGAGTTCAGGGTCAGGGTGCTGCCGGCGGACATTTCCAGCAAGGCCGGTGAGGTGCTAAGCAGCTCCAATACGCCGCCGGTGGCTCCACCTTCCACGGTGTTCGTTCCGCCGCTGATGACGATGTGGCCGTCTTGGACGTTGCCGCCGGCGCTGACGGTGTTGGTGCCGCCCGACCAGGTGATGGTGGCGCCGAGACCGATGAGGGTGTTCGCTCCGGTGGTGAACGCGCCGCCGCTGTTACTGAACTTGTCGATGGTCTCGGTCTTGCCGGTGGCCGCGCCGAAGTTGAAGGCACCACTGGTCATGTTGATCGAGCCGGTGTTGGCGATCTGCTCGCTGGCGGCCAGCTCCAAGGTGCCGCCATTGATGAGGATGTCCGAGGTGGTGGCGGTGAGTCCATCGGTGGCGATGGTGTTGTTGTCCGCCGCGGCCCGGTCGAGTTTCAGCGTGCCAAGCGTGACCGTGGTCGTGCCCGTGTAGCTGTTGCTGCCAGTGAGGGTAAGCGTCCCAGCACCTTCCTTGGTCAGAGCTGTGGGGGCGGACTCGGTGATTGCTCCAGTGACGGTGGTGTTGCCAGCGCCATCGAATTTCAGGGTCGGGGCTGTCGTGCGCAGCACGGAGACACTGGCCAGCGTGAGGGTGCCGCTGCTGGAAATACTGTTCGTCAGGGTCTCGGTGCCGCTGACAGAGTTTCCGGTCGTCACGGCTCCGATGCTCAGGCTAGTGTTGTTGGCTCCAGTGAACGTGGTGCCGTTGGTGATGGCGGTGTTCAGCAGCAGCGTGCCGATGGTCATGGTCTTGGGGGTGGTGACTCCGGTCGCAGCGTCCACGTTGATGGTCGCGCCGTTGGCCGTGGTGGTCACTGAGTAGGGCACGCTGTCTATGGCGCGGACGAAGTTAGTGCTGGCATCGCCGCGCAGGCTGAGGGTGGCACTGGAGGCCGCTGCGATGCTGATGCCCGTGGTGTTGCCGAAGGCGTTGGCTCCGATGCCGGCGAGCGTGCCGCCGCTGATGGTAGTCGCACCGTTGTAATTGCTCCCGGTGCCGGAGAGCACCCAGGTGCTGATGCCGGATTTGGTGAGGTTCTGGGTGGGCCTTGATCCATTGGTGATGTTCCCGCTGACGAGGTTTCCTAAGCTGGTTCCACCCAAAACCATGGTGTGGGAACCAAGGGCGCTGGCCCCACCTGCGACAGTGCCCGTGATGATGAGATTGGCCGTGGTCGGGTTGAATGTCGTGCTGCCTCCGGAGGTGGACGTATCAAAGGTGACATTGCCAAGTGAAATCCCAGCGGCTCCGGTATCGTTCACGAGACTCCCCTGAGTGAAATTGATCTGAACGTTGCCGAGTGATGCATTTCCAAGCACTTGGACGAGGCCACCGCCTGTGGTCAAGCGATCTGAAACAATGGTGCCCCCCGACGAGCTTGAAAAGCCATGGGTGATTTGCGGGAAACCTGCGAACGGGGTATTGGTGGCAAATTGCAGGACGGTGGCATTGGCACCGGTTCCAAGGAGAGTTACTCCGCTGGAGGCTGACACGGCGGCGATATTTTCGAGGCGCAGCGTGCCACCACCACTTGCAATCGTGGTGGCGCCAGAGTAGGTGTTGATTCCGGAAAGGGTGAGGATGCCGGAGCCGACCTTGGTCAGCGCGCCCGTGCTCGAACTACCGAAGCCCGTGGCAAGCGTCACATTGTTGTTGTTGGTGTCGAGGGTGGAGGTCACGCCGGTGGACATCACTAGGCGGGCGGAGATATCCTGCGTGTTGGCGCCGTTCCATTGCAGAGTGCTGTTGCCGGTGAAGGTGATGTTGCCAGTCGTGCCAAGCGCTCCATTGGCAAAGGACAGCGTGCCTGCGCTGATGTTGGTTCCGCCGGTGTGAGTATTGGTTCCGGAAAGGACATGGGTGCCCGCGCCGGACTTGGTGAGGGCCATGGCGCCAGCTCCATTGCCGACGTCGCCGGAGTAGGTGTGGGTGACTCCGGTGCCTGGATTGAGCGTGAGGTCGGTCAAGCCGGTGTAGCCACCGGTGGTGCTGGTGAAGCGACTGGCGAAGCTGTTGCCGCCGGTGAGACCGCCGAGGGTCAGGGTGGTGACGCCGGTGCCGCCGATGCCGGCGCGAAGACCGTTGTTGGTATCACCCAAAACGCTCCCCGTGTCGAAGGCGCTGCTCTGGATTGAAAGGGTCTCACCCAGCACCAGGATGCCTGCCAGGATCTGGGTGCTGCCGGTGAAGGTGTTGCCGGCCGCCACGGCACCACCGGCCAGGGTGCCGCCCAAGGTGAACGTGCCCGCCCCATTCTTTATCAGGGAGATGGCCCCCGCAATTTGAGCTCTCGTGTTGGTGCCGACAGTGGTTTGCACTGTGGAAATCGTTCTGCCGCCGAAGGTGTGGTTGGCTGTGCTGTTGATGGTCAGCGTGGCTGCGCTTCCGCTGGTCACAGTCATATTTCTATTCTCAGGCACCACGCCCGTGTTGCTCAAACCGGCGAGCGTCTGATTGTTGCCGTTTAGATCGAAAGTCGTCGTGCGACCACTGCCTGAGCCGTTATTCTGAGCGAAGGTCAACACGGTGGTCGTGGGCAGGGCATTGGCGATTCCGGACCTGAGCGTCATGGAGTTGCCGACGTTGCCGGTCGTAATGGTCGTGCTGCCGCCATAAGCGCCGGCGCTGCCGACCCCACCGCCCAACACGATGGTCTGGACGTTGCCGCCACTGCTGGTGCTAACAGTGGTAAACGTGACGTTGCCCCCGCCGCCCGTAATGCCGCCAAGCAAGCTTATCGACCCCTGAGCGGATGTGGTTCTGCCGTAGGCGATGGTGGAGGTGATGCCGCTGTTGGCCGCGGTGATCGGCCCGTTAATGACGATGTTGTTGATGTCCCCGGAGTTGGTAAGCGTCGCCGCAGAGGCACCGCCGAGGGTGAGGCCGCTGGTGGTTGACAGGGCGCTCGCGTTACCCAGAGCCAAGGTGCCGCGGGTGATGGTGGTGGCACCGGAGTAGGTGTTTGCACCGCCTAGGGTCACAGCGCCCTGCGAGCCCGGGCTGGTGCCGGCGATGGTGAGGGCAGATGCCGTGCCGCCCGTGCCTCCGGTGCTACCGTTGTTGGCGATGGGGGCGGTGATGGCCACAAAGGAAGAGTTGTCCATGGCGATGACCAGGTTTCTTTCCGCACCGATGATGATATTGCTGGTTCCTGATCCGGGGGCGAACGTCAATCCTTGAGCGGATTTGATCTGGATAATCGAATTAATGGTCAAGGTGCCACCGGCTGCCAAGGTGAGGGTTAGAAAGTCGCTGTTTCCATTGAGCAACAATCCGTAGGCCGTGGCCGAAGTGTTCGTAAGGGTTGTGTTTACGCTCGAGTTCCACTGGTAAGAAGCAGTCGCGTCAGTTAAAACGCCAGAAGTAGCGGTTCCGACATTCGCGGCATTTGCTTTATCCAGGAGTTGGCCACTGGAATTCACGGCGGCCAGGCGGAGTGATCCTGCGGCACCGCCCGCTACGCGGTGAAACATGCCGGCGTTGACAAAGGCCGTGTTGGCACCGCTGGGAAGTACTAGGGCACTCCCATTAACACTGCCACCAGCGGAGATGAATACCCTTTCGGTGGCGGATGCCACAGTCGTCCAAGCCGTGGTCGGGCTGAAGGTGGTGAGGGAAATGGAGCTCAACGTGAGCGCGCCGAGAGTGAGCGTGGCGGAAGTGCCCAACGCGCCCTTGGCGATGTTGACCGTATTGATTCCCGCGCCGAGCGTCGTGCCCGCGAAAGTCTGCGCCGTGGTGGTAGAAGCGAGGCTCTTGCCGGTGATGGTGAGCGTGGCATTGTTGATCTGCAGGGCGTTGGTGGCAGCAATGAGGTTGGTCGGGGTGGTGGCGGTCGGGGTGCTGAGGTTCGAGTAGTCGAGTATCAGGGTGCCGCCGTTGGCGTTCAAGCCGCCGGCGAAGGTGTTCACGGCTGCACCGTTGAGCGTCAGAGTGCCGGTGCCAATCTTGGTGACCACACCGGTCGCGCCAGAGATAACGCCAGGGATGGTGAACGTATTGGCAAGGCTGTCAAAAGTGGCCGTTGCACCAGCGGCGATGCTGATATTGCGCGTCGCGGCCAACGTGATGTTGTTGGCGGTGTCCTGGAGAGTGGCGCTGCCGGTGAATTGAATGTTGTTGTAGGCGCTAGTGGGAGCCACACCGAGGCTGAGGTCACCATAGATACCCAACGTTCCCTGATTGATCTGGGTGCCGTTGGCGTTCAGAGTGCCTGCGGTGGTTCCAGTGTAATTGTTGGTAATTCCCTGGAGGATCAGCGTGCCGGCCCCGGTCTTGACCAGCGATCCGCCCGCACCGAGCGAACTGCCGAGCACTTCATTGATGGTGGTGGTCCCGGCACCCTGAACGGTCAGGGTCTGCGCTTTGATATTGATGCTGCCGCCGCTGAACGTCAGCGATCCGCCCGCCGCCTGCTGGATTCTCAGCCCGGAATCGAGGGCAATCGCGCTGCTGATGGTGTTCGTCCCACTGGTGTTTTGAGAATCGATGAGCAGCGCGTTGGAAGTGTTGCTACCAACCGTGTTGATTCCGCTGGAAAAGCTTTGGCCACCGCTCGCATTGGTGAGGGCAAACGTCGCGCCCAGAGCTAGATTTTGCGTCAGTGTCGTTCCGAAATCGCCACCCAGGCGCAACTGACTGGTCGTGATACTGCCCCCGCTGTTGAGTCGCAGGGTGCTGCCGTTCATGATGAAAATGTCACCCGAAGTGAACGCGCCACCCACCGCCATGGTCATCCCGCTCCCGGAGGTCGTGTAGAAGGCCTTTCCGGTGGCGCTGACGGTGTTGTTGAAGGTGGTGGTCTGCCCGCCGCCGAACATTTTGATGTATTGCACTTGCGAACCGTTGACCGTCAAAGTCCCGCTACCGAAGGTGATGCCGCCATTGACCGCGTTGATTTCACCCCAAACCGGGCCTGCCGTCGCTGCGAAAGTGATCGGCGCATTGATGGTCACCAAGCCGGAGCTCTGGTTTTCGATTTTCGCCGGCGTGCTGCCACCGAGGTCGAAAAGGCTAAGGATGGTGCCGCCGCTGTTGTTGAGCGTCCACGCACTTGTGCCAGTCCACAGCAGTCCGTTCATGGACGTAATGCTGTCGTTGACATTGGTGGTGCCGATCGAGCCAGAGAAAGTGAGCGTGCCGTAAACGGGCGGGGTATCCGATCCCCAGTTTACGGGGTTACTCCAAAGGAAAGATCCACCCGCATCACCATCCCAAGTGTTGTTGGCTTGGGCGGAAGGCGCGGCGAGCAGGGCGGCGATAGAGCCGGCGAGCGCGAAGGAACGGCGAGCGGCGGAGAAGAGGCGTGGTTTCATCGTATTGGGCTTTGAAAGGGAGATTGCTGAGAGCGGAGAGGTGCGACGGAGGTTGAGGGAAGGAGACGTTGTGGGGAATCGTTACAGAATTTCCCCATACCACCCCGCTCGGAGTGGGCAAAATATTTTTTCCTCGCTGCCTGGCCGGTTTTGGGCCAAGTCCGGCGGCATGGCTGCGAGCCGTTTTTTGTCGATCACCGAGCAAGTCACCGGGGCTCTGCGGGCGGATCTCTGGCGGGGGCGCTGGCGCGGGCTCATGCCGGGGAAGCATCACCTGGCGAAGGAATTGGAGGTCAACAACAAGACCGTGGAGGCCGCGCTGCGGCAGCTCGAAGCGGAGGGGCTGCTGGTCGCCCAAGGGGCCGGCCGGCAGCGGCTCATCCGGCTGCCGGAGCGGCTGCCGGAGGGCCAGGCCCCGCCCTCCTTGCGGGTGGGGATTCTGCTCTTCGAGCCGGCCGACCGGAAGCTGGACTATATCGTGGAACTCCAGCACGCGCTGGTGGAGGCGGGGCACGGGGCGATTTACGCGTCCCATGCCATGATGGAACTCGGCATGGAGGTGCCGCGCATC
Source organism: Chthoniobacteraceae bacterium (assembly GCA_031409335.1). Taxonomy (GTDB): domain Bacteria; phylum Verrucomicrobiota; class Verrucomicrobiia; order Chthoniobacterales; family Chthoniobacteraceae; genus JANLQB01. The sequence goes on along the minus strand of JANNWY010000307.1, from coordinate 91,899 downwards.
GCCCGGATGGTGCAAAAGACCGCGGCGGATGCCTGGGTGGTGATCGGCGGCGCGCGCGCGGTGCTGGAGTGGTTTTCCGTGCAGCCGGTGCCGGCGTTTGACCTTTTCGGACGCCGACTCGAAGTGCCCATCGCGTCCGCCGGACCGGATAAGCCGCCGGCCATGGCCGCCGCCACCCGCGAACTGCTCGGGCTCGGCCATCGGCGCATCGTGCTGCTGGCCCGCCGGCTGCGGCGGCTGCCGGAGCCCGGCAAAAGTGAGCGCGTCTTTCTGGAGGAACTCAAGGTCCACGGGGTGGCGGTGGGTGCCTACAATCTGCCGGACTGGGAAGAGACGAGGGAGGGCTTGCAGGAGCTGCTGGGCGCGCTCTTCCAAGTCACGCCACCCACCGCGCTGATCATCCAGGAAGCGACCTTTTTCGCCGCGACGCAGCAATTTCTCGCCCGGCGGCGCTTGCTGGTGCCCGAGCAGGTCTCGCTGGTCTGCACGGATGCCGATCCCACCTTTGCCTGGTGTACGCCGTCCATCTCCCATATCCGCTGGGATTCCGGTCCGGTGGTGCGCAGCATCGTGCGCTGGGCGGCGACGGTGAGCCGGGGTGGCAAGGACATCCGGCAAACGCTGACCCGGGCGGAGTTCATCCCCGGCGGGACGATCGGACCGGCGGCGGCGGGCAGCGGAGAGTAAGCTGGGGGGGTGCGAACTCCATCACGCTGAATGCCCGGGATCAGCGCAACACCCTCACCGAAAAGATCGCCCAGCAGGCCGACGTCTTCGCCTGCCTCATCGACCAATCCGGCATGAAACCGACTGTAGCGAAACAGCGGTTGCGGCCACGCTGGCTCCCGCGATCGGAAAAAGAAAGCCGCGCGGTCCCCACCGCGCGGCTTTGAACCCCCCTTTTGAGAGCGGCAGTGCCCCGTCAAGAAAACTGCCGCCACCCCGTCCTTCCCCGGACGAAATTGTTCACGCCTGCCGTCGGCGCAGGCCGAGCAGGGTGGCCAGGCCCCCGAGCAGCAGGGCCGCCGATCCGGGTTCGGGCACCGCCTGGCTCGCGCCGCGGGTCAGGACCTCGCCCCCGAAAGATGCCGCGTTGGCGGAGCACCGATCTCGCGACTGCAATGCGCGTTCAAGGCATCTGAATCTCGACCCGCCCGAAGCACCGTGGATTGCCGGGCGCGAGGGGGACGCGGATGCGGACGGATTCCCAAGTTGCGTCGATCGTGGTGACCGTTTCCGCGCCGGTCCACGGCTGCCAGTCGGCGAGATTGTGCGCGATGTGCGCGCGGTAGGTGATGCCGGGATTTGTGGCTGCGCGACGGCGGAGATAGTGGAGGTCGAAGAAGGTGGGCTCTTCGTTCACGAGGACGAGTGAGGCGGATGGGAGGCCGGTGTTGGTGCCAGGAATCCATGGCGGCGCGTGGCCGCTGTGCGGGTTGAGATTGAAGGCGAATTCGAGCGCGTCGAGCAGGCCGTCGCCGTCGATGTCGCCACCGGGAGTTGCGCCCGCGAGGCCGTTCGCACCCGCCCATTCGTCGAAGAGCGTGTCGTCGTTTTGAATGGTGACGACGGCGGTCGCGCTGGCGATTTGGGCGTTGACGGGCGTGTGCAATTCCACGGTGAACGATTCGTTCGCTTCGCGGATCGAGTCGTTGACGATCGGCACGTTCACAATCGTCTGCTGCTGCCCGGCTGGAATCGTGACGCTGCCTGAGCTTCCCACAAAATCGCCGGGACTCGCGGCGGTGCCGTTGAGCGTGATAAAACTCGCGGACACGCCCGCGACTGCGGGTGCGTTGAGTGAAACGATCACGGCAGCGGTACCGGCATTTTCGGGGACGCTGACGGACGAGATGCTGATGTTGCGCAACGCGGGATCGTTGAACGGCACGAGCACGGTGTTCGATGGCCGATTGCCGCCGCCAAGCGCGTCTGCCGCGGCATCGGCGGGCAGCGAGATGATGACGGGCGACGTGGTGGGATGAACGGTGAGCGTGTAGCTGGCTCCGCTTCCGGCGAGGCTCGTGACGTTTCCTCCCGCGATGGAAAAATCCGCCGCGGCGAGGCCGGTGACATTTTGCGTGAAGAAGATGCTGACCGTGAAATCGCCGGACACCGCACCCGCCGCAGTGCTGAGGCGCACGATCGGATTCACCGGCTCGAGCGCGATCCAGTCGAGCTGCGTGCCGTCGTCGCGCTCGTAGATCGACGCGACGTGCGGGCCGACGGTGAGTGGAAAGATGACGGGATCGGCACCGCCGCGGTTATTGACGTAATCGACGACAAAACCGCCGGTGACCGGCGTGTCCCAGAGATACGGCGTCGCGGGCGCGCCATCCATGCGCACGAAGAACGAATCCGCGCTGTTGTCCGGCGAATTGACGCGGCCCACGAGCCGGTAGTCGCCGGCCTCGGGGACGGACAGCGAATAGTCCGCGCGACGCGCGTCCACAAACTCGACGCCGCCGCCGGTGCCATCGGGAAAGACGATGTATTTTCCACCGCTCGCGTTCGCCGAGTTTGCGATCACGAAGCCGCCGCCGAGCGCGCCGTTTTCCGCTTCCACGAGATACACGTTGCTTTGATTCAAAAAGCTGGCGCTCACCGCAGGCCCCATCGCATTGCCGAGCAGATCCGCGACGGCACCCGCGCGCACCGTCACGACGACCGGCCCCGGCGCGAGCGGCGCGATGCCGAGCGCGAACAGACTGCCGTTGCCGCCGAGCGAGGTGAGCGTGCCGTTTGTGATTTGAAAATCGGCCGCAGTCAAACCGACCACGGTTTCACCAAAATCCACGCCGATGGTGAATGCGCCGCTGACGATCGAGCCGGGCGGCAATTGCGTGAAGCCCGGCACTGGACCGGACACATCGAGGAACGGCAGATTCAAAATGATCGACGCATTGTTGCCCGCGCCATTGCTCGCGGTGACGCGATTCGCAGGTAGCGAGACGGTCACGGGCGAAGCGACGGGCCGCACTTTCGCCACGTAATAATGCCCGCTGCCGCGCAGCCCGGTCAGCGCGCCATTCGTCACCGCGAAATCTCCCGCTGTCATTCCGGTCACATCGAAATCGAAAGTGAGCGTGACCTCGAATTCACCGCCCACCGTTCCCGACGGACCGGCCAGCGAAGCGCGCGCCGGACGAATCCCGCCGACGAGCGTGTCGAAAATTTTCAGATCGGTGCCGTCCGTGAACTGCCCCGCACCCGCCTGCGTCCAAGTCACGCCATCCGTGCTGATCTGGAAGCGCCAGTCTTTGATCCGCCCATTCGCCATGTCCTGCCGCGGCAAATAGCGGAAACCGCCGACCGTCGTCAGCTCGCCGAGATCGACGGTGAAAGTGTGCGGATGCGGCGGATCGCTGTCGCGCCAGCTCGTGTGCCAGAGCGTGTCCGGGTTGCCATCGACGGCGTAGATGCCGAGGCCGTCGGGCTCCTCGGCATCGACTGTCACGATGTAATCCGATTGTGGAATCGGCTGACCCGAACCCCGGAGGATGGTGAGTTCGGCGATGGTCGTCCACGGATTGCCAAACATCTCGGAATCGCCGATCAGCCGCACGTAGCGGGCGACCGTGTAAGTCGAGTCGAACTCCGCTTCAGTGATCGAGCCGATGTAAGCCGCAAGCGCCTGCACCGCCGTGTCATCGACTTTGTTTTTCGCCAGCGGCGGCATGGCCACGCCGTTGTTTGGGCCGGCCTGCGAGGCCCGCAGATGCACGATCGAGTTCGCCAAATCACCGGGCCGGAGGTAGCGATGATTTGGATTGCTGCTGAAATTTCCGGTGAGCAATCCGTTGATCAGATTCTGCGTGCTGAGCGGCGTGCCGAGCCGCGCATCGAAGCCATCGAACGCGCCGCCGGGGCGATGGCAGTGCGAGCAGTTCGAGTCGAGGTACGAGCGCACGCGATGCTCCAGCGGTGCCGCGGTGTCGGTAAGCGCGCGCGACGCCATGAAGTTGTCGATCTCGGTGGAATTGAGCGTGCGGTCGAACATGCCGAGCGCATTCCAGGTGCGGAGCTGGTTCGCGGTGCGTCCGGTCGGCGGGTAGAAATAATCGTGATCGAGCGGCGCGGTGCGCACGCCGAGCGCCTGGCCAGAGGCGAGATTGTGGCAGCGCAGACAGTCATTGCGGCTGGGGAAATCCCACTGCTGCATTCGCGTTCCGCCACCGCTCGTGGCGATGGAAATGATCGCCGATTCACCCGTCTGCAGCAGCGTCGCCTCCGTGCCCGTGGCGTTCCAGCGATACGTCACGCCGTAGTGGCCGCCGCGCGCGGTCGCGATGAGGAAGCGCGTTTCGAGACGTTTCGCCAGCAGCGGATTTCCCTCGTCGATCGGCAGCTCGAAGTGCTTCACGAAAACGGTGCCCGCCGGGAAAACCCAGTTGCCCTTTTCGCTGAAAACAATCTTCTCCGCCGCCGTGTTGTGCGAGCCGTCATTCGGCAGCGCGATCCAGCGCCATTTCTCCGCGCCATCCGACCAGAGCGGCGAGCCGATGTCGTAGGGCAGGAGGCCCGCCGCGGGCGCGAGCGTGGCGAGATTTGAAAATGCGCCGGTTTGCGAAAGCAGCGCCGGCGGCTCGGGCGAAAGGCCGGTATTCGCGAGCTTGCGGATCGTGCCGCCCGCGACATTCGTGCCCGCGAGATTCATCAGATACACGTTGCCGCTCGCGTCCTCGCAGAAGTTCGCCAGCCCCGCTTTGTTTCCCGTGGGAAAATTGCACAGCGTCGTGATCTGCGGCGGCTGACCCGGTGTGTAGGTCATCGCCCAAATCACGCCCGCGACGTGATCGCCGAAAAGGTACTTTCCACCCAGCGCCGTCGCGAACTCGGGTCCGCGATAAACGAGCCCACCGATCACGCACGAACCCACTCCGCGTCCGTACGAATGCACCGGCGGCTGCTCCGTGCCAATGAGCACCGCCGGGCGCGCCTTCGGCCCGGCCACCGCGCCTTCGCGAAAGGCCCACTGATTATTCCCGCCCCGCACGACGAGGCTGATCTCCTCCTGCGTCCCCTGACCCACATCACCCAGCCAGATGTCGCCAGTCACCGCGTCGCGATGCATCGCGTGGGGACTGCGCAGGCCGACCGTATAAAATTCCTCCAGGATCGTGCCCGCCGGATCGAGCCACGGGTTGTCATTTGGAATGTAATAATTCGCCGTGAAACTCACCGGCCAGCCAGCCGGGCGACCTGCATCCTGCGGCTGCCGCCGGATCGGATGGCTCCGCGCCGGATCGCGATCCACGTCGATGCGCAGCACACCGCTGAACAGCCCGAAGTCGATGCGTTGCGAATTGTTATAGGAATCGTTCGAGTTTCCGCCGTCGCCGTTCGTCAAATAGAGAAACCCATCCGGCCCAAACAACATCGCCCCGCCATTGTGCCAAGACTGCGGATCGTATTGATGAATGAGCACCTGCTCGGAAGCCGCGTCCGGGATGTTACTGCCATCGGGAATGGTAAAGCGCGACAGCCGCTGATAGCTCGCATCCGGCCCCGCGCCAGCCAGCGCCGGGCGATGGTTGTAACTAATATAGATATAGCCGCGGTTCGGCGATCCGGCCTGACCGAACTGCGGATGAAACACGAGGCAATACAATCCTTGATCGCCTTCCGTCTGAACCTTCGTGCGGAGATCCAGAATCCGCGTCGCCGCCGCCACGTTGGGGTTGTTGTTAAAGAGCCAGATTTCCCCGTTCTTTCCCGCGACCACGAGATTGTTCGTGCCGGGATAGGGCGTGAGCCAGATCGGATCGACGAACGTGAGATTGGGAAACGCATTGACCGTCGTCCACCCGGTCGCCTCGCCCGGTGAAGTCGCCGGGAAAACGCCATTCAGAAACGGCGCGACCGGCTGCGGCGCATTGAGCCCGCCAGTTTGTGAAAGGACCGTGCCGCATTGAATGAGTAGCGCGGCGGCGAACGGTAAGAATCGAGTTCTCATAGATTTGGGGAGGCCGAAACTGCGCTTTCAATAAAGCGCATTTTAGGCAGTTCGTTGAGCGCCGGTTCGTGAAGATTTCGTGGCGTTTGGGTGTCGCGGCTTGTCGGTCTGGACATCGAAACCCTCCGCCGTCATCAGAACGCCATCAAATCGTGATATTGACGCATTTGACGCATCTCAATGAGGCCACCATTCGTTTGATATAGGTCCGTAACAAAGAATCTCGGTGGAAAGCACCGGACGCTCCGCCTCAAATCACTGGCCACCATGAATCCAGAAATCAAAGCGGTCATCGACCTCGGCACGAATTCGGTAAAACTTCTGGTGGCCAGCGTGACCCCGGAAGCGGTGACGCCGGTTCTTGATGCCACCGCCAAAAATTCCGCGCGTCTCGGCACGGGCCTTTATCTGTCGCGGAGCCTTCAGCCCGAGTCGATGAATGCCGCGATTTTTGCCATCAAGGAACTCATCGAACGCGCCGCGCACTTTCAACCGCAGTCGATCCGCCTCGTCGCCACCAGCGCCGTTCGCGATGCCCTCAATCGCGGTGAATTCGAAGCGCTGGTGCTGGCGCGAACCGGTCTCCCGCTGGAGGTGATCTCTGGCGTGCGTGAGGCGGAACTGGTCCATCGCGGCGTGGCCTCCGATCCGGCGATCACCGGAAAATCACTCGTAATTTTGGACGTGGGTGGGGGGAGCACGGAGTTGATCGTATCGAGCGGAGACCGGATTCGATTCCGTCGGAGCTATCAATTGGGGACAGTCCGGTTCATGGAAATGCTGCCGATGAGCGATCCGCCGACCGCCGGAGATCGGGAACGGTGCACGGAATTCCTAGAACAGTTTTTCACCGCGTCCGTCGCGCCCGACGTGCGATCCGAACTGGGGTCCGCGGCACACGATTTCCAATTCTTCGGAACCGGCGGCACGGCGATCTGCCTCGCCACCATGCAGGCAGGCGGCAGGCGGCGTGATGGGAAAATCCCGACACTGCAAATGTCGCGCAGCGAGGTTCATTTTCACACCGAACGCCTCTGGCAGCTCTCCTTGCGCGAGCGGAAACTGATCGCTGGTCTGCCAGAGAAGCGCGCCGACGTGATCCTGACCGGTGCCGCAATCTTTGACACGGCGCTCGCGTGCCTGGATTTCGATTCCCTGACCGTGAGCCGCCGGGGCTTGCGCTGCGGCGCGCTGGCCAGCGAGTCAGCCACGCCCGCCGACCGAGATCAGACCGCGAGAATTTCCCGGCCAACTTCAATCTACGGCAAAGGAGGCAAACCTCCCGCGACTCGGGCTGCGCTCAACGGCGGCGGCGCCGTCCGAGCCATCCGCACAAACTTGCCAGGAGCAAACTCGCGGAAGTCGGTTCGGGCACGGGCGCGACGGTGAACTGGCTCTGAATCGTTGGCGTGAGCGCGGCGATGGCGGCTGGGTTCGCTTGCAGGTCGGCGAGATCGTACGCGGGGACGCCCCAGGTCGTCACTGTCAGCAACCCATCGGCTGCGATATCGAATTCCGTCCAGCCGAAGGTCGAACCCACGAACCCATTCGCCGGTCCTTGCAGCATGTTGAAGTCGATGCCTTCCCCGAGTTCCAGGCCGAGTGGGTCGAGCGGGCCGAAGAGCGCGTCGTTCGCGATCGCGGAGTTGATGATATTTGCGACCTGCGCATCCTGCGCCGCGGGTGGAAGGCTCCGCAGAAACGCAGCCGTGGCGGGCGGGATAAGTCCGGCCCCCTCCGCGAGGTCGATGACGGTGGGCGTGAATGGCTTGTCATACGCAACCGACCCAGTCGTGATCTCGAACGCACCGCTCGGGAGCGTCGCGCCTCCGGGGAAACCAGTGCTCGAATAGTTCACATCGTTCAGCACCGTCCCGTGAATGTCCGCCGCGACGAAGACCACATTCTGGATGTCGTTCGCGTCGATGAAGGAAAGCAGGTCGTTGCGTTCGGAAAAGTAACCCTCGAAACGGTCTGCCGCACCGATCGCGCCGAGCTGCTGCATCGGCTCGGGCACCATCACGAATTTCCACGTTACTCCGCTGCCTTGCGCGGAGAGCAGGTCCGCTTTCACGTCCGCGAGTTGCTGGCTGCCCAGCATCGTGCGACCCGGCACGAAGACCTCGCCGGGATTTGCACCCGGCCCGCTGAGCACCGCCTCCTTGTCGCGAAACGAACGCGCATCCAGCATGAACATCGCCGCCTTGCTGCCAAACTGCTGGGCGCGATAAAGCTTCTTTTCCCCATCCATCCGGCCATCGCCACCCACCACGCCATAGCTCAAGTCGCGCACGGGATTGTATTCCTGAAACGCCTGCCGCCCGTTGTTGTAAAGCGCGCTGTCATTGATGCGATCGGTGGGTGTCCCGGTAAAACGCGCATCGCTGGAAATGAGCGCGCCACCCGCGAAATCGTTCGTCACCTCGTGATCGTCGATTGTGACGAACGTGGAAGTCGAAGCGCGCAGCGCCGCCAGCGTGCTCGTCCCCGTCAGGCCCGGCCCGTAACCCTCCGCGTGTTTCGCGCGATACTCCGCCAGCGTCTGAGCCTGGTTTGGATTCGTGAAGCCTGCCGAAGCTGGCGAAGCGACATCGCCATAGATCGTGTCCCCGAGCGCCACGAAGAAATCCAGATTGCGACCCGCGGCATTTGCCACCGCCGGGTACGAGCCGAGTTCCCCGCGCCAGTCGCCGCTCACGCCAAAGTGAACGCCCGCGCCGACGCCGGCATTTTCAAAAGTGCGGAACAGTCCCCGCGAAAAGCTCGCCCCGCCATCGTCCGACGCGCGGTAGTAATATTGCGTTCCCGCCGCCAGCCCGCTCACGTCCCACTTCGCAGGCAGCGTGGCGTCGAGCACCGTTACGGATTGCGAACCGACGATGTTGGTAAAGGCGGCGTCCGTCGCGATGTCAAAGGCGACGGCCCCGGGCGCATTCGCCTTTCCCCAGAGGACGGAGGAAGTCTGGGTCGTATCGCCCGCGGCGACCCCGAGCGGCAGCTCCGCGCGAGCCGCGATCGGCAGCGCGACGGCGGCAGCAGCGAGTGAAGAGATGGAAGCGAGCAGGATATTCGGAGCGTGTTTCATGGGTGCAGGGTTTGTGGTTTGAAAAGCTCCTCCGAGTGAAGTGGAGCGCCGTGACATCGTGATGACGTTGAAGCAACGATTTGATGGAAATTCGCGCCGCGCGGATGGGCGCATGCGTTGCCCGACTTTCCCCAAGACAACCTCGACGATCGGATTCACACCAAGCAACCTTTCCATCCATGAAACCCCTGCTCGTCCTCCTCGTCTTTGGCTCATTCACCCTCCACGCCGAGCCGCCTCCTCCGGTGGGGAAAACCACGCCGATGTTTGATGGCAAAACGCTCGCGGGCTGGGAGGGGAATGAAAAGCTGTGGCGCGTGGAGGATAGCGGGCTTGGACGAAGGGGCGTGGTTCATGGCGGCGGGCGATAGTGGTTTGGTGACTGTGCTCACAAGATGTCGGGTGAGGCGGGATGGTGGATTTTGGATTGCTGATGGAAAGAGGAGGAATCCGCTCTTCAGTTCTGCAGGATCAGGAGACGCAGGAAGTAGCTCACCGGGGTGCCCGGTGTGAGGGTGTAGGAGATGGTGGTCGCGCTGTTCACGTAGGAGCCGGCCGCGACCTCCGTCCAAGCGTCGGTCACGCCGAGGTCGGTGGAGTCCTGAATCGAGTAGGTAAGGCCGCTGGTGCCGGGGCGCTTGGTGAAGCTGAGGGTGTTGTCGCTGAAGGTGCCGACGGAGGCGCTAGATACCGTCGGATCCTGACCGGCCACGGCGTATTCCAGGAGATTGCTGATGCCGTCGTTGTCGGGGTCGTCATTGGGGCCTTGCTGATTCACCGGGACGCTCGCCCCGCCGGTGAAGGTGCCGGTGATCCACGAGGAGAAAGCGGTTGGCACGCTGGCCGTTAGGTAGCCGCTTGCATTCAGGGCGAAGGAATTGAATCCGGGTGCTGAGATGAGGGTAAGCTGGGTGGGTGTCAGGCCACTGCTATTCGTGCCGAAGCGGAGGGACGCGCCGGATACGAAGGTTCCAGTGAGATTGAGCGTGCCGCCGGTCCAGTCGATCGCGCTGCTGTTGGCGAAGGCCAGGGCGGGACTGGCACCTAGATTGATGGTGGATGTGCCCGTGACGTCTAGGGTTCCGACGGTGTCGGTAAAGGTCGCCGCATCGAGTGTGGCGTTGCCGATGGAGACCGCCGCGCTGTCGGGCAGGACGTTGCTCGCGCCCAAGGCCAGCGAGCCAGCGGTGACGGTCGTGTCACCAGTGTAGGTGTTCGCGCCAGTGAGGGTGAGAGTGTTGGACCCATTCTTGGTGAGGCCGCCGCCGGTGGAGACTGCATCCGTCAGGAGGGTCTGGCTGATGGTGATGCTGCCATTGGTGGTATCGAAGGTGGCGCCGCCGGCCTTGATGAAGGCATTGGTGAGGCCGCCGAGGTAGGCGGTGCTGGAGGCGAGCGATTTGAGGATGCCGCCGTCGAAATAGAGGGTCGCCGTGGAACCCGAGCCGCGCACGGTCGGGAAGGCGGGCAGGGTGACAATGGCCGTGCCGCCGATGTTGATCGTGGAGGTGCTGTTGTCGGCACCCGAGAGGACGCTGAACGTCGTGACCGAGAAACTGCCCCCAGCGAGGCTCAGAGTGGCATTGGCATTGGCATTGTTGGCAGGGGTCGTAGCGCTGCCACCCATCTGAAGGATTCCAACCGTGGCGGTTCCACCTGTCTGTGAAAAGGTGCCGGTCACGCCTGATGCCGCGTTACTATCCGAGCGGCAGATTTGCAGAGTGGAGTCCGCGGGCATGGTGAGTGTGCCCGTGCCGCTGAGGTTGAAGGTGGCAGTGGCACCCGTGTTGACTCCGATTGTGACGCCGAGTGAACCGGCGACCGTGGTGAGCGTTCCTGCGCTGAGATTGTAGATGCCGGTGGAATCACCATTCCCGACTAGCAACTGGTTGCCGATGGTCGTCAGGCTGCCGCCGGATTGATTGAGGATGCCTGTGCTGTCGGTGCCGTTGCCGACGAGAAAATTCGATCCAGAGGTTCCAACCGTGAATGCGCCGTTCGTGACGTTCAAAGTGCCTGTGCTCCCGGTCACCGTGCCGATACTGAAACCACCGGTCGCCTGAGTTGTGCGGTTGCCAGAAAGCGTCAGGGTGCCCGCAGTGACATTGGTCAGGCCGGTGTAGGTGTCAGCCCCGGAGAGGATCTGGGTGCCTAGACCGGTCTTGGAGAGGGTCATGCCGGCGGCTCCGTTGGCGATGATGCCGGAGTAGCTGTGGGTGGCTCCGGTGTCGGGATTCAGCGTCAGCGCGGTCACTCCCGAGTACCCGCCGGAAGTGGTCGTGAAGACGGAAGCGAGGGCTCTGTCGCCGGTGAGTCCGCCGAGCGTCAAAGTGGTCACCGTGGTTCTGAGGCCGCTGGTCGCGTTGCCCGCGACGCTGTCGAATGTTTCCAACGCACTGTTTTGCATCGCTTGGCTGTGGCCGAGGCTGAGGATGCCTGCGCTGATCGTGGTGCTGCCGTTGTAGGTGTTCGCACCCGAGAGAGTCTGGGTGCCAGCACCCGATTTGAGCAACTCCAGGCCGGCACCGTTGATGTTGCCGGAAAAGCTGTAGCTCGCGGAATTGTTGATCGCGAGTATCGCAGCTTCGCCGCCGCTGTTGAAAATTCTCTGGTTGCGCAATGTCAGGCCCGTGGTGTTAGTCAGGCCAGCGAGGGTTTGGTTGTAGCCGTTTAGATCATACGAGGTCGTCCGACCGGTGCCGCTGCCGTTGCCGCCGTCCAAGGTGAGCACGGTGGTCGTCGGCAAAGCGTTGGCGACTCCGGATTTGACCGTCATGGTGTTGCCTGTATTTCCGGTCGTGATGAGGGTGCTGCCGCTGTAGGTATTCGTCGATCCGAGCAAGATGGTTTGCAGGTTGTTGCCGCTACTATTGTTGGGCGTGGTAAAGATCAGATCGCCAGCGCCGCTGATTGAGCCGTTGAGTGTGATCGAGCCCGTGGCCGCTGTGGCCCGACCAAATGCCACCGTGGAATCGGTGCCAGTGGCGCCCAGAGTGATCGGCGCGTTCGTGGATATGCCAGTGGTGCTGGTGGAAAGCGTGGTGCCACCAGTGAGTGTGATTGCACTGGTGCCGCCCAAGGCATTGATGTGGCCCAAGCTAAGCGTGCCAGCATTGACTGTAAGGGCTCCGGTGAAGGAGGTGTTTGCGCCGCTGAGTGTCAGCGTGCTGGTGCCAGTGTTTTTAATAATTGCCCCCGCTCCGCTGATGGCTCCGCTGAGTGTCTGGGCGGCGCTGCTGCTGTATTTGAAAAGCGAGCCACTTCCGATTTCGATGGCTCCGGCGTAAGTCCCATTGCCGAGCTTGCCAGCTCCGCCAATATCAAGTGTGCCGGAGTTCGCGGAGATCGCGGTGTCACCGGTGTAGGTGTTTGTCCCGGAAAGGATCGCCGTGCCTGCACCTTCTTTGGTGACGGGGAAGGCACCGGAAACTACGCCACCGATGGTCAATGTCCGCCCCGTGGTGACATTCCAGACGTTGGCGTCGCCGAGCGTGAGCGGGCAGTTCAAAGTCAGGTTGGCGGTGGCCGCGCTCAGATCAATGTCATTGTCATTTTCTCCGAGAGTGAGCGTGTGACCCGCGTTGATGGTCACCGTGCCAGTGGGATTTGCGACGATGATGCCAGCCCAAGTCATATTCGCACCCAGGACGGTGGTGTTGGCGGCGGTGACTGTACTGTTCCACCTAGCGGTGGAGGCCAAGCCCGGTGCCAGATTGCCAACCCAACTGGTGCCGACATTGAGGTTGGTCGCGTTGTTGGCCTTGGTGAGCGTGGATACGTTGGCGGTGATGACCAGATTGAGTTTGGTGCCGACCACGCTGAGGCTGGCCACGGTGCCGCCAGCGAGACCGTTTGTCCCATCCGGCTTCAACACGGACACCACCGAAGGAACCGTCCCGGACGTAGAGCCCCACGAAATCAACGGATAGGTGCCCGGCGCGAGGCCAGTGCTCACGATGACGCGCACCGTGGGGGTTGTCGCAAAACTCGCCAGCCCCGTGATGGTCAGCGGACTGATGGTTCCGGGCAGGATGGCGCCGAAGTCGAACTCCAATTTCCCTGCGGCGCTGGTGGTGAGGGCGGCACAGGTCCAGATCTTGGTGTTGTCAGAAATGGAAACGCCGAGAGTCGTTGCGGAGTTGTTGAGGGTGACGGCAGAGTTCACACAATTTCCGCCGACGACTCCCCGTAGTTTGCCTGCGTTGAGGGTGGTGGTGCCGGTGTAGCTGTTGGTGCCCGAGAGAGTCTGCGTGCCGGAGCCCGTTTTGGTCAGGCTGAGATTGGTGCCGTCGATATCACCGGAAAAGGTGTAGTCGGCGGTGTTGTTGATCGTGAGCGTGGCGGTGGTGGAGGAGTTGAGTATCTGCTGGGTTCTTGAGTTGGCCGCAGTGTTTTGTAGTCCGCCGAGTGTTTGGCTGAAGCCGTTGAGGTCGAACTTGTTTGACCGGCCGGATCCGCCGCCAACGACGCCATTGATCGAAAGCACGGTGGCCGGTGGCAGGGCGTTGGTGATGCCGAGCTTGACGATGAGATTGGCGTCGTTTTCAGCGGGATTGAAGGTGGTGCTGCCAGTGTAGCCGCTTTGGGCGTTGAGCCGGATGGTTTGCGAAGAGTTCGAGGCAACGGCGGAGGTGGAACTTAATGTCAAATTGCCGGAGCCAGAGATCGCACCAGCAAGGGTCAAGGTTGAGGTGGTGCTGCCGCTACCGAAATCAGGAGCATGGATCGTCGGGTTGCTGTTCAGGGTGATGGGTGCGATGATGGTCGCATTCTGAACCGTCGGCTTGAGTGAGGCAGCACCCGAAAGCGAGATCGCGCTGGCGCTGCTCAAGGCGTTGGCATGGTCCAGGACTAGCATGCCGGAAGAGACCGTGACGGAGCCAGTGAAAGAGGTGTTAGCGCCGCCAAGAGTTAAAGTGCTGGAGTTGGTGCTCTTGGCGAGCGCTCCCGTTCCGCTGATGGCACCGTCGAGCGTCTGTGCGGCGGTGCTGCTGTATCTGAAAACCGAACCGCTGCCGATCGTGATGGCCCCCGCATAGGCGCCATTGCCGAGCTTGCCAGGTCCGCTGATTTCCAGCGTGCCGGAATTCGCGGCGACTGTGGTGTTGCCGGTATAGGTGTTTGTCCCGGCGAGGGTTTGAGTCCCCGGCCCGGTCTTGGTGAGCGTCATGCCGATGGCTCCATTGGCGATACCGCCGGAATAGCTGGGGGCAGCTCCGGTTTCGGTATTCAGCGTCAGCGCGGTCACACCGGAGTAACCGCCAGAGGTAGTCGTGAAGACCGAGGCGAGGGATTTGTCACCTGTGAGGCCGCCGAGCGTCAGGGTGGTCATCGTTGTGCGAAGGCCGTTGGTCGCGTCTCCAGTGTCGCTGTTGAGGGTGTCCAGTTCGCTGTTCTGCATCGCCATGCCGTGGTCCAGACTGAGGATGCCACCCAAAATCCGCGTCGCGCCGGAGTAGGTGTTGGCACCAGCGAGAGCCAGGGTCAGGCTGTCGCCCTCCTTGCTCAGGCTCTTGTCGGAACCTGCTAGAGTGCCCGCGATGACCATTGTCGAACTGGCGGAGCCGCCCGCGAGACGAACGGTCAGGTTGTCGTTGAGGGTGATGTTGAGGTCACTCGCGAAGGTAACGGTGCCGGTCCCGCCTGCCGTGCGCGTCAGGTAAGCCAGGCCAGCGTCCGTCTGGTCGAACACGAAGGAGCCGCTAGTGTTCTTTTGCAGCGTGGTGTTCTCGCTGCCGCTGCTGTCCCCGACGACCAGTTCGCCAAGTGTGATGGGCGTGTTGACGTTCACCGTTTGGTCGCCAGTAAGGTTGATGTTTTTCCTGGCGATGCCGCCAACGCTGTTAGGGACAACCGCCGGGTTCCAGTTGGTTGTGTTGGTCCAGTCAAAACCTGCGCCACCGACCGTGGGAACCCAATTGCCGCCAGGCGGCGGAGGCGCGGAGATCACATTCACCGTCGTATTGGCGGTGATGACGGGAGTCTGCCCTGGCACGAAACGAACCTCTGCCTGCGAGCTGGCTGCACTCGCGGTTGCCACTGAATTGCCGCGATAAGATAGGGACGAGCCCACGCCGAGATAGAGCGTCGTCGTGCCGTCGCCGTTATCGGAAGCAATGCCAAACCGCCCGGTGAAGGACAGTCCGATGGCCGCGTCGGTGTAGGTTTCCGCTGAGCCCGGATTGGAAATGATATACTGCACGAGATTCTTTCCGAGCACCGTGCTTTCCACCTTCACTCCGACGACGATCCCGCTGCGCAGCAACTGCGTCACGTTCTGGACGGTGCCGCCGGTGCTTCCGAAGTGCGGTTCATAAACGGTGGCGAAGGCTTTGTTCCATGCTTCGCCAATCTGGCGGACGACCAGCGTGGGAGCCACCCGAGTGTCATATGGACTTGGTGCTTCCAGGATGGCCGGGCTGTCCACTTTGGCATACTCCCGGCTGGCCACGGCGGGCATGTGCATGTCCATGTAGCGCGCGGTGCCGGAGACCGTCGCCACGAACTGCGCCCGCACCGATTGGCTCGTCAGATTAGAGACGACGGTGTTGTCGAAGTAACGCCAGCCGGGCTGCTCGTTAGCGTCGCCGATGTCGTTTTGAAAACGATTGGTCTGGCTGGTCAGCGGCAAGGTCACGCCATTGGCGCGGAGGTCCACCGCCGTCTCGCCAATATTCCGATAAATGTAATCGTGATACTGGTTGGTTACGTTGCCTGTGAGGGTGGTCGCCACGCGGTTAGTGACGGTAGATTTGGAACGGAACACGTCCACGTAAAAACCCGTGGTCGGCGAAGTGCGGACAATCGCCAGCGTGCGCTGCTGAGTGCCTTCCGCCTGCGTCCCCTTGTCATCGGCAAACGAGCTGGTGGTGAAGGAGAAATGCGGTGAAACGGCGGTCGCAAACGGCTGTGGCTCCATGGCCACCGTCTGCACCGTATTGATGCCAAAGCCACCCCAGCCTCCCTCGCCGCGCGAGGCCCCGTTGACGATGACGGTATTGTTCGAGGCGAATAGCCGGTAATAGTTTTCGTTGATGGTCGAGCCATAACTCTCGGTCCCCGCCTTCGCACCCATCACCTCACCCATGCCGAAGAGTTCCATGCTCATGCCGCTGGCGTGACTGTGGATATGCGCGGCCCCGCCGACAAAGCCCATCAATCCGTAGGTGGAATTACTAAAGGGTGCCGGATTGCGCTGCAAAGCGACGCCCGCGAAGGGCAGTGTGTCCGTCCGCGGCAGCGTCGGCGACACCGCTGGCTCGGACAGGCTGGCGGCCTGCCAGAGCAGTTGCAGCGGCTCATCATGGTTTCCCAAAGCGCTGTAGCCGCTCAGATTGGAACGATTGTAATGACCCGCCGCCACGCCGCCGTTGATCAGCGAACCAAAGAACGAAGTGAGATCCGTGCGGCCCCGGGCCAGCGCGTGTTGATAGACCAATTCGTAGTCGGAGAACGACCCGTTCGTCCCGGCACGGTGGCCGTCGCCAAACATGATTTGTTCCCCATTGGGATAGCGCAGATAGCTGATGCGGGGAAGACTCAGGGGCAGGTTCGGGTAAGGATCGAACAGATTCAGGCTGGGATCCACCCGCTCCAGCAGCACCATGTGGGAAGTGCGGATCGAACCCACGGCACCGGCGTATTGGAGAGACTCGGGCCAGATGTTACCGGCCTCGGTGAAATGGCGGTAGTCATAGTCCAGCGAAGCCTGCCGCGATGTCCCGGTGGTGAGGTAAATTTGCAAGGCCGTGGCGCGCTCCGTCGAGCTGTCAAGCGCGAGGAGGTTGTTCAACATACAAGTAGCCATTAGAGCCGACCAGTTGCTCTCCTTTTGCCCATGATCGCGCACCAGTTGATAGAGCGTGCGAAACACGCTCTGGCCGCTGGTGAAGTTGAAATTGACCATGGCCGCAGTATCCACGTCATAGACTTGGTTAGTCTGGAGCCAGGAGTAGAGGAAATCGTAGATGATGGGCAACTGGGTGCCCGTCACCCGCGCTTCCTTGAGCAAGTCGTCCTGAAAGATCCAGCCGCCGTTGCCGGTGCCCGTGGAGGGAGCCACCGGCAGCAGCGTCTTCACCGCGTTATGCAGCACATCAGCCGCAAGACGGGCGTATTTGGCATCGCCAGTTAGATAGTAAAGCACCGCGCAATCCACCCCGTCATTGAACTTGCCTTCCGCTGCAAAGCGCACCGAGCTTTCCGAGTATGCGGGGATCGTCTTGAATTTGGGCGTGGCCAGCGTCCAGTCCACCGGCAAACCGCGAAGGAAAGCATCGCGATTCGATTGATGACTCGCCACATCCGCCGCGACGCGCGAAACCATGCCGTTATAGACACTCGCGGCCCAAGGGTTGCCAGCGATCTTGGCAAGGATGCCCGCTTTCTCCGAATCCCGCACCCAGATGAAAGGCCGCGCATAGCTCAGCGAGGCGAGCGTGTAACTGATCTGGGGACGCTTGTCCGGTGGTCCGACCGTGCCGCCATCGGCCGAGGTTAAGGTGTAACTCTTGACGGTCGTGGAAGGGCTGTCGGAACTCACGCGCAGAAACACATACTGACCCGCGCCCGCGCCGCTGGCGTATTGGGCGTTGAGGTAGTTCTTTAGTGCGGTGCTGCCGGTGGCACTGGTGGAAATCACACCGGTCGCCGTCGTCGAGATCAGGATGTTGTCCTGGAGGAGCGTCGCATCGCTCGGGTCCGCCGTGCCGGTGCCGCCGTAGTAATCGCCCGCCAACACCGCGGAACTTGCGCGGCGGCCCAGCCCGTAGAGATCCAAGTTCGGCGGGGTGCCCGTCTTGCTGGCCAGATTGAAGCGCAAAGTCGCTGTCGTGAAGGGATTGGCCACGGCACCCAGGCTGGGCAACTGGATCACATAGACCGCTGCGCGGTCCATAATAGGGCTGCCCGAGCCCCCGGAGAGCATGGAGTTGCCATTCGCAGCGCTGACGACGCCATCCGACCGCACCTCCGTGTCGCTGATCTCGCCGTAGATGGCCGCAGCGTGTCCCGCCAGCGGAGTGAACACCGCGAGCGCGACCACGATCACCCACCAGCCGCGCGACAGCAATCCACGCGGCGGGGGCCGGCGGGAGGGCGCGCTTTGACTCCGAGCGTCTGGAATGTGCGTGATCAAGTATTCGGGATGATGGCGGGTGGGAGGTATTTCGAAAAAAAGTTCAGGCACCGAACCGTGGTTCGGCAAAGGCGACCATCGTGCGTGAGCGGCAGAACACCCTTTGCATGATGGTGAGCCACGATATGCCATGTGAGGTGTTTTTCCATCCCCCAACCGGGTGATTCCGCGGAAACGCAGAAACCAGAGGTCCGGAATCGGAACGGCAGATCTGTCCCCTCCAGAAAACTTCGGCAGCAATCCACCCCAGACCCGAGAAGCCCGGAACGACAAACGTAAAAACGTGATCGGATGGCCCGCGAAACAAGCGAAAGGACGCGAAATGAAGAGGTTGTGAGGTTGGCGGAATTCACCCGCCGGATGAGTTGAGCAATCGTCCAAAACACCTCATTTTTCGTGTCTTTCGCGTTTTTCGCGGGTTCCATTGCCGGGTTTAGGATAGATGTCATCTGCCGACAACGGCGTGACGCCACCGGCAAAATTCGACCGGAAAGTGGCGGAGCCGTTCCCCAACGGCCCTGCCACTGCACTGCGAGTGAAGGCGCTATGCATCACGACTTCGACCCGCTCCCCGACTGACCCGAATCCCAGTTAAGAATCGCGGGCCAGTGATTCCGAGGCACCCGTCAAGAAACCTCGAAAAAGTGATTCCGCGCAGGCCCGGCGGCGACGCCCACCGAACAGGCCGAGCGCCCCGAATAGCAGAAGGGAGATCGAACCCGGCTCGGGCACTGCGGCCACGCCTGAGGCATTGCCCTCGGTGCCGAGTTCCGCGCCGAATGCCTCGAAGCCATCGAAGGCTGCGGCAGCTTCACCTTCCGCAGGCGACGGCGCGACGGAGGTCAGCGTGACCACGGCTCCGTCCGCGATGTTCACGGCACCGAGCGTCTGGCTGACGCTGATATTGGTCATGCCGGCGTTGGCATTGATGACATTCGCGCCCGCTCCGAGGGTTCCGCCGATATTGAGCGTGCCAGCGTTCACATTGGTCGCGCCCGTGTAAGTGTTCGTGCCAGCAAGAGTCAGCGCGTTGCTGCCAGCTTTAGTCAGCCCACCGCCAGTCGATACCGCATCCGTCAGCAGATCCTGGGTGATGGTGATACTGCCGTTAGTCGTATCAATCCTGGCCCCACCGGCCTTGATGAAGGCATCGGTCAGTCCGCCCAAGTAGGTTGCGCTCGCCACTCTCGGCTTCAGGGTGCCACCGTCGAAGGTGATGGTCGCGGTCGAGCTGCTGCCGCGCGCCGTAGGGAAAGCCGGGAGCGTCACATCGGCCGTGCCACTGATGTTGATCGTAGAGTTACTGGTATCGCCTTGCGACAGGTTGGTGAAGGTGACGGCGGAGAACGTGCCGCCGGAGAGATTCAGCGTAGCGGTGGTGTCGGCGTTGTTGGCGAAATTCTGTCCACCGA
Source organism: Chthoniobacteraceae bacterium (assembly GCA_031409335.1). GTDB lineage: Bacteria > Verrucomicrobiota > Verrucomicrobiia > Chthoniobacterales > Chthoniobacteraceae > JANLQB01. The sequence continues at coordinate 72,310 of JANNWY010000307.1, read as the reverse complement.
TTCGCAGTTCTCCGACCGTGGCCGTGCCGCCGGTTTGGTTGAAAATACCCGTGGTGCCGGTGGCTGCCGTGTTCTCGGAACGGCCAATTTGCAAGACCGAGGTCGCGGCCATGTTCAGGGCTCCGGTGCTGCTCAAATTGAAGGTGCCAGTTCGACCCGCATTCACACCCAAAATGACCCCGCGACTGGTTACGGCGGCGGTGGCTAGCGTTCCCGCGCTGAGTTCGTAAACGCCATCGCCTGCTCCACTCCCGACGAGCACTTGGGCACCGGAGGCAAATGAGATATTTCCTCCGTTTTGCTTGAGCGTGCTCGTGCCTGAGAGGCTGCCGACGCTCAAGGTATTGCCCGCCAGCGAGAAGGTGCCATGGCTGATCTCGATGAGGGCACCGGAGATCACACTGATCGCTCCGGCGTTGGCCGTCCGGTTGCCGGTCAGTTTCAAGGTGCCGCCACTGACCGTGGTGGTCCCCGTGTAGGTGTTGGCTTGATCCAGGATCGCCGTGCCCGCTCCGAGTTTGCTGAACCCGCCCGTGGTCTGGTTGAGCACTTGATCCACGGTGAAGGTGTTGGCGGCCTCGGCGATCTCCAGGCCCACGGTCTTATCGGCGTTAAAGGAAACCGTGTGGCCGATGCCGGAGATGCTGGTCAGCGTCGTGCCCGTGACTTGGAGCGTGCCGCCGGCGAAGACGAGATTGGATGCCGCAGCGCCCAGGTTGCCGGTCACGTCCACGCTGAGGGTTCCGGCACTGAGGGTCGTCGCACCGGTATAGTTATTGGCACCGGAGAGGGTGAGCAGGCCGGCCCCCGTCTTGGTCAGGCCGGTCGCCGTCGTGTTGTCGTCAATGACTGAGGCAATGGTCAGGCCGTTGCCGGAGTTATGCTGGTTGACAATCAGATCTTGGCCACTGGCACCCTGGAGCGTGCCACCGGTGATGGTGGACAGATTGTTGCCGACATTGCTGCTGACGACGATGCCACCGGAGGTGATCGTGCTGGTGCCCGCCGCCAGGGTCACGGTGTTGGCGGAGGCCGCATTAAAGCGCAGGGTGTTGGGGGCGATCACGCCACTCACGAGACCGGCGCTGTTGTCCACATCGATATTGGCTCCGCTGTAGTTGGCCATCGTGGTGCCGGCAACACTCGTCAAGGTGTAGGAGCCCGCACCCAAGGCCACGATGTTCGTGCCGTCATTCGTGGCCCAATCGGTGCCACCCACCGTGGCCCAGCCGCCGAGGATGCCGTCGGTATTCGGAGTGGTGGTCGTGAAGCCGTTGGTTGCGCTGATCGTTCCCCCCGGCTGGGTAAAGTTCACCGTGCCGCCGACGTTGCGGGTGATGGCATTGAGCGCCAGGCGCGTGCCATCGCCGCCGTTGGCATTGATGCTCAGCGCCGACGCCCCCGCATTCAGGGTCGTGCTGGCAAAGGTCTGGCTGGTGGTGACCGAGGTGGCAGCGGTGGAAAAAGTGCCACTGGTCGCCGAGACATTCCCGTTGACAATCACATTGTTGCCACTGACGGCAACTATATAGGTCGCTGCGCCAAGATTTGTTCCCGCGATCGCCTGACCCACCACGAGCCCGGTCGGCAGGGTCGTGAAGGTGATTCTGGCGACGTTGGTTGCCGCGGTCGCTGTCCACGCAGTGGACGCGACGGCACTGCCATTGGCCCGGCCAGTCACGCTGAAGCTTGTGCCACCGAGGGTGAGTGTCGAGGCGGCAGCGATATAGTTGCCCGGCGTATTGGTCAGGATGCTGCCAGTCTGGCTGAAGTCCAGGACCAGCGCGCCGCCGTTGACGGTGGTCGCGCCGATATAAGAATTGGCTCCGCCAAGGGTCAGAGTGCCGGCGCCCGATTTAGTCAGGCTGAGGTTCGTGCCGTTCAGGCCGATTCGGCCCGAGAAGTTGTTGTTGGTGGCGTTGTTGATCGTCAGGGTTGCGGCCGTGCTGCTGTAGATCCGTTGCGTCCTGCTGTATAAGCCGGTGGTATTTGTCAAACCGGCGAGGGTCTGGTCCCTCCCGTTCAGATTGAAGTCAATAAACCGGCCGGTACCGGTTCCGTTGGTCCCACCGATCGTCAGCACCGTGGTCGTCGGCAGGGCATTGTTGACCCCGAGCCGCGTAAAGGAGTTGACGTTGACATTGGTGGTCGTCAGCAGCGTGCTGCCGGTGTAAGTGCCCGCCGCGTTGAGAATGATCGTCGCGTTGGTGTTGGTGTTGGTGTTGGCGCTCAGGGTCAAATTGCCGGCCCCGCCGATCGCCCCGTTGAGGGTCAGGGTGCGGGTGTTGCCGCCCACCCCGTCATTGGGGGCGATGATCGTGGAGGTGGTGCCGCTGTTACCCAGGGTGATCGGCGCACTGATGGAAATGCCATCCAAGGTGCTGGCCAGCGTGGTCCCACCGGCCAGCGTAATCGCACTCGTGCCGCCCAAGGCACTCGTGTTGCCCAGAGAGAGCGTGCCGGTGCTGATGGTCGTGCTGCCCGTGTAGCTGTTCGTGCCGGAGAGGGTGAGCGTGCCGGTGCTGGTCTTGGTAATGCCGGTGACATTCGCACCGATGGCGGCGCTGATCGTCGTGGCTCCGGTGGAGGCCCCCTGCACCGTGATGCTGCCAATGTGGTCGAGGGCCGCCGTGCTGACGACCATCGGGGAGGTGGTGCCGGCGTTGTTCACGGTCAGGTTGCCGGTCCCCGTCAAGCCGCCACTCAAGGTCGTGGTGCCAGTGGTGAACGCCGGTGAGTTGAGGGTCAGATTTCCATTCAGGGTGAAGGCCCCGCTGAAAGTTGGGCCAGAGCCACCACTGTTGCTCCCAACGCTGATCACGCCGCTGTCGGGGGCTTTGATGATGAAGGCATTCCCCAAAGCCTGACCGCTGATCACCGAGGCACCAGACGAGCCCGCCCCACCCATCGTGACCATGCCCGAGCTGAGCGATGTGGGAACGATCTGGGCATTGACGGTGCCATTCCGGATGGTCAGCCCGCCAGTGAAGATGTTCGCACCCTGGAGCGAGAGGCTGCCGGCTCCGTCTTTGAGCAGACCGTCGGTGCCATCGATCACGCTGCTGATCGTGAGAGCCTGATTGGTGACATTGATCACCGGCGAACCGGTCGTGACATCAAGAGTCAGCGTGTTAGCGCCGCTGATGGTCAGGTTGTTGGAAGCTGTGGTGGCGTCGGTGAAGGTGATATTGCCGATCGTGCGGGCGGTATCCAGGGTGATCGCCTGATCGACCGCGATGTCCACGCCGGTGAAGAAGGCCGTGAAGTCGGCGCCGTCGGCGATGGTTCCACCGGACCAGACCGACGTGGGGAGCGCAGTGTTGTCCGACCAGTTGCCGGAGTTGCCGAGCCAGGTGCCGTCGGCGGCGCGGGCTTCGTGGTGGTGCAGGACGGTGGCAACGAGAAGCGCGGCGATGCTGCGGGCGAGGATGGCGGGCTTGGACGATGGGGCGTAGTTCATGGTGGGGGCGGCTATGGCTTTGTGAAATGGGACGGAAGATGGACCATGGTGGCGCTTCCCCACAATCCCCCAACCGGGTGAGCCCGCGGGAAGCTCAAGAACCAGATTTCCGAGATCGCAACGGCAGGTCAGTCAGGCTAAGACGCCATCGCCAAATAGCCACCCCACGCCATCTCATTCCATCCGCTTGGACATGTAGTGCGCCACGGCTTCCGCCCGCGAGCGGACGTGCAGCTTCTCGTAAACGTGCTTCAGATGGCTGCGCACCGTCTCGATGCTCAGGTTCAGATGATCGGCGATCTCCTTGTTCGAGTATCCCTTGGTCAGCAGCACCACGGCCTCCTCCTCGCGCGCGGTCAGGCTCACGGATTCGTCCCGGCGCGGCCCCTTCTTGCGGAAGGACTCGATCACGCGACGGGCGATCTCGCTGGTCATGGGCGCGCCGCCGCTGAGCACGTCCAGCAACGACGCCCGCAAGTCCGCTGGCTTGGTGCGCTTGAGCAGGTAGCCGTTCGCGCCGGACTCCAGCGCGAGAAAAACCATCTCGTCCTCATCGTGGGCCGTGAGCATGACGATAGGTGTGTGGGGCAGGAGGACCTTGAGCCGGAACGTGCATTCGATGCCGGACATGCGGGGAAGGAAGATGTCCATCAAGATCACGTCCGGTTTCGCTCCGGGAATCACCCGCACGGCTTCCTCCCCGCTCGCGCAGGCGCAGACGCAGGTGAAGTCTGGGAACGATGAAATCAATCGGCTCCAGCTTTCGCGGGTGTCGCGCTGGTCTTCCACGAGCGCCACACGGAGCGGCGCTTTGGCCACGGCACCGGAGGACGATGGAGCTGGCGTCATCATGTGGAGACCTCCCCTGCGGCGGGCGAAACCTCCTGCGCCTCGAGGAGACGCATCGCCGGTTGGTCAGCCTGCCTGGAGGCATTGGGCAGCGGCACCTGGAATTCCACCCGGCAGCCACCGCCTGCTTTGCTGATGATCCGGCACTCGCCACCGATTTCCTGCATGCGGTGAGCCATGTTAGTCAGTCCGTTGCGCGCGGGGTCCGCCAGTTCCGGGTCAAAGCCCCGGCCATTGTCCTCGACCACCACGCGCACGGTCTTGCCGATCCGGTGGACGCGCAGAAAGAGTTCCGTCGCCCCGGAATATTTGGCGGCGTTGTTGAGCGCCTCCTTCACCGCGAGGAGCAGGTTGCGCCGCACCGGCAATTCAAACATTACCTCCGGCAGGTCGGCCTCCACATCCAGCCGGCAGCGGATCGGTGTCGGCTCCAGAAAACGCCGCGCGTGCTTGCAGGCGTAGGTGGCGAAATCGCGGAGCGTATCGCGCCGCGAATTGACCATCCAGACGACTTCGTCCATCGCCCCGGACAGCGCACGTGCCTTCTCGGAAAGTGCATCGAGCCGGGCGCGCGCGTCAGATCCGGCGGGCAATTCGGTTTGCGCGACTTCTCCTTCGAGCGCCAGCTCGGTCAGCCGCGCGCCGAGTTCGTCGTGAATATCGCGCGCGATCCGCGCCCGCTCGCGCTGGAGCATCGCCTGCGCCTTGGACTGCACGGCCAACTGCGCCATCAATCGCAGACACACCAGCACGGCGGCGACGACGACGCTCAACAGCGCCGCCTGGAACCAACCGCGCTGCCAGAATTGCAGTTCCACCGGCAGCAGGATCGGCACCTTCACGACCATGGTGGGTTTGCGTTCCTGCCAATTCCCCAGCCTCGGCAAGAGCGTGCTCATCTCCACGGCCTTGCCCCAGTGCGGCGGCGCCTCGCGCTTGCTTTCCCAGCCGCGCTCCTCCGCCGGCGCGATGCGCCAGTTCGAGTCGGAGGGAATCTCGATCACCCGTCCATCCATCAATTCGATCTTCAGGCCGAACTGCATGCCGGCCTCGCGATTGTCATTGAACGCCTCCACCGCCAACACGTGCCACCCGGAAGCCAACAAAAGGCCGATGTCGTATTCGGTGATGCTGCGCCAATCGCTGCCGGTGCCCAACTCACGTCCGTCCAGCATCAACCGGTAACCGTTGTCCACCGAGATTCGCAAAAGTGCCCGCGCGACTGGTGACTCTCTGGGAATCTCAAAAGACCGCCACAAGCGACAGGTCTGCTTGTCGTGCGTCTCCGACGCCCAGATCCACGGACCGACGCCCCATGTTGCATCCAGCGCGCCCTTCGAATCCCGGCTGGCTGGCCGACTTGTTTGTGCGTTGCCGTCTGTAGCCTGCGGCAGCGCGGCCAGACCGCACCAGCCAAAGAGAAGCCATACGATAAGCAGCGCTGCGAGCCCCCGTGGCCACCATCGTTGTTGGACCGCGCCACATGCCTTGGCGACAAACGGGCGACCGATGGATGTGGATTTGAACAACTGCACAGGCGCACTCTACCACGGCGGCTCGCGCAAACCAAGGCACCCGATCGGGGGGTGGGGGACACCCGATTGGGGGTCTGGCCGGTAAAGCGCCGCTGTAGGATCATGCTGCCACAAAGTTGTCCCGTCCCCAAATCCCTAAAGCCTGTCCGCATTCTGAACTACGGACGTTCAGCCGGATGCGAAAGCGAATCCCGACCGAAACCGTCACCTACACCAACTGGCTGGCGCAAAACCCCGCGCTCACCGCGACCAACCCGCTCGAAATTGGTGTGCCTGAACTTCGACCAAAAGGGCCGGCTGTGGACGACGACCGCGCTCACGGATATCTTCGGGCAACGCAGTTTGAATATTGCCCGCCTCCTTTTCTCCGCGCGAGTGCTTCACTCTGAGATCAGTGAATGAAAGCCGCGCGGTCCCCACCGCGCGGCTTTCGTTTCTCCCCCACTGAGAGCGGCAGTCCCCCGTCAAGAAGAATGCCGCCGCTCCGTCCTTCCCCGGACGACGAGATGGTTCACGCCTTCCGCCGACGTGGACCGACAAGCATGGCAAGCGCGCTCAGCAGCAACGCCGCTGCGCCCGGTTCGGGCACGGCCTGTGTCGCACTAACGGCAAAATCTTCACCCGTTTGCCCGAAGATATCATCGCCCGCGGCAAATGCCGGGGCTGGCGGTGGCGGGTTGCTCAGCGCCACGACGGCCCCGTCGCCGATGTTCAGCGCGGCCAGCGTCTGGCTCACGCTGATGTTGGTCGTCGCGTTGGCGTTCAGCGTCGATGCGCCGGTGCCGAGCGCGCTGTTGAGGTTCGTGGTGCCTTCATTTGTGGTCAGCACGTCGTAGGTTTGCACGCCGTTGAGGTTGAGGATGCCGGGGCCGGTTTTCACGATCTCCGACGCGCCGCCGTCGAAGCGATCCACCAGCGGTGCGGAGACCGTGAGCGATCCGGTTTCGACGGAGAAAGTGCGCGTATCGGTCACTTGGATGCCGTTGAAACTGGCGGGTGTGCTGGTCGTGTTGATGACGGACGCGCCGTTCGAGACGAGGTCGCCCTTCAACTGGAATGCGGGGAAAGTCGCGTTCGCGCCGCCGGTCGTGGTGAGCGTGCCAGTCGTCAGCGCGATCGGGCCGAGCGTCGTGTAGGCGCCGGCGAATCCGGGCACCGGGCCGTTGAGCACGGTGCCGCCCTTGATGTGGAGCGTGAATTGCGGATTCGCGACGTGATTGCCAAAGGTGTCGTGCGCGTTGAACTGCAGCGTCGCGCCGCCATTCACGGTGATCGTCCGGGCGAGGCCGGCCTGCCCGAGCGTGCTCGTGCCGCCGCCACCGCCAGCAGTGGCGAGGACTGTTCCGCCGGCGATGACGAAGTCGCCGCTGAGGCTGTTGCCGGCGTTGGAAAGGACCAGCGTGCCCGCGCCGGATTTCGTGAAGAGACCAGCGCCATTCAGCGTGCCGTTTGCGGTGAGCGTCACTCCCGTCGGGACTTGAAATTCGCCGCCGCCGCCGCCGATCTCGATACTCCGGGCCCCGAGCGAAAGCGTGGTCGAAACCGACAGCGCTGCGGTGGTGGAAAAGCTGTCCTTGTCCAGCGTGAGCCCGCCGGCCGCGTCCCCGAGATTCGCATTGCTGCCGATCGCGAGGACGCCGCCGCTGACGATCGTCCCGCCGGAATACGTGTTCGGCGCGGAGAACGTCAGCGTGTTTTCACCGACCTTCCGCACATTGCCGGTGCCGGAAATGACGTTCGAGAAAGTGAGATCGTCCGATCGGTTAAACGCGAGCGTTCCGGCATTGCTGATGTCACCCAGAACGCTCCCGGTGGTGCCGCCATTGCCAAGCTGGAGCGTGCCGCCGCCGATGACGGTTTTCGCATGGGTATTCGTAGCGGTGAGGATGACGGTGCCTGCACCATTAACTGTAAAGATTTTCGCCCCAGACATTGCTCCGGCAAAGGTCAGGGTCGTGCCGGCGAGGCTATTGACGGTCGTATTTACCGCCAGCGCCACGGGCGTGGCAATGGTATGGCTGCCGTTGTTCACAACGATGCTGCCGGAAGCCGCACCGTTATTGATCGTGAGGGCATCGGTGCCGGCAATCGTATAACTCTCCGCGTTGTCGAAGATGATGCCGCCCACGGTCTTCGCTCCGACAATCTGCACATTGGCAGGACCGCCGATGGCTGCACCAAACTTTGCCACCGCACCCACTCCGTTCGGTACACCACCAAGCCAGCTTCCAGCGGTTGGCCAATTCCCGCCAATAGCTACATTCCATTCTGAAACCGCGGCATCGCCGATCGTTAGTTCGATCGCCGTGGCGCCGGCGTTGTCTGTGACGGTGTAGGATTTTCCCGCAAGCGGATTGGCGATGGCAAAGCTGGCGAGCGAACCTGCAAATGCGGTGTCGTAATCGAAAAGAGGATAGGTGCCATTGGTCGCGAATGCTGTCGTGGTGCCGGTTTCGTAAAGACTCAGTGCCGTCGCTCCAATCGTGAGGCCCGTGATCGGTGCGGTGATGGTGATGGTGTCATTACCCGCTCCGAATTCAAACTCCACGGCTCCGCCTGCTCCGAGCGTGAGCGTGGAAGTGGTTAGGGGATCGGTGCCATTGAATCCCGGGACGAGTGTGCCGCCAGAATTCACGACGATGCCGCCGCTATAGGTGCCGCTCATGGCCAGTGAGCCTTGATTGATCGTGGTAATCCCGGTGTAGGAGTTGAGGCCGGAGAGAACGGCGAGGCCCGCTCCGTTTTTGGTCACCCTGCCGTTCGCCCCAAGGGCATCGACGTAGTTGGCATTCATCAGCATCGTGAAACCGTTGCTGTCGAGCACGAGACCGGCATTGGTCAGGAGATGGTTCGCGCCGCCGGGCGCGTTGTAAAAGTTGCCACCCGTATTCGCAGAGCTGTTGATGTTCGCTCTCAGGGTCGTGCCGTTGTAGTTGATGTTCGCTTGTGCCGCGGACGACTCCGTGAGTCGGATTCCACTCAGGATGAACGTCCCGCCATCCAAGTTGATCGCCACGGTTCCAGCGCCGGGGCGCAACATGCCGAGATCGCCTTCGACATTCGATCCGGTGCGTTTCATGTCGATGACTCCGCTCCCACTGAGCGTCAGCGAGCCAGTTGCGGCCCCGCTGTTGTTACCCACGAGGATGCGGCGACCGATCTCCAACGTGCCGCCGCTGACGACCAGCGATCCCGTCGGGGCAGCAGGTTCACCATTCGCCACGCCGACATTCAGCGAAGCGTCGGGAAAACCCGCGCCGCCGACCGCGACCGTGCCGCCGGAAATGCGCAGCGTGCCGTTTCCGCCGTTGCGTCCGACCCAGATCGTATTGCCATAGCCATCGCCGCCAAAGCTATGCGTTCCACCGCTGAACTCGAGTTCTCCAACCGACCCAGCGCCATGACCGACCAGCGCCGCCTGATTGCCCGCCGTAATCGATCCGCCCGCGACGACCAGCTTGCCTTCATCGCCTCCGTTGGTTCCAATCCGGAGCCCTTGAAGAGTAAAGGTGCCACCCTGAATCGTAGCCATTCCGCTTCCTTGTTTGGCGATTAAAGTCGAAGCACCGGCACCGGATAGACTAGCCAGCGTAAGATTGCGCCCCGCGCCGACGTCCCAGATGTGCGCAGCATTCCCGAGCGCCACGGCGGCGTTCACGGTGAGGTCTTGTGTCGCCGTGGACATGTCGATGTCCGTCGCCGCGCCGCCATCCAACGTGAGGGTCGCTCCAGGCGTGGCTCCGATGACCACCGGGCCACCGGGCGAAAGGACTTTGATGCCATCCCAAGTGGCGCTTGCGCCGATGGCCGCATTGCGACTGGCTGCGGAAACGGCCGTGGCATCCCACTGCGCCACCTTGGCCTCATCGGGCGCGACTCCACCCACCCAGCTACTACCTAGGTTCAGAGCGTCGCCGTTGTTTGCTTTGCTGATCTGAACTGGCGGAAGATGCACCGCGTCAAAGGCAAACCCCGCGATATTCGGGCGCGAGCCGCCTGTGACCGAAAGGACGATGGGATCGGTCCCCGCGTCGATATCAAACGACTGATACATCATCCCCGGCGGAGTCGGTCCGCCGACGGTGATGGCTCCCGCCGACCCCGTCGCCCCGGCATTGAGGGAAAGGTTGTAAGAACTGTTCCAGCCGCCGTCACTGGAAACACCAACGAGAATCGTCAGGCGGAAAGCCTGGTTGGTGACCCGCGTGAAGGTCATGCTATGCGCGCCGCCCGCACCATCCCAAAGCAGCGCTGGCGTTGGCGTCAGCACATTCCCGTTGTCCGGTTCTTGAATGAGTCCCCAATTCCCATTTCCAGACCAAAGTGCAAAGTCTCCCGCCACGGCGAGAGTCAGATACGAAGGGAGAAAGTAGTCGTTGTTTAGGTTGGTAATGGAGGCGTTGTAGCCGCTGCCAAAGTAAGAGCCTGTCGGTTCATCGACCCCAAAGAGGACATAGCCATCGGTCCCGTATTGCAGATCGGCTTCCGTCGTCGAAGCGGTGCGCCAGTTCGAGCCGGTGGCGGCATCGAGGCTGGCGGCAATCACCGCTGCTTGCGCATTCGGAGTAAGGCCGAGCAGGGCACTGGCACTGACGGAAAGGATGGAGACTGCGGTCTTGATTTGGATCGAGTGTTTCATGGGAGTTGATGGTGGGGTTGCGAGGGGGATTGAAGCTCAGCAACAACTAGTCTTCACATCTCGTTTTGAGAAGGCCGGAGTCCCCACCAACAACCGACGAAAATCCACATGGCCCGCGCCTGCTCAAGACCGCGATGCATGGCACCGTCAGTCATTTTGAGGCCCTGCGCCTATCCTGACCCGAATGAAGTTCAGAAAAACAAAGAGCCGGCCCACCTCGCGGCAGACCGGCTCTTTTGAAAAAGGCGACAACCGCTTATTTTCGCCGGCGGCGGAGCAACGTCGCGAGGCTGGCGATGCACAGAAGAGCGGCGGAACTCGGTTCGGGGACCGCATCCCACGTCACGAACTGGTGCGTGGTAAAGCCGAAGGCACCGGCATCCGCGAAGATCTCGAACTGGTCGCCCGTCGCGATGCCGCTGACATCGAAGAAGACCATGTCCAGCGTGTTGTTGGTCGAGGTCATCGTGTGCTCGGCGGACGAGCCTGCGACCTGCCGGAGACCGATGCTCGCCGAGGAAAATCCAAGATTATCGAGTCCGTCCGTGGCGACGCCGATGCGGACATTGGCGGGCGATCCGGCCAGCGCGGTGAAGGTGAACATGACGTCGTCGATACCGCCGCCACCGCCGTTCGAGGTCGTGCGCACCTGGACGTCACCCGGCGTGGTGCCGTCCCCGGCCGGATGATCCACCGTCGCGTAACCTCCAAAGGGTCCGACCTGGCTGTCCGAACCATCGAACGAATAGAGCGTGCCCCCTCCCTTGTATTCGATCCCGTAGAAAAGGTGCGCGAGGGTGCCGTAAACATTGTCGCCGTCGCCGTCGAGGGTCTTGGCCGTGGACGCTGTCTTCCATTCCGCGATTTCGGAACCGGCATTGTCATTGATCACGCCGGCGAAAAGAACGGTGGCCGCCTTTGCCGAAGCCGGGAAGAGGGCGAGGCTCAGGAGGGTTCCGAGAATGGCGTAATGCGGTGAAGAGGAAATGACTGGAGGTGTTTTCATACGAGTGGGTTGGTGTTTGTTTTTTTGGAGGGTGTTCTGCATTGAGCGCCTGATCGCTGGAGTGAGACGCATCCTTTTCTACCGCGATCTGCAGGATGCGAAAGGCTGCGGTATCCACCAACAGCCGACGAAAATCCACATCGCCTCACCGCCGGATGCGATACGCGGAAGGCTTCATGCCGATGCAGCGAAAGAAGGCGCGGGAGAAGACCACGGCGCTGCTGTAGCCGACCATTTTCGCGATAGTTTCGAGCTTCTCTTCCGTGCTTTCCAGGAGCTCCTGCGCGTGCTGCATGCGGATGAAAGTGAGGTGTTCCATGGGGCTGCGACCCAGCTCGTGATGGCAGATGCGGCGCAGGTGCTCGGGGCTGACGTGGCACTTTGCGGCCAGCGAATCCAGCTTCCACGGCTCGGCGATCTGCGTGCCCACTTCCTCCCAGAGCCGCCACAGACGCTCATTCCCCCGCCACGCGCTGGAAAGGCGGCGCGCATGGGCGTGGGCGAGATTGACCCAATGGTGGATGACCGCCGGATCGCGTGCCTGAGCCCACTCGGCGCGCATGCCGAGCAGGATGCGCCCCAAGTCTTCCGCGCCCGTGGCCACGCGGAGCGGCGAGGTCACGCCGACCAGCGGGCGCACCCATTTCGGCTCGTCGTAGCGCAGCCACGCAAAGTCCCAGGCCTTGCCGGGCGGTGTGTAAAACGCATTCAGCACGCGTGGCGGAGCCATCACGACTTCACCGGCCTTCACAGGTTGCCAGCGGCCTTCGAGCAGGATGCGTCCTTCACCCGCGAGGCTCGCGAGGATGAAGCTCCCTTCGGGCCTAATCCGCACGCGACGGTAAGGCGCGTGGGTTTCATCGATGCCGAGTCGCGCGAGGCGGAACACGGCAAACTCGGCGTAATCCGCGACGTGGACTTTCCAGAGCCTCGTTCGCGGCCCGTCCACGGAAGTTTCCACAAGCTTGAAATCGGGATTCGGCATCGGCGGCGACGCTACTCCTTTGACCGATGACGATGCACGCCTTCCGGGGCATTCATCGTGTAAATGTGGATTTCAGTCACCTGGCCGCACTGGCGGGAATCGCGGCGCGCCTTACCTTGCGGCGAATCCGCTTCACTCGAATGACCCGCGTAAAACACATCGCCTTTTTCAAATTCAAGTCCGCCTGCACGCGCGAGGACATCGCCGACGTGTGGCGGATCATCGAAGACTTGCCACGGCAAATTCCCGGCATCCTCGGCCTGACGTGGGGCGTCAACACCAGCACCGAGGGCCTTTCGCAGGGCTTCACCCACAGCTTTGTGATGACCTTTGCAAGCGCGGCGGCGCGCGATGCCTACCTACCGCATCCCATCCACACGGCGGCTGCTGAAAAGGTGGTGCCGCGCCTGGACGCGGTAATCGTGTGCGATCACGAATTCGACGACGGGCAGTAAAGCGAGTTCCGTTTTTCCCAATGAGAATTCCCCCGCTCGGTTTCCTCCTCGCCTTCCTCTGTGCAATCGCATTTTCCGCGCGAGCGGATGGCGACAGCGTCGTCGTCATCAATGAAATCCACTACAACCCGACGACGAATGCCGCGCTGGAATACGTGGAACTGCGCAATCAGCTCTACGTGAATGTGGACATGAGCGGGTGGCGTTTCGACGGCGGGATCGTGTTCGATTTTCCTGAAGGCACGGTCGTTCCGGCGCGCGGGTATCTCGTGGTGGCGAAAGATCCCGCCGCATTGCAGACGGCGACGGGATTCGCGGGAGCGCTCGGGCCTTTTGTGGGAAGCCTCGCGAATGACGGGGAAAAGCTGACGCTTTACAACAACGGCCCCGGCCTGCGTACGCGGCCCGGCACGCAGACGCAGCCGCCAGCGAATGAATTGTGGAGCGTGGACATCCAGGGCAATGGCGCGGGCGGTGCTTTCGGGCAGACCGTGCCGGTGCTCATGTCCGGCGTGGAGCCAGTGAGCGGCTTGGGGAATGTGTGGAACGCGCTGACGATCGCCGGGCACTCGGGCACGACGGTGAACCCCGCGCTCGCGACGCTCGTCGATAGCGCGGGCACGGCGACGGGCGTGGGATTCGCGATCACGGGCACGGTGAGCGGCTTCAGCACCGCCGGCAATTCACTCACGAACGACTACCTCTTTCTCAATGCGGGCAACTCCGCGGCGAGCATCACGTGGCGGATCACGGGGCTCGATCCAGCGAAGACTTATGGCCTGTGGGTTTATGGAAGCGCGTCGCGTTCGATTCGCATCAAGGCGGACGCGAATGGGAACGGGCTGCTGACTGATGACACCGCTACAACGGCGGCGGGCAGCGGCGCGTTGATCGCCGGGTTGCATCCGGATGCGACGGGGAAAATCATCGGCAACGCGGATGCGCCGAGCGGCGAATCGAACTGGGGCGGCTACCAGCTTTTCGTCGAGCAAAACGGCGGCGCGACTTTCGACCCGGGCACGTTTTCCACGAGCCTCGATCGCCGGCGCGTGATGGAGGAGGTGGATTACGCTGACTCCGGTTCGTGGCCGTTTGCGCCGGATGGCTCGGGCTTCACGCTGGCGAAAAAAGACGCGCAAACGACGGGGGCAGTCGCGGCAAATTGGGCATGGAGTCTTCAGCGAAATGGCACGCCGGGCGCGCTGAATTTTCCCACGACGGCCGCTTGGAATGCGACGCTGCCAAAGCTCGCCTTCAACGAAATTTCGGCGGCGACGGATGCGGCGTTTCGCATCGAATTGCACAACCACGGCGCGTCCACGATCACGCTCACCGGTTTCACCATCGTCGGCTCCGAACACCCGGCGACGCCGTACGTTTTCCCGGCTTCCACACTCGCGACGGGCGGATTTCTCGCGCTCGACACGGCGACCCTCGGCTTCACGCCGGTGAACAATGAGCGGCTTTTCCTGCTCGCGCCGGGCGCGACGGGCAGTCTCGTGGATGCGGCGCGGGTGAGCGGTTCGCCGCGCGCCCGGATCATCGCCGGCACGGGTGACTGGCAGCGTCCGAGCGCGACGACTTTCGGCGCGGCAAATGCGTTCGCGATTCCGGGGGATGTGGTCATCAACGAGATTTTCCACCACGCGTTCGACGACGGGCCGGAACAGTGGGTCGAGGTTTTCAACAAAGGCGCGGCGTCCGTGGATTTGACCGGCTGGAAGTTCAGCGCGGGCCTCGATTTCGCGTTCGCTCCCGGCACAACGCTCACGCCCGGCGCGTACCTCGTGGTGGCGCGCGATCCTGCCGCGCTGTTCGCGAAATGGCCGGGCCGCCCGATCGTCGGGCCGTTCAACGGCTCGCTCAGCGGCGGCGATCGTCTCGAACTCGATGACCCGAACGGCAACACGGCGGACGAAGTTTTTTACCGCGACGCAGGCCGCTGGCCGGAGCGCGCGGGGCAGGGCGGCAGCAGCATCGAGCTGCGCGATGCGCGTGCGGAGAATTCCGCGCCAAGCGCGTGGGCCGCGAGCGCGACGCAGCCGCTTGGCGCGTGGCAGACGATCACCTACACCGGCGCAGCGACGGATGACGGTTACGGCGAGGATGCGTTTCGCGATTTCCTGCTCGGCCTTTTGGAAAATGGCGAGGTGCTGATCGACGACGTGAGCGTGCGCGAAAATCCGACGGGCACGAACGTCGAGTTCATCCAGAATGGCACGTTTGAAAGCGACGCGCCCGGCGCGGTGCCGCTGAAATGGCGCTGCCTCGGCAATCACGGCCAGGGCCGCAGCGTGGTCGTCGTCGATCCGGATAACGCGGCGAACAAATGCTTCCGCGTTTTCGCGACTGGCAACACCGAGGACAAAAGCAATCGCATCGAGACGACGTTCTTCACGGGCCGGCAGGTCACGGTGGGAAACACGTACCGCATCAGCTTTCGCGCGCGCTGGATGGGCGGCACGAATCAGGTGAACACGCGCCTTTATTTCAACTACCTGCAACGCACGACGGTGCTGAACGTCGGCACCGCGTGGGGCACGCCGGGAGCGGTGAATAGCGTCGCCGCCGCGAACATCGGCCCGACCGCGAGCGCGCTTGCGCATTCGCCAGTGCGCCCAAACGCTTCCGCCGCCGCCACGGTTTCGGTGACGTTGAGCGATCCGGATGGCGTCGCGAGCGCGCTGCTTTTCCGTCGCGTGAACACTGGCGCGTGGACGAGTGGCGCGATGACGCCGGGCGCGGAGGGACGTTACAGCGCGAGCATTCCCGGACAAACGACGGGCGCGCTCGTGCAGTTCTACGTGCAGGCCACGGATGGGGCGGGCGCAGTTTCCACGTATCCGGCGGATGGCGTGAAAGGCGGCACATTTTACCGCGTGAATAACAGCACGGCGGACACCAGCGGCGTGCGCGGAAACCTGCGCGTGCTGATCAGTCCGGAGGACGAAACCGTGCTCTTCACGAACACGAACCGGATGAGCAACGACTCGTTTCGCGGCACGGTGATCGATGACGAAAACACGGTCTATTATGACGTCGGTGTGCGGCTGAAAGGCAGCGCGTTTGGGCGGTATCAGCCGACCGAGTTTGGCTACAATCTCGACTTTCAGCCCGACCAGCTTTTCCGCGGCGTGCATGATTCCATCAGCATCGAGCGCGCGGGGCTGCTGCGCGAAATCGTCGCTGAGCAGATCATCAATCGCGCGGGCGGCGGCTACTGGAGCTTCTACAACGACGTGGTGAAAGTGAACGGGCCGGGCGCGTCGGGCGTGGCGTTGATTGCGGCTTCGCGGACGGGCAGCGTGTTTCTCAATGGCGCATTTCCCGGCTACGACTCGCCGACGGTTTTTAATCACGAACTGCTCTACCAGCCGAATGGCACCGTCGATGGACAGCCGGAAAGTCTGAAGCTGAACAATCCGTACCACCACAATCGCGGCACGATGGATTTTGCCGATCGCGGGGCGGACAAGGAGGCGTATCGCTGGGGTTTCCAAATTCGCAGCCAGCGTCGCGCGGATAATTACGCGCCGATGGTGCGCCTGAACCGCGCGTTCGCGCTGAGCGGCACGGCGTTCCAAAACGAAATCGCGGCGACGATCGATGTCGATCAGTGGATGCGCACGTGGGCGCTGATGGGACTTTATGGAAACGCGGATCAATACGGCCGCGTCTGGGCGCACAACTGGCGGATGGTCCCACGCCCGAATGACAGCCGACTCATCGCCTTTACATGGGATCTCGACAGCGCCTTCACGCTCGCGACGACCGAACAGCTCACGCCGACCGGCTTTAATATCACGCGCCTCTTCGGCATCGCGGCGTTCAAGCGTGTCTTCGACAGCCACGTACTCGACCTCGTGAATTCCACGTTCAACTCGACCTACATGACGCCGTGGGTCACGCATCTCAGCACGGTGACCGGGCAGGATTTTTCGGCATTCACGTCGTTCATCAGCAGCCGCTCGGCTTTCGCGCTCACGCAAATGCCCGCGGCGGTTCCCTTCGCGATCACCACGAATGGCGGCGCGGATTTCACCACCGCCGCGAACACCGTGACGCTCAGCGGCACTGGCTGGGTGGACGTGCATCGCATCGAACGCGCCGGCCAGCCTGCGCCGCTCGCGCTGGCGTGGACGGGCGCGAGTACGTGGAGCGTCAGCGTTCCGCTCACCGCCGGGGCGAACGCAATCACGCTGCAATCGCGCGATCAGCGGAACACGCTCACCGGCACGGACAGCATCACGATCACGAGCAGCACCGCGAACGTCGCCGCCAGCGCCGCGAATATCGTCATATCGGAATTTCACTATCACCCCGCGGAGCCGACTACATCTGAAGGACTCGCGGGCATCACGGATGCGGACGATTTCCAGTTCGTGGAATTGCGGAATATCAGCCTCGCGAATGTCGAACTCGCTGGCGCGCAATTCACGCAGGGTATTTCGTTCACCTTCACCGCGAGCACCGTGCTCGCGCCGGGCGGCACGGTCGTCATCGTGCGAAATCCCGCGGCCTTCGCGCTGCGCCGCGCGGTGCCGGTCGCGGGCACTTTCACTGGCACGCTCGCGCACAATGGCGAGACGCTGACGCTGAATGGCGCGACGGGCACGGCGATCAAGTCGTTCCTTTACGCGGACGACGATCCGTGGCCCGCGAGCGCGGATGGTGAAGGCTATTCGCTGATCCTGATGCGTCCGCAGACGAATCCCGATCACGCGCAGCCGCTGAGCTGGTCGAGCAGCGCGGTGATCGGTGGAAAACCGCGCGCGTTGGATACGACCGATTACGCCGCGTGGCTTGCGGAAAATCCCGGCCTCACCGCGACCAATCCGCTCGACGATCCGGACCACGATTTTTCCGCAAACCTCGCCGAATACGCGCAGCGCACGAACCCGCTCAGCGGCAGCAGCGCCGCGCTCGCACCACGCGCGGCGATCGAACCCGTCAGCGTGCTTGGTTTGGTTGGCGATTATTTCGTGATGCGATTTCGCCGGCACATCGGCGCGAGCGATCTCATTTTCACACCGCAATTTTCGCCCGAACTGGCCGGCTGGCAGTCGCTCGGGTTCACGCTTCTCGGCAGCGTGAACAATGGCGACGGCACGGAGACCGTCGCCTTCCGCAGCGCGCAACCGGCCGCGACGAGCGCGTTCGGCCAGGTCGAAATCACGCGAGATCCTTGATCGCTTTTGCGTCGGTGTGAGGTGCATTTTAGTGCTCACTCACTTCCCAAGACCAGACGCCCGCCCGGATTCACTCCAGACCATTCCTTCACCATGAAACGCCCCGTCATCCTGCTCCTCCTCACCGTCTTCACGCTCCACGCCGAGCCGCCGCCGCCGGTGGGAAAAACAGCGCCGATGTTCGATGGCAAGACGCTCGCGGGCTGGGAGGGAAATGCGAAACTCTGGCGCGTCGAGGATGGCGTGATCATCGGCGGTTCGCTGACCGAGGAGGTGAAGCACAACGATTTTCTCGCGACGGTGAAGGACTACGGGAACTTCATCGTGCGGCTGAAAATCAAACTCACGGGCACGGGCTTTGTGAACAGCGGCTTCCAGATTCGCAGCCAGCGCGTGCCTGGGAATTCCGAGATGGCGGGCTACCAGTGCGACTACGGCGAGCCGACTTGGTATGGCGCGATCTACGACGAATCGCGGCGCAACAAGCTGATGGCGGAGTCGGACATGAAGGCGCTGCGGCCGGTCATCAAGAAGGACGATTGGAATGAATACGTCATCCGCGCGCAGGGGCCGCGCATCACGACGTGGATCAATGGCGTGCAGGGCGTGGACTACACCGAGGCCGATGCCGCGATCGTGCAGACGGGAAAATGCGGCATCCAGGTCCACGGCGGCGGGAAGGCGTTGGTGCAGGTGAAAGACATCACCATCGAGGAACTGCCCGCGCCGAAACCGGGCGAGATTTTCATCCCCGCGCCGAAGCCGAAAGGTGCGAAGGCCGGGCCGCTCGCGCCGGAGGATCAGCGCGCGGCTTTCACGCTGCCGCCGGGTTTTGAAATCGAACTCGTCGCGCAGGAAGATCCGGCGAATGGCATCGGGAAATTCGTCTGCCTGAACTTCGATCAAAAGGGCCGCCTCTGGACGACGACCGCGCTGGAGTATCCCGTCGATGGCAACGAAAACCCCTCCGCTGCCGATGCGCTCTACGCGAGCAAGGCGAAGGACAAAGTGCTCGTCTTCGACACGCCGCTCGCGTCCGGCGTGCAAAAAGCGCGCATCTTCGCCGACGGCCTCGCGATTCCACTCGGCGTGCTGCCTTACAAGAACGGCTGCTACGTCCAGCACGGTCACGACATCGCGTTTCTGAGCGACACCGACGACGACGGCAAGGCCAACAAACGCGAAGTGATCCTCACCGGTTTCGGCGTGCAGGATTCGCATCTTTTCCCCCATCAATTTATGCGCGCGCCTGGCGGCTGGATTTGGATGGCGCAGGGCGCGTTCAATTACAGCCAGGTGCGCCGCCCCGGTGAGCCGCCGGAGAAGGCCGTGAAATTCGACCAGACGCGCATGGCGAAGTTTCGGCCCGACGGCTCGGGCTTCGACATCACGAGCAACGGCCCGTGCAACATCTGGGGCCTCGTGCTCGATGGCGAAGGCCAGGCGTGGATTCAGGAGGCGAACGATTTCGGCTACCCCGTCATGCCCTTCCACGAATACGCGAACTATCCCGGCTGCTCGGATGCGCAGTGGAAAAGCTACGCGCCCGAGTTTCCGGGCACGCCGGGGTTGCCGATGGGCGGGACGGGGCTGAGCGGCCTCGCGTTGTCGGACAAGGCGGTCGGAAATGACCAGGGTCCAATGACCAATGACCAATTGGCAGGCGCGGCGCGCAGTGGGTCATTGGCCACTGGTCATTGGTCATTTCCCCCCGCTTACGCCGACGTGATGTACGTCGCCAATCCCATCACCCGAAAAATTCAGGCCATAAAGATCCACCCCGACGGCCCGCGCCACCGGCTGCAATTGCTCGGCGATTTCATCCAATCTGCCGACGAATGGTTCCGCCCGGTCGCGATCACCTTCGGCCCCGACGGCTGCCTCTACATCGTCGATTGGTACAACAAAATCATCTCGCACAACGAAGTCCCGCGAAACCATCCCGACCGCGACAAAACGCGCGGCCGCATCTGGCGCGTGAAGGCGACCGCGCAGAAGCCGTTTCCGATGCAGGATTTTACGAAGGCGACCGGAGAGGAGCTGCTGGCCAAGCTCGGCGGGCCATCGCTGGCGCAGAGTCATCTGGCGTGGCAGGCGATTGGGGATCGAGGGATGAAAGAACTTGCTCCGAAGCTCCGACAACTTGTTACCGACACAACGAAGCCAGCGGCATTGAGGATTCAATGTCTTTGGATTTTAGAGACCGCCCATTTGCTCTGGGAACCCAACAGCGGCTTGCTCGTCGAGCTATCGCTTGACCCCAACCGCAACGTCCGCCGGGAATTCGCGCGAGCGATGGGACCGCATTCGGGAACTCCTCCAGTTGCCGCTCTAAATTTTCTCTGGAACATGGGCGGAGACCAAGATCCAGAAGTGCTCGCTCAAATTATTCGGTCAAACGGTGAGTGGCTCGAATCGTCAACGTCCGTCGATCATCCTGACGCTGATTCCAGTCGATTCGCGGTTTCCAATTTATTGTATCTCGCTCAAACGGGTTTGGCCGAGCCAACCGCGCCAGCAACGCGCAACGGCAAGCCGATCAAAGTGCGAGAAGCATACGAACGTGAGTTTCAGCGATACCTCGTTCGCATGTTCCTCGAGGGTCATCCTCGCGAGACGGCTCAGTTTCTCGACTCACCCGGAGGACAAGAACGTCCCATCGAATCCCGCCTCCTCGCCTCCCTCGCGCTGGAGCCGAAGGCCAGTGCTTCGCGCGTCGCGCAGTTGCTGCCGAAACTCACGCGGCCGCCGGGGCAGGAGGAAGTGTTGCGGCTCGTGCAATTCCTCGACGAACCCGGCGTCGGCGACGCGGTGAAGGCCGCGCTCGGCAATCCGGCGATCAGCGCGTCGGTGCTCGAATCGCTCCTCGCCGTGCGCACCAAAATCGACGCCGCCAAACTCACGCCCCTGCTCGCCGATGCGGCGCAGCAACTCCTCGCCACCGCAGAGACGCCAAAGATGGAACTCGGCATCCGACTCGCCAGCGCCTTCCAGATTTCCGCCATCGAGCCGCAACTGATTGCGCTCGCGAGCGGAAGTAGGGCAGGCGCCCCGCCTGCCGGAACGGATGCGGCCGCCTCGGCTGCATCGACGGGCGGGGCGCCCGGCGGACCTTTGGCAGCCGGGGCAGCTGCCCTACTTCCCGCCGCCCTGCGCGCCCTCGCCGACCTGCGCTCCGACCGCGCCGAACTCTTCGCCAAGCTCGCCACGAACGGCGAACCCGCCGTCCGCGACGCGGCGCTCACCGCCCTCAGCGCCTCGCGTTCCGATCAAGCAGGAGCCTTGATCCTCAGCCTTTGGCCGCAACTTTCCACGACCGAACGCCGCGCCGCGCTCGACCGCCTCACTTCCACCAAACCCGGTGCGAAAACCGTCGTCGCCGCGCTGAAATCCGGCACGCTGGCGAAGACCGAACTCGACGGCCCGATCGTGGAAAAGCTCCAGGCCATTCTCCCGAATGACGCCGACCTCACCGCGCTGATGAACGAACTCGCCGCGCTCTTCCGCCCCGTGCTCACGCTCAACGGCAAGGACAACGCCAGCGCCGAAACCGGCCTCACGATCGAAGGCCCGTTCACCGTCGAAACGTGGGTGCGCCTCGCGCCGGGCATCGGAAACGCGGACGGCATCCTGTGGGCGAAAGACATGATCGACCTGAATTTCTACGACGCAAAATTCCGCGTCTGGGCGGGCGCGGGGATTCACGATGCAATCGTCGCGAAAAAGCCGATCGCGCCTGATCTCTGGACGCACATCGCCGCGACACGTGACGCGGCAGGCGCGTGGAAGATCTACATCAACGGCGAACTGGACACCGCCGAATCGAAACCCGCGCCGCAAAAAATCGTGAACCCGCTCATCGGAGGAACTGGTGCGCCCGGCGGCACCGAGGGCGCGCTTTCGGAATACCGCATCTGGAATCGCGAGCGCACCGCCGAGGAAATCCGCAACCACTTCGACCGCTCCTTCGAGGGCCAGCCGAAGCCGGAAGGACTCGTCCTTTACGCCGCGGGAGCCTCGCAGTGGGGCAAGCTCGGCGCAGGCGCGAAGATCGCAAAGACGAGCGATTTTCCGCCGGTCTTCACTGCCGAAGAATCGAAGGTGCTCGATGCGAAGTTCGCGAAATTCCGCGCCCTCGCCGATCAGCCCGGCGATGCGGCGCGCGGAAAAGCGACCGCCGCGCTTTGCCAGGCGTGCCACTTGATGGGACCGACCGGCGGAAACATCGGACCAAACCTCAGCGGCGTCGGCGCGATGGGCACCGAGGCAATTTTGCGAAACATCCTCACGCCGAATGCCGCGATGGAAAACGGCTACCGCATCTACCGCATCGAAATGAAAAACGGCGACCTCGTGGAAGCGTTCTTCGTGAGCGAGGACAAGGACGCCGTGATCGTCCGCCTGCCCGGAGCCGCCGACCGCCGCATCGCAAAAAAGGAAATCGCCCGGACGCAATACCTCCGCCGCTCGCTGATGCCCGACGGCCTGCTCGATGCGCTGCCACCGGAACAGGTGAGCGACCTTTTCGCGTATCTGAAGACGCTGAAGTAAAGCGCAAGACTCAGCCGACGAGCGCGAGAAACGCCAGGAGCCGCCCGGTTTTCCCCCGCTCCACCCGATACGAATAGTAACGCTCCGCGTCGCTGCCCGTGCAGATGCCGCAATCATGCACCGCGCGCACTCCCGCAGCGCGGGCTTGCGCGAGGATCGCGGCGGCGAAGTCGATTTCGTAAAGCGGTGGACGGATGCACGGGCCGAGTTGCACGACGAGATTCGCGGGTTCGCAGCCGAATTCGCGCTGCATTTTCGCGATGGCGATCGTCGTGATTCCGAGGTCCGTGCTTTTTCTGCCGGAGTGGAGCAGCGCGATGACGCGGCGCGCGGGATCGACGAGAAAGACGGGGCCGCAATCGGCGACGTGGATGCCAAGGCAGACGCGCGGGTCGGCGGTGATGAGGCCGTCGGTGTCCGGGATCGGCGTGGTGCTTTGTGAATCGACGATGGCGACTTCGCTGCCGTGGACTTGATCCGCGGTGATGAACACGCGGTCGGCGAGTCCCGCGCGGGCGCGGGCGCCGGCGTGAAATTCATCGAGGCGCGCGAGCGCGGTTTCGCGTTTCACTTTCACATCGAGCCCCGGAACGCGCCCGATGAAGCCGTGGCTGACGGCAGCAATTTCAGCGAGCGCTGGGAAAGTCTCGACCGGCGCGACGGGCTGCAAAGGCTGATGCACGCTCAATCCGCGTGGCCTTTTGCGTAGCCGAAGAAGCCGCGCTTCTTGATGGCCTCGGCGACGGCGGGCGGGACCATCGCTTCCCACGATGCGTCTTTCGCGGCGATGCGCTTGAGCACGTCGCGTGAGAAAATGTGGAGGTATTCGGTCTTAAAGTTGTCGAGATGCACGAAGCTGCCGCGTCCGCAGAGATAGTCGTAGAGCGGTCGCAATTCCGCGGCGACTTCGAGATTGGCGACGGTCTGCAGCTCGGTCTGCTGATGCGGGCGCAGTGGATACACGTAGAGCTTCAGATCGTTTTTGAAGAGGCGTCCGAAACTTTCCAAAATGCCGCCCTGAAGCTGCGTGTAGTATTTGTCATCGAACAGCTCGATCAGGCTCGGCACGCCCATGACGATGCCGATGCGTTCCTTCGTCCGCCCGGCGAGGTAGGCGGCGAGGCGGTAGTATTCAAAGTAGTCGGAAATGAGGACAGTCATGCCGCAGGCGGCGAGCAGGTCGGCGCGCGCGAGGAAGTCGCGCCGATCGACCTCGGTGCCGCCGGCGAGCAGATTGCGCATGGTGATTTCCATGAGTGGGAGCACGGTTTTTCCGGCGACGGTGGGCTCGGATTGAAATTTCGCGAGCGCGCATTCGAGCATGTCCACGTTCACGTAAGTGAGCGGGCGGAAGCTGCCGCGCTCGACGAGGACGGCTTTCCGGTGGAGCACTTCGGACGGCTGGAGCACTTCGCGATTTGCGCCAAACATGGCCGCGCCGCTGAGGCCGAGCTGCACGAGTTTCAGCGCCATCAGGCGATTATCGACGTAGCGAAACTCGATGCCGGCGAACTCGATCATGTCGATCTCGATGCGGCCGGTGGTCAGTTTATCGAGCAGGCTTTCGACGAGTTGATCGGGCTCGTGATGTTGAAAAAAAGCGCCGTAGAGCAGATTCACGCCGACGATGCCGAGCGCCTCCTGCTGGAGCGACGCCTCGGTGTCGAGCATCCGCACATGGATCACGATCTCGCTGGGTTCGTCGCGCGGATGCGATTGAAATTTCACGCCCATCCAGCCGTGGCACTCGTTGCCGCCTTTGAAGCTGCGCGCGACGACGGTGTCCGCAAAGGCGAAGAACGCGGTGCTATCCCCGCGACTTTCGCCGAGCCGTTCGATGTTGAGTTTGTACTCGTGGTCGAGCATCGCCTGCAAACGCGGGCGCGATACGTAACGCTCGGTGTGTCCGTAAATGGCGTCGCTCACCGTCATGTCGTAAGCGGACATCGACTTCGCGATGGTGCCCGCGCCGCCGCCGACGCGGAAAAACCAGCGCACGACTTCCTGCCCCGCGCCGATTTCTGCGAAGGTGCCGTACCAGCGTGGATCGAGATTTACGGCGAGGGCCTTTTGGTGAGTATCGACGACAGCGTTGGTCATACGGTCTTGCATATTGTGGAGCGTTTCGCAGGGAAGCGAGCGCAAGTGTGATGCCGTCCCGGCGGGTAAAAGCACGCGGGAGCCTTTTTATCCACGTGCCACTGCCCAAACCTCAACCCATGCGGTCCGAAACGGTCAGCGTTTCCCGCCGCGCCGGGGATTGTTCATCGAAAGAATGCTCGTCCCGCGCATGATGTTGCCGCTGCCGCCGACGATGATGCGGCGCACGGGCAGACCGCTCTCCGGGTCGTGCGTCAGCGCGTCGTCCGTCATTTTCTGCACGACTTCAAACTGGCGCGGCTTCTCGCCCTTTTTCTTCGGAATGGTTTCGTAAATGTAAGTAGCCATGGGAATCGCGCCGACACTTAGCATCACCGCTTGGAAAGGCGAAGGCCGTTCTCGCAACTCCAGATTGATTTCTCGCACGAGGCTGCTACCGATTGCGCCCATGTCTAAAGAACAAACCACCCCGGCTCCTCAGCAGCAAAATATCACCATCCAGGTCAAGTATGACGACTTCACGGCGCGCTACGCGAATCATGCGCTCGTCAACGTCGGCCAGGAGGAAGTCTATCTCGATTTCACCTCCGGCATCGTGCCCGATCGTCCAGGCGTCTCGCTCATGCCGATCCACACCCGCATCGTCATGACGCCCTCCGGCGTCGTCCGCCTCACGCAGCTTTTGAATCAAACGATCCAGAACTTCCAAGTCGTCCAAGTCGCGCCACCGCCACCGCAGGCACCGACGCCCGTCGAGGCTCCGGCGATCGCGGCGGAATAACTTCGGATTCCCAAAAAAGATTCACGCGGCAGGGAGGGCGCAGCGCGCTTTCCCTGCCGCTTTTTTTTTGTTGAAAAGGCGCGGTTGCGGACGCCTTCCACGCCTCACGGGCCGACGCGGACGCGGTAGAAGACCTGGTCCAAACCGGTGGTGGGGCCGAGGGTGATCGTGAAGGGATTGCCGGTGCCGGCGACGGTGGCGGTGATGGGCGTCCACGTCACCAGATTCAGGCTGAACTCAAAGGTGTAGTTTCGCCCGACGACTGTGGTGAAGGTGAGATCCACATTCGCACCCACGCGCACGAGGTTCGTAATGCGGAAGAGGCTCGCCGGATTGGCGGGATTCGTGAGGGCGAGCCATTCGTTGCCGTTGATCGCGCCGTCGCCGTCGTAGTCAAAGAGCGGCGCGTGCTGGCCGACGGTCGCGCCCGCGGGCAGCGTTTCCCAGATGAAGGCGTTGTAGTTCGCGAGCGTGCCGGCTTCATACGCACCGATGTCGGGGATGCCGCCGACGATGGGGAAACCGCGCTGGTCGCCGCTGGCCATGCTGCCGACGGAGGTATTGCGCGCGGGGCTGTTGAGGATGAGCGCGCGGGTGCGGGTGGTGCCGCCGTAGTTGTCGAGCGGGGCGAGGAGCGGGTTGGCGGCGCTGATGGTGCCGCTGCCGGCGGCGGCGGCGCCGGCGTAACCCTGCACGATGCTGGCACCGACGCGCGTGACGGTGCCGTTGAAGTTGTTGATGTCAGCACCAGTGCTCGCGGTGTTGCCCGCGACGATGCTGTTGTCGAGCGTGAGGGTAATGGTCACGCCGTTGCCGTTGTCGATGCCGCCGCCGTTCCCGCTCGCGGAGTTTCCCGAGATGGTGGTGTGTTGCACGGTGAGCGCGCCGTAGTTGGCGATGCCGCCGCCGAAGGCGCTCGAACTGTTGGACAGCGTGGAGCGGCGAACCGTCATGGTGCCGTTGTTGTGCAGCGCGCCGCCGACGACGGTCGAAGAATTGCCCACGACGGCGCAGCGATCGAGCGTGACCGTGCCGTTGTTGAAGACGGCGCCGCCAGCGTCGCCCGCAAAGTTGCCGGTGCCGTTGCCACCGGTGAGCGTGAGGCCGATGAGCGTGAGCGTCCGGCCGGCGTCGTTTGAGAAAATGCGGTTGGTGCCCGCGCCGCCGTCGATGGTGAGGCCGGCGGCCAGGGCGCTGGCGTCGATCGTGACACCCGCCGCGGTGTTGGCGAGGAGGTCGCTCGCGAGTGTGATCGTCTGGCCGGAAAGCGTGGGGGCGAAGGTGATGGTCGAGGCGGTGTCGAAAGTCGCGGACGCGGCGAGCGCGGCGCGCAGCGAGCCGGGGCCGGCATTGTCCGTATTCGTCACGATGATCGCGGGCGGGACGGTCGTGAATTCCCACGGCTGAAACTCGGAAAGCTGAATCTCGGGCGCTTCGTGATTTTCCCCGATCAACAGGCGGAACCGCGTTTTCGCCGCCGGACCCGCGACGACGAACGCGCGCCGCTCATTGCGATTTCGAAAATACTGCTCGCTCTGCACGCCGTGCTGCGTCCAGACCGTGCCATCGCTGCTCGTCTGAAAATCCCACGCGAGGGGATCGCGCTCCGGCACATCCTCGGCGGTCGTCAGCGTGTAAGCGCGCACCGTTTTTGCCGATGGAAAACTCGCGCCGATCGAGGCCGTGTAATCCAGCGCCAGCCATTTGGTGGCCACGTTGCCGTCAAAGGCTTTGTCCGCGGTTTGGCCGTTTTGCGGAAAGTCGCTGCTGAAATGAAACGGCGCGACACCCGTGACCGGCGTGAGCACGCCGCCGGTGAAGATCGCGAGATTATCCAGCCGCGTTTCCTGATCGGACCCGCCGGTGCGCGCGCCGAAGACGAAGCGGTCGCCCGCCGCCGGGATGAAGCCGGGCGTGGCGAGATTGGTGAAAATCGCGACGCCATCGACGCGCAGCGTCAGCCCGGTGTCGCCGCGCCAGTCCACCTCGAAGAAGTGACGCGCGGTGTTGAAGCTGCCCCAGTTGGCCGACGGCTTCGAGACGAAGCCGCCCGGAACCGCGACGCCGTTCACGCTCACGTAGTAGCCGGGAAAATTGCCGTCGTAGGTCCGCACGCTCACGGTCAGGCCCGCATTGAAGCCATCCTCATTGGCGTAGGTGAGGTTGGTGAAAGCCGTGGCGGTGATGCCGCCGAGCGGGCCGAAATTGAAGGAGAACCCATCCGCCAGCGCGTTGAAAGCCGCGTCTCCGTAGATCGTCGCGTTCCATTTTGCGGAAAATGCCGAGACGGGTTTGCCGGGATTCAGGTCGGGCAGCCGGAACGCGGTGAGCGTGCCGCCCACCCCGTCCGCGAGGAGCTGCAACTCGTGGAAATCGTTATCCACCATCCGCGTCGTCGTGCCGAGCTGGTTGGAGAACAACTCACCGACCCGGCTGGGGAAGGTCGTCGTGTTCTCGGTATAGCTTTGAAAACTCTCGCCGTACTGCCCTTCGGCTTTGTTCGGCTTGAAATCGAAGAGCCACGCGCCGCGGCCGAAGCAGGTCACCGTGAGCACCTGCCCCGCGGCGTCGAAGTACGAATCATAGACCGGCGCGTGCGGCAGATTGTTGCCCAGCGTTCGCCACACCCCCGGCGCGGCGACGCGCATGATGTACGCGCCGATGTCCGTGCCGACGACGATGGCGTTCCCGCCGCTCGGGAGCGTGAGATATTCGATCGTATTCATCTGCCCGACACCGGTGAGATTGCCGGTGATGTTGGTGAAGGCGCCCGCGCCGTTCGCTGGGAGGTTGTTTGCCACAAAGACCGTGTTGTTGCCGAGGATGTAAGCCGTCTGCCAATTCTCCGGATCGAAGACGATGCCCTGCACGGTGCCGCCGGGGCAAGCGACGTTGCCCGTCACCGCGCCGCTCGCCGCAGTGCGGAAGCGGACGTTCGCGCCCGAGCCGTAGAAGAGCACGCCGGGAACATTGGCCCCCGCGAGCCGTCCGCCGTAGGCGATCTTCGCGATCTGATTCGCGCCGTTGGTGTCGATCTGCGCGACCGTATTTCCCTGGTCAGTCGATTCGTACACCGTCGCGTTGCCTCCGATGATGAGCCGCGACCCGGCCACCGGATTCGTCGCGATCGGCGTGACGAATTGCATGTTTCCTGTTGGCGGCCCAGCTCGAACGATCGGCGCACCGCCGCCGACGAGCGTGGTATTGGGAAAAGCGAGCGCGGTCTGCGTGTTGCTGGCGTTGTTGGTCCGGCGGTAAAAGCCGCCGAGGAATTGCGAGCTGCCGTAGCGGATTGCCTGACCTGCCGTGGCGAGGAGATCGACCGCCGGGTCGCCGCCGTCGCCATTGGAAGTCTTGTCCCACAGCCCGTCGCCCGATTTGAGCTGCTCCTGAAAGCCCGTGTCCTGCGCGCCTCCGAGGACGATCCGCGCCACGCGATCGTAGGCCATCGAGTGCATCTCGGAGACGTGCAGATTGCCATTGAGCGAGCGCCACGTGCCGCCGCCGCCCGCGCCATCTCCCTCGCTGCCGACGTTCGCGATATTCAACTCATAGATGCCGCCGTCGTCGCCTTCGATCAGCCGGTTTCCCGCATTGAAAACCATCACGCGCGAATCGGTGTGCGGCGCAGTGCCAAGGCCGAGGTTCTGTGTGCTCGCGATGGAAACCCACTGGCTGCCCGCCGCGAGCGAAGCATTGCCGCGCACCACGCGCCCGCTGAAGGGGAAGCCCCCGCGCGTGAAGAGCCCGGAGAGATAGACGATGTTCGAGTTCGTCGGGTCGGCGACGAAGCCGTTGAAGATGCTGCTCGTGTTCGCCTGGACGTTATCCATCTGCGTCCAGTTCGCGCCCGTGTTGGTCGAGCGGTAGACGCGCGAGGTAGCGGCCAACTCGGCGGCGAAGAGTGTGCCAGTGGGCGCAACGGCGAGCGCGACCTGCCCCGCGTTCGCCGCCGCCATGCCCGCGGAGATGTTCGTCCACGAAGCGCCGGCATCCGTGCTGCGATAGACGCCCGTGCCCGCAACGTGCGCGTAAAAACGCACCGCACTGCTCGGATCGCCCGCCAGGTGCGTCACCGCGCCCGCCGGCAGCCCCGTGCCCGCGCCGGCCATGTTCGTGAAATTCACGCCGCCATCCGTGGTGCGATAGAGCCCGGTCGGCGTACTGTTGTCCGTATTCGGCACCGCGAGCAGGAAGGTATTTCCGCGCACTTCGATCTGATAAATGCTGCGCCCCGCCAGCGGCGTCGCACCGATCCGCGTCCAAGTCTCTCCGCCATCGGTCGTGCGAATCAGCCCGAGGTGCGCGCCGCCCGCGCTGCCGAAACTGCTGCGCAGCCCATAGCCCGCGACGAGCGTATTGCCCGTCGCGTCATTGAGGTCGCGCGCGAGTCCACCGATGGACATCGAAAGCTCATTATCCGTCAGCGGAAACCAGCGCGGGCTCGCCGCGAGCGCGTTGCTGGTCTTCCACACGCCGCCATTCGCCGTGCCGATGTAGAGGACGTTTTGATTCGTCGGATGCGGCACCACGCACGTCACGCAGCCCGCGGTATGATGCCCCGGCGCGATATTCAGATCGCCATTGGTCGTCGGCCCCGGCCCCTGATCGATCCAGCCCTCGCTGTCAAAACTCGTGTCGAACGGAAGCCCGGGTAGCGGATCCGTCGCCCGCAACTGCATCATCTCCTCCGGCGGAACGACTTCCTCGGCAAACGGCGGCCGCTTGGTCTTCACTTTCGGTGCCACCTGTGCGAGACCGGCGGTGGAAAAAATCAGCGTGGTCGCGAGCAAGGCCGGTAAAAACCGTTGGATGCGAGCGCGGATGGAAACGAGCGAAGCGGCAGTTTTCATAGTTCAATGTTTGGACGTGATCTCGGGAAACGGACAAGGTTTCACCGGCGACAAAATTGATTTGTGAACCGGTTCTGTTTGGACTCGGCGAAATCCGACGCGGAAAACGACGCGCACAACCCGCGAAGGCTGCCACCTCGTCTTCCTCATCCATTTCACCGGGCGGGGGTGCGCAAAGTGAACCGGTGTGGCGCGCTTTTGTCGAGAAGTTTCCCCGGCGATCTGTGGCTGCGACGCCCTCGTCGCAGGACCGGGCGCTGCGGCGGGGGCGCCGCAGCCACGATTTCCAAATCGCTGCTCGAAATCGCCGCAGGCGTTGAGCAACTTCGCCCGACTTGATGACGACCGGCCAGACATCCCCACTTTCCACAACCGCGGACACCGCCGCCCCGGATGCGCAATCGCTGCAAGCGCAACTCGCCGCGCTCGTGGAAAAAGACGGCGGCGAACTCCGCCCGCTGCTCGAATTCCTGCGCGCGCTGCTCAATGCCCGCGCCCTCGCGCTGCTGCCATTCGCCAACCAGCCGGGCCTCGCGAGTTGCGTGGTGACGACGCGTGGCGTGCTCGCCAGCAGCCTCGCGTCGGTCGCCGCCTCGCTGGATTCCAGCAAGGCGAACGTCCTCCCCGCGCCCGATCTCGGCGCGGATGGATGGACGCTCGGCGTGCCCGTGCGCCGCGAAAACGCGCCGCTCTACTGGCTCATCGCACAGCTCACCATCCCAAATCCGCGCGACGTGCAGGCCTTCCTCGTCCTGCTCCAAACCTGCGCCGGATACCTCCTCTACCGCGAGCAGCGCGTCGCCACGCAGGAGCTCGGCTGGATCCTCGAACGCACCTCGACCCTGCTCGATATTTTCCGCCGCGCGGGCGGCGAACTCGACTTTGAAAAATCCTGCCGCATGGCCGTCGATGACCTCCGCGATTACCTCGGCTGCGCCCGCGTTTTCCTCGGTGTGAAAAAGCGCGGCTCGCTGCATGTCCGCGCGATTTCCGGCGTCGGCAGAGTCGATGCCAAAAGCCCCGCGCATCATCCCTTCGAGGCCGCGATGGCCGAGTCGCTGATCGCGGAAAAGCGCGTCGATTTTTCCGCCGCCGATCCGAAATCGCGCGACACCGTCGCGCACGAAATGCTCGTCGCGCAGACCGCCGCCGCGAAAATCACCACGCTGCCGCTGCCGCGCGACGGCGGCGCGCTTTTGATCGAGTGGAACGAAGCGCCGACCCCGGCGCAAGGCCGCCTCGTCGATGCCGCCGCGCCGTTCGCCCCCGTGCTGTTCGATCTCGTCGAGCGCGCGCGGCCAAACGCCGTCGCCTTTTCCGCGCGCCGCGCGTGGAGCAAGGCCGGCGCGAACCGCCGCATCGCGCTCATCGCCGCCGCTGCTGCCGCCGCCGCCCTGCTCGCGTGGCCGTTTCACTATTCCATCAAAGCCAACTGCCGGCTCGCGCCCACCGTGAAGCGCGTGATCGCCGCGCCATTTCAGGGGCAGTTGCAAAAAAGTTTCGTTCAGCCCGGCGACCGCGTCACCGCTGGGCATCTGCTCGCCGAGATGGACAATCGCGATCTCAAACTCAAGGAAGCCGAACTCACCGCCAGCCGCGAACGGGCCGTGAAACAGCGCGACAAAGCGATGAGCAACGACGGCACCGGCGCCGATCCCGCCGCCGCGCAGGTCGCGAATTTTGAAGTGCAAAGCCTCAGCCAGGAACTCGAACTCGTGCAGCGAAAAATCGCGCTGCTCGCCGTCAAATCGCCGCTCGCCGGCGTCGTCGTCGCGGGCGATCTGCGGCGCAGCGAAGGCCAGCCCGTGCAGCAGGGCCAGGTGCTTTTTGAAATCGCGCCGCTCGATGAAATGATCGTCGAAATCGACGTGCCCGATCGCGAAGTCAGCCGCGTCCGCGCCGCGCAGCCCGTCAGCGTGCGCCTGGAATCCTTTGCCGGAGAGCGCTGGACGACCACCATCGCAAAACTCCACCCGCAATCCGAGCAGCGCGACGGGCGCAACGTCTTCGTCGGCGAAGCCGCCCTCGAAAACAAAACCGGCCGCGAACTCCGCCCCGGAATGCGCGGCCGCGCCGTCATCGAAAGCGACCGCCGCCCGCTCGCCTGGATCATCGGCCACCGTTTCTGGGATTTCGTCGTCGAGACGCTCTTTTGGTAATGAGCGCCGCTGAAAATCGTTCCGTTCGCGAGATCGAAATGCTGCGTCCGCGCTTGCGCGATGGGTTGCGGTTTTCCATTCAGGAGCAAAGTGGGCGGCGGGTTTGTGTCATTGAGGATTCGCACGCTTCGCGTTTTCACCGGGTCGGCATCGAGGAATACAATTTCCTCCGCGCGCTCGATGGCTCGCGCACGATGGCCGCGATCGTGGCGCAACTCGCGCGCGATGGCGGCGGCGAAGCCTTCACCGAAGGCGAGGCGCTGCACATGCTGCGCTGGCTGAAGGACAATCATTTGCTCGCGGTGGAAAGCGCGCGCAGCGGCAGCGACCGCGAACACGCCGAGCGCACGCTGCGCTGGGCGGCGACGTGGCTGAATCCGCTCGTGCTCAAGCTCCCGCTCGCGCGACCAGACCGCTTTTTCACCGCGATCGAGCCGATGCTGCGACCCGTGCTTGGCGGGTTCGGATTTTTCATCTGGCTCGCCGTCGTGCTGATCGGCGCGGCGCATCTGCTGATGGATTGGCCGCGATTTGCGCGCGGGTTTGAGGGCATCTTTTCGCGCGACAACTGGCTGTGGCTGTTCCTCGTCTGGGCGGTTTTGAAAATCGTCCACGAGCTGTCGCACGGCGTTTTCTGCAAACACTTCGGCGCCGCCGTGCGCGAGATCGGCGCGATCTTCGTCGTCTTCGTGCCGATGGGTTACGTCGATGCCACCGCGAGCCTCGGCCTGCCGTCGAAGTGGCGCCGCATCATGGTCGCCGCCGCCGGGCTTTACGCGGAGTTTTTTCTCGCCGCGATCGCTGCCGTCGTCTGGTCGCGCACCGGCGATGGCGCGCTGAATACAGTCGCGCACAACGTCATTGTCACCGGCACGGCGCTCACGCTTTTTTTCAACGCCAATCCGCTGATGCGTTTCGACGGCTATTTCATCCTCGGCGACCTGCTCGAAATCCCAAACCTCGCCACGCGCGGACGCGGCTGGTTCGGGCGCGCGGCGGGCTGGCTGCTGCTCGGTGCGCGCGGACAAAAGCCGAAGCCGCTCATCACGCGCGAAGACTGGATCGTCGCGATCTACGGCGTGGCCGCGTGGCTCTGGCAAATGCTGATGATCGCCAGTCTGCTCGTCGGCGCGAGCGTGGCGCTGCGCGGCGGCGGGCTGCTGCTCGCGATCGTCGCCGCGATCGGCTGGACGGCGCTGCCGCTGTGGCGCTTCGTGGAATCGCTCGCGAGCGGCGTCGGCTCGGGTGGTGGAAGATGGCGCACGCTTGCCGTGCGCGGCGGCATCGCGCTGGCGGTCATCGCCGCCGCGCTGTTCGTTCCGTTTCACCGGTCCGTTTCGAGCCCCGGCGTGGTCGAGCTGGCGGAGACGCGCGTGCTGCGCGCGGAGTGCGCCGGGTTCGTGGAAAAAATTCACGTCAGCGATGGCGACGCGGTGGGCCAAGGGCAGCTCCTCGTCGAACTCCGCAACGATGAGGCCACCTCGAATCTATCGCGCAGCCGGATCGGCCTCGCGCAGCAGGAACTCCGCTCGCGCGTCGCTTACGCGAGCGGGGATGTCGCCGCATTTCAGGCCGAGAAATCGAAAGTCGATGCGCTGACGAAGGTGGTCGCGAATCACGAAAGCTACACCGCCACGCTGCAGATCCGCGCGCCTTTCGCGGGCCGCGTCACGAACCGCCAGCTCGCGCAAATGGCGGGCGCGTTTTTCCAACCGGGCGATGAAATGATGCAGCTCGGCAGCGTCGATGGCAGCGAAGTGAAGATCGCCGTGAGCGAGGAGCAGGAGCCGCATTTCCGCACCGCTTTTCAGCAGCCGGTGAAAGTGCGCATCGCGGGGCGCGGCGGCAATTTTCCAGCGACGCTCACGCGGGTCGAGGCGCGGGCATCGCGCAGCCTCGTGCATCCCGCGCTCACCGCCGTCGCGGGTGGTCCGCTCGCGCTGCGCCGCACGGAATCGGATTCGTCGCAGGAGGAAAAGATGACCGAGCAATTCGAACTCGCGCGTCCGCATTTCACCGCCATCGCGCGGCTCGATGCGGCACCCGGATTTTCGATCGGCGAAATGGCGCGCGTGAGATTTCGCAGCACCCGCGCCGTCACCGCATGGAGTGAAGCGCAGCGCGCGGTGGATCGCTGGCTGGCGAGGTATGCGCGGGACGCGGCGGATTAAAGCGCGTGTCGAAGAAGTCGCGGATTCCAACTCCGGACTCTTGATCCTGCTCTTGCTCTTGATCCGCCGTCGGCAGAGCAAGCGGCTCTCGGATTGGGATCAAAGATCAGGATCAGGATCAAGAGTGGGAGCCTGCCCTGCGGTTTTTTTAGCAGCCTGCTATATCACTTGCGACTTCGGCACCGTGATGTGCGCCTCGCGCAAATAGATCGGCTCGAGATCGCCGGTTGCCACGATGCCGATGCCCTCCGCTGCGAGCTTTGCCAGCACGACCGCCGATGGCGGGAGCACTTGCACGCTGGGAAAGGCGGCGAGCGGGGCGCCGGTGAAACAGGGCTGGGTCGGAAACGTTTCCAGCAACTCGCGCAGTTCGCCTTCGGCCACGAGACGAGGCCCGTCCACGCACACGTGATTCAGCACCCGCGAGAAATAGAAAGTCTCCCGGCGCGCGTCGCCGATCGCGAGATACTCCGGCGAATCGATATCCGCCGCAATGATGGAAGGCAGGCCGACCACTTTCGCGCCGAGCGCCATGTCAAACCCGAGCGCCGCCGCAATGGCGATGCGCACGCCGGCGTAGGAGCCGGGACCGAGGCCGACGGCGACCTGGTGAATCCGATGCGTGCAGGCGCGCGCCCGTTCCAGCGAGGCGAACAGGGTGGCACTGTGGCTGCGGTCGGCGGTGAAGGATTCGTCGAAAACGACTTCGCCATACGCGAAGACCGCGACGCTGCCGCGCGGCGTGGAGGTTTCGATCGCGAGCGTGATCATTCGGGATGCGCAGTGTGACGCTGACTTTCGATAATCGCCAGCGTCGATCGCACGTTCTCCGCGATCGTGAAACGCGCCGCTTTCTCCAGCAAACGCGGACGCACCCCGGCCCGGCGCGCGGCATCCGCCCAGCGATCGATGCCCGCGGCGAGCGCGGCGGTGTCGCGCGGATCGGCAAAGATTTCGCCCTCGATGCCGCGTTCGATGATTTCGGCGAAGCCATTGTGTTCGGTGGTCAGCACGGGCAGGCCGGCCGCGATTGCTTCGAGGCAGGCGTTGGAAAAAGGCTCGTACAGCGTCGGCAGCACGAATGCATCCGCAGCAGCCAGCGTGCGCGGCATTTCGGAAACCGGGCCGAGAAAACGCACCCGATCCGAGCGCGGCATCGACTCCGGCTTTCCCCGGCCCGCGACCAGCAGCGTCGGCCGCGAAGCGCTCGCATTCACCGCGTCGATCGCAAAGCGCAGCCCTTTGCGATCCCAGCCGGAGCCGGCGAAAAGCAGGACGTAATCCTCCGCTCCGAGCCCGAGTTCCCGGCGCACGTCCGCACGCGCATCGGGTGGCGGGGTGAACGCGGGCACGCCGTTGTAAACGACGCGGACGCGTTCCGGCGGAAATCCGAAATGCTGCTCGATCTCGCGCTTGATCCATTTGGAATTTGCGATCACGACCGCTGCGCCGCCCGGCGAAAAGAGCGCGCGTTCGATTTCCAAAAGCGCGCGATGTTTCCCGCTGAAACGGCGGAAGAACCCGCGCCAGACGGGCTCGAACGCCGCACGCCGCGCCAGCCACGCCGCATGGACGCCATCGCCCGCGCGATACGCGTCGCACTGCCAAACCCGCTCGAGGCTGAACAGGAAATCGCACTTTTCGCGGGGCCGCAATGCCGCGAGTGCGTCGGCAAATCTCCGCGGCGATCCGCCCGCGAGGCGCACGCGTTCTTCCTCCCACTCCGCCCACTCGCCATCCGCGAAAAGCACGCACTCGTGTCCCTCCACAACTGCCGCCTCCGCAAACCGCCGCAGATATGCCTCCGCGCCGCCAGTCGCGGAATAGCCGCGGCGAACGAGGCCAATTTTCATTCTGCGTCAGTTGTTCTCCGCCAGCCCTTCGGCGTGCCCGAGATTTTTTACCGGCGCGAAAATCTCCAGCACTTCCGCGAGCAGCTCGTGGTCGATCGGCTCTGCGGCCCACTTTGCCCAGTTGCGGATGTTGTTCGGATTTGCGCTGCCGGAAATCGTGGTCGCGATGTCTTCGTTTGCGAGGCTGTATTGCAGCGCGAGTTTGGCGATATCCACGCCCTTGTTCGCGCAGTGCGCGGCAGCGGTGCGGGCGGCGGCTTTCACGCTTTCGGGCTCCTTCAGCCACGCGGGCAGCGGCGCATTGGTGAGCAGTCGCGCGCTGAACGGTCCGGCGTTCATCGCGCCAACGCCTTTCGTTTTCAAATACGGAATCGTCTCATCGGCGAAGCGCGTGTTTTGCAGCGTGTATTGATTGTAGCTCAGCACGCAGTCCACATCCGTCTGCTCGCAAATGAAGCGGAAGATATTCTGCGGATACCCGGAGAAGCCGATGTAGCGGACTTTCCCGGCCTGCCGGATTTTTTTCAGCGCCGGGATTGTCTCATCCACGATCTGCTGCATCGGCACGAATTCGATGTCGTGGCAGAGCACGATGTCGAGGTGATCCGTGCCGAGCCGGTGCAGCGATACGTCCACGCTTTCGGCCATTCGCTTCGCGGAAAAATCGAAGTGCGGCAAATCGTAGCGGCCCACTTTGGTGCAAAGCGTGTAGCTCTCGCGCGGCACACCTTTCAGCGCCACACCGAGCAGCAGCTCGCTCATGCCGCGTCCGTAAAATGGCGAGGTGTCGATGAAGTTCAGCCCGCACTCCAGCGCGACGCGGACGCTGGCGAGCGCTTCATCGACGGTGACGTTGCGGAATTCCGCGCCGAGCGACGATGCGCCGAAGCTGAGGATGGGAAGTTGAAGATCGGTCTGGCCGAGCCGGCGGGTTTTCATCAGGAGGACGTTTTGGCGGTCGGGCACACGCAGCGCAACCTCCAAGGAGCGGCGATTTCCGAATCGCCGAACGCGCGCCGCGCTTTGATCCGGTCGGCGATTCGGAAATCGCCGCTCCTTGGCGCTCGCCACGCCGGACACCGGGCACGATAACCGGCCGCTCTGAAAATCTGCGATCTCACTCAGTTCTATTCGCCCGCGAGCGGCGGGGTGAAGTGCTACGTCGCGGAGAAGGTGCGCCACATTCGCGAACGCACGCACGACGATGAACATGTGCTGATCGTGCCAGGCGAGCGGGACGAGACGATCGTGGCGGAGCGTTCGCGGACGCACTTCATCGCGTCGCCGCTGATCTCGCGGACTTCACGCTATCGCGTGCTGCTGCGGCTGGAGGCGATCGAGCGCCTTTTGGAGAAGGAGTGTCCGGATTTGATCGAATCGGGCGATCCCTATCAGTGCGCGTGGAAGGCGGTGCATTCCGGGGCGGCGCTGGGAATTCCGGTCGTGGGGTTTTACCACTCCCATTTTCCCGAGGCTTACATCCGCACGGTGCGAAGATTTTTCGGCGTGACGGTGACGGAGTTCTGCATGGACGTTTCCCGGCGCTACATCCGCAGTCTCTACAATCGCTTCGAGCGCACGATCGTGCCGTCGCCGCCGCTCGGCGCGCTGCTCGGGGAATGGGGCGTGCGAAATGTGGCGCTGAGCGATCTCGGCGTGGACGCGGCGATTTTCCAGCCACAGCGGCAGCCGGGCGAGGATGTGCGCGCGGAATTCGCGATCCCGCGCGGGCGCACGCTGCTGCTCTATGTCGGGCGGCTCGCGCAGGAAAAAAATACATGCACGCTGTTCGACGCCTGCCGCATCCTCGCCCGCGAAAACGCGAATCGCTTTCACCTGCTCGTCGTCGGCGACGGCCTGCAACGCTCGGATCTCCGATCACTCATCACCGATCACCCTTCACAAATCACCCACCTTTCCTACTGCGCCGATCCGACAAAACTCGCCGCGCTCTACCGCGCCGCCGATCTCTTCGTGCATCCCGGCGTGCAGGAGACTTTCGGCCTCGTGACGCTGGAAGCGCAGGCGTGCGGGACGCCGGTCGTCGGCATTCGCGGCAGCTACATGGATCGCATCGTGCGCTGCGGACAGATGCATTGGGCGCGGGAAAATACGGCCGCGGCACTGGCGCGCGCGATCGAAGAAATGAGCGGGGAAAAGGAGCGCGGAAATCCCGCCAGGCTGCACGCGGAGATCGCCGCGCAGTTTTCGTGGGACGGCGTCTTCAGCCGCTTGTTTGACCTGTATCGCGAAGTCATCCACAACTACCGCCGTCCCTGACCCATGGCTGAAGAAAAACGCTTCGAAATTCGCAAATTGCAACCCGCAGACCGTGCCCGCGTGCGCGAGCTGTGCTGCGAGACGGGCTTCCTGGGAAAGCCGATCGACCCCGTTTTCGAGGATCGCGAACTCTTCGCCGACTATCTCTCGGCCTACTACACCGATTGGGAGCCGGAGTCGGCGTTCGTCCTGCTCGTAAATGGCGAAATCCGCGGCTACCTGCTCGGCTCGCGCCATCCGCTGCGCCAGCAGATTTACAATCTCTACAACAACGCCGCGCTCTTCCTGCGCGGCATCTTTCGCTACCCGCGCTATAATGCCGCCTCGAAAAAATTCGTCCATTGGATACTGCGCCAGGCGTGGCGCGAAGTCCCCGCTGCGCCGCGCTGGACGGCGCATTTTCACATCAATCTCCTCGCCGACGCGCGGAGCGTGGCGAACGCGCGGACGCTCACGGATTCCTATTTGAAATATCTGCGCGAAAATGGCGAGCGGCGCGTCTTCGGGCAAATGGTGGTTTTTGAAGACCGCCGCGGGACGAAGATGTTCGAGCGCTACGGCTTCAAGGTGCTGAACAAGACCGAGATCACAAAATACCGCGACCTGCACCCGGAGCCCGTCTATCTCTGCACGGTCATCAAGGACCTCGACGCCAACGACCGTCTCTACGCGAAAGTTTCATAACGCCTGGCAGGCTGCGTCGGCTCGATCTTGGCCAGGGATGCCGGGCTGCCCTTGCCAGAGAAGCGAGATTCCCTTGTCGGTACGGAAAGTAGCCCGCGACTTCAGTCGTCCAAAACGTGGACACGGTTTAGCCGACTAAACCTGGAAACGGCAGTTTTGCAAAAAGATGGCTGGCAAAAAGATGGGGATGAAGAGGTTGCCCGACATGGCTCGTTCACCCAGCGGGTGTGGTGCCGGGCGGCGCTTTTTTCGCCGCAATTCCTTCCCATTCATCTTCTTGCCACAAATCTTTTTGCCATCCATCCCCGGATTTAGGCTAAATAAAGTCGCTGACTACTTTGCCGCGCTCCTCGCGCACCGCCAGTCCCACGCGACCCGCGATCCCCATTTCCGCAGGAACCAGGAATGCGTGGCAAACGCGCTCGGGGCGTTTCATAACCACAAAGGCGAAACTCTGATGGCTAGGCGGCGCGCGAATTCTGGTAAACCCAAATAACACAGACATCGGTCGGCCCGTGAACCGATTTGGCAGTATCGTCCCGCCAGAAACTGGTCGGATCCAAGCGAAGGGGTTTTCGTGGACTGAAGCCAGATTCAATGAATTGCTCCTTGCATCGCTGAACCGATCCGCTTGGGCCAAAAATCTCCAAGTATTCCGGGTCGTTTGTGGCGCACAGTCGGCTGGCGGAGAGCAGGTTCGGCCCTGGGAGGCACTCTCCATCAGGATCCTGTCGGAAAGAGATGCACGCACTCGCTCCCGGCACCGGATCGCAGTTCGGCGAACCAGCGCCGATGTCGGGGAAAATGGCCCGCTGCTGGTCGGCAGTATCAGGCAGATCAATCGCAATGTTTGGCAATATCGCTGCGCAAAAAGGAATCAGCCCGGTTTGCACAATGGCCACGCCTGCATCGCCGGACCCAGCGTGTTGGCCTCCCGAAGCGTCGCGATCAGCATCGGGAGACAACCATCCCTCAATCGGACGCGAAGGAGCGGGTATCATAAACATCACCAATAGCATTTACCATACTTTCCATATCCATATTGTCCAGAATCTGCGGTTGCCGGTACTCGTTTCCAAGCCGAGAACCTCACATTGAGCAACGTGATGACGCATCCCGGTGGATGGCTTCGCTCCGTCGCGCGATGAGTTTCTTAGCCGAAGGCCCAGGTTTCAAATGGCGCTCGCGCGGGTCGCTTTGGCATGGCGCGAGGGGCGCGGCAAAGTAGTAGCGACTTTAGTCGGCTGAATCGTCGCCACGTTTTGGACGACTTAAGTCGCAGACTATTTTAGGCCGCGGCGTGCGATGCACATCTCGCTGGAGCCTCCATCTTTTCAAAATGGGCAACTGGTATGAGCGATCTATTGGCACGGGCACGGCAATCGTCTTGGAGTGTGCTCCGCGTTGTTCGTTTGCCTCGAAGATCAGCGCGTTTCATGGGATGCGGGAAGATGCGCAAAAAACCGGCCGGGGTCGTTTTTGTAGGACGAAGGCCCACGCGATCGTCGGCGTCCGGCGCTTTCTCGCTCGAAGAGCGAACAAATGGTCGATTTTTCTTTACGCGGAGCGGTGCAGCGGGCAGAACACGCGACGCAATGGACCGACTCATTCCATCCGAAACCGAAATCCAATTCATTGTAGGAAAAACGCCTACACTGGGAAGACGCGACGGCCTACCGCACAATCAGTCAAAATCAGGCTTGTCCATCTGAGGTAAATCTGGATACTAGCGACCTGCTCAACCCTCCATCTAAAACGAAAATATCAAGTCAGGACTCAAATATCAAAAGGAAGTAAATTAGGAATAAACCAACTAACGAATCTTAAATGAAAACAACACTAATCAATAAACGGGCAGGAGTGGCGATTGCGGCACTCGTCACATCAATCGGTCTTTCGACCAGTGCGAACGCTATCGTGCTCGCCTATGAATCCGATCCGGATGGTCCCGGCGGTATCAATATCGGAGACGCATATGTCGGCCCGGTGCAATTCAAGTTCGTCGCTTTTGACAACGGCACATTGTATAATCCAGCGGGTGCTCCCCTCACTGGCGGCTTTTCCGGCTCTCCTGGCGCGGGTGTCGCGGGCGGTATCGCAGCCGTCAATGCGCTTGTGCCACAAATCCCTGCAACCTTCGCCTTCCCAGGAACAATCGATCCTGGCAGTAATGAAGATAGCTGGGGCGTAGGCAGGGTTACCAACATCCAGACTCTTGGAGGCGTTGATGTTTGGTCACCTCTCGGGAAAGGGACGGAATTGACTGCGGTTTTTCACGGTGAACAAGATTTTCACATCCAGCCCGACCCGTCAAACCCAGGTTTCGACACCAGAGTCTCCGGCGCTGGATTACGCCTCGACATTTGGGAAGACGGAACGCCCGGGGGTCCCGTCGATCCAGTTACTACGTTCAATGCAGCACTCGGGCCAGGGGGTCGCACAGGCGCGGCTTCATACCTCAATGCGAGTGATGGCACTTTAGTTTTGTCACTCGCGTCAACCGCTGGTTTCATTCACACAAATACGGGAGCTGGTGGACCGTTTCCGGGCTTTGGCGGATCGGCCACCGAGTATTCGACAACGTTCAATTTTGGCTCGCTAACAGGAGGGGGGCAATTTTACTTGAATGTTATCGGAGGTGCGGATCAATCCATATTTAACACAAATGCTATCACCAGTCCGTCGGCAGCATTCAATTTCGGTGCGGGAGTGATTCCGTCTCAATTTTCTGATTTTAGAGGAACATTTACCTCAACGCCGGGCCAATTCGGATTCGATGTCACGGCTAATGATCCGCTCACTGGTTTGGCGGTGCCCGAGCCGACCACAGTTCTGGCCGGGCTAGGATGCATGTTGCCGATCTTCGGAACGCTATTTGGCCGCAACAGGCGCCGGAAAATTGCATAAACATTCCTTAATAACGCTCTAAACAAAACGCCCCGCTTGAATATTCAAGCGGGGCGCTTTGTTTTTGAGATGAGTGGACGGGGAAGTCACGAAACCCAAGTTGATTGCGTGAGGATCAGTTCCTCGACACGCCAGATTGCTCCCATGTTTGCAACGATCAGGTAGGGTACCGGCGTAACATAATTTTCGCTCGAGAATCCGCGTCGCCATCGCAACGACAAAAGAAGCCACCGCGATTGATCCGCCAAAGACATGTGGACGACGAGATTGACTGCCGTCCTCCATGAGCGTCCAACCCCGCGCCAGTGCGTCGGGAACAACCGGATCGACTTCCATTTTCGTGGAACCCCGGCCAGGGCACTACTTTTTGCCCGCACCAAGTCCATTTTTCGAGGAACTTGCGACCAAGTGCGGACGGGCTATCTCCGTTCCCCCGGCAAGGCGGGATTTGGAGCCGCCCGTATCTTGATGAGGATTCATCTCAGGGCAAAAAATCGCGTCAAAATGGACGATGCGGCGTCTGCGGGGATGCCTTTGCCGCACGGGCGTCCCAGCCTTGTCCATTCTGAGGAACGAAGAACCGCTGACTCTTGCGGGCGGAGGCGGCGCGGAGCTGCCACGCGGTCGTGTTCCTCTCCGCCGTCTCCCCCGGAAAAAATCAGCGGTTCTTCGTTCCTCAGAATGACAGGTTTTTCGACGCCATCGCACCCGCGGGAATCCTCACATTTTGATGCGATCGCCCTCGGATTCATCTTGCCATCCAACCAGCAAGTCGGAAGTTCAAAAATTAAGTGGAAAAATCCTTGCGTTGAAGCGAAGATGGTTCGCCCCCTGCTTGATGGGTGGCAGCAACCAAGATCAATCATGCGCGCACCGATTCCATTGGCCGCAAACGCGGTCATCTTTACCGGCATGCTCGGCTTGCAGCTCGCCCAGTTTCTGATCATTCCGCTCCTGCCTTCCCAGTGGGCTTGGGTGCTCGTGCTGACGACTGCCTCGACGACGACCTTGTGGGCGTTGATGCACGAGGCGATTCACAATCACCTATTTCCCGGGAAATGGAATCGAGTTGCGGGCGTGACCCTCGCAACGGTGTTTGGGTCGTCATTTTCATTCCTTCAACGCGGGCACCTGACGCACCATAGCGTCAACCGCACGCCGGTGGAACAACTGGAAATCCTCAGATCAAAGGAAACGCCGATGATGGCGGCGGCGATCTACTACGCCTTTTTGGGTGGTGGGCTGTATTTGGCCGAAATCGTCGTGCCGTTTCTCTTTTGGCTGCCGAAAAGCTGGAATGTCATCGGGAAGCTGAAGATCGGCGATTTTGGCGAGCTTGTGCTCAGCAAGCTGAACAGTGACGAAGCCATTCGCCGAATCCGCGTCGAAAATCTGCTGGTTGTCGGATTCTTCGGTGCCTCAACCTGGCTATATTGGGATCGTTTGGAACTGCTCGCGGCCGTCATTGCCGCCCGCGCGCTGTTAATCTCTGCGCTCGACTACATTTACCACTATGAGACGCCCGTGGGCGATCCAACGCACGCGATGGACTTGCGGCTCCCATCCTGGCTGTCGGCGACCATTCTCCACTTCAACTGCCACCATGCCCACCACCTGCATCCCAGCCTGCCTTGGAACGCGCTTCCGCAATTGGCGCACCCTTCGATGAGTTGGTGGAAGGCTGCCGCCCGCGCGTGGAAAGGACCGCTACAGCGTGATCAAATACCCAAGGCTGATGTTTGCCCTGATACCGCCAACATCAGGCGTCGGCAGCGCGGCACGTCAATGCCGTCACCCGCAAGCAGCAATAGCGCCGATATTGCCCGTTCAATTTCACGAACCTCCCCGTGAGTTGAGCGATGGCGCTGCGAACGCCTTGAAAGCCGCGCCGGTGACGGTGTGCCTTCAGGCTTTGTTTGCAGTGAAAAATTTCAGTCCGACGATCGATCCGATCAGCGTGCTGAGAAACACCAGCCGCCAACTATCCGCCGGGTCTTTGAAAAACAGAATACCAACGAGGGCGGT
This sequence comes from Chthoniobacteraceae bacterium, assembly GCA_031409335.1. Classification (GTDB taxonomy): domain Bacteria; phylum Verrucomicrobiota; class Verrucomicrobiia; order Chthoniobacterales; family Chthoniobacteraceae; genus JANLQB01. The sequence goes on along the minus strand of JANNWY010000307.1, from coordinate 27,828 downwards.
CCCAGCCGCTCCCATCCCCGTCCAGACCGCGTATGCTGTACCCAAAGGGATAACGCTAACCGCCTTGTTGAGCAGGCCGAAACTCGCGATCGAGCAAACTACAAATGCCAACGTATGGGGCCACTTTGAAAACCCGTCTGACAACTTCATGAATGTCGTAAAGCCGATCTCGAAAAATCCCGCCAGCAAAAGGTAAATCCATGCATTCATGACAGAACAGTAAAAGGCAAAGTCGATCTCGGTTGATCGTTAGTTGGAAGTCCGAGTCGCGGCGTTGGCGCTATTGTAAAACTGAAATTTATTTTCAAAACTCATATCCATATTGAATTGAAACTCGTGGAATCTCTTGACTTCAACCTGAAATCTCCGTTTTGGGATCGATTCGAGAGCCTTGGCGAGAGATTCCTTAACGACGTTGAGGCAGGATGCATCGGGCTTAGCCTGAAACAGAACTTCGATTATTTCGTTCGGCGCGACTTCCTCGGATAGGATGCGGAAATTTCCCGTGATACTTCCAACCGCGTCCCTTGCTGAATAATATGCGTCTTGGATCTGGTAGGATAGCTCAAGAAAATCCATCCGACCGTCGCGCGGTGTTCGACCCCACACAAGAATCCAAGGAAAGCCGAGTTGAGGAATGAGATCACTGCGCCCCAGCTCTGAGAATCCTTCAATCAGAACGTCGCGCGTGATCACTCTACCCAAATCGCGCAAATTGTAGCGCGTCAAAGGCAACAACGAACTTCGATCGACGTTTGTGACCACGATATCGCCGAAACCATTCGAGTCTTCATTGATGATCTCGATCAGACTTGTGCTTGGATCCCACGCGAAGACCATCGGCACAGCGGTTGTATCAGAAGATAGGAAAAATCTGCGAAGTTTAGGATGAGTTACAAGTTCACGGCGGACTCGAATCGTTTCCGGGGTTTCAAAAAACAACGCATTCAGAAAGAGTTCGGTGACGCCGCCTGAACTGGACCATCTTGGAGGCTCCAAAGAAGTTACGGCTCCTTCCCATCGGCTCATGAGGTAAGTCCTGGCCCCCTCGGAAAATGCCTCCCCGCCAGAAAGAAAGTAGGCGTTAATAGAATTCCAACGGAGCCCTCTAGTCTCCCCCTCTTCAATGAGCCTCTTGAAGAACAAGTGGCCCATGCCGATGATCAGGAGCTGCTCGAAGCTCTCTGCCGCCGCTTCGATAACGGCCAATGCCCTGGTGCTGTGAGCACCAACGTCTGAGGCTGGCAACTGGGTATAGACCCGCGAGCCCATGGGTAAACAGTTGATTAGAAGAGTCTTTTTGGACCACGCTCCAAATATGATTTCGAGGCCAATATCCGATCGAAGAGCGTTGTGCCAAAGCTCGGCTTTGGTTTTTAGTCCAAAGGCAAAGGTGCCTGACGATCCAGAACTCACCAAAAACGAACTCACCCGTCTGATTGCGTCGTGATCGATAAAATCTTTGAGTCGCCGCGACCCGAAAATCGCCATTTTATCGATAATGGGAATTTCATGTCGGCTCTTAATTGATCCGCGATAAGATGGGCTGATCTTAAGCGACCGAAGAAAGGATTTGCGCATCGCTTTGCTGGCAGCCCTTTCAGAGCGAGTATAGCTTGGTTTCCGTATCAAGCGCTTTGCGAGCCGACTCAAAAGGATTACTAAAAGTTTTCGAGTGTAATTCATGTCGCATGAGCTTCCCTTCCCCATAAATTGGTCAGTTGCAGAGAGGAAGATGGAACGAGTGTGGCGTGTTTGGTGGGAACATCAAGGCGCAGGAGGTGAGGATTCGCGCAGGAACGGAACCGATCTCATGGTCATTTTGTCGCTAGAACGATCTCCCCTTTGAATCCCGGGTTGGGCGCGTCGAGCAGGTATTGTCCACAATGTTGCCGATAAACTTCTCCAAGTTTGCTGGGTCCAATTTCCGACGCCATTTTTTCCTCCGCAGCCAGGCAGCCATGGAAATCCGACTTCCGGAAACATGTGACCATCTCGGTGGATAGCTCTGCACATCGCTTTTGTTTGTCGGTAGCCTCGCTGAAATGGGCGATTGGCTCGAAAGCCATTTCCGCACGCGCCACACCCACCAATTTCAATCTCCCAATCGGTCGAACGAGAAAAAGATCCGGCGGTAGTAATCTGACGGTGTGTTCGCTGAGGAGAATACGGGTTCCCATCACTTTGTTGGCCGACTCCAAGCGAGCGCCAAGATTCACCGAAGCTCCGATGGCCGTGTAGTCGCTGGCATCCGAAGGTCCCGCGTCACCCACGACCATTTTACCGGTACTCACGCCGGTTCGCATCGCAAGTGGCAGCAATGCTTCGCCCAAATACTCCCGCTGTAGGGCAAGGCTCTCGTTAAACTTTAGCATCATTTCCTGCATCTTCAGCACCGTCGCGACTGCGTGGATTGCGTGATCTGGATTGGTTTCTGGTGCCCCGTAAAAGAACATCATACCGTCGCCAAGCCACTTGTTTCGATACCCATTGTGCTCGCGAATCAGGGGCGTCATCACTTTCAGATACTGGTTTAGAAGCGGGACAATCCCTTCGCGGAGTCTTTCCGACAATTGTGTAAATCCGTCCAAATCAGTAAACACGACCGTCATCTCCCGAACCTCGCCGTCAAAGTGCTCGTGCTCCGGGTGTTCAATCACATACTTTACCAAGGCAGGATCCACGTAACTCTTAAAGCGACGGGTTACATGAACCCGCTCCCGTTCGTGTTGGGTGTATTCATCGCCAATACCCATCGCAAGCATTACCATCGAAACAGCCGCGAGTGGACTGGTTACATCGACTCCGGTATAATCACTGGCGGCTAAAGCTATCGCAATTACGCCAGCAAGTCCCCAAAGAGTAATTCCCGCCCGCACGATATTGGATACATAGCCTGCCGATTTTCCAATATTAGTCTGGAAGCGTTTCCAGAATAGGAACTGAACGTATATGTTCGCCGCCAGCCATACCGCGAGATAGACATAGACCAAAATCCCGGAATCCGGCATCCAGGGCACTGCGCAATGACTGCTGCTGGTGAAGCTGCGTGGTTTTGCGGAAGCACGGAAAAAAGAGTCCGACCAGAAAAATGGGCAGATCAGTAAACTGCCACCGTAAAGCCAAGTGGCTTGCAATCCTGGCAAGTGTTCACTTCGACAATATCGAAGGCTAAAGTGAGCAATTGATGCAAGTAGAAAGGTGCCGGCAACATATACGAGGCGATACCAGAAAAGTGTGCGGTGGGCACCATTGGGCACGGCGGAAGCCGGGATCCCAGAGGGCACGATGTTATCTGTAATCAGTACGGCCAGACTGTAGAAAAACAAGAAGAACAACATCATCAGGACCAATCCATCCTCGGCTCTCTCAGTCAGTCGCAAATAGCGATATAATAGCGTCACCGATACACCAGCGGTAAGAACTACTGCGAACAGATCAGCAACAGAAAACGTGTTGATCTGAATCATCCTAAAATCCGACTGCCAGTGATAATATGAGGGATTGCGCGGGGCCGAATTCCTGGCGGATTTCCGGGAGCATGTCGTATTGGTAGGCGACGTCGAGGCTGGCGCGCTTGCCTAGCGAGAGACCGAACCCGGTCGTCAGGGCGATGTTGCCGCGGGTGTCGATGAGTGTGCCTGCTCGGAGGAAAAGCACGTTTCTAATCAGCATGTGCTCGATACCAATGGGAAAACGATGCACGTGAAGGGTGCCGGTGGCATCGGTGAAGACACCCGCCTGGTAGTCGAGATACAAGTCGCATCCGTCGGCGTATCGCCATACTAGACCGGTTCGCACGAGGACCTGGTGGGCGGTATCGGTGGTGCGCTGGGTTTCGATGGCAAAGGTCGCGGGGTTGAAGACCACGGCGGTGGTGCGCGATGGAGTCGCCGCATAGTCGAGCACCATGCCCACGCGCAATCTGGGGAGCGCCTGATGGACCAACCCGAGACGGAAATTGTATGAGTCGCTCCGGCTCCGCGCGACGCGTGTGCCGGCGACATCCAAGCGGGTGGAGGAGCTGGTGACGTTGACGTTGGCACCGACGGTCCACGCCGGGTTGATGAGCTTTCCCCATTGCAGTTGGTAATATTGGGCATCGAAGCGGTATCCGAGGCCGTCGCGGCGTTGCTCGTTATTGCTGGTGACTTGGGCCAAAGCGGGGAGGAATACGCCCCATTTTCCAGCGTCGATGGTGAGCGCTTCGGCGGTGACGTAGAGGTGGTTGCCTGAGCCGAATCCGATGGCGGAGAATTGCGGTGACAGGGCGATTCTGGGTCTTTCCGCCGCGTCCGGCTTTGGCCAGGCTGCGGATGCCGGGTTGGTCGAGCTGGACCACTCGCTGGCAGCTTGCGCGCCGCCTTCCGCAGCGACATCGGCATAGGAGGCGAACCGGCTGATCGCCGCCGGAAAGCGCAGCGAAAAATCATACTCCTCCAACGGACGACCGCCGATCGCGTTGCTGACCTCCGACAACATGAGTGCCATGACGCAGAGGCCGATTGCAAGTCTTCGCTCATACCGCTGGGCACGACTTTCAGTGGATTTCCGCAGCGTGTCATTTCCGACACATGGATGAGACAAGGGGCTTTGCATCGAGGACTCCTAAGTTTGAGGGTCTGGTGGCTGCTTCAAGGCAGACGTTCCGCCGCTCGCAGCCTTCCCAACCTTCGGGCGTAGGTTCTGCGCATTTCCACGCCGTGTGTCAATGGTGAGTTCAGGGCGATCGCATCAAAAAACAGCCTGTCATTTCGACCAAAGCGAAGGCGGGCCAGCGGGCGGAGCGTAGTGGAGAAACCTCTCACTTTTCTTCGGGCCAGGTGGCGGGGAGCACAAATGTCCTGCGGCTCCGCCCCGCCTTCGTCCGCCGAAGAAAAGTTTGAGGTTTCTCCACTACGCTTCGCCCACCTTTCCGCCTTCGCTCCGGTCGAAATGACAGATTGTTTTTTGATGCGTCAGCCCTGATTCAGAGGTGGCTTTCGCGAGTTCTGGCCCGAACCCTGCGCTGGCGGGCGACGAATCTCGGCGCGTCGCGCAGCGTCAGACTGGCATCGCAAGGCGGCAGTTTTCGTCCTCGGCAGCATGATTGCTGCTTTTGTGGCTATGAACAGTATAGTATGCCATATTTTCAACTCCAGAAGGTGACTCATCAGTGGCAGACGTTTAGCGGGAGGCATTATCGCGCGGTTACGCGCCATGTTGCCCGACTGAGTTTGAAAATGGCGGAGGCGGCGCACGTCCGATCTCCGGATAGGAAAACCATTCCATCAACGGCGATCCGCAGTGCGCGCGCGGTCAGCGGGCAGGAGCGCCCCCCGTCCGCTGCGGCGGGCGATCAGCGGAGCAAGCGCAGGCTTGCCATGCTCCAGCGTTCCGGCCTGTTTGGGCAGGATACTTGCGGCGCGACGATCGAACGGGCTTGCAGTCTCGACGACTTGGAGAGCGCGTATCGCTTGGTTCACGATGTGTATGTGGACGCGGGTTACATTCGCCGGCAGTTGTCCGGGCTGCGTGTGCGAATGTTCGAGGCTTTGCCCGACGAGGCGACGTTCGTGGCAAAAATCGCGGGAAAAGTCGTCGGCGTGGTCAGTGTGGCGGTGGATACGCCAGCGCTGGGCCTGCCTTCGGATGTTTCTTTCAGGGCCGAATTGGACGCGCTGCGCGAAGGCGGCAGCAAACTTTCCGAGATGACCAACCAGGCGATCGCCGAGGAATATCGCAAAACCGGTCTCGCCACGGAACTCATGAGGTGCGCGGCCGCGCATGTCATCCAGGGGGATTCCGACGAGACGATCGCGACCATCAGCCCGAATCACAGCGCGTTTTACCGGATTCTGGGTTTTCGCGAAATTGGCAGTGTGCGCAGCTATTCCGCGACCGTCTTTGATCCAGTCGTCGCGCTCAGTGCGGGGCTCGGTCAATATCGCGTTCCGATGTCGGAATACGATGACGCGAAACGATTCATTCACAATTTCCTGACGGACGGAAACCCGTTCATCAAGACAGTCGAGGAGTGGAGCCGGCAGGCCAAGGCTCAGTTTCGCGATGCGGGTCTGCTCCGGCGACTTTTCATCACGGACACGGGGTTGATCACCGAGTGTTCCGGACCGCAATTGCGGTGCCTGGAGCGCGCTTGGGGACGGCGACTATTCGCATCGGCGACGGGGCGATCCTTCCTCACTCGCGCGAAGTCGTGGATTGCTGCGGTCCTCGCTGTCGCGAACCTTCGCGACGACGCTAACCCGAGACTTGCGCCGCCCGCCCAAGCGGCACCCTGACCGGCAGACGGGGCAAACATCGCGCACCGGACGGGATCGGCAGGGGACGCAGCGGAATCGTCCCTCCTTATGTTCGCGGGGACGGACGTTTGAGGCTCACGGCGTGGTGCGGAACAGCCATCGAAACGCCATTTTCGACGGCTGGAACTGCGACCAGTCCGACGATTGGGGAAACTGTGTCTGACGGGGGTTCACACGTTTTCCTGACTGGGACCGGTCGATCGTAACGCTATTTTTTTCTAATTCGGGTCAAATAAACCTTGACCTTCTGGATTCGTCGGCCAACCTCCACGGCCCCTCAGCGCGTCCGCCTATTCGGCGTTCGCATGTAGGAGTTCAGAACTCCAATATGTCATCATTTGTCCTACACACTGGTTTGTTTCCGAATTTGTTCTGGAGACGACCTTCGGCGTTCCCGGCGTCTCGATCCATGGCGAGGCGTCAGGTTCGCTGCCAATTCGAGTTTGATTTGTCGAGATCGGCACTGGGCGGTGTGGCAGTGAACTGATCGGGAAAACAGACATGACCGGCGAGAGATCAATTCCTCGGACCATGATGGCAGTCGCCGTCGCCTTCGGCGTGCGGGAGTTCGGTACACTGACCTCGAACAACGCCTGCCAGACCGCTTGTCTCTCGTGCCTCTCGTGGTTGTGGTCGGTGACGGTCGTCGGCATTGCGAAATTGACCGAAGCTGGTCGCGTCGTCTCCAGCTTTCTTACTTCGCATTGCGGGAGCCCCAAAAGCACCGTCCGCATCAGTCCTGCACCGATGCCCATATGTCTCGAACCAACCATCGTTCCACCCACGCCCAAGCTGGTGGACATCAAACCGCGGCACTTGCGGCCCGCGCCAGTCATCGACCGCTCGTTGGTGGATCGCAAATTATGGCTGTTGTCGCGCTCGGGATTGTTTGGCGACAATACTTTGGGGGCAACAATCGAAAGAGCCTGCACGTTGGAGGATTTGCGGAAAGCTTACCGGCTCGTGCATGACGTTTACTTGGGGACCGGTTTCATCGAGCCGGTCGCGACAGGGATGCGGCTGAGGATTTTCGAGATGACGGCGGATATGGCCACATTCGTGGCCAAGGTGGACGGCAAAGTCGTGGGAGTCTTGGGTGTCGTCGCGGATACGCCGGAGTTGGGCCTCCCGTCAGATGCTTCGTTCAAGGCGGAATTGGATGCGCTGAGGGCGACTGGGCAGCGCCTGTGCGAGATCACGAACCAAGCGGTCGATCCGGCGTACCGCAAGTCGGCTGTTCCCACCGAATTGATGCGCTGTGCGGTCGCGCACATGACGGCGGCAGGTTTTCATCAGGCCATCGCGACGGTCAGCCCGAGCCACAGTTCGTTCTACGATTTGTCGGGGTTTCGCCAGTTTGGGGCGGAGCGCAGCTATTCGCAGAAGCTCCACGATCCGGTGGTCGCGTTGAGCATGGACATTTGCCAATTCCGAAAAGCGCCGGTTGGACTGAACGGAACGGAGGAATTCATCCATCACTTTCTCGGACCGGGAAATCACTTTTCACCCCATGTCGAAGAGTGGGCAAACGAAGCTCAACGGTATTTTCTGGACCCAGAACTTCTCGCGGAACTCTTTATCAGTGAGAGAATATTCATCGTCGATTGTTCGGCGACCGAATTGGAAGGATTAAAGACACTGTGGGGCCATGATCTTTTCATCAAGGTGACGAGCGACTGCTTCATTCCGTCCGCCGAAAAACTGGTGCTGGCCGCCCTGCCCAAGCTATTTGGCGCGGACGCGGATCGCGTCGCCGAAGAGCCGCCCAAGAAAAAGAATCCCGAGCCCGCCGAAATGAATCCGCGCGAGTGGGAGCAAGCGTCTGGTTCCCTCACTCATTCCCTGGACTCGTGGTCGAATCTCGCGAGGCCTCTGCAAGTTGCGTAGTTACGGTCAAATTGCATCGGTTCGACCTTGGTCAGGCTCGTCGTGATAGTCCACGCACCCCACTATTCGGAGAAGAGAATGCCGTTGGGTTTCGCGTTGTCGCCGATGATCAGCCGCATGTGACCGTCGCCGCTGTGGAGAGTTTTTTTGTCCTGTAGGTTGCCGAGTTGCACCGTCTCAAGCAGCGGGATTCCCTTGTCGGCAAGGCCACCGAACACTATGGAAAAACATTGCATTCGCATCAATGTGGATTCTTTCTTTGCATGCCAATGATGAGCATAAGGAAATATGGACGCTGAGCCCTCCCGGAAACACTCGCCGAGTCCGGGACGAACCCGGTCACGTCGCCGACTGAAAACTTGGCTGTTTCGCCTCCTTGTCCTCGCGGCAATCGCCGCTGCTGCCGCATTTGGCTGGCGGGAATTCCGGAAGGTCCGGCAGCATCGGATGGTCGAGCGGGCGCGCGCTTCGATTGAGAAGAAGGATTTGAAGGAGGCACTGCTTTCCGCCCGGCATGCGCTCGCGATGAATCCGAGGAATCTCGCTGCAAATCGGGTGATGGTCGAACTGACGGAAGCTGCCGCGTTGAAAGAGGCCATCTTCTGGCATCGCACGGTCGCCAAACTGGAACCCAATGTCGCGGCCAATCAGATTGCATTGGCTGATTGCGCGCTGCGTCACAATGAAGCGGCGCTCGCGGAGCAAGCATTGGCGCTGGTCGGGGAGGACGGCAGGAAGGGGGCGGCCTTTCACGATGCGGCGGGTCGCCTCGCGTTTGGGGCGAATCAGATTGCCGACGCGGAAAAACATCTTGGCGAGGCGGTGAGACTGGATCCGACGAATGACGAATTTCGGTTGCGCCTGGCCTCGGTGCGGATGCAATCGGACGATGCAAACATCCGGAACGGTGCGCGGGCAGACATCGAGCGCTACATCTCGCATCCCAAGTTCGGACGCGGGGCTGCGCGGGTGCTTCTCACCAATTTGTTTCGCAGCAAGGAATGGGAAAAGGCGCTCGCGCTCTCGAAGCAAATCCAGAGTGCAACGGACGCGACTTTTGGCGACCGAATGCTTCACCTCGGACTCCTCCGGCGTTTCAAACTGCCGCAATTTCACAGCTATTTAATGGGCCTTCAGGAGCAGGCAAACGGCAACGCGGACGACGCCGCCACGCTCATTACGTGGCTTTCCGGGAACGGCCTCGTTCTGATCGCTGTGGAATGGGGCAAGCGCCTCCCGGCAGAGACCGCATCGAAAATGCCGGTGCCGATCGCCATCGGTGAGTGTTATGCCCTTCAGAACAATTGGGATGCGCTCAGGCCGTTGGTGACGGAGACCAACTGGGAGCGCGGGGAGTTTCTGCGCCTGGCGTTCCTCGCCCGGGCCCAGCGTGAAACCGGCGACACTCTTCCGTCGCGCAACTCGTGGAACGGCGCCGTCAAGGCTGCGTCCGGCCGACCAGACGAACTGATTTTGCTCACCCGGCACGCGTCCAAATGGGGATGGGAAGATGAAATGACCGATGTGTTGTGGACAATCGCGCGAGGCAATGGGGGACAACGATCGGCACTGAGCACCCTGAACCAGGTGTACGCCGCGAAAGGAAACACGCTCAGTTTGCTGAACGTGGCCTCACGGATGAACGAGATCGACCCGAAGGATGTGGTCGCACAAAACAACACCGTTTTGCTGTCGTTACTTCTGAACACAAACGTCGAGCGCGCGCAGGCGCTGGCTGACGAGCTGCACCAAAAGCATCCGAAAAACCAGTTGATTACCTCGACTTACGCGTACGCGCTTTACCTGCGAGGACGAACGGAAGAGGGCGTGAAACTCATGCGTTCGCTCGACGAGAAGCTGCTCGCCGATCCGAGTTGCGCCGCTTATTTCGCGGCGATGCTCGTGGACAGCGATACCCCCGAGGATGCGGAAAAATACATGGCGATCGCGCAGACCGGGAAGCTCCTGCCAGAGGAGCAGGCGCTTGTCAAAACCGCGCGCGAATCGCTGGTCCGCCGTGGGGGCTCCGGCGGGTCGGTGTTAAAGCCGTAAAGCCGCGAGCGAGCGCACTTCGTGGAGAAGCTCTGTCGGCAACGACCTGGCACCGGGAACGTGCCACGCGGCTCCAGAGCCAGGCCTTTTCACATCGGCTCGATCTTGGTCAGGCTCGTGGTGATGGTCCACGCGTCCACCGCTGGCATCCGCTTCAGCTCGTGCCCCGCGCCCCACGAGTCGGAGAAGAGGATGTCATTCGTTTTCGCGTTGTAGCCGATGATCAGCCGCATGTGACCGCCGCCGCTCTGGGGAATGTTTTTGTCCTGCAGGATGCCGAGTTGCACCGTCCAGAGCAGTGGGATTCCCTTGTCGGTATGCTCCGCCACGGTGCGCTGGAAGCGGCTGAGATCGGATTTGTTTTTTGTGCGGGCATCGCGTAAGACGTCGCCTTTCATAGCGGCATAAATCGCGCCCATGTCGAGCATGCGGCCTTGGTCCGGAATCTGGCTCGCACCCTCTTTCTTCGCCGCGCGATTGTAGTCCTTGATGAGATCGAGGATGTCCTTCACTTCCATCTTTTCCAATTCGCGCACCCGGACTTTCAATCGCGCCGCGACCTTTTTCAGGGATGCGATCATGGCCTGCTGGCTGGTGCCGCCTTCGGCATCCGAGTTGGCGATCTGCGCGAGTTCGTTCGCATCCACATCGCCGCCATAGTAGCGCATCACCCGCTCGGTGCTGGCGACGACGCAGTAGCCCTTTTGCCCCTGATCGACCATCGGCACGTCCTTGATGAACGTATCGCCAGTCACCGCATCGCGCTGCACATGGGTGGCGGCGTTGAAGCGGGGCGTCGATGCCGATCCGGCGCTGGCCAATGCGGCGACACCCTTCGCTGGCGGGGTGATTTGCAGCCGGACGAACTCCGCGCGAAACGGAATATCACGCGTCTTCATCTCTTTCGTAAAACTGTATTCCAGTGTGAACAGCGCCGTCTCCGTTTTCCACAGCAGCCCCTCCGCTTTCACCGCGCTCGACGGATCTTTCCCCCGGTCGGTAAATTTCACATTCGTCGCCTTCGTGATGGCCGCGACGGATTCACGGACGAGCGCGTCGAACCGATCCTTCGTCAAATCCCCCGCGTCACCGCGCGCGTAAATGTTCGCGGTGAAAGAGGCCAGCTTGTCCGCTTCGAAGCGCGCGATGGCTTCGACGACCGGCAAACCGAACAGCGCCATCCCTGGTCGCGCAGCGCGGGCCGAGTCCCGGGCGGTCGAGGTCCACCGAAAGGGAAGCGCCGGCGTGTTTTTTTGAAAATCATCCTGATTGAGCGACCACAGGCCGGGAGTCGCGAGGATCGCATCGAAACTGGCGTCCGCCGCGCGTGCGGACACGATCGGCAGGGCCACAAGGAGTACCACAGTGCGGAGGAGGGATTTCATCGTGCGAGGATTCCGCTGATTTCCGGGAATGCAAGAGCTGAGCACTCTCGTTTGGGAAACACAAACTTCTGTCGCATGCGAAACAAATGTTCGTCGGCCCGAGAAAATTGTTGGCCCGCCCTTAAAATGAAAAAGCGACACCCGTGGATGTCGCCATTTCAGTTGGACCACCCTCCCGTGGCGTCCAGCGGACCTCGCGGCCCGCTGGAACGCCGAAATGGAAATCGGGAGTTGTCTTACTTGATCTCGACGGTGCCGCCTGCCGCTTCGACTTTCTTCTTGATCTCTTCGGCTTCTTCCTTGGTGACGCCTTCTTTGAGGGCCTTCGGAGCGCCTTCGACGAGCGCCTTGGCTTCGGCAAGGCCGAGGCCGGCGACGACTGCGCGCACTTCCTTGATGATCGCGATCTTCTTCGCAGCATCGGCTGCTTTCAGGATCACGTCGAAGGAGGTCTTCTCCTCGGCGGGAGCAGCGGCTGCGGCTCCACCACCGCCGGCGGCTGCGACAGCCACGGGTGCGGCGGCGCTGACGCCCCACTTTTCTTCGAGTTGTTTGACGAGATCAGCGACTTCCAGGACGGTGAGCCCGCTGAGTTGTTCCACTAATGCGGATGTATCTGCCATAGGTCTGTGTGTTTTTCGGTATCGTCGGCACCTGAAGCTTCAGGCGGATTAAGACCGGCCGCTGCCGATCCGACGAGGAACCATTGGTTTGTTGTTTATTCGCGACCGCCGGTTTCGGCAGCCGAGTTTCGACGCTGGCTGGCACCAGCGGGGAAAGGGTTGTTTATGCTGCGGCTCCGTCCTTCTCGGCCTTGGCTTTGAGCAGACGCGCGAGCGAGGAGGCGGGTTCGTTGAGGACGCGGACGAGCTTGCTCGCGGGCGCATTGAGCACGCCGAGGAAAGTGGCGAGCAGGACGTCGCGGGAGGGAAGGTCGGCGATCGCGCCAATCTGCTCGGGCGATACGACTGCCTTGTCCACGATGCCGATTTTTACGGATGGTTTCTTAAATTCCGCGGCGAAGGTCTTTAATACTTTCGCGGCAGCGGCCACATCCTGGTCACCCAGAATGATGGCGGACTGGCCTTTGAGTTCGCCCAATTCGGGCAGTCCGGCACCGGCGGCGGCGCGTTTTAGGAAGGTGTTTTTGACGACGTGACAGCGGGCTCCGGCATTCCACAAGCGGGTGCGGAGTTCGGAAAACTGACCGACTTTGAGGCCGGTGTAATCCGCCACAAACAGGAACGGGGAAGCGTTTAGCTTTACCTGCAAATCGTCAACGATGGTTGCTTTATCGGGATGCATGAAAATGGGCTTTCCGGTGGTTAGTTCTTGATGAAGGAAGAGGCATCGACTCTCAGGCCGGGCAACATGGTGGCGCTGAGCGTGACGTTTTCGACGAAAATGCCCTTGGCGGTCGCCGGGCGGCTTTTGACCACGGCCTCGATGACTGCCGCGCCGTTCTCCGCGAGCTGCTCGACGGCGAAGGAAAACTTGCCAACCGGGACTGCGACGTTGCCGCCTTTGTCCAGCTTGAATTCGACGCGCCCGGCCTTGACCTCGCGCACCGCTTTCGCAGTGTCGTCGGTCACCGTGCCGGTCTTCGGATTTGGCATCAGGCCACGTGGCCCGAGCACCTTGCCGAGTTTGCGGACTTCGGCCATCGCAGCGGGTGTCGCGACCGCGACATCGAAATCCTGAAAGCCCTGATTGCACTTCTCAATCATGTCCTTGTATCCGACGAATTCAGCACCAGCATCGCGAGCCGCTTGCGCCGCGGCGCCTTCCGCGAAAACCAAGACGCGCACATTTTTTCCGGAACCGTGCGGGAGCGGGCAGGTGCCGCGGACCATCTGGTCGGACTGTTTCGGATCGACGCCCAGCCGGAAGGAAAGGGTGACCGTCTGATCGAACTTAGTCGGCGGCAGCGATTTTAGAACCTGGACGGCTTCGCTGATGGGAAGCGCCTTTTTGGAGTCCACCTTGGAGGCGGCGGCGCGATAACGTTTGCTGCGATGTTGTGACATGGAAAGGTGCAGTGAATAACGAGACCGCCGGGCGGCTCTCCTGCTTATATTTAGAGTTTGAGTTGACCCCGCTGGGAGGCAGGGGCGCAGAAAGTAGCGGGCCGCTCCGACGTGTCAAAAGCTTTTTCCAGCGATCTCAAAATCGGTGCCGCATACGGGAGGGGCCGTCGTAGCAGCTCCGGCGGAACAAGGATTCCCGCGTCGCCGCTGCGCGTGATGGGAGATCGCGATGATTCCGGGATTTACCCGGCGAGCCGCCGCCGTGGCCTGACGGGATGCACTCGGCGGGGGTCGAACCCACAACCTCTGCCTTCGGAGGGCAGCGCTCTATCCAGTTGAGCTACGAGTGCTTTTCCATGTCCAAGCGGTTTTCCGTTTGGAGCGCCTACTATGCGCGGCGTGTTTGGCGTGGCAAGCAAATGAAAACCGCGCAATCAGTCTGCACGCTTGCTTTACTCATAACGCAGCGCCTTCACCGGATCGAGCCGCGCGGCAGCGTAGGCGGGAAGGAGCGCGGCAAGCGAGCAGATGAGGAATGCGCTGATGCAGATGATGGCGACATCGCGCGGGACGATTTCGGCGGGGATGCCGTTGAGTTCGTAGATGCCCACCGGAAAAACGTCGCGATGCAGTACGGCAGACAGCCAATCTTTGAATGGATTGCGAAAGGCGATTACTGTTATCCCGATTGCCAAGCCGGTCAGGTTGCCGACGATCCCCACAAACATTCCTTGTGCGAGAAAAACCCAGACGATCTGCGCGGTGTTCGCTCCCAGCGCTTTTAGAACGCCAATTTCCCGGCGCTTTTGTATGGTGACGGTTATCTGAGTGCTTGTGATGCCAAATGCGGCGATGACGATCAGAAACATGAGGATGATGAACATCATCGCGCGCTCGAAGCGGACGGCATCAAAACGTTCAGAATTCTTCTCAAACCACGTCTCGGCGAAGGCGTCATCGAGCTGGGAATCCAGCGCGACTTTCACCGCGTCCGCTGCATCCGGGCTGGTGGTCTTTACGGAGATGCCGTGGACGGCGTCGCCCAAGGTGTAAAGCTCCTGCGCAACGAACAGTGGGACGATCATCACGCCTGTGTCGTAGATGTTGCGGCCCGACTCGAAGATGCCGATCACGCGCAATTCACTGGGCAGAACGATGGTGTCCTTGAGGTCCGCGAGCGTCTTCTTTGCCGCGCTGGGATCCTCCTGCTCGCGGCGCAGCTCTTCGATGATGCCGTTGATATTCCCCGGCGCATAGACGGTGATCTTATCCCCGACGCTGACCCCGAGCGAGGCGGCGAGCCCGGTGCCGAGGAGGACGGTGTCGCTCTCCATTTCTGCCGTGCCGTGGATGATGGTTTTCCGCAGGTCCACGATCTTCTGCTCGGCCTCCAGCAGGATGCCGCGCATCGTCGGCGTATAGACGCGCCCTTCATGCTCCGCGAGCACCGGCCCCTGCACGAACGGCGCGGCGGCGACGACGCCGGGCGTTTTCTCCACCTTCGGTAAAATCTCGCGCCAGTTTTCCAGCAGTTGTCCGTTGGCTATCGTGATGTGCGGCTCGAAGCCGAGCACGACGCGCTGGAGTTCGCGGTCGAAACCGGTCATCACCGAAATCACCACGATGAGCACCATGATCCCGAGCGTGACGCCCGCGATGGAGATGAGCGTGATGATGGAAACGAATGTCCGTTTTGGCCGGAGATAACGCAGTGCGAGGAAAAGGCTGAACGGAGCTTTCACAAATTACAATGGGTCGGCATGGAAACGAGCGCGGGAGGAACCACCAAGCGAAATGTCGAAACTGGCAAATAAAGTTTTGACTTGTGTGCCGAAAGCGATTGAATTCGGAGCATTATGAAACAAGTTTTTTCCCTCCTTCTTGCCTTCGTTTTTCTTCAAACGCAGACATGGGCGATTAGCGGCGGGCCCGGTGGATCGGTCAGCGGTTCCACCAATCTGAATGGCGACTATGCCGGAGTGTTGCTGCCGAAAGGGCAGGATCAGTTCAACGGGCTGGGTCTCTTTACCCTGACCTTGAAACAGAAGGGAGTGGGAACGGGAGACTTCGTTTATTTTTCCGAAGGAAAAACTTTCGTCGGCACGATTACCGGTCTCGCCGACCCCGCCAAGAATTCCTTCTCGGGATTGGTGAAAGGTCAGTTCGACATCATCGTCTCCGAGCTCAATCTTACGGACGAACTTTTTGGCGACGCAAACCTGACGGTCACTGAGCCAGGAGGTTTTGCGAATGGAATCGTCAGGGCGAAATTCAAAGCCGGGGAAGGTGCAGTGGCGGGAACCGGTTCCGCATTGCGCGTAAAGGGCGAGGCGAAAATGGATATCTCGGAACTCACCAGGAGAAACGTCACGGACGACGGTGGCACTCCGAATGACACCACGGACGATGTCACCACCCAGCAAGTGACGGTGACGACGACGAGTACTCTGTTTCTGGTTGTTGACGGATTCCAACAGTCGGTCGCTGCATTGGAGCAGTAAAAATCCGGCTGCATTACTGCCGGCAGAGGCGGGACGGACTTAGCCTCCAGCAGGCTAAAACACATGTGTTTCTTGAAGCTGCGGCGATCCACCGTTTCTGGCTTCACGATCCTGGAGTTGACGACGGTCATTTTGATCATCGCGATACTGGTGACGATGCTGGTCGGGATCACTACCTCAATGTATGCGCGGGCGGAGAAATCCAAATGCATGGCAAACCTGCGCAATCTTTACTACGGAGCCTCTTGCCATGTGATGGACCAAGGCTACTGGCCGCAAATCGATCCGGGTTTGATGCAAGGCGAATCCACGGAGTATGCCCGCCTGTGGATCCAAGCGTTGAGTCCGTACGGCCTTACGCAACAAAATTGGATTTGCGCGTCGCAGCATCGAACGCTCGGAAGCCCGGATCTGACGCTGAAGGAATCAATGCGCCTCGATTACAATGGCACACCTTTCGACACTCAGCCCTACACGCCTTTCCGATGGGGGAAGCAGCCGTGGTTTGTCGAACACGCCGCCGTCCATGACGGCGGGCCACTGCTCATTTACGCAAACGGACAAGTAGTTCCCCTCAGCGACGCGGTGAGGAGACAGGCTCCGGGTAAATGAACGGCCCAATCAAAAGTGTCCGTTCGCCGAGTGCCTTGATGAGGTAGTCCCAGCGCAGAGGTGTGCCCGGACCTGATGCATCGCCCGGCCGCGGTGGCTTAGCTGGTTCTTGGTGGCAGGCGGGAGTTGCGCGAAGGTTTCGCAGTGGCCTTCCGGCACGAACAGCGCGTCGTAGCCGAAGCCGCCTTCGCCGCGCTCACTGTTCACGATCACGCCTTCCACCGTGCCCTCGAACGTCCCGAATACTTCGCCCCCTTTCGCCAGCACCATCGCGCAGCGGAAGCGCCCACTGCGCGCCTTTCCCCGCACGCCTGCCAATGCCGCCAGCAGCTTCGCGCGGTTGTCCGCGTCGGTCGCACCTTCGCCGGCGTAGCGCGCCGAGCGGACACCGGGCGCGCCTGATAGCGCGTCCACTTCCAGGCCGCTGTCATCGGCCAGCACCCATCCGTCGAAAACGCGCGATGCAGCCACGGCCTTGATCGCGGCGTTCTCCGAAAAAGTCTCGCCGGTCTCCTCGGGCGATGGCACGTCGGAATGCGCGTTCAGATCACTCACCTCCCACGCATCACCGAGGATGGCGCGGATTTCTTCGGTCTTGTGAGCGTTGCGGGTGGCGATGAGGAGGCGCATGGGAGGAAAATCGAACATCGAACATCGAACATCGAACATCGAACATCGAACATCGAACATCGAAAGGGAGAAACTGCGGTGCATGGACCATTCGATGTTCGACGTTCGATGTTCGATGTTCGATGTTCTCCGCCGATGTCCACCTCCGATCGCCGCAAACCCTATCCCTTCGACCTCATCGAGCCCGCGTGGCAGCGCGTCTGGGCCGAGCGCGGGACTTTTCGCGTGCCAAATCCCGGCGATCCTGGCTTCGACGCGGGTCGCCCGAAATACTACGTGCTCGATATGTTCCCGTATCCGAGCGGCGCGGGCCTGCACGTCGGGCATCCCGAGGGCTATACGGCGACGGACATTATCGGTCGGTATAAAACGATGCGCGGTTTCAATGTGCTGCACCCGATGGGCTGGGATGCGTTTGGCCTGCCCGCCGAGCAATACGCGATCAAGACCGGCCAGCACCCCGCCGTCACCACCGCGCAAAACGTCGCGCACTTCAAAGGCCAGCTCCAGCGCATCGGCTTCGGCTACGACTGGTCGCGCGAGGTGAATACGACCGATGCCGGATACCTCCGCTGGACGCAGTGGATCTTCCTCCAGATTTACGGCGCTTGGTTTAATCCGGACACGCAGCGGGCGGAACCGATCGCGACTTACACGGGCGAGGAGCCGGACCACGTCCGCCTCGCCTACGTCGCTGAGGCTCCAGTGAATTGGTGCCCCGAATTGGGGACCGTGCTGGCGAATGAGGAAGTGATCGACGGCAAATCCGAAGTCGGCGGGCATCCCGTCGAGCGCAGGCCGATGCGGCAGTGGATGCTGCGGATCACGGCCTTTGCGCAGCGGCTCATTGATGAGTTGGAAGGGCTGGACTGGCCGGTGGGGATCAAACTTTTGCAGTCGAACTGGATTGGGCGGAGTGAGGGCGCAGAGGTCGGGTTTCAAACGATCCCAAATCCAGAGCCCGAACCGGGAACTCACTATCGCAGTCCGTGGATTAAAGTTTTCACCACACGACCCGACACGCTCTACGGCGCAACGTACTTGGTCCTCGCGCCCGAGCATTCGATGGTGGACTACGTTGTCACCGAGGAGCAGGCCACCGCCGTCGAGGAGTATCGGGAAAAGACCGCACGCAAATCCGATCTCGACCGCACCGAACTCGCGAAAGAAAAATCCGGCATCTGGACTGGTGCATTCGCCATCAATCCCGTTAACGGCGAGCGCATCCCGATCTGGATCGCGGACTACGTCCTGCCCGGATACGGGACGGGCGCGATCATGGCCGTGCCCGCGCACGATGAACGCGATTGGGAATTCGCGCGCAAATTCGCCCTGCCGATCCGCGCCGTCGTGAGCGAAACCCCCGCGCTCGGGCTCGGCGGCGGATCGAGCCCTTGCGACGCCGAACCGCTCGAATGCTTCACCGGCGAAGGTTTCGCCATCCACAGCGGCCCGCTCGATGGCCTGCCCACACCGATCGCGAAAGCCGAAATCATCGCTCGGCTCGAAGCGCTCGGGGTTGGAAAAAAGACCATCAACTACAAACTGCGCGACTGGCTTTTCAGCCGGCAGCGCTACTGGGGCGAGCCGTTTCCCATCGTCTGGGAAAATGGCCGCCACCGTGCGCTCGACGCTTCCGAGCTGCCACTCACGCCGCCACCGCTCGATGACTTCAAACCGACCGGCACCGGCGAGCCCCCGCTCGCGAAAGCCACCGACTGGATTCGCTATTCCGAAACCGCGACGCGCGAGACCAACACGATGCCGCACTGGGCGGGCTCGTGCTGGTATTACCTCCGCTACTGCGATCCGCAAAACGCGGAGCGTTTCGTCGGTGTCGAGGCCGAGCGTTATTGGATGACCGGCGCAGTTCCCGAAAATCCGCAATCCGCAATCCGCAATCCGCAATCGCAAAGCGGCGTCGATCTTTACGTCGGCGGCACGGAGCACGCCGTGCTGCATCTGCTCTACGCGCGCTTTTGGCACAAGGTGCTCCACGACCTCGGCCACGTCTCGACCCCCGAGCCTTTCCAGCGGCTCGTGAATCAAGGCCTGATCCTCGGTTCCGACGGACAGAAGATGAGCAAGAGCCGCGGCAACGTGGTGAACCCGGACGACGTGATCGGCGAATACGGCGCCGATGCGCTGCGCTGCTACGAAATGTTTATGGGACCGCTCGAAGCGACCAAGCCGTGGTCGATGACCGGCGTGGAAGGCGTGGCGCGTTTCCTCGCCCGCGTGTGGCGGCTCGTGATGGAGGAAAACCAGCTCGGCGAATGGATCGTGAGTCCCGCTGTCCAAAAAGTGGAGCCGGACAAAGCCCTGCTGCGCGTGGTCCATGCGACGGTGAAAAAGGTCGGCGAAGACATCGAGGAACTCAGTTTCAACACCGCGATCTCGCAGATGATGGTCTGCACAAACGCACTCGTGAATCTGAATCCGCGCCCCATTTCCGCGATCCGCACGCTGCTGCTGGTGCTCGCGCCTTTCGCACCACATCTCGCGGAAGAACTCTGGGCGCGCCTCGATGGCGACGGACTCATCGCCGGGCAGACGTGGCCGACTTACGATCCCGCCGTGCTCGTCGTCGATGAAGTCGAATATCCCGTGCAAGTGAACGGGAAGTTGCGCGACAAAATAGTTGTTTCGAAAGACGCGCCGACCGCCGATGTCGAAGCCGCCGCGCTGGCCCTGCCAAAAGTCGCCGAGCACACCGCCGGGAAGACGATCCGCAAAGTCATCGTCGTCCCTGGCCGCTTGGTAAACGTCGTGGCGAACTGACGCGGCGGAGCGGTTTTCCGCGAACGGTCAGATTC
Organism: Chthoniobacteraceae bacterium; assembly: GCA_031409335.1. Lineage (GTDB taxonomy): Bacteria > Verrucomicrobiota > Verrucomicrobiia > Chthoniobacterales > Chthoniobacteraceae > JANLQB01. The sequence goes on along the minus strand of JANNWY010000307.1, from coordinate 7,616 downwards.
CCATGTTCGACAGCGTCACCGCGATGCGGTCCACGATCTGGACCAACCGCGGATGCGACGCCTCGAAGCCTTCCACCGAGGCGCTCAGTCCCGTGAGCGCCGCCGCGGTTTGATCCGGCTTTCGCTCGCTGCGCGTCGCCTCGTGGACCGATGCGTCAGCAAACCGCGCGATGCTTGCGGCGTCTTCGCCGTGCGTGTCGGCAAGCGGCGCGACTTCGGCCTTCAACTCGGCAAGCAGCGTGAGCAATTCACGCTTCGTCTCAGCCGGGAGATTTGCCGCGTTTTGGAGAGTGCTTTCGATCTTGGCGATGCGGTCTTGGATCATAGGGAATGCAACAATCTTATAGCCGGGAATATCCACTTGGCTACTGCTTTGCCCGGCAGCGCGGGCGGCGGATCGTCGTCCGACGACTACTGCGGCGACGCTCCCTTTAGCTTTTCGATGGCCGCGATAAACGCCTCCGGTCCGCCCGGCATGTAACCGAGTTTGCCGAGCTTTTTTCCATCGGCATCGAGCACGATCACGGATGGGAATCCGGTGACTTCATACTGCTTCGCGAGGTCGTCGTGCTTCTTCTGTTTGGGACGCGACAACGGCTTGAGCTTTGGAAAATCGACTTCGATCAGGATGAGGTTTTGTTTCGCGTATTCCTTGAATTTCGCCTCAGAGAAAACCTCCTTGTCGAGCTTCATGCACCACGAGCACCAGTCGGAGCCGGTGAAATCCACGAGCGTGATTTTCTTTTCCGTTCTGGCTTGCTGGAGACCTTTTTCAAAATTCTCCACCCATCCGCTTTTCGCGAAAGCAGTGGATGCGAGGACCAGGGACACGGCGATGTGAGTTAAGAGGAGTGGAGTTTTCATAGGGTAGTATTCCTGACATTAGCGCTGCGATAAGTCGCGTCATTTGGCTAAAAAGCATGGACTATGAATTTGTTGCCTGCTGCAATGCGTTACCGCAGGGTTTTGCAATCGAACGATGAACCGCCCCGCCCAAATTTGTGCCCTGCTGTTTGGCGCGCTGCTTCACGCGAATGCCGTGGATTCGGCAGCGCCTCAACTGCCGCCAGCGGCTGCGATCGAGGTCGATTTTGCGCGCGATGTTCAACCGCTGCTCGTGGATCGCTGTGTGAAATGTCACGGGCCGGAAAAGCAGAAAGGCGGACTGCGGCTGGATGCGAAGGTGGCGGCGGCAAAGGGCGGGGATGAAGGGAAGGCCTTTGAGCCGGGGAAAAGTGCGGAGAGTTTGCTGATCCATCTCGTCGCGGGACTGGATGAGGACAAGGTGATGCCGCCGAAAGGCGAGCGGCTCACGGCGGCGCAGATCGGGATGCTGCGGGCGTGGATCGATCAGGGCGCGAAGTGGCCGGACGATGCGAAGCCCGCGCGCAGCGAACATTGGTCGCTGCAGCCATTGCGCGAACCGGCGGTGCCGGGAAATGGCGGGAATCCGATCGACGCATTCATCCGCGCGCGGCTGGAAAAAGACGGGCTCGCACTTTCTGCGGAAGCGGATCGCGCGACGCTGATTCGCCGGCTGAGTTTCGATTTGATCGGGCTGCCGCCATCGCCGGAGGAAGTGGCAGCGTTCGTCGCCGAATCAATCCGCGATCCGCAATCCGCAATCCGCAATCTCATCGATCGCCTGCTGGCGTTGCCGCAGTATGGCGAGCGTTGGGGGCGCCACTGGCTCGATGTCGCGCGCTACACGGAGAGTCAGGGTTTTGAATACGACCGGCTGCGCGACAACGCGTGGCACTACCGAGACTACGTCATCAAGAGCTTCAACGACGACAAGCCGTATGACCGTTTTATGAAAGAACAGGTCGCCGGCGATGCTCTGGAGCCGGTGACGAGTGACGGCATCATCGGCACGAGCTTTCTGGTGTGCGGGCCGTTCGATCAGGCGGGAAATGCGCAGGCGAATGCCATCCAGAAAGCCGTCACGCGCGAGGAGGAAATGGAGGATATGATCAGTGTCGTGGGGCAGACTTTCCTTGGACTCACGGTGAATTGCGCGCGGTGCCATTCGCACAAATTCGACCCGATTCCGCAGGAGGAATACTTCCGCATCAAGTCGGTATTCGACGGCGTGAAGCATGGCGAACGGCCCTTCGCCAGCGCGGCAGAAGTGAAGGCGCGTGAGGATCGCATCGCGACTTTGAAAAATGAGATCGCTTCCGCGCAGCCGACTGTTTCACGCATCGAAGCTGAAGGCAGACAGAAGCATCCCAACTCGAAAATTTCCGGTCCCATGCCTTTTGCGCGTTGGACATTCGAGGGTGCGCCGAACGGTCCGATTCCCGGAGAACTCAAGGGCGCGGCGAAAATCGCGGGCGACCGGCTGTTGCTCACGAAGGAAGGAGCATCTTATTTTCAGACCGCACCGCTCCAGCGCGACATCCGCGAGAAGACGCTCGAAGCGTGGGTCGTGCTCGCCGATTTGCAGCAGGGCGGCGGCGCGGCCATTTCCATCGAGAGCGAATCGGAGGGTGATTTCGACGCGATCGTTTTTGGCGAACGCCAGGCGAAAAAGTGGATCGCGGGCAGTGGCGGATTTTTGCGGACGCTTGACCTCGACGCACCGGAGGAAACCGCCGAGCCCGGCACGCTCATCCACATGGCGATCGTCTATCACGCGGACAACAGCATCGCTCTCTTCCGCAACGGCGCGCCGTACGCAAAACCCTACACGCCCGCCCGTCCGCTCCGGACTTACAAAGCGGGCACGACGCGACTCTTGCTCGGGCTGAGACATCACGGTGCGGGGAATGGCTTTCTCGGAGGTGAAATTAAACAGGCTTCGCTTTACGATCGGGCTTTGAGCGCGGAGGAAATTGCGGCGTCATTTCGCTCGGCGGGCGTCTCCATTCCGCAAGCCGAAGTGCTCGCCAGCCTGAGCGACTCGCTGCGCGCCGAATACGAAAATGCGCGTTTGCAAATGAAGAAAGCGCACGAAGAACTCGAAGCCAGCAAAGCGGCGCAAGAGGTCACGTATGCCGGCTTCCGCGTGCAGCCGCCGCCGACGCATTTGCTGCGGCGTGGCGATGTGAAATCGCCGGGAGATATCGTGACACCCGGAGCGCTGTCGGCGATCGCCGGAGTGAACGCGGATTTCGGTCTCGCCGCGGATGCGCCCCAAGCGCAGCGGCTGTTGAAATTTGCCGATTGGCTCGCGGATGCGCGCAATCCGCTCCCAGCCCGCGTCATGGCAAATCGCGTCTGGCACTTTCACTTCGGCCAAGGCCTCGTCTCGACGCCGAGCGACTTCGGCGTGAACGGTGCGCGACCGACGCATCCCGAGTTGCTCGACTGGCTTGCCGCGAAATTCATCGCAAGTGGCTGGAGCGTGAAAGCGCTGCACCGGCTGATCCTGAATTCCGCGACCTACCGGCAATCGTCCGCATTCAACGAAAACGCCGCGGCGACCGATGCGGACAATCAATTGCTATGGCGCTTCACCCCGCGCCGCCTCGAAGCCGAGGCCGTGCGCGATGCGATGCTCGCGGTGAGCGGACAGCTCAATCCCGCCGTGGGCGGGCCGAGTTTTCGCCCGTTCACGATCACCGAATTCAACGCCGCGTTTTACCACCTCGTGGATCGCGCGGAGCCGGAATTCAACCGCCGCACCGTCTATCGCGCGAATGTGAACAGCGGCAAAGACCCGATGCTCGAAGCCTTCGACTGCCCCGATCCATCCGTGAAAACGCCGCGCCGCGGTGTCACGACCACGCCGCTGCAAGCGCTGGAATTGATGAACAATTCCTTCGTGCAGCGTCAGGCAAAACATCTCGCCGAACGCGCGATGCAACGCGGGAAAGACGACCTCCATGCGGCCATCGAGTCAGCGTATTTCCTCGCGCTGGGACGCGCGCCAGCCCCGGATGAAACCGCCCGCGCTTCAGCCGCGGCAAATGAACGCGGCCTCACCAGCGTCTGCTGGGCGCTGCTGAATTCCACCGAATTCATGTATGTCCGCTAGTAACAGATGGTCACCGGGTGCGCGCGGTTTGCTGCTGACATTACTCCCCAGTTTCGCCGCGTTCGCGGACAGTTTCGCTCCGGAGCAGATCGAGTTTTTTGAAACAAAGATTCGTCCGCTCTTTGCCGAGGAATGCTACCGGTGTCACAGCGAGGAAGCGAAGAAACTGAAAGGTGAACTGCGGCTGGATACACGCGCGGGAATGTTGAAAGGCGGGGAAACCGGGGTGGCGATCGTGCCCGGAAATCCTGACGCGAGTTTGCTGATCAAGGCGGTGCGTTACAAAGATCAGGACACGGCGATGCCTCCGAAGAAGAAGCTCGGCGATGCGCAGATCGCCGACCTGGAGGCATGGGTGCGCATGGGTAGTCCGTGGCCCGAAAAAGTCGCACCGACTAGTCAGGTCGCGACTGAGAAGAAAGCATACGACTGGGAGAAGTTTCGCGCGGAGCACTGGGCGTTTAGGAAAGTCGTGAAAGTGGAACCGCCCGCGGTGAAGGACGCGGCATGGGTGCGCGAACCGATCGACAACTTCATTCTCGCCGGACTGGAAGCGGCGGCGCTGAAACCGGCGGCTCCCGCCGACAAACGCACGCTCATTCGCCGGGCCTATCTCGACATGATCGGGCTGCCGCCGACGCCGGAGCAGGTGGCGGCATTCGTGGGCGATGCGGCGCAGGATGCCTTCGCGAAGGTCGTGGACGCGCTGCTCGCGTCGTCGCAATACGGCGAACGCTGGGGGCGGCACTGGCTGGATGTCGCGCGCTACAGCGATGGGATCGGTGGGGCGCTGGATCCCGAGCCGCTGCCCGAGATTTGGCGTTACCGGGATTGGGTGGTCGCGGCGCTGAATAGCGACATGCCTTACGATCAATTCGTGCGCGCGCAGATCGCAGGGGATGTGGGTGCGGAAAATCGCGAGGCGGGCATTCCGACCGGGTTCTTTGCGGTGGGGCCAACTTACATCACCGATGGGAATACGGACGAAGCCGTCGCGCAGGCGCGGGCGGAGACACTGGGGGATCGCGTGGATACTTTTTCGCGCGCGTTCCTTGGGCTCACCGTCGCGTGTGCGCGCTGCCACGACCACAAGTTCGACCCGATCACGACGAAGGACTACTACGCTCTCGCCGGCATCTTTAACAACACGGCGACCGGCCTTCTGCCCACGGCAGCGCAGCCGGTGGTGGCCGAATTCGACAGCGCGCAAAAGGCCATCAAGGAGCAGGAGGAGAAGATCAAAACTGCCGAGAAGGACAAGGTCGATACGGCTGAGCTGAAGGCGGAACTGGAGCGCCTGAGGAAAGCTGCGCCGCCAATGTATCGGCGCGCGCACATGCTCGCCGACAGTGGCAGCGCGGACATGCCCGTCGCGATTCGCGGCGATTTGCGCAAGCCGGGCGAACCCGCTCCGCGCCGCTTTCCGCAAATCGTCGCGGGGGAAAATGCACCGCTTTTGAACGAAGGCAGCGGACGCCGGCAACTCGCGGACGCGGTCGTCGATCCGGCCAATCCGCTGACCGCGCGGGTGATCGTGAATCGCGTGTGGAAGCATCACTTCGGGCAGGCGCTCGCGCGCACGCCGAGCAATTTCGGCGTGATCGGCGAGAAGCCCACGCACCCGGAATTGCTCGACTGGCTGGCCGCGACCTTCGTCGAAAACGGCTGGTCGTTGAAAAAGCTGCACCGCACGATCCTGCTTTCATCGACCTGGCAAATGAACAGCCACTACCGCGCGGACGCTTTTGCGAAAGACGGCGAAAACCGCCTGCTCTGGCGCATGAACCCGCGCAAGCTTGAAGTCGAGTCGTGGCGCGACAGCCTGCTTACCGTCACCGGCGAACTCGACGCCACGATCGGCGGCGCGCCAAACAACGCCATGCTCGAAAGCAAACGGCGGACACTTTACAGCGCCTTGAGCCGCAACGGCGACAGCTACCCGTCCGACGAATTCCTGCGCCTCTTCGACTTCCCCGCCCCGCGCTCCACCAGCGAAGCCCGCACCGTCAGCACCGTGCCGCAGCAATACCTTTTCATGATGAACAGCCCCTTCATGATCGCCCGCGCGAAAGCCCTCGCCGAGCGCCTCCAGCGCGAGTGCGCCGATGATCGCGCCCGCATCATCCGCGCGTACGAGCTTCTCTACTCGCGCCCGCCCGCCGCGGGGGAAACCGATCTCGGCCTCGCCTTCCTCGCCGACACGGCCAGCGGTGAGCCCGCCGCCCGCTGGCTATCCTACGCGCAGGTTCTGCTGTCCGCGCACGAGTTCCGCCAAATCCAGTAAGTGAGCGAATGCAAGTTGGCATCCAGACAGCGCCACGAAGAAAGAATTCACGATTCACGAACCGACTGTCTCCCTCTAAGATTTTATCCCACCGCACTATGGCCATAGATTTACGAAGCGATACCATCACCCAGCCCACACCTCTCATGCGCGAAGCGATGGCTCGGGCGGAAGTAGGTGATGACGTGTTTGGTGACGATCCAACTGTGGTGCGGCTCGAAGCACGCGTGGCGGACATCCTCGGCAAGCAAGCCGCAGTGTTCACGCCTTCCGGCACCATGGCCAACCAACTGGCGCTGCGTGCCCACACGGAACCAGGCGATGAAATCCTCATCGATGGCAACGCCCACATTTTCTACTATGAAACGGGTGCACCTGCCGCGCTGGCTGGCGTGATGTGTCGCTGCCTGCCCGGGGTGCGTGGCGTCTTCACCTTCGCGGATTTGGAAGCCACGCTCCGTCCTGCGGACCAACACTATTCGCCTACCAAACTCGTGTGTGTGGAAAATACGCACAATCGCGGCGGTGGTAACGTTTGGCCGATCGCGCGCATCCGGGAAGTCGCAGACGTGTCCCGCCAGCACGGCTTGCGGCTTCACCTCGATGGCGCGCGGCTGTGGAACGCGGCAGTCGCGACGGGCATCCCGGAGGGCGATTACGCGGCGCACTTCGACTCGGTGAGTGTGTGTTTCTCAAAAGGACTCGGCGCACCTATCGGTTCCGCGCTGTGCGGGACGCGGGATTTCATTGAGCGGGCACGACGGTTCCGAAAGATGTTCGGCGGTGGCATGAGGCAAGCGGGCATTATCGCCGCCGGTGCGCTCCACGCCTTGGAGAATCACCGCCAACGGCTCGCCGAAGACCATGCCAACGCCCGCGCACTAGCCGAGGGATTGAGCCAACTGCCCGGACTCGAACTCGATCCTTCTTCCGTGCAGACGAACATCGTGCTGATGCGCGTTCAGAAACTCCCGGCTGCAACCCTCGTGCGCACACTCGATGAAGCTGGCCTGCGCGTCCTCGCCGTCGGCCCAGACACCATCCGCGCGGTGACGAGCCTGATGGTCTCTTCCGAGGAAATCTTCGTGGCTCTGGAGGTTTTCGAGAGCATTCTGAGGAAAGTTCTTTGAACACTGACGTTGGTCGATCTATCCGACGCAGAAGGGGTCGATTTAAGAATCCCATTCGCCGACGTCCTGCTGCGCGCCGTTCACATTTTAGGAAGCGAAGATCGACTTTCCCCTCCATGAGCGGCTGGCAGCAGAGCCGGAGGAATTCGGCGCGCTGAACGAGCGGCTTGCCGGCTTCGCAGCCAGCGCGCATAGTCGCGCCATGACTGCAACGCTCGAC